>NZ_JAIQDH010000008.1:0-377876 GCF_020037095.1 Myxococcus sp. XM-1-1-1
GACCACTCGGCCTGCACCGCGTCGGCGGGAAGCTCTTCCGTGGTGGCCCACTCGGGCTGCGCGGCGGGAGTCTCCGTTGACGTGGCAGACCACTCAGCCTGCACGGCATCGGCGGGAAGCTCTTCCGTAGCGGCCCACTCGGGCTGAGCGGCAGGCGTCTCCGTCGACGTGGCGGCCCACTCGGCTTGCACCGCATCGGCGGGAAGCTCTTCCGTGGCGGCCCACTCGGGCTGAGCGGCGGGAGTCTCCGTCGAGGACGAGGACCACTCGGCCTGCACCGCGTCGGCGGGAAGCTCTTCCGTAGCGGCCCACTCGGGCTGCGCGGCGGGAGTCTCCGTCGACGTGGCAGACCACTCAGCCTGCACGGCATCGGCGGGAAGCTCTTCCGTGGCGGCCCACTCGGGCTGCGCGGCAGGCGTCTCCGTCGATGAGGCAGACCCGTCGGTCTGCACCGCGTCCGGAGCAATCTCCGGCGTGGCCGCCCACTCAGCCTGCGTATCTGGCGTCTGCGCGGAGGACGCAGACCACTCCGACTGCACGGTGTCCGCGGGAAGCTCCTCGGCCGCCATCCATTCGGGCTGCGCTCCAGGCGACTCCGTCACGGGCGCGGACTCATCCGTCTGCACGGCGTCGGCAGGAAGCTCTTCCGTGGCGGCCCACTCGGACTGCGCGGCGGTGTTCTCCGACGTGTCGTGTGCCTGCTCCGTCTCGGACGCGCTCCACGCGGCCGAGGTCGCGTCCGCCGCGGCGTCGGTCGCCGGGGCCTCTGCTCCCGCCTCACCCGTCGACCACTCCGATGACGTGGTCGCCGCGAGTTCGCCCGCCGAGGCGCCTTCGCTCGTCGCGCTCCACTCGGGCTGTGCCTCGGACGTCGACCACTCGGTCGATGCCGCCTCCGCCGTCTGCTCTCCCGTCGCGTCCCAGGTGGGCTGCGCGGCCTCGGCGTTGGCCGAAGCCCATTCCGGCTGCAGCTCGATGACCTCCGAGCCCTGCGCCTCCGCGCTCCACTCCGCGGAACCACCCTCGGCCGGCGCCTCGCCGGAGGACCACTCCGCGCCGCCCGTCGTCTGTGACGCCATGCCCGCGCTGCTGGCCAGCGGCTCCAGCTCGCTCGACTGCGTGCTCCAGTCCTCCTCCGCGCCGCCGTAGGCCGGAAGGTCCAGGCTGCGCTCCGCCGAGGCGGTGAACTGCCCGGGCTCCAGGAAGTCTCCCGCGGTCGCGAGGGGAACGGCCTCCTCGGGGCTGCCGCTCAGGTCGAACGCATCCTGCGACGCGGGCGCGGCCTCCGTGTCGACCTCGATGGTGTCCGCCTGGAGGTCGGGTCCCACCTGCACGGAGCGAAGCTCCAACGAGGGAACCGTGCTCGAGCTGAAGGGCAGCGGCGTCGTCGAGACCGCCTCCGCTCCAACCTCCGCGACGTCGAGCGTGGGCGACTCGCCCGCGGATGTGCCGTCCTCGCCCGAGGTCGCCTGCGTGGCCGTGGAGGCCATCCACACCTCGGCGTCCGTCGCCTCCTGCGTGGGCTCAGGCTGCGTCGAGGCAGCCGTGTCATCCGTGGACGCGGACACCTCGCTGACGTCGGAGGCGTCGAGCGAGATCTCCTCGGCCGTGCCCGCATCGACGTCCCCAGCCGAGAGCTCCACGGTGGAGGACGACGCGTCGCTCACCTCCGAGGCCTCGAGCACCAACTCCTCCGCCACATCACCCGCGTCGAGCGCGATGGGCTCGGCGGACTCCATGGCGCCGACATCGATGATGTCGTTCGCGTCGGCGACCTCCGTCGGCGAGGACTCGAGTGGATCCACCGCCAGCGGAGCCGAGGCCCACGCCTCGTCCACGGGGGCCGACGAGAGGTCCTCCGCGAGCACCGGCTCGCTCTCCGCCGAGGCATCGAGCAGCTCGACCTCGGACGAGGGAACCTCCACATCGGAGGACTCGAGCGAGGACTCCTCGACGGGCTGCGCCTCCAGCACCGGCGTCTCGGCGACGTCCGGCGTCGTCTCGACCTCCAGGGAGAGGTCGGCGAAGGACGACTCGAGCGAAGACTCGGGCGCGTGCGCGGCGGCCGCGGGCTCCTCCGCGCCACCCAGCGCGCTGAAGTCATCCTCGGCGCTCGTCGGAACCTCCACGGGCGTCGCCGCCTCGGACCCCGACGCGACCTCCGCCTCGGAGACCTCCAGCACGTCCTCGAAAGAGGTGGCGTCAGAGGCGGGCGCGCTGACCTCGGGCGTCGCGGCGGGCGCCATCCACGGCGCGGGCTCGCTCAGCGCCGGGATGTCGATGTCGTCCGAGCTGAGGTGCAGGTTCTCCGGCTCGGCGGCGGGCTGCGGCGCGTAGGCGCTCGGGTCCTGCCCTGCCCAGCCCTGCTGCTGCGCATAGGCCTGGTTCGGATCATACCCCTGCTGCGCATACGCCTGGTTCGGATCATACCCCTGCTGCTGCGCGTAGGCCTGGTTCGGGTCGTAGCCCTGCTGCGCATAGGCCTGATTCGGGTCGTAGCCCTGCTGCGCATAGGCCTGATTCGGGTCGTAGCCCTGCTGCGGGTAGCCCGCGTAGGCCTGGTTCGGATCGTACGGCTGCTGGGCGTAGGCCTGGTTCGGGTCGTACCCCTGCTGGGCGTAGGCCTGGTTGGGGTCGTAGCCGGCGGGGTAGGCGTACCACTGGCCATCGGCGCCGTAGTAGCCCTGGGCCTGGTTGGGGTCGTAGCCGGCGGGGTAGGCGTACCACTGGCCGTCGGCGCCGTAGTAGCCCTGGGCCTGCTGGGCATAGGCCTGGTTGGGGTCGTAGCCGGCGGGGTAGGCGTACCACTGGCCATCGGCGCCGTAGTAGCCCTGGGGCGCGGCCTCCGGCTGCTGCCACGCGGAGGCGTCGGCGGGCGCATCCTGGATGCCGAGGAGACCACGCAGCTCACCCCAGCGAGCCTCCTCCACGGGAGACAGGCTTCCCAGCTTTCGCTTCTCGTCGAGGAAGCGAAACTCTCTCATTGCCGCGCGCGTGTCCGACATCCGTCACCTTGCTGCGGACGGCGGACTGCCCGGTTACCGTCGCAGCGCAAATGGGGGGGCTGCGAGTGTAGGTGACTCCCGGGGAGGGGTAAACCAAATGGACCGAGCTTGCCCGGCCGCTACCTCTTCTGGACCGACTCCTCGACCTCTTTTTCGAGGTCATCCATGGTCATCCCATAGTGGGTCAGTAACGCCTTCTCGAAGGAGGGCTGCCCCCGGCCCCTGCATACGGCTCGGGTGAGGGTCATCAGGCGGTAGGCCCCCT
Source organism: Myxococcus sp. XM-1-1-1 (assembly GCF_020037095.1). NCBI lineage: Bacteria > Pseudomonadati > Myxococcota > Myxococcia > Myxococcales > Myxococcaceae > Myxococcus > Myxococcus sp. XM-1-1-1. The sequence goes on from NZ_JAIQDH010000008.1 coordinate 3,271, forward strand.
CACGGCGCATCAGCTCCTTAACCCCCAGTCCGGAGATGTCGTACGCCATCCCCGCGTTCCCCATCCGGATAGGGGGGATCTTCGTCATCGACCGGAGGCTCATGACGCGAACGTCCGACGTGGAGAGGAGGGCGTGAATCTGCTCCATCATGTCCGGGGTGGGGCCCGGGATGTCCAGGTACTTCCACTCCACGAACATGGCCACGCCCTCGCTGAACCACATGGGGAGGAAGGCGGTGTCGAGGTCACCACTGCCGCAGATCTCCGCCATGACGGCATGGACGTACTCATGGACGATGGTCGCCTTGTTCTGGCTGTTCAGTTCGGCGGCGTTGTTGATGTGGATGGCGTTGGTCTTGTAGATGCCCGCGACGCTGTTGGCGACCCTGTCACCGAACACGACGCGGAACTCCGCCGACGTGTAGAGGACGACCGTCACGGGCTGCTCACGCGTCTCGCCCAGGACCTTCTGGACGAAGTGGTGCGCCGTATCGAGTATCTCGACGATGCGGCCCTCGTACTCGGCGCGCTGGGCGAAGTCCCGGTCGTTGTTGAAGTAGGTGATGACGTACCGGCTGTTGGCGCGCACGCGCATGCCCAGGGAGTTCACGCCGGACTCGAAGCCGACGCGCGGCGTGCGCACGCTCATCCCTGGCCGCGTCTCCAGGGCCACGACGGTGGAGTCGTCGCCCGCCTGGGCGCTCGCCGGCCGTGTCTCAGCGCCCCGGGAGGGGGAGCCCCCGAGCTTCTTCTCGATGCGCGACGCCTCCGCCCGCGCCGAGTCCTCCTGCAGCGTCTGCTGCCGCGCCTGCTGGAGCAGCTTCTTCGCCTCCGCGGCCTCGCGGCTGCGCGGGGGCACCTTCTCCAGCGCCGCCTGGGCGCCCGCCGAGTCCTGCTCCTCCAGCAGCAGCTTGCCCAACTCCAGCGGGAAGGCGCCGTCCTTGGGGAAGAGCGTCACGCCCTTGACCAGGGTCGCCTCGGCCGCGGCGCGCTGCTCGGTCTTCCGGGCCGCGCTCGCCAGGCAGCGCAGCGCGGGAGCGGACTCCTGGAACACCACGGCGCGCTCGCCCAGCGAGTACGCCATCACCGCGTCGTCCTTCAGCAGGGCCTGGCAGCCCTTCACGAGCGCGCCGGACACCCCGGCGCGCTGCTCGGGGGGCACCGCCGTCGCGTCACCGGAGGAGAAGGCCAGGTACAGCTCCTCCCAGGCCTTCTGTCCGGAGAGCTCCTTCGCCTTCTGGGCGGGGGTTTGCGGAGTGGCGGCGACCAGCAGCGCGACGAGCAGGGAACGCATGGGCCCAGTATGGCCGACCCCCTCGGGCCGCGTGCAAGGCCCCCTCCCGTTACTTCCGGGCCACCTGCCAGCCCAGCTCCTCCAGGGCCTGCTCCAGCTCGCGGATGTGAGAGGGGCCCGTGGTCTCCAGCGTCACCTCCACCATGGCCTCGCCCAGCCCCGCCTTGGAGAAGGCGCGCTCGTGGTGCAGGTCCACCACGTTGGCCCTCAGGTCCGCGATGCGCGTCGTCAGCCGCGCGAGCATGCCGGGCCGGTCCGGCAGCCGCACCTCGAGCTGCACCAGGCGGCCCGCCTTCACCAGGCCCCGCTCGATGATGCGGCTGATGACGTTCATGTCGATGTTGCCGCCGCTCAGGATGATGGCGGTGCGCTTGCCCTTCGCCTGGGGCACGTGCCCGTTGAGCACCGCGGCCACGCCCACCGCGCCCGCGCCCTCCACCACGCTCTTCTCCTGCTCGAGCAGCGTGAGGATGGCGGCGGCGATCTCCTCCTCGTCCACCGACACGATGGTGTCCACGTACCTGCGCACCATCTCGAAGGTGAGCTCGCCCACCCGCTTCACCGCGATGCCGTCCGCGATGGTGGTCCCCGCCGCCGGCAGCTCCATCAGCTTCCCCGCCGCGACGGAGGCCTTCATGCTGTCGATGGTGGACGTCTGCACGCCGATGACCTGGATGCCGGGCTTCTTCTCCTTCAGCGCGCAGGCGATGCCGGAGATGAGCCCGCCGCCGCCGATGGGCACCAGCACCACCTCCACGTCCGGCCACTGCTCGAGCAGCTCCAGGCCGATGGTGCCCTGGCCCGCGATGACGTGCGGGTCGTTGAAGGGGTGCACGAAGACCAGCCCCTCGGCCTGCTGGATGCGCAGCGCCTCCGCGTAGGCCTCGTCGTAGTTGGTGCCCTTGAGCACCACGCGCGCGCCGTAGTCGTCGCGCGTGCGAGACACCTTGATGAGCGGCGTGCGCTCCGGCATGACGATGGTGGCCTTCACCCCCAGCCGGCGCGCGTGGTACGCGACGCCCTGCGCGTGGTTGCCGGCGGACGCGGCGATGACGCCCCGCTGGCGCTCCTCCGGCGACAGCGTCAAGAGCTTGTTGAGCGCGCCGCGCTCCTTGAAGGCGCCGGTGCGCTGGAGGTTCTCCAGCTTGAAGTACACCGCGCCGCACTCGGTGCGCTCGGTGAAGTAGTCCGAGGCGGGGCAGGGCGTGGGCCGGATGGCGTCGCGCAGACGCTCCCGCGCGGTGAGGATGTCCTGGAGGGTGACCATGAGCGTGCGCGTCTAGCGGAAGCGCGCCCCGGGCGGAAGGGACAGCCTGCACCGGACCTGGGGCCCCGACGCGTTGCCGCGATGCGGCAGGCTCGCCCGCCCGGGGGACGGACGGGCGCCCGGAGTATCAGATGCCGCGCAGCACGGTGGCCTTGCCCACCCGGCCGATGGCGAGGATGTAGGCCGCCGTCCGCATGGAGACCTTGCGCGAGCGGGCAATCTGCGCCACGCGCTCGTAGGCCTCCTTCATCGTCTTCTCCAGCTCCGCGTTGACGCGGTCCTCTTCCCAGGACAGGTGCTGGAGGTTCTGCACCCACTCGAAGTAGCTCACCGTGACGCCGCCGGAGCTGGCGAGCACGTCCGGCACCACGAAGATGCCGCGCTTCTCGAAGATTTCGTCCGCCTCCGGCTGGGTGGGGCCGTTGGCGCCCTCGATGATGAGCCGCGCGCGGACATGGTTGGCGTTGTCGCGGGTGAGCACGTGGCCCAGCGCGGCGGGGATGAGCACCTCGCAGTCGGCCGCGAGCACCTCCTCGTTGGTGCACGCCGTGCCGCCCGTGAAGCCCGTCACCGTGCCGGTGCGCTTGACGTGCTCGAAGAGCGACGGGATGTCCAGGCCCGCGGGGTTGCGGATGCCGCCCAGCACGTCCGCCACGGCCACCACCACGCCGCCGTCCTCCCACAACAGCTGCGCGGTGTGGCTGCCCACGTTGCCGAAGCCCTGCACCGCGAAGCGCGTGCCCTTCACCGGCAGGCCCAAATCCCTCAGGATTTCACGGCACACGTACAACAGGCCGCGCCCGGTGGCCGCCTCGCGGCCCTTGGAGCCGTACAGCTCCAGCGGCTTGCCCGTGACGACGGCGGGCGAGTGGCCGTGGTAGCGCGAGTACTGGTCCATGATCCACGCCATCACCTGGGGGTTGGTGTTGACGTCGGGGGCGGGGATGTCCCGCGTGGGACCGATGACGTCCTGGATCTGGTCGACGAACTTGCGCGTCAGCCGCTCCAGCTCCTTGAGGCTCAGCTGCGACGGGTCGCACGCGATGCCGCCCTTGGCGCCGCCGTAGGGCACGTTCACCACGGCCGTCTTCCACGTCATCAGCGACGCGAGCGACGAGGACTCGTCCTGGTTCAGCGCGGGGTGGTAGCGCAGGCCGCCCTTCATGGGGCCGCGGCTGTTGTCGTGCTGGATGCGGTAGCCGAGGAAGGTGCGAATCTCCCCGGAGTCCATCTCGATGGAGACCTGGACCTTCACCTCGCGCAGGGGCGTGGCGAGCAGCGTTTCGATGGGGGTTCCCACGTCCATGATCCGCGCGGCCTTGCGGAAGTAGTAGTTGGTACCCTCGACGGCGCTCATGATTCGCAGGGCTCCTGGTGGCGGTGGACCCGGGTGGGCCCGCACCGCGCGCGAGACCTTAACAGAAGGGGTGCGCTACCATAGGAAACTGCCATGTCACCCGGTCCCCCGGATGCTTCCACGGTGAACGGACACCTGCAGGGCCTGGCCCGACGGATTCGCGCGCTGAGGGAGCGCCGGGGCCTCACCCAGGAGGACTTCGCCGTCCGGTGCGGCATCTCCGTGTCCTTCGCGTCGCTGCTGGAGCGCGGGGAGCGCAGCCCCAGCTACGAGACGCTCCTCCAGGTGGCCTCCGCGCTGGAGATGCCCCTGTGGGAGCTGCTCCGGGTGGAGGACGTGGACGACGCCGGGGGCCACCGGCTGGAGGGCTTCGCGCGCACCCGTCACCTCTCCCGTCCGGACGTGGACCGGCTGCTCGAGGTGGCGGAGGTGATGTTCAGCGGCGGCCCGTCGGCGACGCGGCCCGCGCGGCCCGAGCCCGTCCCGTGCTCGCAAGCGGGCTGCGAGCGGCCCGTGCTGGCCCGGGGCCTGTGCACCGCGCACTACCACCGGGAGCGGCGCAGGAAGGCCGCCGCGTCCGAGGAACCCTGAGAGGAGGGCTTGGGCACGGCCCGCCTGGGACTGACGCGCGGCACGCCTCGCGCGGGGCCCTTGTCCGAGCCCTCCGCGCCCATGGCGTCCGGCATGGCCCGAAGGCCCGCCGGACGCCCATGCGGTGCGACTACTTCTTGCGAGCGCGCTCGACCTTCAGCGTGCGCTCACCGTGCTGCTTGCCGTGCGTCGCCTCGAAGCCCGCGGCGTCCTCGTCCGCGACGAACACGTACGCGTACGTGGGGCGCAGGTCCATGCGCACCACCTTGCCGGCCGGAGCCCCGGCGGCCTCGAGCGCGCTGGTGACGCCCGCCTCGTCCAGGCCGTCCTGCTTGCCCAGGCCCACCCACAGGCGCACCTGGCCCGGCAGGTCCGGCAGCGCCTCGTGACGCGGGCGACGCTCCTCGCGTGAACCGCGCGGACGGTGCCGTTCAATCTTCAGCACCTTCTCGCCGTGCTGCTTTCCGTTGAGCGCCTCGAAGCCCGCCGCGTCCGCCTCGGCCACGTACGCGTAGCCGTAGGTGGGGCGCAGCAGCGCCTTGAGCACCTTGCCGGCGGGAGCCCCCGCGGCCTCCAGGGCGGCGGGCAGCTTCGCCTCGTCCATCCCGTCGTCCATGCCCAGGTTGGTCCACAGCTTCACCTCGCCGGGGCCCGCGTCCGGGGACGGGGGCGGACGGGTGCCGGGCTCACGCTCGGTGCGCGGCTTGCTCTTCTCCACGCGCAGCGTCTTCGTCCCGTGCTGCTTGCCGTTGAGCGTCTCGAACGCCGCGCTGTCCTCCTCCGCGACGAAGACGTACGCGAACGTGGGGCGCAGCTCCGCGCGCACCACCTTCCCCAGGGGCGCGCCCGCGTCCTCCAGCGCCGTGGCGATGCTGCCCGGCCCCAGGCCATCCGCGGTCCCCAGGTTCACCCACAGCTTCGCCTCGCCGGGGCCCGCCTCCAGCGCGGCGGCGCCGCCACGGCCGGAGTCACGCTCCCGCCGGGGCTCGTCGCGGCGCGGACGGCGCTCGCGGTCCGGATGCTCCGGACGCGCCATGGGCTTCTCACCGCGCTCGCGACGGTCCTCGCGCTCACGACGCTCGCCCCGGCCACCGCGCTCCTCGCGGTCCCGACGACGGCCCTCGCCGCCGCTGGACTTGCGCTCGGGCGCGGGCTCGCGGCGCTCCGTCTCCTGGGCCGCCTGCAGCTTCTCCATGCGCAGGTGGCTGAAGAAGTACTTGAGCAGGAACGCGACCAGGTCATCCGCGTTGGGGCGGTTCTTCAACTGCGCGGCCAGGGGCAGGAAGCCCTCGAAAATCGAGCCGCCGGCGGCCTCCTGGATTTCGCGCACGTGGCGCTCGGTCCAAAGGCGCATCGCCTCCTCGGGGGCGGGCATCTCCTGCTTGTCGAACTTGATGCCGTACTTCTTCTCCAGCGCGGTGTACGTGGCCAGCTCGCGCCCGGAGAAGAGGTTGATGGCCGTGCCCTTGTTGCCGATGCGGCCGGTGCGGCCCACGCGATGCAGGTAGACGGCCGGGTCCTCGGGCAGCGAGTAGTTGATGACGTACTCCAGCCCGGAGATGTCGATGCCGCGCGCCGCGATGTCCGTGGCGACCATGAAGGCCACCTCGCCGCGCTTCACTTTGCCCATCACCCGCTCGCGCTCCTTCTGCGGCAGGTCTCCGTTGAGCAGCTCCGCGTCGAAGCCGTTGCGGTTGAGCACCGCCGTCACCAGCGCCGTGTCATCCCGCGTGTTGCAGAAGATGATGGCGTTGGGCGGCTCCTCCTTCTCCAGGATGTAGATGAGGTTGCGCGGCTTGGGGAAGGCGTCCGACACGTCGTAGCGGACGTGGTGGATGTGCTCCACGGTGAAGACGTCGCCGGAGAGCAAGAGCGTCTCCGCGTTCGTCGTGTACCGGGCGATGAGGTTCTGGATGTCCGTGGGGACGGTGGCGCTGAAGAGCAGCACCTGGCGCGACTTCGGAAGGCGGTCGAGGATGCGGGTGACCTCCTCGTAGAAGCCCTGGTTGAGCATCTCGTCGGCTTCGTCCAGCACCGCGTGGTCGCACCCGTCCAGCTTCAGGTTGCCGCGGTTGATGTGGTCGAACACGCGGCCGGGCGTGCCCACGATGATGGGCGTGCCCTCCTCGAGCGCGTCCTCCTGCTGCTTCATGGAGGCGCCGCCGTAGATGGCCGCCACCTTCACGCCCTTGTACTTGGCCAGGAGCGTCAGCTCCTCCGCCACCTGCAGCGCCAGCTCGCGCGTGGGGCAGAGGATGAGCGCGCGCACGCGCTTCTCATCCGCGGGAATCTTCTCCAGCAGCGGCAGGCCGAACGCGGCCGTCTTCCCCGTGCCCGTCTTGCTGCGGACAATCAGGTCCTTTCCCTCGATGGCGGGCCGGAAGGCGCGCGCCTGGACAGGGGTGGGGTGGGTGTAGCCGCGCTCCGCCAGCGCGCGGCGGAGGGGCTCGGACAGATTCATGTCGTCGAAGCCGATGTCCGCGATGTATTCGGCGGGACGCGTCGGGGCTTCGTCAGTGGCCGGGCTGCCCGGCGCGGTGGGCTCTTGGATGTCGCTCATCAAGCAGGGGCATAGCCCCTGCATTACCCTCTGGCAACAATCGCGGCACTTTGGGGTATGGAGAGCCGATGGCGAGTGGAGGGAAGAGAACCAAAGGAACGTCGCCCGGACGCCGGGCGAAGCGGGCGCCCGCGAGCGCCCCCGCCAGGGCGGATACCGTCGACGCCGAGGTCGAGGACACCGGGGTGGAGGCCTCCCCAGACCCGGATTCCCTGGAGCCGGACGAGGCCGAGCTGACCGACGTGGAGCCCGAGGAGGAGGCCGCTCCCCGGCCCGCCCAGGCCCTGGTCCGGGCGAGCGAGTCGGGGCTGTCCAACCGGGACCCGCTGCAGGCCTACATGGCCGAGGTGACGCGCCACCCCCTTTTGACGCGCGAGGAGGAGCTGGCCCTGTCGCGGCACTACCGCGAGACGGGGGACGTCAGGACGGCGTACCGGCTGGTGGCCTCCAACCTGCGGCTGGTGGTGAAGCTGGCCCACGAGTACCACCGCAACCCCCTGTCCCTGCTGGATTTGGTGCAGGAGGGGAACATCGGGCTGATGCAGGCGGTGAAGAAGTACGACCCGGAGCGGGGCGTGAAGCTCTCCAGCTACGCGGCCTGGTGGATACGCGCGTACATCCTCCGCTACATCATGGACAACTGGAAGATGGTGAAGCTGGGGACCACCGAGGCCCAGCGCAAGCTCTTCTTCAAGCTGCGCCAGGAGCAGGAGAAGCTCATCGCCCAGGGCTTCGAGGCGAGCCCCAAGCTGCTGGCGGAGCGGCTCAACGTCTCCGAGCAGGACGTGATGGAGATGGACCAGCGGCTGGGGCACGACGAGGTGTCCATCGACGCGCCGCTGGGCGGGGACGACGAGGGCTCGCGGGCCACGCGCGCGGACCGCTACCTGCCGTCGGGCGCGGTGCCCGCCGACGAGCGGCTGGGCGCCGAGCAGCTCAAGGCCCTGTTCCGCGAGAAGCTCGCCGAGTTCTCCCGGACGCTGGAGGGCAAGGAGCGCTTCATCTTCGAGAACCGCCTCACCTCCGACGAGCCCCTGACGCTGCAGGACATCGGCGACAAGTACGGCGTCAGCCGCGAGCGCGCCCGTCAGATTGAAGCCGCCCTGATTGCGCGGATGCGGGAGTTCATGCGCGAACACATCCCGGACTTCGACCTGGTGGCCACGCCCAAGAGCTGACGGACCGGCCCGGGCGGGGGGCTGCCCGGTGGAGAGGTGGGGGCGTTATGCTGGGCGCCCCCGTCTCCGCGGGTCGGAGGTTGCTCCATGCGCAGTCTGCTCGTCGTCGTGCTGTGCCTGCTGGCGGGGTGCTCCCGCTCGCTCCGGGAGAACTACCAGCGCGACAAGGCGGCCAGCCATGTCTACCAGCGCACGCTGCCGGACCTGTGGCCGGAGGTGAAGGCGCACCTCCAGAAGGAGGGCTACTCCTGGAAGGAGATGCCGGGCCGCTACGTGCTGGAGACGGAGTGGCGCGACGCGGGGGGCGGCACGCTGGGGCCCACGTCGTCCTCGCGCTTCCTGATTGAGGGCCACACGCTGCCCAACGGCGGCAGCATCCTCCGGGTGATGCGCGGCAACCGGATGTCGCAGGCCATCGGCGGGGGCAACGTGGAGCAGCGAATCGCCCAGGGAGGCTCCGCCCGCGCGCAGGAGGAGCAGGCCGTGGCGCGCGCCAACGCCAACACCACCGGCGTGCTGCCCACGCAGCAGAGCTACGCGAGGGACTTGGAGCTGGAGCTGGAGCTCTTGCGGCGCATCGAGCCCGACGCGGCCGGCCGGCTGGCGCAGCAGGCGGCGCTCGAGTACCCCTGAACCAGGGGCCCTCCCAGCGCCGCCCGGCGCGTCACTTCTTCCAGGGGCGGGAGATGACGCAGGCGTTGATGCCGCCCACGCCCATGGACAGCTTGCCCGCGCAGCCTTCGGGCGCGGCCTGGGCCTCGTCGAAGACGAAGCGGCCGTGGACGCGCGAAATCTGCTGGTTGAGCTCCGTCTTCTTCAGCGGCGTGGGGAACACCTGCCCGCGCCCGTAGCCCAGGTACTGCGCCGTCAGCTCCCAGCCGCCGCCCGCGGACATGCCGTGGCCGAAGGTGCCCTTGCGCGCGGTGATGAGCACCGACTCCGGCATCACGTCGCGCAGGTTCTGGACCTCCAGGTAGTCCCCCGGCGTCGCGGTGGCGTGCAGGTCCCAGCTGCCCACGTCGGCGGGGCCGCAGCCCGCCTGGGCCAGCGCCTCGCGGATGGCCAGCGTGGGGCCCTCCTTGGACGGGGTGATGATGTGGTCCGCGTCCGCGGTGACGCCCACGGAGACGGGCTCCATGCCCAGGGGCTTGAAGCCCTTGGCCGTGAAGTAGTCGTAGTCGCCCAGCACCCAGACCACCGCGCCGCCCGCGATGTGCGTGCCGCGCAGGGCGGTGAGGGGCTTGGAGATGGCCGCGTCCGCGGAGATGACGCGCGCGTTGTAGAAGCCGCCCACGACGAGCGGGTTGGGCGCCGCGTCCGTCATGCCCATGACGACGGCCTTCGCCTCACCCAGCTGCAGGGCGTTCATCGCCAGCTTCAGCCCGTAGCCGAACGACGAGCACGCGGCCACCGGGGCGAACGTCATGCCGGTGATGCGGCCGAGCATCGAAATCTGCGAGGCGGGCGTGTTGTGGATGTTCCACAGCACGTTGGAGGACACGGCGTTCCAGGGCGGCTCCGGCGCGCTCCACTTCTTCTGCAGCCGGGCGTTGCGCGTGCGCTTCTCCTTGATGACGGCCAGCTTCGCGGACTCCACGTCCGCGCCGTCCGGCACGCCGATGGCCTCGATGTCGCGCAGCTCCGCCAGGTACTCGCGCAGCTCCGTGGAGCGGCCCGTCCAGTAGTGCCACCACGCGTCCTCGGCCTCGTCGCGCACGCCCTCGTCCACCGTGGACGGCTCGGGCGGCACGCCCTCGGCGGGCTCGCGCGTCTCCAGCCACTGGCGCAGCACCGCGTTGCGCTCGGGCGCGGACCAGAAGCGGTCCCACCGGCGCTGGGCGCGGTACAAATCCAGCGAGATGGATTGGATGGTGGGCAGGTCCCCCAGGCCCGTGCCCACGTACACGTGCGCGCGGGGCCCCAGGGCTTGCAGCTCCTGCTCCAGGCCCGGGTTCTGCGCGAGCGACTGGATGAACGCGCCGATGGCGAACTGCGTCGGCTGCCCCATCTTCCGCTCCAGCTGGGAGAAGCGGTTGGCGGGGAAGCGCTCGTCGATCCACGGCTTGTAGTCCGCCAGCTGGAAGTCCGGCGTACCGACCAGGAAGTTGTCCGGCCCGAAGCCGTTGAAGGGGGACAGCCAGCTCTCGGAGGACGCGAGGTTCCTCTCGAACGCCTCGATGTTCCTGGACCGGGGGGCGACGACGCCCCAGCCGAAGATGCCAACTCTGCGCACGGTGTGACTTTCCTTGGGCCGCTAGGGGGCGAGCGGCTCAATCTTCAAATTGTCGAAGTGGACGCGGGTCTGCCAGCCCGAGAACCCGAAGTACTGGTTGCGCGAGCCCTCGAGGGGCGTGGCGTCTTTGAGGGTCAGGAACGGCTGGCCGTCCAGCTCCCAGGCGAGGGTGTCACCGCGGCGGGTCAGCTTGAAGTGGTGGCGCTTGCCCGGCACCACCGCGGCCCCATCCCGCGTGACGCGGTCGGGCGTGTGCTCGCTCCTGCGGGCGATGGCGGACTGGGTGTTCTTCCAGCCGCCGAAGATGAACACGTAGCCGGTGGCGGTGTACTGCAGCCGCAAATCACCCGCGTAGAACGAGCGGCCGTCGCCCCAGGCCTCCACCTTGATGTCGCCCTGCGGGCTGTCCGTCCATGCGTCGAACTCGATGACCGCGTCGCGGGGCAAAGGGCGCTTGAGCCACACGGGGCGGTTGTGGAGCTGCTCCACCACCAGCGCGCCGTCGACGATGCGCGTCGCGGTGGGGTTGGTGACGTTCCACGCGTCGCCGAGCGTGTCGCGCTCGAAGTCGTCCGCGTACGGACCCGGGGGGATGGCCGGCGTCACGGCCGCGACCTTGGCGGGCAGCCGGTCCGGCGTGTCCACGCGCAGGTTGTCCCAGAAGATCTGCGACTCGAAGCCGGACAGGCCCAGCCGGTCGTGCCCCGGCCCCTTGAGCGGGCGCGGGTCATCCAGCTCCAGGAACAGCTCCCCGTCGATGGACCAGCGCAAGAGCGTGCCCCGGCGCTCGATGCGCCAGTGGTACGTGCGGCCCGCCTGCACCGGCGTGCCCCGCGCCTCCACCTTCACCCGGGTGTCGTCCTTGAACACGGAAGCCAGGTCCGCGGCGGCGCCCGACGACTCCGCCTTGCGCTGCGCGCGGCGCTGGAGCGCGTCCAGCGTGGGCGCGTTCAAGTCCAGCCGGGCGATGGCCGACACGGAGTTGTTCTGGCCGCCCTGCATCAGCACGTAGCCGGAAGCCGGGTCCACGCCGTTGCCGAAGAGCTCCACCCGGATGTCGCCCTCGGGCAGCTCCGAGCGCACGTCCAGCTCCACCGCCACGTCGTCCGGCAGCGGCGCCTGCAGCCACAGCGGGTTGTTCTTCACCCCCGGCGCCAGCAGCTCGCCCTGAATCACCCGCCAGTAGCCGCCCGTGGTGAAGAAGTCGCGCTTCACCACGCCCGGGTCGCTGAAGTCCTGGGTGTAGGGGATTGTCGCCGTCACCTCCGCGTCACCGCGGAAGAGGACGTAGTGGATGAGGGGGAACTGGATGACGACGATGAGGCCGACGAGCACGGCCCAGCCCCGGCGCGACAGTCCCTCGGGCTTCACCCATGCTCCCTGAGCCAGGGGCTCCTGCCCGGGGGATGGCTCCGGGGGGGACTCCTGCTTCTCCTTCTCCTTGCGCCTGGCCTGGCCCATCAATCCTTCGGGGGTTTTCCGGGGGGAAAGGCGGCGGAATCTACGCGCCACCCGGGTGGAGGTAAAGCACGGCCGACGACCGGGGGAGGCTGGCTACTTGACCCCCCAACGTTTCTCGAGCGCCCGTTGCTCCGCCTGCCGCAGCTTCACGCGCTCCTTCTCCGCGCGCTGCTTGTCGGCCTCCTCGGGGGAGGGGCGCATGGCCAGCTGGTAGACGGAGCCCGCGATGGCGAACATGCCCGCCGCGACGATGACGCCCCAGGGACGGCTCGCCACCGCCTCCACCAGGCTGCCGAACTGGTGCAGCGCCGCCAGCGCGCCGATGACGAGCACCCACCCGCCCGCCGCGGAGGCGACGAGCGCGCTGACCACCCGGTGCAGGAGCGCGCCCACCAGCCCGCCGATGATGAACCCCGGCGCGAAGCCGAGCAGGAAGTCCTGCGGGCCGGCGATCTGCCCGGCCACCAGGCCCAGCGGCACGCCCAGGCCCACGAAGGTGATGGCGGGCGGGAAGAGGAAGCCCAGCACCAGCAGCACCCCCGCGGCGATGGACGGCGCCCGGGGGTCCAGGTCCGGCAGGCCCAGCTTCACGGCCACCGCGCCCGTCCACACCAGGCCCAGCAGCGCGCCGATGGGGCCGGCGAGCACCCGGAACACCCGGGGGCCTCCGCCGACCAGGAGCAGCGTCACCCCGAGGACACAGCAGACGATGCCCGCCCACATCGGCAGCAGCCGGTAGATGGCGACCCAGCCCGACGGATTGAACTCCTGATAGGCCCTGAGTGCCTGGAGGAGGCCTTCCATGACTTCCGACTCCTTCGCATTGCGGCGCGGCTCGAGCCGCCCCCGAGGGGCGCGGGCGCCGACGATGTAGCTTAAGCGTAGCGCTTCAGCGCCAACAGCAGCAGCACCACGAAGACGGCGGCCCCCAGCGCCGCGAAGCCGTAGAGGGCACGGGGCGTGGACGTGCGGCGCAAGAGCTCCTCGGCCTGGGCGCGGTCCTGGGGGGCCGGATTGCTCGCCAACAGACGCTCGGCCTGGCGTCGGGCCCCGGCGACGTCACCGGCCTCCTTGAGGGCCCAGGCCGCGCGGACCTCGGGGGCGCCGGGCGGCTCGGGCGTCTGTCCGCCTTTCGCCATGGGCCCGCTGTATACCGGGGAATGCGAGCACCCGTCGACGGTATATAGATGCGCTCTATGTCCGCGCGGCGCCTGACCCGACGAAACCTCCTGCTCGGCACCTCCGCGCTCGTCCCGCTGCTGTCTGGGCGTGCGCGCGCCTTCGGTGAGAAGAACCGCTTCATCCCCGCGGTGGCGAAGCACGGCGGCCGCTGGGACGGGCGGCTGTCGGGCCTGCGTCGGATTGCGTGGGAGCTGCAGCGGCGCACCTCGGTGGAGGTGGTGCCGGACGCGCGCCCGTTCGCGCTGAGCAGCCCCGACCTCTTCGAGTACCCCTTCCTGTACTTCGGCGGCGACGGCGCGTTCCCCGCGCTCAGCGAGGCGGAGGTGACCAACCTGCGCCGCTACCTGACGTACGGCGGCTTCATGCTGGCGGACGCCAACGACGGCAGCGACGGGGACGGCTTCGACGCCAGCTTCCGCCGGGAGATGCGGCGCGTGCTGCCGCAGAGCCCGCTGACCGAGGTGCCCTCCACGCACGTGGTGTTCAAGTCCTTCTTCATGCTGGACGCGGCGCCCGGGCGGCTGCTCAACAAGCCGCAGCTCCTGGCGGCCAACCTGGGCAAGCGCGCCGCGGTGCTGTACTCGCAGAACGACGTGGCGGGGGCGTGGAGCCGCAACGAGACGGGCGACTACGAGTTCGACGTGAGCCCCGGCGGTGAGCCGCAGCGCGAGCTGGCGGTGCGCCTGGGCATCAACGTTTGCATGTACGCGCTCTGCCTGGACTACAAGGACGACGCGGTCCACCTGCAGCTCATCCTCAACAAGCGGCGCTGACGCGAAGGGCCTCACCTCAAGAGCCTGGATGAACTCCCCCACCTTCAACGCCTGGAAGCTCGTCAGCCTCTCTCCGCTGCCCTCGTGGGCGCTGGTGTTCCTCGCGCTCGGGCTGCTGTTAGGCGTGGGGCTGGCGGCCTGGGGCGTGCGCCGCGAGCCCGCGCGTGGCCGTCGCATCCTCTTGTGGGCCCTGCGCGTGGGCGCGGGCGTGGCCGCGCTCTTCTTCCTGCTGGAGCCGGGCATCCGTCACCTCCAGGTGGCGCGGATGAAGAACCGGGTGGCGGTGCTGGTGGACCGCTCGGCGTCCATGGGCTTTCCCACCGAGCCGGGCGGGCCCACGCGCAACGCGCAGGTGGCCGCGTTCCTGGAGAAGGCGGGCCCGGCGTTCGCGGGGCTGCAGGACCGCTTCACGGTGGAGATGTACGGCGTGGACCCGGAGCTTTCGCCGGTGACGCCCGCGTCGCTCGCCAAGGAGCCGCCCCGGGCGGGCACCACGGACCTGCTCGCCGCGCTGCGTGCGTCGGCGGGGGCGGGGCAGGGCGCTCGCAAGCTGTCCGGCGTGCTGCTGTTCAGCGACGGCGCGGACAACGCGGAGCTGAAGGCGGGCGTGGTGGGCCGCGCGCGCGCGGCGCTCGCGGACCTGGGCGTGCCGGTGTCCACCTTCACCGTGGGCCAGGAGGCGCTCAAGGACCTGGCGATTGAAGGCCTCAAGGTCGATGACTTCGCCTTCGTGCGCAACTCGCTCACGGTGGAGGCGGAGATCCACGGCAAGGGCTTCCGGGGCAAGGAGATTCCCGTCGTCCTCAGCCAGGAGGGCAAGACGGTGGCCACCAAGACGGTGCGCCTGGAGACGAACGACGACGTGAAGCCGGTGTCCTTCACCTTCACGCCGGACCAGACGGGCCGCTTCGTCTACACGGTGTCGGTGCCCACCTTCCCGGACGAGGCGGTGGCGGACAACAACAGCCGCTCCTTCACGCTGAAGGTCATCCGGGACCGGGTGCGCGTGCTGCTGGTGGTGGGCCGCCCCTCGTGGGACGAGCGCTACCTGCGCGGGCTGCTCAAGCAGGACGCGAACGTGGACCTCATCTCGTTCTACATCCTGCGCACGCTGTCGGACGACCCGGGGACGTCGAACGACCGGGAGCTGTCGCTCATCCCGTTCCCCATGGAGGAGATCTTCGACACGAAGCTGGACACCTTCGACGTCGTCATCTTCCAGAACTTCGGGCACTCGGACCCGTCGCTGTCCATCGCCGAGTACGAGCGCAACCTGGAGCGCTACATCCACAACGGCGGCGCCTTCGTGATGATTGGCGGCGACAGCGTGCTGGGCGAGGGGCGCGCCACCATGCCCACGCTGATGGACGCGCTGCCCGTGGCCGCCGCGGGCCCCGCCAACCTGGACGCGTTCACCGCGCGCCTGACGCCGGAGGGCCTGCGCCACCCGGTGACGGCCATCGGCACCGGCGCCTCCAGCACCGAGGCCGCGTGGGGCGAGCTGCCGCCCATCCCCGGCATCAACCTGACGCGCGCGCGGCAGGGCGCCACCGTGTTGCTGGAGCATCCGCATCTCACCTCGGACGGGAAGAACGCGCCGCTCGTCGCGGTGTGGGATTACGGCCGGGGGCGCGCGCTGGTGATGGCCACGGATGCGTCGTGGTACTGGGCCTTCGCGGCGCACCGGGATGGCTCTCCCAGCCGCGCGTATGACCGCTTCTGGGGCAACGCGCTGCGCTGGCTGGTGAGGGACCCGGACCTGACGACGCTGAAGGTGACGGCGGACCCGCCCTCGGTGGAGCCGGGGCGTCCGGTGGCGGTGGTGGTGCAGGCGCGCAGCGCGGACTACCAGCCGGCGCAGGACGCGCAGGTGCGCGTGGAGCTGTTCTCCGTGGCCGCGCAGAAGCCGGTGGCGGTGCAGACGGGGGCGACGGGGCCGGACGGCGTGGTGCGGCTGGAGTTCGCGCCGCCGGAGCCGGGCCCCTACAAGCTCCTCGCCACGGCGAAGAAGGGCGAGACGGAGCTGGGCCAGGGCGAGGACGCGGTGGCGGTGCGCGCCGTGGGGCCGGAGCTGTCGGACGCGTCGGTGCGGCCGGAGCTGATGGAGCAGGTGGCCAAGGTGACGGGCGGCAAGGCGTACAAGCTGCCCCAGGACAGCCTGCCGGACGTGCCGCTGCTGGACCCGCCCGTGGTGGAGGTGGGCCGCGCCAAGGACCAGCCGCTGTGGGACCGCTGGTACTACCTGGTGGCCCTCATCGGGCTGCTCGGCGCGGAGTGGTTCGCGCGGCGCCGCTTCGGCTACGTCTGACGCACGGGCCCGGAACAAGGGCGGCTGGGGCGTGTTCGCCAGGTGCGGTAGAGAGGGGACTTCGAGCCCCTGCCTGGAGCCCTTCTTGCGTCACGTCCTCGCGCTACTCCTCGTCGTCCTTCCGCTGTCCCCGGCCTTCGCGCAGTCGCTGCCCGCCGACTTCGACGCCACCCTCGAGAAGGCGATGAAGACCTTCGACGTGCCCGGCATCGCCGTGGCCGTGGTGAAGGACGGCAAGGTGGTGCTGTCCAAGGGCTATGGCGTGCGCAAGCTCGGGGACAAGACGCCGGTGACGGCGGACACGCTGTTCGGCATCGCGTCCAACAGCAAGGCCTTCACGGCGGCGGCGCTGGCCATGCTCGTCGAGGAGGGCAAGCTGCAGTGGGATGACCGCGTGGTGGACCACCTGCCGTCGTTCCAGATGCACGATGCGTACGTCACGCGCGAGCTGACGATTCGGGACCTGCTCGTGCACCGCAGCGGGCTGGGGCTGGGCGCGGGGGATTTGCTCTACTTCCCGCAGTCGACGTTCACCGAGGACGAGATTGTCTCGAAGCTGCGCCACCTGCCCCCGGCGTCGAGCTTTCGCAGCAAGTACGCGTACGACAACATCCTCTACCTCGTGGCCGGCAAGGTCATCGAGAAGGTCAGCGGCCGTCACTGGCGCGACTTCGTGCGTGAGCGCATCTTCGTGCCGGTGGGCATGCGCGACAGCAGCACGCTCTTCAAGGCGTTGCGCGTGAGCGGCAACGTGGCCACGCCGCACGCGAAGGCGGACGGCGTGCTCAAGGCCATCTCGCCCATGGGCTTCGAGAACAACGCGCCCGCGGCGGCCATCAACTCCAGCGTCAACGACCTGTCCAAGTGGATGATGACGCAGCTGGCCTTGGGCGTGATTCCGGGCACGGACGGCAAGAAGCGGCTGTTCAGCGAGGCGCAGTCGAAGGAGATGTGGGCGGCGCAGACGGTGATGAACGTCACCGAGCCGTCCAAGCCGCTCGCCGGGCTGCGCGCGAACTTCGCCGCGTACGCGCTGGGCTGGTCCTTGCGCGACTACAAGGGCTATAAGCTGGTGGGCCACGGCGGCGCGCTGCCGGGCTACTACTCGCGGGTGATGCTGGTGCCGGAGCTGAACCTGGGCGTCGCGGTGCTGACGAACCAGGAGGAGCGCGGGGCCATCGAGGCGCCGATGTGGACGGTGCTGGACGCGTTCATGGGCGGGCCCGCCACGGACTGGGTGGCCGCGTTCAAGGCGGATGACGACGCGAAGCGCGCCAAGGCGGAGGCCCAGGTGGCGGGGCTCCGCGGCAGCCGCAACGCCCAGAGCAAGCCGTCGCTCCCGCTCGACGCGTACACCGGCACGTTCCGCGACGCTTGGTACGGCGACGTGACGCTGACGCGGGAGGCGGACAAGCTGGTGCTGCGCTTCAGCCGGACGCCGGGTCTCGTGGGTGAGGTGGAGCACTGGCAATACGACACCTTCGTCGCGCGCTGGAAGGACCGCTCGCTCAACGCGGACGCGTTCGTGTCCTTCTCGCTCAAGCCCGACGGCGCGGTGGGGGAGATGCGCATGCAGCCCGTCTCACCGCTCACCGACTTCAGCTTCGACTTCCAGGACCTGCGCTTCACGCCCGTGAAGAAGGCGCCTGACGCCGTCGCGAAGCCCGTGCACTGAAGAGGGGCCGCTCTGGGACTCGCCCGTCCGGCCAGCAATGCCAGACGGGCGCGTCACCGGGTGAATCGGGCCGCTACTGCTTCTCCACCACGCCGCACGCCAGGCGACCGCCGGCGTCACCGGTCGGGTCCGTGGCGTAGTCGTCCTCCTTGACGTGGACGACGACGGCCGAGCCGTCCTTGTCGAACAGCGACTTCACCGTCAGCCCGCCCTGGGCGAACGTGTCGAACTGCACCTTGCCGTCCTGGCCCACGTAGAGGTTGGGCAGGTCGCCCAGGTGCTTGCCCTTGTGGGCCATCATCCCGTGCGCCTTCTTCGTCGGGTTGAAGTGCGCGCCGGCCGTCTTGAACTCCGGCGCCTCGCACTTGCCCGTCTCGTGGATGTGGAAGGCGTGCTGGCCGGGGGGCAGGTCGTGCAGCGTGCCCTTGATGAGGACGCCCTGCTTGGCCTGCTCGAAGGTGATTTCGCCCACGTCCTTGCCCTGCGCGTCCTTCACCGTCGCCTTCGCCGTCTCGCCCTTGGGCGCCTCCTTCTTCGCCGGCGCCGCGGCGGCGGGGGCGGGGGCGGGCGCGGGGGGCGTCGCCGCGGGGGCCTGGGCCAGCGCGGGCGCGGCGGCGGTGAGAACGGTGGCGGTCAGCAGCGCGCGAATCTTCATGGGTCGGGGTCCTCCTCCAGAGGGGAAATGCTGCTCAGCGAAGGTGGACACTAGCGGTTGTCCGCGCAGCCCGCAGGGAAACCATGCGGGCCGCCCACCGCCTCCTCACTCCTGTCCGATGGGCGGCACTACCAGCGGCACCGGCACCACGCGTGAAGCGCCGAAGGCCGGCGCCCAGGTGCGCTGAACCTCGGGGCCGTTGAGGAATCGCACGATGGCCTTGAAGGCCTCCTCAGGACCTCCCAGCGTCTCCGCCCACTCGAGGCCTCGCGGCGACAGGTTGGGCACCAGCGGCCCCAGCTCCTCGGCGGACGCGGACGAGCGCGTCACGCGCAGGCCCTCGTCGCGCAGCCGCTTGGGAACGAACAGCGGCGCGAAGCGCGCGTGCCGGTGGTCGTGGACGCAGCCCTCCTCCTGCAGCAGCGCCGCGGACAGGGGCAGCTCGCGCACGTTGAAGAGCAGCTTCACCGCGCCCACGTGCGGGTCGTACGGCCCGCGCAGCCGGTGGTCTCCGCGCGGAATCAGCCGCCGGTCCAGGTAGCAGTACGCCCGCGTCTCCGGAGGCAGCGTGCCCCGGTGCCGAGCGCCGCCATACCGGAAGAAGGGCCGCAGGTGCCTGGCGTCCACCTCCAGCGCGGGGCCCACCTTCAGCGCGCGCAGCTTCGGGAGCAGCTCCTCGGACAGCCCATGCACCCGCGCGAAGTCCGGCAGGTCGTCCAGCGAGGACGCCGCGAAGGCGCGGATGCGCGCGAGCAGCCGCTCCGGGTCCGCGTCCACCAAGAGCTCGTCGAAGCGCGTCTTCACCCCGGGCAGGCTCACGGGGACGAGCGTGGTGAGCGGCTCGCCCTCCGCGCTCCACCGCGCGTCCAGCGCGCTCGCCTCCGGCGTCGTGGGTGCCAGCCGCCACTCGGGCGCCTCGGGGGTGAAGTGCTGCCATGCCCCCCGGCGCTCGAAGCGCGGCGGGTCCACGTGGCCCGGCAGCGAGGACCACACGGTGATGCACGTGCGCACCTGCGTGCCGGCGAAGGCGCCCGGCCCCAGGTCCACCACCTCGCGCAGCGTCAGCATGCGCAAGAGCGACTGGCGCAGGGGCGCGTAGAGGAACGCGTCCAGCAGGCTCGCGGGCGTGATGAAGGCGAGCACGCCGGGCCGCGTGGACAGCCGGTGCGCGGCGACGAGCAGGAAGAAGGCGAAGTCGTCGCGCAGGCTGGTGCCCGGCGGCAGCGCCAGCGGCAACAAGGCACGCAGCTTCGCGTACGCGCCCGCGTCCTTCAGCACCGGCGAGGTGCCGTTGTAGGGCGGATTGCCCACCCACAGCTCGCGGTGCTCGGGCGGCGTGGCGGCGAGCATGGGCTCCAGCCCGCCTCGCAGCGTGTCGCCCTCCTTTACGTCCGCCTCGGGGACGCGGGCCTGACACAGCCGGGCCACGGCCGGGTCCAGCTCCAGGCCGCACAGGCGGGCTCCGGGCCAGAGCTTCGAGGCCGCCGACAGGAAGGCCCCGGCTCCACAAGCCGGGTCAATCACCGTGAGCGGCCCTGCTCCCAGGTGCGCCATCGCGAGCGATAGCGTGCGTTCCACCAGGGGCGCGGGCGTGAAGAACGCCCCCACCGCCTTGCGGTCGATTCCGGGGAACTGGTGGACGAGCTTCTCTTCGTCGACGTCCAGCAACCTATTCGCGGCGCGTGGCATTGAGGAGTCATCCTAGCCACCCCCGCCCCTCGCGGTGATCCACTCAAAGCTTTGCAAACGCACTCAAATGTCCGGATGTGATGTCCCAATCACTTCACATGCCCGGAAGTCTGAGATTTGGTGCCCCGCAATGCGTGACTTCAGCCCGCACCGTACACCCGTGAGGGTTGTGTGTGATGAGCCTGCTCACCCAGGTTGCTTCACCAGGGCGCGGAACACCCCCATTCCGGCCACCATCCCCACCACGAAGAGCGCCACCGTCAGTCCTCCCACCGGCAACACCACCAGGACCGGTCCCGGGCAGTAGCCCGACAGGCCCCAGCCCACGCCGAAGAGCACCGCGCCCGCCACCAGGCGTCCATCCACCGAGGCGGAGGTCGTCTCCGGGAAGGTGTCCGCCAGCACGGGGGCCGCGCGGCGGAGGATGAGCCCGCGCGCCAGCGCGTACGAGCCCAGCGCGCCCGCCATCACGAAGGCGAGGCTCGGGTCCCAAGCGCCCGCCACGTCGAGGAAACCCACCACCTTCGCCGGGTCCGTCATGCCGCCCACGCCCAGGCCGAGCGCGAAGAGCAGCCCCGCGGCGCCCGCCGTGAAGGCCTGCTTCATGACGCACCTCCCACGAGATGCCGGGTGACGAAGACGGTGGCCGCGCCCGCCGCCATGAACGTCAGCGTGGCCACCAGCGAGCGCTTGGAGCCCCGCGCCAGGCCACACACGCCGTGGCCGCTGGTGCAGCCGCTGCCCAGGCGCGTGCCGAAGCCCACGCACAGCCCGGCGATGAGCGGGGTGCCCACCCCGGTGAGCACCGGCGCGCCGAGCACCTCCGGCCGCACGGCCGCGAGCACCAAGCCGCCCAGCATCAGCCCACCGATGAAGGCTACGCGCCACCCGGTGTCACCCGACGCGGGCGCCCAGAGCCCACCGGCGATGCCGCTGATGCCGGCGATGCGGCCGTTGAAGAGGAGCAGGAGGGCCGCGCCCAGGCCCAGCAGGACACCGCCCAGGAGCGGAAGGAGGAACGTGTTCATCGATGCAGGCACCTGACGAGGAAGAGAATCGAGGCAAGCGGGTGCGACCGGCTCAGGAGCGTGGCACGCCGCCGGTCAGGATGTGAGAGCCCGCCCCCGGGAAAAGCACCCAGGGGCCCGTGTTGAGGCGGGTGGGTTCTCCCAGGCCGGCGGGCATGGCGCGCGGGCTCCCTCGGGGCCTCGACGCGCGGAGAGGACAGGGCCGCGGTGGTGAGACGAAGGGCGAAGGGGCGCGGCGACGCGGTGCTCGTCTCCGCGGCGACGCGGGGGGACCGGGAGGCGCTGCTCGCCCGATGAGCCTCCCCTCGGTGCACGGCTTCGGGCTGCTGCGCCTGTGCGGCTCCAGGGACCTGCTCCAGGAAACGCTGGTGACGGCGTTCCGGGAGCAGGCGCGGCTGTCGACATGGCTCTACCCGGTGGCGCGCGCTGACTGCTCACGGGAGCGCCGGAAGGAGGCGCGCGGAAGGGGCTCGCGTGTCGCTCGATGCGCCCGTGGCGCGGCAGGTGGTCTCCCTGAGCCGGCGCTCGACGACGTGGCGCACGCGCGTGAATCAGGCGCGGCCGATGGTCTCCCTGAGCCGGCGCTCGACGACGTGGCGCACGCGTGTGACTCAGGGGTGGCCGGTGGTCTCCCCGAGCCCGTGCTCGACGACGTGGCGCACGCGCGAATCGGGGGCGGCCGGTGGTCTCCCCGAGCCCGCGCTCGACGACGTGGCGCACGCGTGAATCAGGGGCGGCCGGTGGTCTCCTCCGGGCCTGTGCTCGACGGCGTGGCGCACGCGCGTGAATCAGGGGCGGCCGGTGGTCTCCTCCGGGCCCGCGCTCGACGGCGTGGCGCACGCGCGTGAGTCGGGGGCGGTGCTTTGGGATGCGCCCGGGACACTGTCCGCGTCGGACCGGCAGGCGCTGCGCCTCCGGGGCTTGGAGGGCCTGTCCGCGGAGGAGGCCGCGCGCCCGTCGGGCATCGACGTGCCCGCGCACAAGCGCCGTCTGCACCGCGCGCACGCGCCAGCGGGAGCAGCGCTCCAGCGTGTCTGCTGTCAGGGATTGAGCAAGAGGGGCGGGCCCCGGGCCCCTTGGAGGCCCGGCGCCCACCCCCGCCCTCCTCCCCAGGAGCAGTGACGGAGGAGGGCTATCTCGATGGCATCAAGCCTTGCTGGGCGTGGGAGTCGGTGTCCGACCTGTGTGTTCCACCGAGGCCGCCGCGGCCTCGGGCGCCGCCCCCAAGGGCCTGCCCGCGCCCATGTGCATGCGGTGCTTCACCTCGGCGAAGCGCTCGCTGGACTCGCGCTCCGGGAACATCAGCGACACGAGCACCCCCACGATGAAAGCCAATGGCATGGTGATGATGCCTGGATTCTTCAGCGGGAACAGGGCGCTCGTGTTCTTGAGCAGGTCCACTTGTACGGTGGGCGACAGGAAGATGAGCACCACCGCGCTGAACGAGCCCGTCAACATGCTCGCCACCGCGCCGTAGGTGGTGAACTTCTTCCACGCCATGGACAACAGCAGCGCGGGGAAGTTGGCGCTCGCGGCAATCGCGAACGCCAGCCCCACCATGAAGGCCACGTTCTGTCCCTTGAAGGCCACGCCCAGGATGATGGCGAGCACGCCCAGCAACAGGCTCGCCAGCCGCGCCACCTTGAGCTGCTCGTGCTCGGGGGCCTGGCCCTTGCGCACCACGCTGGACCACAAGTCATGGGACAGCGCCGCCGCGCCGGACAGCGTCAGGCCCGCGACCACCGCGAGGATGGTGGCGAAGGCCACCGCGGAGATGAAGCCCAGGAAGCCCGTGCCCCCCACGACTTCGGCGAGCATGGGCGCCGCCATGTTGCCGCCCTTGTCCACGCTCGTGATCGCCTGCCGGCCCACCAGCACCGACGCGCCGAAGCCGAGGATGAACGTCACCAGGTAGAAGTACCCGATGAGGCCCGTGGCGTAGAACACGCTGCTGCGCGCGGCCTTCGCGTCCGGCACCGTGTAGAAGCGCATCAGGATGTGCGGCAGGCCCGCGGTGCCGAACATCAGCGCCAGGCCCAGCGAAATCGTCTCCAGCGGGTTGCTCACCAGCGTGCCCGGCGCCAGCGTCTTCTCCCCGTACTGGCGGGTGGCCTCGCTGAAGAGCGCCAGCGGGCTGAAGCCGAACTTGTAGAGCACCGCCAGCGCCAGCGCGGACGCGCCCGCCAGCAGCAGCACCGCCTTCACGATCTGCACCCACGTGGTGGCGATCATCCCGCCGAAGAGCACGTAGAGGATCATCACCGCGCCGACGATGACGACGGCGACCTCGTAGGACAGCCCGAAGAGCAGGTGGATGAGGTTGCCGGCGCCCACCATCTGCGCAATCAGGTAGAAGCTCACCACCGTGAGCGTGCCCAGCGCCGCGGCCAGCCGCACCGGCGTCTGCTTGAGCCGGTACGCCACGACGTCCGCGAAGGTGTACTTGCCCAGGTTGCGCAGGGGCTCGGCGATGAGGAACGTCACCACCGGCCAGCCCACCAGCCAGCCCACCGAGTAGATGAGGCCGTCGAAGCCCGACATGGCGACCAGGCCCGCGATGCCCAGGAAGCTGGCGGCGCTCATGTAGTCGCCCGCCAGCGCGAAGCCGTTCTGCAGCGCGCTCACCCCGCCGCCCGCCGCGAAGAACTCGGACGTCGTCTTCGTCTTGCGCGCCGCCCAGTACGTGATTGCCAGGGTGACGCCCACGAAGAGCAGGAAGAAGAGGATGGCCGTGGAGTTGGGCTGGCCCAGCTGCGTGCCCGTTGCCGAAGGGGGATTCATGCGGATTCTCCTCTCAACGACGCAGTTCGCGCAGGGCCCGGTCGTACTTGCCGTTCGCCCAGATCATGTAGATGCCCGTCAGTGCCCAGGCCGTCACGATGACGAGCGCGCCCAGGAGGATGCCCACCGACAGACCGGGGACGAGCTGCTGGCCCATCAACGGCTTGTTGAAGGCCACCAGCAGGATGAAGCCGAAGTAGGCCACCAGCGTGGCCACGGTGAGGACGGCGGCCACCCGCCAGCGCGCGGCCGCGAGTCTTTCCAACGCCTCTTCTTGAGATGGGGAGGACATCGCTTGAGCTCCGGGTAGGGGTGGGAATCAGCGCCGCGCCTGCGCGGGCGTGGCCTTGGTGAGCAATTCGTCCAGCACCGTCGGGTCCGCCAGGGTGGTGGAGTCACCCAGGTTCTCCGTCTCGCCGGACGCAATCTTGCGCAACATGCGCCGCAGGATCTTGCCCGAGCGCGTCTTGGGCAGGCCGTTGACCACCACGACGCGGTCCGGCGTGGCGATGGGGCCGATGACGTGACGCACCTGCTCCTTGAGCGCGCCCACCATCTGCTCGCTGGAGGTCTCCTGCCAGTCGGGCTTCACGGTGACGAAGGCGCACACGCCGGTGCCCTTGATGTCGTGGGGGAAGCCCACCACGGCGGCCTCGGCCACGGCCTCGTGCGCCACCAGCGCGCTCTCCACCTCCGCCGTCCCCAGCCGGTGGCCGGACACGTTGAGCACGTCGTCCACGCGGCCCGTAATCCAGTAGTAGCCGTCCTCGTCGCGCCGGCAGCCGTCGCCGGTGAAGTACAGGTTGGGGAAGCGCGAGTAGTACGTCTCCACGAAGCGCTGGTGGTGGCCGTACAGCGTGCGCGCCTGCCCGGGCCACGAGCGCGCCAGGCACAGGTTGCCGCTGACGCCGTTGCCCTCGATGACGCGGCCCTCGTCGTCCAGCAGCACCGGCTCCACGCCGAAGAAGGGCAGGGTGGCGCTCCCCGGCTTGCACGGCGTCGCGCCCGGCAGCGGGGAGATGAGGATGCCGCCTGTCTCCGTCTGCCACCACGTGTCGATGATGGGGCAGCGGCCCTCGCCCACCACGTCGTGGTACCAGCGCCACACCTCCGGGTTGATGGGCTCGCCCACGCTGCCGAGCAGCCGCAGCGACCTGCGCGAGGACCTCTTCACGAAGCCGTCGCCCTCCTTGATGAGCGCGCGCAGCGCGGTGGGCGCGGTGTAGAGGACGGTGGCCTTCACGTCGTCCACCACCTGCCAGAGCCGGCCGGAGTCCGGATAGGACGGCGTGGACTCGAAGAGCACGGTGGTGGTGCCGTTGGTGAGCGGGCCGTACAGGAGGTAGCTGTGGCCCGTCACCCAGCCCAGGTCCGCGGTGCAGAAGTGTACGTCGTCGGGGCGCACGTCGAAGACGTAGTGGTGCGTCGTCGCCGCGTACACCAGGTAGCCGCCCGTGGTGTGCAGCACCCCCTTGGGCTTCCCGGTGGAGCCGGAGGTGTAGAGGATGAAGAGCGGGTCCTCCGCGTCCATCCACTCGGCCGGACACACGCCGCGGTGGCGCGACATCTCCTGGTCCAGCCATGAATCACGGCCCTCCACCATGGACACCTCGCGCGAGGTGCGGCGCACCACCAGCACGGAGGACACCTGGGTGAGCCCCTCCACCGCCTCGTCGGCGATGGCCTTGGTGGGCACGCTCTTGGGACCGCGAGGCCCCTCGTTCGCGGTGACCAGCACCCTCGCGCCCGAGTCCAGGATGCGCTCGCGCAAGGACTCCGACGAGAAGCCCGCGAACACCACCGAGTGCACCGCGCCGATGCGTGCGCACGCCAGCATGGTGTACGCCAGCTCCGGAATCATCGGCAGGTAGATGCAGACGCGGTCGCCCTTCTTCACGCCGTGGGCCTTGAGCACGTTGGCCACGCGTCCCACGTGGTGCTGCAAGTCGCGGAAGGTGATGGTCTCGTACTCGCCCGGCTCGTTCTTCGCCCAGATGATGGCGGCCTTGCCGGGGCGCTCGCGCGCGTGGCGGTCCACGCAGTTGTAGGCCACGTTGAGCTTGCCGCCGCTGAACCAGGAGAAGTCCACCTGCTCCGCGTCCACCTCGCGGATGGCCTCCGGCGGGTGGAACCAGGTGAGCCTTTGGGCCTGCTCGCCCCAGAACGCCTCGGGCTCGCGCAGGCTCTTCTCGTGGAGGGCGCGGTACTCGTCGATGCTCTTCACGTGCGCCTGGCGGGAGAAGTGCTCCTTGGGCGCGACGAACGAATCCTTCTGGGCAGTCATCGGGGGTCCTCGACGGGCAGGGGGTCAGTAGAAGAACTGGAGCTGCGCGGTGCCGGTGACGCCGGTGTCCGCGTTGGACAGGTCGCCCACGCGCGCGATGGCGACCTCGGTCCTCAGGTTGAACGTGTGCTTCTGGAACCAGACGTTGAAGCCGGGCCGGAAGATGAGCGAGTCCTGGTTCGTGACGCGCGAGTTGAAGTACTCGACGGACACCAGGGGCTCCACCTTGGCGATGCGGTAGCCCAGCTCCGCCTGGACGCCCGTGCCGCTCTGCGGGTTGTCCATGCCCTGGCGGTAGTGGAACACGCCCGTCTGGAACACCAGCTCCTGGTCATGGCCCATGGGCCAGTCCAGGAACGTGTCCGCGGAGAAGGCCACCGAGTCGTGCACGCCCGACGCGGTGGCGATGGCGGAGGGCTGGTAGTCCGCGCCCACGCCCACGGACAGGTGCGGCTTGTCGGTGAAGTAGATGCCCTGGAAGAAGAGGTCCTCCTCGCGGGTGAGGAAGTTCCAGCGCACCATCGCCACGCCGCGCGGCAGGTCATCCGGGTTGACGGTGGGCGCGTCCTCGCGCTTGGTGCCCTCGGCGCCGTTCACGATGGCCGCGCGGAAGCCCACCGGCCCCGCGAAGCCGCGCAGCTGCACGCCCATGTCGCGCCATATCTTCCCCACCCCCGCGGTGAAGCGGATGACGCTCGAGTGGTAGTCCACCGAGTTGAGCGCGATGGCGCCCTGGAGGTTGTGGCGCGAGAACGGGGCGATGAGCATGCCCACGTCCACCCAGAGCTTGTCCGCGAACTCGTAGGACACGAACGCGTCCTGGACGAAGAAGTCGACGTTGTAGTTGTTGTCCTTGCCGAAGTTGGGCTGGTCCGTCTCCATGAAGAAGGACAGGCGCTTCGTCACGTTGCCATAGACGAGCAGCCGCACCCGGCGGATGAAGAAGTCCGTGCCCACGCCCCCGCTGGGCGCCCCGTCCTTGATGACCTGTGCCTGCGATTGGAGCAGCAGGTTGATGTTGAGGTTCGCTTCGTCGTTGATGGTTATCTTGCCTGCGATTGCGGAGCCCAGCGGGAGGAGGACCACGGCGAGCGCGACCAGGAGCGGCGACGAGCGCAGGGGGGAGGGGGGCATGCACCCTCCTTGAGCAACACTCCGGCCAACCCCGCCTCCGACAAGATTCGGGACGTTGCAGGTTGGCTCGGCGCGTCAGGGTGTTACGGAAGGTGACGTGTGCGTTACCTCGGTAACGAATCGCGCAATGCGTCGTAACGAATCGTGCGCAAGCGACCTGTCGCGTCGAGGACGGCGCGGCGGTGCGTCATGCGCGGGTGCGAGGGAGGCCGAGCTTCTGGCGCTTCTCCCACAGGGCCTTGCGGCTGATGCCCAGGCGCCTGGCCAGCTCCGTCTCGCCCATGTGCTCCTGGTTCTCGAGCACGAAGCGGCGGAAGTACTCCTCCATGGAGCCGCCGCCCGTCTCCTCGGGCTCCGGCTCGGCGGGCTCGGCGGCGTCGAGCAGCTCGCCACCGGGCAGCTCCAGCGCGAGCAGGTCCGGGGTGATGACGGGGCCCTCGGAGAGGATGACGGCGCGCTCCAGGGCGTTCTCCAATTCGCGCACGTTGCCGGGCCACGGGTGCGTCATCAGGGCCTGGAGGGACTCGGGGGACAGCGTCGCGGGCGGGCGGCCGATTCTGCGGCACGCCTTCTCCAGGAGGTACTTCGCCAGCACGGGCAGGTCCTCGCCGCGCTCGCGCAGGGGCGGCAGGCGGATCTCCACCACGCGCAGCCGGAAGTAGAGGTCCTGGCGAAATGCGCCCTCCTGCACGCGGCGGGGCAAGTCCCGATGTGTGGCGGCGACGATGCGCACGTCCACCTTGCGAGGCCGCGTGGAGCCCACCCGCCGCACCTCTCCGTCCTGGAGCATGCGCAACAGGCGCGCCTGCGCGGGCGCGGGCAGTTCGCCCACCTCGTCCAGGAAGAGGGTGCCGCCGTGCGCGGCCTCCACCAGGCCCGCGTGCGCGGTGAGCGCGCCGGTGAAGGCTCCCTTCTCGTGGCCGAACAGCTCGCTCTCCAGGAGGCCCTCGGGGATGGCCGCGCAGTTGACGGAGATGAGGGGGCCGTCCGCGCGAGGGCTCTGCGCGTGGAGGGCGCGCGCCACCAGCTCCTTGCCCGTGCCGGACTCCCCGAGCACCAGCACGGTGGCGGGGGAGGGGGCCACCTTGCGCAGGCGCTCGAAGACGTCGCGCATCGCCGCGGAGCCGCCCACCATCCCGCTCACCGAGTAGGACTGCTCCACCTCGCGCTTGAGGGCCGCGTTCTGCCGCGTGAGCTTGCCCTCGCGCAGCACGCGCTCCACCTGGAGGAGCAGCTCGTCGTGGTCGAACGGCTTGGCGATGTAGTCCACCGCGCCCAGCTTCATCGCGTCCACCGCGGACTTCACCGTGGCGTAGCTGGTCATGATGAGCACCGGCACCCCGGGACACAGCGCGATGACGTCCGTGCCCGGCGCGCCCGGCAGCCGCAGGTCCGACAGCACCAGGTCGAAGGAGTCGAGCGCGTAGTCGCTCGCGGCCTCCTGCACCGCGCCCGCCTCGGACACGTCGTGCCCGGCGCGCACGAGCAGCCGGCGCAGCTCCGTGCGGATGATGGGCTCGTCCTCGATGACCAGGATGCGGCTCACAGGGTGGCTCCCGTGACGGGACGCGCGGGGGGCGCGTGGCTTCGCGCGTCGGGCAGGCTCACCGTCACGCTAGTCCCTCCCCCGGGCCGGTTGTCCACCTGGATGGTGCCGCCGTGCTCGCGCACGATGCCCGCCACCAACGCGAGCCCCAGGCCCGTGCCCTCGCCCGGCTGCTTCGTCGTGAAGAAGGGCTCGAAGACGCGCTGGGTGAGCTCCGAGGAGATGCCGTGTCCCCGGTCCAGCACGCGCAGGTGCACGCGGCCCTCCTGGGCCTGCGCCTCCAGCTCCACGCGCCCACCCTCGGGCGAGGCATCCACCGCGTTGGTGAGCAGGTTGACGAGCACCTGCTCCAGCCGCTGCGCGTCGCCCAGCACCACCAGCCCCTCGGCGCCG
Organism: Myxococcus sp. XM-1-1-1; assembly: GCF_020037095.1. Taxonomy (NCBI): domain Bacteria; kingdom Pseudomonadati; phylum Myxococcota; class Myxococcia; order Myxococcales; family Myxococcaceae; genus Myxococcus; species Myxococcus sp. XM-1-1-1. The sequence continues at coordinate 32,660 of NZ_JAIQDH010000008.1, forward strand.
CGGTGCTCGAAGCTCACCCCGCGGGAGCGCGTCGCCGAGCGCGCCATCCGCGCGAGCTGGAGCGCCTCCGCCAGGAGCGGCCCCACCTCCACGCGCGCGAAGGGGCGAGCCTCGCCGCCCACGGTGCCGGCGTGGCTGAAGCCCACCAGCGCGCGGACGATGGCGTCGATGCGTCGGCACTGCTGGAGGATGAGCCCGGTGCGCTCCTTCACCGCCTCCGCGTCGTCCAGCTCGTACTTGAGGTTCTGCGTGAGGCTGGCGATGGCCGTGAGGGGATTGCCAATCTCGTGCGCCACGCCCGCCGCCACGCGGCCCAGTGAGGCGAGCCGGTCCTGGTGCGCGAGCTTCGCGTCCACGGCCTTCTTCTCCGTCAGGTCCTCCACGAGCAGCGCCATGCCCTCGGACGTGCCGCCGCCCTCCTCGTCGGGTGTCAGTCGGGAGCGGTGCAGCCGCAGCGTGCGCTCGGCGCCGGCCACGACGACGCGCGTCTCGGTGTCGGCCTCCGCGCCGGCCGAGAAGGCGGACAACAGCGAGCCCCAGGGCGCGGGGAGGTCCGCCAGCGGGTGGCCTCGCGAGGCGTGCTCGCGCACCCCGGACAGCCGCTCCAGCGCGGCGTTCCAGATGACCACCTCACCGTCGGGCCCCACGGTGCACACCCCCAGGGGCAGGTCCTCGAGGATGCGATTGAGGTAGCGCCGCACCGCCTCCACCGCGCGCACCGGGCCCTGCATGCCGCGCGCGTCGCGCAGGCGCTCCTCCACGAAGCGCAGCTGCTCGGCCAGCGCCGCGCGGGTGCCGGGCTCCAGCCGCAGCGCCTCCGCCACCGTGAGCCTCGCGAGCACCGGACCCAACAGGCCCGAGAGGTTCCGCTCCACGCCGTCGCGCAGGCGGCGCAGCTCGGAGGGGCGCCGCTCGTCCGGGGACATGTCGAGCGACTCCAGCGCGCGGTCCACCTCCGCCGACGCGGCCTCCTCGCCGAGCAGGGGGGCCAGTCGCTCGCGGAACTCACGCGGCGAGCCGGCCTCCACGCCGCCGGACACGAGCCCGGGGCCTTCCCGCGTGCACGCCCGCGCGGCCTCTGTCTCCGCCTGCGATTGTCGGGTGGCCAGGGACACGCCCACGAAGGCGAGTGTGTTGAGCGTCAGCGACGCGAAGGTGGAGAAGCCCCACGGCTCGTCGCTCGGGAAGCCGAGCAGCGCCGAGACGCGGTGGGTCCACGCCACCACGCCTGGCGAGGCCCACAGCGGCACCACCAGCGTCACCATCCACAGCGCCGCGCCCGCGCCCAGGCCCGCGAGCAGCCCCGCGCGCGTGGCCCGCTTCCAGAAGAGCAGCCCCAGCACGCCGGGCGCGAACTGCGCCACCGCGACGAAGGACACGAGGCCCAGGTCCACCAGCCCCATCCCCCGCGTGTCGAGCAGGCGGTAGAAGCCGTAGCCGGCCAGGATGATGAGCGCGATGAGCAGCCGCCGCGCCCAGAGCAGCCAGCCGTACAGGTGCGGCTGTCCGCGCGCGTAGCCCAGGGGCAGCACCAGGTGCGTCAGGCACATGGGCGCCAGGGCCAGCGTGGTGACGATGACCATGGCGCTGGAGGCGGACACGCCGCCCAGGAAGGCCACCAGCGCCAGGCCCGTCGCGCCGCGCGAGGCGGGCACCGCGAGCAGGTGGAAGTCCGCGGGCCAGGGCAGCCCCAGCGCCTCGCCGCTCCACAGCACCACGGGGACCGCGAGGTTCATCACCAGCAGCACCAGCGGGAAGGCCCACGTCGCGGTGGACAGCGCGTCCTTCTCAGGCGCCTCGGTGAAGGCGACGTGGTAGCTGCGCGGGGTGAGGAACGCCGCCGCGCACGAGAGCACCAGCAGGGGCGCCCACGACGCCTCCCGCGCGGGGCGCTGCAATTGCTCCACCGCCTCCGGATGCGCCTCCAGCCATGTCCACAATCCGTCCACGCCGCCGAACACCTGCGACACCGCCCACGCGCCCACGGCGACGAGCGCCACCACCTTCACGGCGGACTCGAAGGCGATGGCCAGCATCAGCCCCTCGTGTCGCTCGCGCGGGGTGAGGTGGCGCGCGCCGAAGAGGACGGAGAAGACGACGAGCACCGCGCAGAAGCCCATGCCGACGAGCGTGGGCGAGGCCGACGGGCTGAGCACCTTCGCGGACTCCACCACCGCGCGCACCTGGAGCGCGAGATAGGGGAGGCTGCCGGCCAGCATGAACAGCGTCACCGCCGTGCCCGTCGTCTGTCCCGGGTAGCGGAAGGCGAGCAGGTCCGCGAGCGAGGTGAGCTGCAGCTCACGCGTCAGTCGCAGGAGCGGGCGCCACAGCACGGGCACGAGCAGGCACGCCAGGGTGACGCCCAGGTAGATGCCCAGGTAGCGGTAGCCGTGCCGGGCCGCGTAGCCCACGCTGCCGAAGTAGGACCAGGACGTGGCGTAGACGCCCAGGGCGAGCGCGTACACCAGCGGGTGCTGGGTGATGCGCGAGGAGATGAGGCCCCGCTCCGCCGCGTAGGCGACGAGGAACAGCACGAGCAGGTAGACGACGGACGCGGCGACGAGCGAGCCCAGCTCAAGCGTCATGGCCACCGCCCCGGTACGCGGCCCAACCGCCCAGGGCGATGACGCCCAGCCAGACGACGAAGGGCAGGTAGCCGGGCGCGTCCTCCGCCAACCACAGACGCCGGAGCGGCGAGCCGAAGAGCAGCACCGCGATGGCGAAGACGAGCAGCGACGGCATCGCGGGCGCGTCCGGCTCCGTGGGGCGCTTCATGGCGGCCGAGGATAGCAGCGCGACGGCGGGTGGGTGACAATGCGGTGACACGCTTTCCTCACGAGGCCCGAGTGCCTGAGGAGGCAGCGCGTGCTCGTCGCGCATCGAGGGGGAAGCACAGGATGGCCGAAGCGAGGGCGGTACCGGTCTGGCAGACGCGACTGAAGGCGGACCCTCAGCGTCGCGCGCTCCATGGCGTCATGCTGCTGGTCTGGTGCGCGGTGGGGCTGGGGGGCCTGAAGCTGGGGCTGGACCTCCTCGTCGAGGTGCTTCGGGTGTCGTTCGACCCCGCGCCGATGGGCCTCCGTTCGGACATGCGCAACGTCCAGGCGGTGGGGCTGGTGCTCGGAGGCCTGGCGCTCATCGCCTTCCTCACGGTGTGGCTGGTGGTGGGCGTCCGCGTGGGGCGCTTCTTCCTGCGCTCGCTCTGGGGCGAGGACCAGGTCTCGATGGACACCCGAGGGGTGACGTGGAGGCGGTGGAACGGCCCTGGCAGCGAGCGGTGCTACCTGCCGTTCACGGAGGTGGCGGCCGTGCCGAAGCCCATCGGCGGCGTCGAGCTGCAACTGCACTCGGGACGCGTGGTCCGGCTGGCTTCACTGGGGCTGTCGTCGGAGCACGATGCGCTGTGGAAGATGCTGTGCACGCTCTCGGAGCTGGGGCCCACGCCGCTGGAGCCCGAGAAGAGCGTGCCCCGGGGGAAGGAGACCCTGACGCTCCCGGATGGCGTCGTGGTGCTGCGCGACGACCGGGGGGATGTGGCACAGAAGGCCTGGGTCCGCGGCGGGGTGGCGCTCCTGCTGATGTCCTCGGCGGCGATGGTGGGCTGGCGTCAGTCCATCGATGGGCTCACGGTGGAGGACACGCTGCTCGCGGTGGTGCTCGTGGCCGCGGCAATCTGGGCGGGGCTGAACGCGCTGCCCGCGCTCCAGGCGCGATGGGAGTGGGAGCTGCGCCCGGGTTCACTGGAGCGTGTCTGGCATGGCCTGGGGACTCCCGAGCGCGTGCGTCATCAGGTGAAGTGGCTCGAGCTGCGACGGACCGAGAACGAACATGAGGGGAGCACGTGGCAGGTGTTCTCGCTGTGGATTCGCACGGGCTCGGGCCAGATGGAGCTGTCCCAGGCCGGCTCGCAGCGCTCGCGCATGGAGCACCTGGGCGATTGGCTGGCGCCGCGCCTCGGCGTGCGGTTCAAGCGAGAGCTCGAGGAGTAGGGACGCCAGAGGATGGCGCTCCCCGGGACGAGGCTGCTAAGCCGGGCGGGACATGGCCGAGGACACCCCCTCTCAGTTCGCCGAGCTCGCGCAGTTCACCCTGGACCGTGCCTCGCTCCGCCGGCTCCCCGAGTCCTTCTGTCGTCGCAACCAGGTCGCGGTGCTGGACAAGGTGGACCCGCAGGCCGACGGCGCGCCGGTGACGGTGGGCATGACGAACCCGGACCAGCCCTCCGTCCTGGAGCTCATCACCGAGTTCCTGCGCCGGCCGCTGCGCGTGGTGCGGCTCAATCCGTATGAAATCGAGTCCGCGCTGGAGGTGGGCTTCGGCGCGGGGCCGCGTGTCACCGCGGACGTGGTGCTGACGCCCGGCACGCGCATGTCGAGTCCGCCCACCACGGTGGAGCTGGTGGAGCACGTGCTGGTGAGCGCCGTGGAGTTGAATGCCTCCGACATCCACGTGGAGAGCTACTTCGACGACGTGGACCTGCGCTATCGCATCGACGGCATCCTCCACCAGTCGTACACGGACATCGACCCGCGCTCGCTGCCGGGTGTCGTCAGCCGGGTGAAGGTGCTGGCGGGCTTGGACATCACGGAGCGCAGGCGTCCCCAGGACGGGCGGCTGCGCGCGCTCGTCGAGCGGCCCGAGGGTCGCAAGGTGGTGGACTTCCGCGTCAGCGTGGTGCCGAGCCCCGCGGGGGAGGACGTCGTCATCCGCATCCTCGACGCGAGCGTGGGGCTGGTGCCGGTGGCGCAGCTGGGCATGTCTCCCGCGATGCAGGCCGTCTTCCTGCAACTGCTGGCGAATCCGGAGGGACTGGTGCTCGTCACCGGGCCCACGGGCAGCGGGAAGACGACGACGTTGTACTCGGCGCTGGCGCAGCTGAACGACGGGCTGAAGAAGATCGTCACCGCCGAGGACCCCATCGAGTACTACGTCCCCAAGGTGAACCAGAAGCAGGTGACGCCGCAGATGCCGTACGCGACGTTGCTGCGCGCGCTCTTGCGCCAGGACCCCAACGTGATGCTGGTGGGCGAGGTGCGTGATCTGGAGACGGGCAGCATGGCGCTGACGGCCGCGGCCACGGGGCACGTGGTGCTGGGCACGCTGCACACGGCGGACGCGGTGGGCGCGGTGGCGCGCCTGCGTGGCCTGGGGCTCGACGACGTGGACGTGGCGGACTCGCTGCTGGCGGTGCTGACGCAGCGACTGGTGCGGCGCATCTGCGCGCAGTGCACCGTGGACATGCGGCCCACGGACGAGCAGTCGAAGCTGCTGGGGCGGCTGTTGAACGGCGTGCGCACGCAGGTGGGGCAGGGCTGCGCCGCGTGCAACCACACGGGCTACAAGGGGCGTCTGGGCATCTTCGAGCTCCTGGTGGTGGACCCGGACCTGCAGGACCTCATCGCCCGGGGGGAGCCCACGGTGCACCTGCGTCGGCACGCGCGGTCCCATGGGCTGCGCACGCTGGTGGAGGACGCGCTGGACAAGGTGGACGCGGGCATCACCACGGTGGCGGAGCTGGTGCGCGTGGTGCCCTATCGCCACATCCTCACCACGCGGGACGAGCGCTACGGCCAGGAGTCCGACGAGGCGGCATGAACGCGCTTCGTCGTCGCGGACGTGACAGCGGGGTGACAGACTTTTCATCGTGGGCACGGGCCTTTGTGACCGGGGCACACGGAGGCTCATCAGGAGGCATCGCGTGACGTGGCTCACCCAGGAAGGCGAGGTCTGGCGGGCGAGGTTCGGGCCCTCCGCGCACTCACGGGTGATGATGGGGCTCGGCTGGGTGTTCTGGACGGTGGGGTGGTTGGCGGGGGTGGTGGTGCCCGGCGCGGCGCTCGGGAAGCTGGTGCTCGCGCTGCTGAGGTCCGTCCCGCTGGCGGTCGATGCGCCGCAAGGCTTCACGTCGAGCTGGGGCGCGGTGCTGGCGGTGCTGTTCCTCGCGCTGTGGTTGTGCGTCTGGGTTCCGGTGGGCCTCGTGGCGCAGGTGGGGCTGCTGTGGGCGATGTTCGTGCGGGAGGAGGTGACGGTGGACCCGCGAGGGGTGACGCGCCGCTCGATGGTCGGTCCGTGGGGGCGGTCCACGCGGATCGACTTCTCCGGGCTCGTGGATGTGTATCTCCGACGTGAAGGCCAGGCGGTGATGGGGCTCCGGCACACGGGCGAAGAGGTGGCTTTGTCCCAGGGGGGAACGGCGGAGCAGCATCAAGCGCTGTGGGCGCGGATGCGGGAGGTGTCGGGGGTGGGGGGGCCCGTCTCGGAGCTGAAGCACGTCGCGCCGATGGGGCGGGAGGTGGTGGCCGTGGAGGGAGGTGTCTGGGTCCTGCCGGCTCGGACGACCCGGCTCCGCTGGGCCTGGGTGCAGGGGGTGTTGGGGATGGTGTTGCTGCTGTCGATGCTGCTCCTGGCCTGGCGGCAGCTCTTCGACGGGACGAGCGTCGTGGCCTTGTTGCTGATGGGGGTGCTGGGAGGGCTGGCGGCGTGGATGCTGCGGTTCGCGTTGTGGACGCTGCGAGGCGTCAATGCCTGGGAGGTGCGTCCGGGGGCGCTGGTCCGCAGGTCGCGAGGGCTGGGACGCATTCACGCGGTGCGCTATCCGGTGGAGCGGCTCGAGGTGACGCGGCGCCGTCAGGATTCGGAGGACGGAGGGGACATCGTGTTCTCGCTGTGGCTGCGGTCGGCCGAGGGCTCGTTCGAGTTGATGCGGGACACGGTGGACCGGAGGCCGGTGGAGCACCTGGGGCACTGGCTCGCGCATCGGCTGGATGTGCCGCTGGGGCTCAAGGCGTTGGGGGAGGGGTGGGAGGATTCGGTGACGAGAAGACTCGACGCGTGACGGGGGGGCCCGCAGAATCGCGCGCGTGAGAGCGCTGGGGGAGTCGCGATGATGACGGTTCAGGAGTTGCGTGCGTTGAGCTCGCGGCTGACCGAGGCCTTCTTCTGCAAGCAGGTGGGGCCGTTCGTGTTGGTGCAGAAGCCGCCCAGTCCGGTGATGGCGCAGCTGGCGCTGAAGATGGGCGCGGCGCGCACGACGATGGCGCGGGACATCCCCAGCCTGGAGCGACAGCAGGTGGCGCTGTGGCTGCACTTCGACGCGCTCACGGTGGCGACGCTGCCGCCGGTGGGCGGACAGGACGTGCTCACGGTGGGGCGGCAGCCGGACTGCGACCTGGTGGTCAACGAGCCCTCGGTGTCCAAGCGTCACGCGAAGCTGTGCTGGTGGGGGCCGTCCGCGGGTTGCACGGTGGTGGACCTCAAGTCGAGCAACGGCACGTTCGTGAACGCCCAGGAGGTGGAGTCCGGGGGGGAGATGCACCTGCGGGACGGAGACCTGCTGGGGTTCGGCGACGCGACGTTCGCGTACCTGCTGGCGCCGTCCTTCTACGCGAAGATGAAGCGCGTCGGGACGTGAGGCGGAGTCAGCGTGACACGCGTCCGCCTATCTCCGGGAAGCGCTCGTAGGTTCGCAGGAGCGTCTCCAGGTGGGCGGGGCTGTCCAGGTCGAGCGGAGTCTCGGTGAGTTGCACGAGCCACCCGCCCGACTCCGTACGACGCGCTCGCGACAGCAACTCGGCGTCGAGCGAAGGGTCCGGGAATCCGAGGGCTCGCACGGCGTCCGCGGACCAGTAGTTCAACCATCCCAGGTGATAGGGAATCTCGGGCAGACGGATGTGCTGGAAGAGCTTCAGGGCAGGCAGTCCCCGGCGAGGCGCCGGTGGTCCCTCCCGTGTGGGGGCTGTCTGGAACGCGATGTCCAGTGTGGCGTCATCCGGTGTCGCATGACCCCAGAAGGCTTGTACGCCCTCGGCCACGGCTTCGAGCACGGCTGATGCGGCAGTGGCAACCGTCGCATCCAGCGGCAGCTTCGCATGGACCTGGAGTTGTGGCCGCCTCCCCGGGCTCACGTTCGCTGAGCGGAGGCGTCCCGAAATGATGACCGGGTGACGCTCGTCGCCGTTGCAGACGAACGGGAACTCGCCGCGCATGCCCGCTTCGGTCAACCACTCATCGCGTTGAGGCAGAGCGGCGAGCCGTCGGCTTTCGGTGACCGTCCGATCCAAGCGCAAGCCGGGCAAGGCGTGCTCCAGCCCCTGGACGGTGGCGAGCGGCCGTGGGTCGGCACCTGTGAGCGCCGGCGCGTAGACATTGAGGACGAGAGGGCTCTGCGGGGTCATCTCTGGCATCCCGTGACGACGATCGTGAAGTTGGATTCCTGTTTGAGCAGCGCGTCCCGGTGTGCCTCGGTGCTCACGCCGACGACAAAGTCGTATCCACAGTCGATGGCCGTGTCTCGCTCCTTGCTCAGTTGCACGAGTTCCTTCGCGAGCTCCTGCTCCTGGATGAAGCCATTGTATGTGTCGAAGCGGTGGGTCTTGATTTCCCACAGCACGCGCGCGCCGACTTGCAGTGCATCGAAGCGAATCCCGTTCACGCTCACGTCCATGCCGGGGTACCGATTGGGTGGGAAGCTGTCGGCACAGGCATTGTGGGCCACATCCTTGGAGGCACGTGGCACGGGAACGGGCTCGCAGTGGGGATGGCGCGAGCGGCCCACGGGCAGAGGTGGCACAGGCGGTTGTGCGCCCTGCTCCTCGGGGGCCCGCTCAGGCTTCCGGTTGCCTTCTGCTGCTCCGAGCGTCTGCGTCGTTCCGGAGGTATCTCCCGCTTCCTCGGCGTAGCGGTGTCGTAGCTCATGCACCTCCAGTGCATCGTGAATGGCCGCGGCGACCACCACGACACCCAGGACGATGATGGTGCCCACGATGATTTCGGGAGCCGCCAGGACACAGAGTCCGAGCGCCACGGCGGCGGCGCCAGTGGAGGCCACCGAGCATCTCCCCGTGGTGTCACGGAACTCGAGTCGTTCATGGTCAAGGGCCCGATAGCACCGCTCCGCGAGCAGGGGCCACGGCTGGGAGGCTTCGCGAACGGCGCACCGGCCCTGGTCCATCCACGGCAGCGAGGCCGCTCGCTGGAGATTGGCGAGCCGTGGGCTCCGGGACGTGCGCTCCCGAGGCTCAGGTGCCGACGTCGCGCAGGCCGACAGGAGCAGCACAACCACGGCGCAGGCGCCGAATCGCAAGGCGACGTCCTTTCGGGGGCAGGGTGCGCTCCATGCTACCGCCAGCGTCAGCCGCCTCGCGCCAGTTTCGTGAGCAGGAGGTGGACCGCCGGTAGGATGCCGCGTGGGCTCGCGGATGTGCCCGGCAGGAGGACATCAGACGTGGAAGCGACGTCGGACGACTTTGGACCGCCGAGAGACGAGCAGGAAATCTCCGCCGTGTCGGACATCTTGATGCATGCCTATGCCATGACGCCCGCGGACTGCGCCGCGTGGCGACAGCGCCTGGACTCCAACGACCTCCGACTGCTGCGCGAAGGTGGCAAGGTCGCCGGCACCCTGGTCTCCATCCGCAAGGGACAGTGGTTCGGCGGACGCAGCGTGCCCGTCGTCGGCGTGGGCGGCGTGGGCGTCTCCCCTGTCCACCGCGGACAGGGCACCGCCAGTCGCCTGATGACCCGGCTGGTCCAGGAGGCCCGTGCCTCCGGCGCCGCGCTGTCCATCCTGTACCCCGCCACCCAGCCGCTCTACCGGCGCGCCGGCTACGAACAGGCTGGAGCCCGCTATGAGATCCGCGTGCAGATGGCCGCGCTCGAGATGGGCGAGCGCACGCTGTCACTCCGCGCCATCGAGCCGCGCGATGAGGCCGCCATCACTGCCTGCTACAACCGCGAGGCGAGCCTCCGCCCGGGCTGGTTGGACCGCAGCGAGTTCTCGTGGACCCGCGTGCGAAACCCCCGCTCCGAGCAGGTCCACGGCTATCTCGTCGAGGGCGCCTCCGGCATCGAGGGCTATGTCTACCTCGCGCGCAGGCCCCTCAAGGATTTGCGCCAGGAACTGGCCCTGACCGACCTGGTCGCCAGCACCCCGGCGGCGGCGCGCCGGCTCCTGCGCTTCCTCGGTGACCACCACTCCCTGGGCACGGAGGTCGTCTGGTACGGCGGCCCGGACGACCCGTTCCTCCTGCTCCTTCGCGAGCAGTCGTACACCGTGAAGGTCTACATGCACTGGATGGCGCGCGTGCTCGACGTGCGGCGCGCGCTCGAGTCGCGAGGCTGGACGCCGGGGCTGTCCGGCTCGCTGCACCTCGAGGTGGCCGACGAGCTGTTCGAGGAGAACCGCGGTCGCTTCGTGCTCGACGTCCAGGACGGCGTGGGCCGCGTGACGCGCGGAGGCGAGGGCCGGCTGAAGCTGGACATCCGCCAGCTCGCGACGCTGTACACGGGCTTCCAGTCCGCGGCCGCGCTGCGCTCGGTGGGGCTCGTGGAGGCGGATGACGCCTCGGTGCGCTCGGCGATGGCCCTGTTCGGCGGCCCCCAGCCGTCCCTGCGCGACATGTTCTGACACGGCAGGCCCGCCAGGGGCCCGGGTGGCTACCGCCCCGAGGGCAGGAGGTGGTAGGAGCCCGGGACCTCATTCGTGGAGGAGCGGTCCATGCGGGCGTTCGTCACCGGCGGTTCCGGTTTCGTGGGCAGGTATCTCCTGGCGGCGCTCAAGTCGCGCGGCGAGCCGGCGCGTGCCCTGGCGCGCTCGCCCGTCGCCATGTCCACCGTGGCGGCCGCCGGAGGCGAGCCCTTCGAGGGCGACCTGTCCGACGTGGACGTCCTCGCGCGCGGCATGCAGGGCTGCGACACCGTCTTCCACTCGGCCGCGCTGGTGAAGTCGTGGGCCCCTCGCGCGGAGTACTACGAGGCCAACGTGCGCGGCACGGAGCGCGTCCTGGAGGCCGCGCGCGCCGCGGGCGTGAAGCGCTTCGTGCACGTCAGCACGGAGGCGGTGCTCGCGGACGGCACGCCCCTGGTGAAGGCCAACGAGTCCTGGCCGCTCCCCGAGCGCCCCATCGGCGACTACCCGTCCACCAAGAACGAGTCCGAGCGCCGGGTGCTGAGCGTGAACTCGGCGGACTTCACCACCGTGGCGGTGCGGCCCCGGCTGGTGTGGGGGCTCGGCGACACGTCGGTGCTGCCGCAGATGGTGGACGCGGTGCGCACCAAACGTTTCAAGTGGGTGGGAGACGGGCGCTACCTGAGCTCCACCTGCCACGTGGTCAACTGCGTGGAGGGCATGCTGCTGGCCGCGGAGAAGGGGCGGGGCGGCGAGGCGTACTTCCTCACGGACGGGGAGCCCGTGGTGTTCCGGGACTTCGTCACCGCGATGCTCAGGACCCAGGGCGTGGACCCGGGCACCAGCACGATTCCGTACGGCCTGGCGGCGGTGGTGGCCACGGTGGCGGACCTCGTGTGGGGGACCTTCGGACTTCCGGGCCGGCCGCCGCTCAGCCGCACCGAGGTCCTGCTCATCGGCCGCGAGGTGACGGTGAGCGACGAGAAGGCCCGCCAGGAGCTGGGCTACGAGGGGCGGATGCCGCGCGCCATGGGACTGAAGGAGATGGAGGCGGCGTTCCAGGAGAAATCGTCACAGGCCGCCTGAGGCGCGCCGGGTGCGTGTGCGGTAGCCTTGTGGGCGGCCAGTGCACCGGGAGGATGGGCCATGCGTAGGTTCGAGTTCGTCGAGGGAACCAGCTCCAAGTTCTGGCAGCCGGAGGTTCAGGGCAACGTCTTCATCGTCACCTTCGGCCGCATCGGCACCGCCGGGCAGCGCAAGGAGAAGGCCTTCGCCGACGCCGCGAGCGCGCAGAAGGAGTACGACAAGAAGGTCGCAGAGAAGGTGCGCGAGGGCTACCAGGAGGTGACGGAAGGGGGCGCTCCCGCCGTCGCCGTGGCCGCGCCTCCCGCCGCGCCGAAGCAGACGCCGCTGCCGCGCCGCGTGCCCGTGGCCACGCCGACGCAGGCGACGCTGGACGCCGCCGCCGAGGCGCTCGCGGGGCTCCGGGCCCGCCTGGGCTGGCGCAGCTGGGAGGTCACCTCTCGCGCCCGTCGCGCGCGCAGGGCGCTCAGGGCCCTGGGCGGCGTGGACCCGGCCGCGCACGCGCAGCTGGCGCCCGTCTTCGAGGCGCTGATGAAGCGCGTGGTGGCGACTCCGAAGGAGGGGCGCTTGCCGCTGCGCCACGCGCTGGGGTTGTTGAGCGAGCTGGACGTGGCCGCCTTCAGCCGCGCGGTGGCGCTGTGGAAGTCCGCGCCGGAGTCGGGCGAGCTGGGCATGGTGCGTCGCGCGGACTCGCTGGGCGAGCCGGAGCTGGCGCTGCGGCTGGGGCTGCTGTTGGCGGAGCGCCCCGGGTTCAAGGGCAGCGCCTCCGAGGAGGGCTGGGCGAAGCGCTGGAATCAGTTGCGGCCGCACGTGGAGAAGAAGCTGTCCGAGTCCGGCGGCTCGCTGTCCGAGTGGGTCAAGGGCGTGAGTGCGGGAAGCGAGACGCCGCTGGCGGGACGACTCTCCCGGCTGGAGGCCTGAGGCGCGACATGCTGGATGGGGGACGCGGCGGCACATGACACCCAGGGTTCTCATCGTCGTCGGCTTCATCGCCGCGCTGGGTGGGGTTCTGTACCTGACCTCGGAGCGGGGGCCCCGGTCGACGGAGGTCCCGGAGGCGGGGACGCCGCTGCCCACCTCGGTGTCCCGGCCCTCGAGGCCGGGCAAGGTGGTGGACGTCACCTTCCTCTACAGCACGGAGAAGAAGGACTGGGTGGAGGCGGCGGCGCGGGACTTCGAGCGCGCGCACCCGTCCATCCGTCTGACGTTGGTGGGGCGAGGCTCGCTGGAGGCCGCGCAGGCCATCCTGGAGGGCCGCGAGCAGCCCACGGTGTGGAGCCCGGCGGACAGCGCGGTGTTGCGGATGCTCGCGTCGGACTGGGCGACGGACGCCACGCGTCGGCCGTTGTTCGCGGAGGCCGGTGAGCAGGCGCCGCGTCCGCTGGTGATAACGCCGTTGGTGTTCGTGGTGTGGGCGGACCGGGCGGAGGTGCTGCGCAAGGCGAGTGGTGGCGGCGCGGTGTCGTGGAAGGTCCTCCAGAAGGCGGTGACGAGCCCTCGGGGCTGGCCGGCGATTGGGGGCAAGGGGGAGTGGGGGTTGGTGAAGCTGGGCCACACGGACCCGACGCGCTCGAACTCGGGGCTGCAGGCGTTGCTGCTCGCGACGCTGGAGTACTACGGCAAGCGGGGTGGGCTCACGGTGGAGGACCTGCTGGACCCGGGGTACCAGGATTGGATGAAGGCATTGGAGCGGGGGGTGACGCGCTTCGAGGCCTCGACGGGGACCTTCATGGCGGACATGGTCCGCTTCGGGCCTTCGCGCTACGACATCGCGGTGGTGTACGAGAACCTGGCGATTGCGCAGGTGTCGCAGGCGCAGGGGCGGTGGGGTGAGCTGAAGGTGTCATATCCCGCGCTCACGTTGTGGAGCGACCACCCGGCGGCGGTGCTACAGGGCGACTGGGTGACGCCCGCGCAGAAGGAAGCGGCGCTGGAGTGGCTGCGCTATCTGCACAGCCGGCCGGTGCAGGAGCGGGCGCTCCAGTTCGGCTTCCGGCCGGCGGACCCGGCGGTGCCGTTGAAGACCGAGGACCCGGACAATCCGTTCACGCGGCTGGCGTCCCACGGAGTTCAAGTGGACGTGCCGCCCGTGGCGGAGGTGCCCGAGGGCCCGGTGGTCCGCGACTTGTTGATGCTCTGGTCGCGCGTGCTGACGTCGGGCCGGTAGGGACAGCGTCTACCGCGTCGGCAGCTCGCGGAAGGTGAGGCCCTCCAGGGCGAGTTGGCTCACTGCATCGCGAAACCGCTCCGTGCAGATGACCATCGTGGCGAAGTCGCCCGACCGGAACAGGTCCGCCTCGGTGGGGAGGGTGGCTGCCTCCAGGATGGGCGCATCGGGCCAGCGGAAGGACTGGCGTCCGCAGGTTGCGCAGGCCGGAGGCGTGTCCGCGGGGAGGCTGCTCGGGTGCAGCCGGCCTGTCGGTCGAAGCTGAAGCTCCAGCAGCTCGGGTGGGTTCTTCTGCCGGTGTCGGAGCTCGGTGCGGCAGCCGACGAGTCCACGGACTCCGGCGGTGCGAAGTTGTTCCAGGACCTCCGACCGGAGGAGGAGTCTGATTCCTCCGACCCAGGCCAGTGGACCGAAGGCGCCGAAGGCCTGACCCACCAGCGGGCCGAAGTGCGTGCCGGGTGGAAGCTCCGCTTGGGGAGGTAACAAGGGACGCACCAGCTCGCGCAGTCGGTTGAGCTCGGCGAGAGGTTCCGGTCGAGGTCGCTCGAATGCGCGGTGCTCGGCGAGGCCCGAGAGGTCGACGGAGGGATGGTCATGCCCCACGTCGCTCCAGGTGGCGCCGCACGCAGGGCACTTCACTCCGGGAAGTCGCCACCGATGCGTCGCATCGACTTCCCCGCCGTGCTTCGCGGTGGCCGCCCTGTCCTCGCCCAACAAGAAGTAACGGCTCATGCGTGCCTAGGCTCCTGGGCGGGAATAGTAGGGCTGGATGGGACCTCCGATGAGGTCGAATCGATGAATCAGCTCTCCCGCATGCCGGAAGATCTCCTCGGGACTTGCCTTGGGAGAGGTTCGGATGAAGTCACGCCACGCATCGTTCCAGGCTCCACCTCGCCCCGTGCCGTCATGGATTCGCCTGTGCACGTGAAGGGGAATGGGCATCGTGTAGCTGTGAATCTTGACGCCTTGTTGCTCGAACCAGTCGGCGAGGTCTCGGGCCTGGGGGAAGATGTGGTGCTTCTCCCATCGCCCCGGAGTGAGCTGGCGTGAAGGCGGAATGACCGTCGCTGGAGCGCCATTCCAGTTCGGGAAGACCATGACCGCGCCTGGTGGGAGTTGTTGGGCTCCGCCCCAGTTCCGCCTGGGCCCTCTGCCTGGAGCCGCGCTCGCCGCAGGTGGACGCGCCGGAGGGAAGCGCGCCAGCTCGATGTCTCCGGGAGCGCGTTCGCAGGGGTAGAAGCCGCAGGCTTCGCCCAGACACAGGAGGGAGACGCATTGGTCTTCCTCGGGTGTGTGGCATTCCACCTCGGCTGCGTCCCAGGCCTGCTGCATGGGTGGCTTGCCGAGGGTGGTGCAGCCTGAGAAGGACGCGAGGACCAACGCAACCAGAGGGGCGTGCAGGGTTCGCATGGGTTGGCATGGTACGAGGGGCATCTGTCATGCCCTCGAGAAGGAGGGCCGCGAACGGCGCTTCACATTCCCCTCGTCGTTCAGTGCCCCGCGTGCTGGGCGCCCTGGCTTCCGGATGCGCTCGCGACCACCTTGGCCGCAGGTGAGGGGAGGGGGCATGAGGGCGTTGGCATCCTGGACATGGAAGGTGTTGGGGTTGGTGTTGCTCCTGGGCGGAAGTGGGGCCCGTGCGTTCAATGACGCGGACGCGCTGAAGGTGGTGGGGTTCGCGCGGACGCAGCTTCGGAAGTCCGCGGCCGCCATGCCGAACGAGACGCGCTCTCCGAAGGCCTCACGCGCGGATGGGACGTGGACGACGGTGGCCAACACGGACGAGGTCGCGTGGACGCAGGGCTTCTTCCCAGGCGGCCTGTGGCAGCTCTACCAGGTGGGGCTGGAGCCCTCGTGGCAGAGCAAGGCCGACCGATGGACGCGGCCCCTGGAGGTGCAGAAGACGAACCGGAAGACGCATGACCTGGGCTTCAAGATGTTCCTCAGCTTCGGCAATGCCTACCGGCTCACCGGAGACGCCTACTACCGCAACGTGCTGCTGACCTCCGCCGAGTCCCTGGCGGCCCGCTACAACACGCGCATCGGCATCATCGACTGTTGTGACTGGAACTCCGCGTGGGACGTGCCGCTCGTCACGGACACGATGATGAACCTGGAGCTGCTCCTGTGGGCCTCGGCGAACGGCGGGCGCGCGGAGCTGCGCACCATGGCCGTCAACCATGCGCTCACCACGCTGCGAGACGCGGTGCGCCCGGATGGCAGCTCGTTCCACTATGTGGACTACAACGCCGCCACCGGCGCCATCCGCTCCAAGGGCACCTTCCAGGGGTACTCCACCAACTCCACCTGGGCCCGAGGCCACGCGTGGCTCATCCATGGGTACACCATGGTGTACCGATACACGGGGGACTCTCGGATGCTTGCCGCCGCGCGGAAGGTGACGGACTGGTACCTGTCGCGCGTGCCGACGGACATGGTGCCCAAGTGGGACTTCGATGCGCCAGGAACGCAGAAGGACTCCTCCGCCGCGGCCATCGTCGCCTCGGCGCTGCTGGAGCTGAGTCAGCTGGAGACGGATGCCGCGCGCAAGACGCGCTACCGCGACGCCGCCCTGCGCACGCTCGACACCCTGGTGTCTCCCGCGTACTTCGCGCAGGGCACCAACAGCCCGGGACTGCTGCTGCATGGCGTGGGGCACCTGCCCGCGAACCAGGAGGTCGACGTCAGCCTCATCTACGGCGACTACTACTTCCTGGAGGCGGTGCTGCGCTTCAATCCCAACCCTCCGTACCCCTGGTACTCGAAGCTCTCCTTCTTCGAGAGCCAGCACCGGCTGGGCAGTGGCAACACCGGCGTGCGCACCATCGAGTTCGACGTGACGCCGCTCGCCTCCCGGCAGGATGGAACCATCGGCTACACGGACAGCTCCACCTCGGTGACGGACTACGCCTCGCTGAACATGACGGTGCGCATGAACCTGGAGGGGTACTTCGACGTGCGCAATGCGGGCGCGTATGCGTCACTCACCCGGGTTCCGTATGTCAATGGCCGCACGTACCACGTGCGCATCCTCGCGGACCTGCCCGCGCGTCGCTACAGCGTCTGGGTGCGGCCTCCTGGAGGCAGTGAGGTGCAGATTGCGAACCGGTTTGTCTTCCGCACGGGCGCGCCGCCCATCGACGACCTCGGCCGCGCCTCCGTCCGGACCCTCATCGCGGACAGTGACTTCCGCGTCCTGAATCACCAGGTGCGGGCCGGCGTCACGGCGTCCGTGAGTGACGAGTCCACCGAGGCCCTGAGCGATGCCGAGGAGTCCTTCGGCTGTGGGGCGACCCCCGGTCGGGCCACGTCATCCGGAGTGCTGACCGTGCTCGGCGTCATGGTCCTGCTTCAGCGGAGCCTTTCGACGAGACGGCGACGCTGACCCGTGACAGGAGCGGGGCGCTCAAATCACCCCATCCCATCCCTGGTCATGGCGGCGGAACAGCTCGCGCAGTCCGGCGACCTGTGACTCGGCAAGCGGCCCCCTGGACAGGATGTCCAGGTTGCGCCGCAGCCGTGACGCCTGGGTGGTGCCGACGATGCACGCGCTCACCCCGGGGGCATGGGCCGCGAAGCGCAGCGCCAGCTCATCCCACTTGAGCCCGCCCAGGTCCACCTGCATCGCCCGCATCCTGTCCCAGTACTGCCCCACGTCGTGCGCCTGGGGCCGCGTGTCGTGGCGCCAGGCGGCGTTGCCCAGGGGCCGCTTGGCGATGACCCCCACGCCCATCCCCGCCGCGCGCGGCACCGCCCCCTCCAGCGCCCGCTGGTCGAACACATTCACGGAGGTCTGCACGCAGCCGAAGGCCCCGTTGGCCAGCGCCACCTGGAGCGCGGCGTTGTCCCCCGAGTACGCCGCCACGCGCACCTTGCCCTGGGCGACCGCGCGCCGCAGGGCGTCCACCAGCTCCGTGCGCCGCAGCACCTCCTCGGGACACGAGTGAAGGTGCATCACGTCGACGTAATCCGTCCGCAGCCGCCGCAGCGCCTGGTCCACGCCTCGCGTGATGCACTCGGGCGTCCAGTCCTCCACCCCCGGCACGCCGTAGCCACACTTGGTGGACAGGACGACGTCGCCCCGGCGCGCACCGAGGAACCGGCCGATGCGCTCCTCGGACGCGCCGTAGCTCGGCGCCGTGTCGATGAGGTTCACCCCCGCGTCCAGCGCGCCGAGCAGCAGTGCCTCCACCGCCCGGTCCTCCAGCTCCGCGCTCCCCAAGGGCCCCGCGCCCAGCCCCAGCGCGGACACCTTCAGGCCCGTCATCCCCAGCGGACGGCGCTCCAGACGTTGCACGGTGACAGCCTCCTCGCGCGACCCGCAGGGAACGGACCGGCGGGTCAGCATGTCACGCCGCACGTCGCGTCGGTCAGCGCTCCTTGCGCGCGGCCAGGTCGATGAAGCCCCGGATCCAGGCCAGGTTCACCTGGTGGCACGCGTCCAGGCTCGTGGGCGTGGTGGTCTCCAGCGCCGCCGTGTACGGCACGCCCTGGCGCATGTACCAGTCCGTCACGCTGCCGTCGTGGTACCAGATGAGGCCCGCGTCATCGGTGAAGTTGTTCTCGTCCACCTTCTGGTTGCGAATCACCGTGGCGTGCTTCGACGCGGCGTCGACGAGCGGCAGGTACGCGGCCTTGTCCCCGAAGACGTACGCATATGTCGCGGCGCCGCCCAGGTAGTTGTCCTGGTGGATGTCCAGCGCGGCGTTCGGCGCGGGCCAGCGCGCCAGGTCCGCGCGCACCGCCCGCGTCTCCTTGGGCCCGCCGTCGTAGAGCGCCCAGCGCAGGTGCGCCTGGCCGGGGTTCAGCTCTCCTCGCCACTCGCCCGGCGCCACCTCGTAGCGCATGAAGTCGTTGTTCGGCTTCTCCCCGCTGCGGTTGTAGCGGGTGCCGTCCTCGAAGCCGGAGGGGTTGATGCACGGATACACGCGCAGCCCCACGCCGCGCTCCTTCGCGTAGGCCACCACCTCCGGCAGGCGCTCGGCCAGCGTGAGCGGACCCGCGGGCTCCTCACCATGGAAGCCGGAGGTGATGACCAGCCAACGCTCACCGGGCACGATGATGCGGAAGAGCGGGTAGGTCTGCCCGCCCTCGATGACGTGTCCGTATTCGGCCACTTCACCGAGGTTCTCGAAGGAGCGGATGCGTTGCGCGTAGTCGGTGTACCGGTATCTCACGCTCCCAACCTATGCGCGGCGCGCCTCGTCGCCTACCCATTCCTACCCGCGGGCAGACGAAGGCCGTTGAGTGGGGGACGCGGCTCCTCACTCCAGGCCGGTGCGCTCGCGGAACTCCGTGGCCAGCGCCTTGCGCTGCTCGGGCGTGAGCGTGCCGTGCACCTCCAGCGCGGCGTCCGTCGCCTGGTGGGCGAACGCGCGCAGGGCCTCGATGCGCTCGTCCACCAGCGCGTGCAGCCGCTTCGCGTCGGGCGTGGCGGACTCCAGCTGGCCCACCACTTCCGAGCGCACCCCGCGCTGCTCCTCGGCCAGCTTCGCGCCCTGCTCGAGCATGCGGTCCTTCACCGCGTGGATGGACTGACGCTGGGCCTCCGTCGCGTCCAGGTCATCCAGCTTGTCGTTGAGCTTCCACGTCACCACCTGCTTGATGCGCTCGGGGTTGTGGCCCCAGCCGTGGTGCCCTCCGCGAAAGGCGAAGCCGCTGAGCAGCACGACGGCGACGACGGCGGAACTGGCGATGGCGAGCTTCTTCATCATGGTCTTCTCTCCGGCAAGGGGCGCGCGGAAAGCGGCCCCGGTGGCTGCGCCGTACTGGCGACGCTGCCCAATGTGCCGGCCGGGTTTTGGGCGCGCTTGTACCGGGCGTGAAGAAACATGAAGGCCCGTGCGCCCCCGGAGTTCCACCCCGGACGTGCTCGCCTGGACGCCGGGTGGGGAGGCGCGCGGAGTCAAGTTCTCCGAGGGCCCCGGGCCGCCATTTTCCGACGGGGACACGACGGCGCAAGAGGCCGATTTTCCGGCCTCCAGGGCCCCTCGCGCGCGGGGCGCACACTGGACTGGCGAGCAGGGGGCGAGGGCCATACTGTTCGCCTCACCATGTCCTTTACCCACCTGCACCTTCACACCCTGTACTCACTGCTCGATGGGGCCATCCGGATGAAGGACCTCATCAAGACGGTGAAGGAGAAGGGGATGACGAGTGTCGCCGTGACGGACCACGGCAACATGTTCGGCGCCATCGACTTCTACAAGAAGGCGAAAGACGCGGGCATCAAGCCCATCCTCGGCATGGAGGCGTACGTCGCCGGTCCCAAGGGGCGTGAGGACCGCTCGGAGAAGGTCTCCCACCACCTCATCCTCGTGGCGAAGAACGCGGAGGGCTACGCCAACCTGCGCTACCTGTCGTCCACGGCGTACATGCAGGGCTTCTACTACCACCCGCGCATCGACAAGAAGGTGCTCGCCGACCACAGCAAGGGCCTGTTCGCGCTGACGGCGTGCCTGGGCGGCGAGGTGACGAGCGCGTGCTTCCGCGGGGACATGGACCACGCCCGCCGCGCGGCCCAGGAGTACAAGGACATCTTCGAGCCCGGGCACTTCTTCCTGGAGGTGCAGTCCAACGGGATGCCCGAGCAGGACAAGGCCAACGAGAACCTGATGCAGCTGTCGCGGGACCTGGACATCCCGCTGTGCGCCACCGCGGACGCGCACTACATCAAGCGCGAGGACGCGCGCGCACACGAGCTGCTCATGTGCATCGCCAGCGGCAAGACGCTGGCGGACAACAAGCGCCTGAAGCACGCCACCGACAAGCTCTACGTCACCAGCCCCACGGAGATGCTGGAGTTCTTCAAGGACACGCCCGAGGCGGTCCACAACACCCAGCGCATCGCCGAGCAGTGCAACCTGGAGCTCAAGCTGGGCAAGCCCATGCTGCCCACCTTCAAGGTGCCCGACAGCCACACGCCGGACAGCTTCATGGCGGAGCTGGCCTACGAGGGCCTGCGCGAGCGCTTCAACGAGCTGGCGGCCACGGTGACCTACCCCATCGACCGCGAGCAGTACCAGGCGCGCCTGTCGCTGGAGATTGGCGTCATCCAGAAGATGGGGTTCAGCGGCTACTTCCTCATCGTCCAGGACTTCATCAACTGGGCGAAGAAGATGGGCATCCCCGTGGGCCCGGGCCGTGGCTCCGGCGCCGGCAGCCTGGTGGCGTACGCGCTGCGCATCACCGACGTGGACCCCATCCCGTACAACCTCCTGTTCGAGCGCTTCCTGAATCCGGAGCGCGTGTCGATGCCCGACTTCGATATCGACTTCTGCCAGGACCGGCGCGACGAGGTCATCCAGTACGTCGGCCGCAAGTACGGCGAGATGAACGTGGGGCAGATCATCACCTTCGGCTCGCTGAAGGCCAAGAGCGTGCTGCGCGACGTGTGCCGCGTGTTCGCGCTGCCGTTCAGCGAGGGAGATCGCATCGCGAAGCTGGTGCCGGAGGTGCTCAACATCACCTTGAAGGAGGCCATCGAGATGGAGCCTCGCCTCAAGGAGATGATGGAGAAGCCCAGCAACATCGGCGAGGTGGAGGGCAAGCCCGTCACGACGAAGGACGTGCTGGAAATCGCGCTCGCGCTGGAGGGACTGCACCGCCAGCCCGGCATGCACGCGGCCGGCGTGGTCATCGCCGACAAGCCCCTGTGGGAGTTCGTGCCCGTCTACCAGCCGCCGGGTGAGAAGACGCTCATCACCCAGTTCGCCAAGGACGAGGTGGAGGCGGCGGGCTTGGTGAAGTTCGACTTCCTCGGCCTGAAGACGCTCACGGTGATTCAGCACGCGCTGGACCTGGTCAAGCGCAACCACGGCAAGGACATCCCCCGGCACGAGATTCCGCTCAACGACGACAAGGTCTGGGAGCTGATGGCCAAGGGCGACACGGCCGGCGTCTTCCAGATGGAGTCCAGCGGCTTCACGGAAATGGTGGTGAAGCTCAAGCCGTCCTGCTTCGAAGACGTCATCGCCGCCGGCGCGCTCTACCGCCCGGGTCCGCTGGACTCCGGCATGGTGGACGTCTTCATCAACCGCAAGCACGGCCGCGAGAAGGTGTCGTATCCGCACCCCGCGCTGGAGCCGGTGCTCAAGGACACGTACGGCGTCATCGTGTACCAGGAGCAGGTGATGCAGATCTCGCAGGTCCTGGGTGGCTACACCCTGGGCCGCGCGGACCTGCTTCGCCGCGCCATGGGCAAGAAGAAGGCCGAGGTCATGCAGGCCGAGCGCGCCGGCTTCCTCGAGGGGTGTGCGAAGAACAACGTCGACCTGAAGGTCGCGGGTGAAATCTTCGACCTGATGGAGAAGTTCGCCGAGTACGGCTTCAACAAGAGCCACTCGGCGGCGTACGGCCTCGTCACCATCCACACGGCGTGGCTGAAGGCGCATTACCCGTGCGAGTTCATGGCGGCCCTTCTCTCCAGCGAGAAGGACAACACGGACAAGGTGGTGAAGCACATCGGCGAGGCGCGCGAGTCGGGCCTGCAGGTGTTGCCGCCGGACGTGAACCAGTCGGACCTGCAGTTCGGCGCGGTGGAGGGGAAGATCCGCTTCGGGCTGGGCGCCATCAAGGGCGTGGGCGAGGGCGCCATCGAGTCCATCCTGGACGCGCGCAAGGATGGGCACTTCAAGAGCCTGTTCGACTTCTGCGAGCGCGTGGACAGCCGCAAGGTGAACCGCAAGGTGCTCGAGGCGCTGGTGAAGGCGGGCTCGTTCGACTTCGAGAAGCGGCCGCGTCGGCAGATCTTCGACACCATCGAGAAGGCGATGAACCGCGGCTCGGCCAGCCAGAAGGACAAGGCGGCGGGGCAGAGCTCGTTGTTCGGGATGCTGGCGGGGCCGGCGACGGGCGGGGCGGGGCTGAAGGACGACTACGTGGTGGTGGAGGAGTGGTCGGAGAAGGAGCGGCTGGCGCTGGAGAAGGAGGCCATCGGCTTCTACGTGTCGGGCCATCCGCTGCATCAGTACGACAAGGAGCTCAAGCGCTACGCGAAGCCGATTACGGCGGTGCAGCGCGCGCGCAAGGACGACAAGCTCACGGTGGCGGGGGTCGTCACGGTGCTGCGCGAGCGGCCCACGAAGACGGGCAAGCGCATGGCGTGGGTGACGATTGAAGATTTGTCGGGCTCCATCGAGCTGGTGTGCTTCCCGGGCAAGGAGGGGACGCGCAGCGTGATGGGGAGCAACGGCAAGTGGACGAAGCAGGGGCCCAAGCCGGGGTTCGAGAACTGGGAGCACCTGCTGAAGTCGGACGACCCCATCCTGGTGACGGGGACGGTGCAGATCAGCCAGCGTGACGAGGACTCGCCCACGCCGGAGCTCATCGTCGACAACATCCAGAGCCTGAAGGAGGTCCGTGAGAAGCGCACCAAGCGGCTGGAGCTGCGGGTGCCGGCGGACCTGCTGACGGAGGACCGGGTGGCGAAGCTCAACGAACTGGCGAAGAAGTACGCGGGGGCCACGCCCGTGGCCGTCAGCGTGCTGTTCCCCGGTGAAGCGGAGGCGCTCATCGGGAACACGTCCCTGAAGGTCCAGGTGCATGACGACCTGCTGCTCGCCGTGGACCGACTGTTCGGGATGAAGGTGGTCGAGTTCGGCTGATGAAGGGGCGCTGTCACGCGCCGCTTTCGCGTGGGTGAGGTACGGTGCGCTCACTCTCGCGGGAGGTCGTGATGGACGCCACGTACAAGTCGCTGCGCATCGAGAAGGCGGATGGAGTCGCCGAGGTGGTTCTGCTGGGCCCTGGGCGTGGCAATGCCATGGGCCCGGACTTCTGGCGGGAGATGCCGGAGGCCATCCGCGCACTCGATGACGATGACTCCGTCCGTGTGGTGCTCGTCCGTGGCAACGGCGACCACTTCACCTACGGCCTGGACCTCATGGGCATGATGGAGTCCCTGGGGCCGCTGCTCACCGGCGACAACAACCTCGCCCTGGAGCGCACCCGGCTGCTCAAGCTCATCGGCGACATGCAGCAGGCCACCGAGGGAGTCGCCCGCTGTCGCAAGCCCTTCATCGCCGCCGTGCACGGCTGGTGCATCGGCGGAGGCATGGACCTCATCGCCGCGTGCGACTTCCGCTACTGCTCGCGCGACGCGAAGTTCTCCCTTCGCGAGGTGAAGGTCGGCATCGTCGCGGACCTGGGCGCTCTCCAGCGCCTGCCTCGCATCATCGGCGAGGGCCACACCCGCGAGCTCGCCTATACCGGCGGCGACGTGGACGCCGAGCGCGCCCTTCGCATGGGCCTCGTCAACGAGGTGTTCCCCTCCGCGGAGGAGATGCTCACCCAGGCCCGTGCCACCGCGCGCCGCATCGCCGACAATCCGCCCCTCGTCGTCCAGGGCGCCAAGCAGGTCATGGAGTACTGCGCCGACAAGTCCACCGCCGACGGCCTGCGCTACGTCGCCGTGTGGAACTCCGCCTTCCTCCAGTCCCACGACCTCGCCGAGGCCTTCTCCGCCTTCGCCGAGCGCCGCCCCGCCAGGTTCCTGGGCCGCTGAGTCCACCGACGTCCAAGTCTCGGGAGTCCCTCGGAATGACGGAGACGGTTGGCTTGCTGGGCTATGGGCGCTTCGGTCGCGCCCTCTCGGGGCTGCTCGCGGACGCGGACATCCCCCACCGCGTCCATGACCCGAAGCTCGATGAGGTCCCTCCCAAGCTCCAGGCCGGCTCGCTCGCGGAACTGGCCACTCGCTCCTCGCTGCTCGTGCTGGCGATGCCCGTCACCGCCATGCACGACGCGCTGACCTCGCTGCGCCCCTTGCTGTCCCCCACCCAGCTCGTCATCGACGTGGGCAGCGTGAAGGTGAGCCCCGTGCAGGCGCTTGCCTCCGTCCTGGGACGCGACATCCCGTGGGTGGGCACGCATCCGCTCTTTGGCCCCGCGAGCCTCGCGCGCGGTGACGCCCGGCGCACCGTGGTGTGTCCCAACTCGCTACACCCCGAGGCCGCACAGCGGGCCCGCGCGCTGTTCGAGCGGCTCGGCTGTGAAGTGACGGAGATGACTCCCGAGGCACACGACGCGCTGATGGCTCGCACGCATGTGCTCACGTTCTTCCTCGCGCACGGGCTCGTGAAGGCCGGAGTGGGGAAGGGCATCCCCTTCGCGCCGCCCAGCTTCCAACCCGTGGCCCGATTGGAGGAGTACGCACGCACCGAGGTGCCCCACCTCTTCAACGTCGTGCAGTCGGAGAACCCCTACGCCCGCGAGGCTCGCGCGGAGCTGCTCGCGGCCCTCACCGAACTCCACCAGGGACTCGAGGCCTCCGCGAAGGCCGTGCGCAGCCCCACCGCGCCTCCCGCCCTGCTCGACGTGCGCCAGCGCATCGACCAGGTCGACCGTGAGCTGGTCTCACTGCTCGCGCGCCGCGCTCGACTCGTCCAGGACGCGGCCCGCGTGAAGTCCGAACACGGGCTCCCGTTCCCCGACGCCGAGCGGGAAGCCTCCATGCTCGACACCCGACGCGCATGGGCCGAGCACGACGGTCTCCACACCGGCTCCATCGACGAGGTCTTCCACGCCGTGCTGCGCCTGTGCCGCGACACCGTCACCCAACCCGAAGAGGAGCCCTGACCCTCAGCGCTGCACGGTGAACGTGGGGTTCAACACCTTCATCGTCCCCTTCGTCACCCCGAACTGCTCGTGCACGGCCGCGCGCCGCACCGTCTCCGCCGGGGAGATTCTTCCCGCGAGCAGCTCCTGATACGCGCCCAGCACCCGCGTGGCCTCCTCGCGCGACTCCCGCACGAACTCCACGCGGAAGCGCCGCACCCCACGGGCCAGCAGTGAGGGCACCAGCGACGCCGCGCTCTGCGCCTGCGCGTTGAACACCGTGTTCCGACACCCCACGTCCACCACCACCGGGTGCTCCAGGCCCTTGTGGTCGCGCAGCGACAGCCGGTGCTTCTCACACGGCCGCCCACAGCTGCGGTAGTCACGCCCGTGCGACAGCGTGTGCGAATACACGCAGTGCTCGGTGTGGAACGTCGAGATGTGGTGGTGCACCGTCACCGCGAAGCGCTCGGCGGGCAGGTGCTCCAGCATCGCCCCCAGCTGCACCGCGTCCAGGTCGTGCGCGAACGTCAGCGTGTCCAACCCCAACCCCAACAGGTGCAGCGCCGTCACGGAGTTGGTCACGTTGAGCGAGAAGTCCCCGTGCAGCGCGGGCCGCGTCTCGCCCGGCGCGAACGGCCGCTCCAGGAAGTGCATCATCGCGCCCCAGTGCCGCGCCAGCACCGCGTCCGGCTTGAGCTTCGCGATGCGCGCGTCGTAGCCCTCCTCTCCGGGCTTCTGCACCCGCACCGTCGCAATCGTCACCTTCAGCCCCGCCGCCTTCGCCCGCTCCACCGCGCGCTGGAGCCCCACCAGCTCCATCCAGTCCAGCTCCACCTCGGGCAGCCCCGCGGCAATCACCGCCTCCAACTGCTCGTCCGTCCGGCACAGCGGCAACAGCCGCGCGCCCTCGACGACCGACCGGGCGACGACCCGCGCTCGCGCCGAGCCCCGCACCTCGTCAAGCACGGACGACTCGCGCACCGTGCGCGGAAGGCCCCGGGACACCGACTCCGTCAGCTCCGTCACCAGCGAGCGCCGCAGCGCCTTGATTTCCGACACCGGCAGATGCAGCCCCGGCGCCAGCGCGGACACCTCTATCTCCGCCAGATGGAACGGCGTCCCACCCAGCGCCGCCAGCTTGTCCTTCAGCAGCGCAGCGTCCAGTCCGCCCGCCCGGGCCTGCGCGAGCGGCGTCGTGCTCGACGCCGTGGCCACATGCCCACCGCGCGCCGTGCCCGTCACCACCAGCGGCGTCCCCGCCGAGCCCGACACCGTGAGCGTCAGCGGCACACGCCCCTCGGGCTCCCCCTGCGCGAGCAGCTCCTCCGTCTGCTTCACCAGCGCGGGATCACTCGTCACCCAGACGCGCTGCCCCACCGCGACGCGCGACATGTCCGGCCCGGGGTTGCCGAAGCCCAGCACCCACCCGTGCCCCTTGCGCTCCACGCGGAACAACGGCCCACCGGCCTCGTGCTTGTCCTCGGGATGCCCGTCGTCGAACACCACGCCCATGCCCGGACGCGGTGACAGCTCGGCGGCCACGGGCGCCTCCGTCTCCAGCGGAGACGACACCTTTCCCTGCGGCGCCCCGGCCCTCGAGTCCGCGCCCAGCCCGCCCGTCCACGGACGCCCCTTCGGGTCCTCCACGACGCGCACGTCCCGGCCGTGCACCGACTCCACCACGCCCAGGAACGCACCGCGGTGCTTGGGGAAGCGCCCCTCCACCAGCGTCTGGTGGTCCGAGCCCGCGAAGAACCCGTGCGAGAAGCCCCGGCTGTACGACAGCGTCATGTCGGCCAGGTCCTTGCGCAGCGCGCCCGTGTCGCCCTGTCCCGCGGCGACTCCATCCACCCAGCGCCGATAGCCCCGCACCGCCGTGGCCACGTACTGCGGCCCCTTCTGCCGACCTTCAATCTTCAGCGAGTGCACGCCGACCTCGACCAGCTTCGGCACCGCCATGACGCCCGCGAGGTCCTTGGGGCTGAGCAGGTAGCGCACGTCGCCCAAGTCCTTCGTCTCCCCGTCCACCACCAGGTCGTACGGCAGCCGGCACGACTGCGCGCACTGTCCCCGGTTCGCCGAGCGTCCACCCCACGCCTCGCTGGTGAGGCACTGGCCGCTCCACGACATGCACAGCGCGCCGTGGATGAAGACCTCCAGCTCGATGTCCGTCTCCGACGCCAGCCGCGCAATCTCCGCCACCGACAGCTCGCGCGGCACCACCACGCGCGTGGCGCCCAGGCCCCGGGCGAAGCGCGCGCCCTCCGCGCTCGAAATCGTCATCTGCGTGGAGGCATGCACCTCCATCTGCGGACACACCGCGCGCGCCACCAGCGCCACCGCCGGGTCCTGCACGATGAGCGCGTCCACGCCCGCCGCGGCCACGCGCCGCAGGATGTCCTCCACCACCGGCAGCTCCGGCTCGAACACCAACGTGTTCAAGGTCAGGTACGCCCGGGCGCCCGCGCGGTGCACCATCGCCAGCGTCTCCGGCAGGCGGGCGAGCGAGAAGTTCTCCGCTCGGGCGCGGGCGTTGAAGCCCTCGTCCAGACCGAAATAGATGGCGTCCGCGCCGCTGGCCAGCGCGGCCTTCATGGAGTCGAGGTCACCAGCGGGAGCGAGGATTTCAGGACGACGGCGCATGTCGGGACCTCTAACACAGAGGGCCTCTGCCCGCGTCCGTCCTCAATCGCTCGTGGACGCGGTGCGGCAGGTTCTGGTCAAGTCGCCGCCCGGTTGCTTCCACAGGAGACGAGTCATGGCGGATGGCGTTTTCAAGGACGGGCTGCTCGCGGGCAAGGTGGCCTTCATCTCGGGCGGCAGCAGCGGCATCAACCTCGGCATCGCCGAGGCGTTCGTGAAGGCCGGGGCCAAGGTGGCCATCAATGGCCGCAACGTGGAGAAGCTCGAGGGCGCGGTGAAGGGCCTGCAGGCCCACGGCACCGCGATGGGCGTGCCCGCGGACGTGCGTGACTACGTCTCCGTGGAGAAGGCGCTCCAGACGGTGCGCGACGCGTACGGCGAGCTGGACATCCTCATCTGTGGCGCCGCCGGCAACTTCCCCGCGCCCGCCCTGGGCATGTCCTCCAACGGCTTCAAGGCCGTGATGGACATCGACGTGCTGGGCACCTTCAACCTGTGCCGCGCGGGCTTCGAGCACCTGCGCAAGCCCGGCGCCTCCGTCATCAACATCTCCGCGCCCCAGGCCTACCTGCCCATGGCCATGCAGGCCCACGTCTGCGCCGCCAAGGCGGGCGTGGACATGCTCACCCGCGTGCTGGCGCTCGAGTGGGGCGGCGCTGGCGTGCGTGTCAACGCCATCACCCCCGGCCCCATCGAGGACACCGAGGGCATGCGGCGCCTCGCCCCCAGCGAGGAGGGCACCCAGAAGCTCGCGCAGCTGCTGCCGCTGCAGCGCTTCGGCACCAAGGCGGACATCGCGCGCCTGGCGCTCTTCCTGTCGTCGGATGCCGCGTCCTACATCACCGGCTCCATCATGGTCTGTGACGGCGGCCAGTCCCTGCTGGGCGGCGCCGCGCTGATGGGCGCCCTGGGCATGTAGCCCCCCGCGGGTACGTCTTCGGGGGTAGGTCTGATAGAAGGCGACGCGAGCGGTACCTTCCCTGGGGGGCCGCTCGCCTTCCGGAGAACCGCATGTCCGTCAGCCTTCGTCCGTCACCCCGGCTCCTCGGGTGGGTCCTGCTGTGCCTCGGTCTGTTGCTCGGTTGTGGCGAGGACTCACCGCCCCAGCAGTTCTCGCCCCCGCCGCTGCTGCCGGACGCCGTCGCCTCCACGGTCCTCCTGACGCCGGCGCGGCAGCTCGTCGCGAATGGTGAGGACCGGGGCGAAATCACCGTCTTCGTGAAGGACGAGGACGGCGCGCCCATGGCCGGCCGCACCGTGGCGGTGGCGGTGGCGGGTGAGGGCAACGTGGTGACGCAGCCGGGCCGGACGGATGCAGCGGGGGTGGCGGTCGGCTTCGTGGTCTCCACGCGCGGCGGCGTCAAGCGGGTGACGGCCTCCGTCGCGGCCGAGGGCGGCTCGGTGGTGCTCGTGTCCCAGCCCACCTTCACCTTCGTCTCATCGGTGGCCACGCGACTGGAGTTCTCCACGTCCGTGGTGGATGGCTCGGCGGGCGCGCGGCTTCCGACATTGGGAGTCCGCTTCGTGGACGAGGACGGACGGCTCGTCGCGGATGCCACGTCCCCCGTGACGCTGTCGCTCCCCGTCAACCCCGAGGGCGCGGTCCTGGAGGGGACGCTCACCGTGACGCCGGTGAACGGCGTCGCGCGGTTCGACGACCTGCTGGTCCGCAAGGCGGTGGTGGGACGCAGACTGGTGGCGAGCGCTCCGGGGGTGGCGGACGCCATCCTGGACTCGTTCAACGTGCTCCCGGGGGTGCCCGCATCCCTGGAGGTCGAGGGGCTCGAGGCCGTCGCCGTCGCCGGCACGCAGCGCTCCGCGCAGGTGACGGTGCGCGATGCCTCCGGCAACGTGGTCACGACCTACCGGGGCACGCTCGGGCTGCTCGCCACGGATGACTCGGCCTCGCTGCCCCCGTCCCATGCCTTCACCCCACAGGACATGGGCCGCTTCACCTTCACCGGCATCACGCTGAACCGCGCGGGCAGCCACCAGCTCACCGTGCGCGACGTGGACGTGGCGGTGCTCAGCACGCGGCGGACGGTGGGCGTGGTGGCCGGCGCCGCGTCGGTGCTCGCCATCACCCGCGCGCCTCCCGCGGCCTCCGTGCGCGGCGAGCTGTCGCAAGTGACGGTGGAGCTCCACGATGCCCACGGCAACGTCGCGCTGGTGGGCGCCCCCCAGGTGACGCTGGCGCTGGAGGAGGGCATCCCGCTCGTGGGCGTCACCCAACTGGCGCCGGTGGACGGCGTGGCCCGCTTCACCGGCCTGCGCGTGGACTCGGATGGCGACCATCACCTGCTCGCCACGGCGAGCGGGCTCGCGCAGGCCCGGAGCCAGACGCTCTCCATCATCGATGACCTCCCGCCGGCGCAGCCCACGCTCGCGCTCGGGACGCCGGGCACCGACTCGGTGACGCTGACGTGGACCGCCGTCGGAGACGATGGCCTCCTGGGCCGGGCCACGGCGCAGTCGCTGCGCTACTCGATGTCGCCCATCGTCACCGCCGCGGACTTCGACGGGGCCACGCC
Organism: Myxococcus sp. XM-1-1-1; assembly: GCF_020037095.1. Classification (NCBI taxonomy): domain Bacteria; kingdom Pseudomonadati; phylum Myxococcota; class Myxococcia; order Myxococcales; family Myxococcaceae; genus Myxococcus; species Myxococcus sp. XM-1-1-1. Next base: position 63,048 of record NZ_JAIQDH010000008.1, read on the forward strand.
CGTGGGCGGTGTGGGGGCTCCCGCGGAGCCTGGAACCGCCGAGTCCGCGACCATCGGGGACCTGACGCCGCAGCAGACCTACCACGCGGCGCTGCGCGTGACGGACAACCGCGGCAACACCACGCTCTCCAACAGCCTGGCCTTCCAGACGCAGAGCAACGACGTGACGCAGGTGGCCTTCACCCCGCAGCCCGCGTCGGGCACCGCGGGGCAGCCGCTGGTGGAGGTGGTCGTCTCCCTCCTGAATCCGCAGGGCGACGTCGTCACCGCGTCCACGCTGCCCGTCACGCTGTCGCTCGTCGGCGGCGCGGACTTCGAGCCGGTGCAGGTCTCCGCGGTGGCCGGCGTGGCGCGCTTCACGAACCTGGTCCTCGAGGAGGCGGGCACGTACCGCTTCGTCGCCACCGCGAACGGGCTGACCGTGCAGAGCGAGGAGTTCGACATCGACGCGGCCGCGCCCGCCGAGCTGGTGCTCACGGGGCTCGCCTCCACCGTCACCGCGGGAGACGAGTCCGCGGTGACGGTGACGGTGGTGGACGCGTTCGGCAACCCCGTGCGGAACTTCACGGGCGCCGTGGCGCTCACCTCCACGGACCCGGACGCGGTGCTCCCCGCGAGCCACACCTTCACGACACAGGACGAGGGCGTGCACGTCTTCGGCAGTCCGGTGGTGCTGGTCACCACGGGCCTGCAGCGCGTGACGGCCACGGGCCCCTCGCAGCTCACCGGCTCGGTCGAGGCGCAGGTCACAAGCGGGGTACCCCACCACTTGACGCTCGAGGGGCTCCCCGCCGAGGTGGAGGCGGGCTCCGAGCACGTGCTCACCCTCAGCATGAGGGATGCGTTCGACAACGTCGTCACCGACTACATGGGCATCGTGGAGCTCGAGTCGAGTGATGCGCAGGCTGAGTTCCCCTTGACGCTCGACTTCGCGGCCCCGAACGCGGGGCAGCTCACCTTCACCGCGGCCCTGAAGAGCACGGGCACGCACACCCTCACCGTGTCGGAGGCGGGGGGCGGGCTGTCGGTCGAGGTCCAGGCGGAGGTGACGCCAGGGCCGGCGGTGTCGATGCTCCTGTCGGTCGCGACACCGATGCCCACGGTAGGTCAGCCGGTCGACGTCACGGTGACGCTCCAGGATGCGTACGAGAACCCGGCCTCGGGCTACCGGGGCACCGTGGAGGTGCGAGTGGCCCAGGACCCGGGGGCCACCCTCCCGGCCCCCTTCACCTTCACCGAGGCCAGCGCGGGCGTGCACGTCTTCAGCGTGACGTTCTCCGAGTCGGACACCATGACCGTCCTGGCCGAGGACACCGAGGACCCGGCGCTGACCGCGTCCCAGGAGGTGAACGTGCTGGACGCCCCGCCGTCTCCGGCGCTGCCGGTCCGGACGCCCCCTCGTCGGTAGTCCAGCCGACAGCCGGGGAGGGCCCACGTGCCCTCCCGGGGTGGGGTGGGGGCGGCCCACTGTCGGCCAGCGTGCCGTCCGGCCGTGAAAGGCTGCTGCTCGTGAGCGGCGGGCGGATTACCTTTGCCCCGCATCCTTCCGTCGCTCCTCGGAAGAACGCGAGGAGCGTGGGTGAAACCCGTCAGCACGCTCAGGAGAGCAGCCCGTGTCTGAAACGCCCGTCACCGACGCTGTCCGCCTCATCACCTGTCCGCCCGCCGAGTTCCGGCGCTCCGGAGAGGCCGCCATGGAGGCCACGCGCGCCGGCATCGCCCGCCTCAAGGGCCTCAAGGCCCCCTACGACGTGGTCCAGGTGCTGGAGCTCTATGACGAGGCCATGGCCTCGCTCGACGACGCGGCTGCCCGCGCGAGCGTCGCCCGGCACTCGCACCCGGAGGCCGCCATGCGCGACGCCGCCGAGGCCGCGGAGCAGGAGCTGGAGACGCTCGCCACCGACATCCGCATGGACCGGGGCGTCTATGACGTCCTCGCCTCGCTGGATGTGTCCGGCCAGGACGCGCAGACGCGCAAGTGGGTGGAGAAGGTGCTGCGCGACTTCCGCCGCTCCGGCGTGGACCGCGACGACGCCACCCGCGCGCGCGTGAAGGCGCTCAACGACGAGCTGGTGAAGATTGGCCAGGAGTTCAGCCGCAACATGCTCCAGGACACGCGCACCGTGTCCCTGCCGCCCGCGGCGCTGGACGGCCTGCCGGAAGACTACGTCCGCGCGCATCCGCCGGGCGCCGACGGACAGGTGGTCATCACCACCGACTACCCGGACATCATCCCGTTCATGACGTACTCGCGCGACGCCAAGGCCCGCGAGCAGATGTGGCGCGCCTTCCGGCTGCGCGGCCACCCGAGCAACACCGACGTGCTCGAGCGCATGGTGGCCCGCCGCCACGAGCTGGCGACGCTCCTGGGCTTCCGCAACTGGGCGGCCTTCGCGACCGAGGACAAGATGATTCGCGACGAGCAGGCCGCCGCGGACTTCATCGAGCGGATTTCCCAGGCGTCCGGCGCGCGGATGCAGCGGGACTACGCGCTGCTGCTCGAGCGCAAGCGCCGCGACGTGCCGGACGCGGCGCGCGTGGACCCGTGGGACCAGGCCTACCTGGAGGACCGCATCAAGGCGGAGCAGTACGCGTTCGACTCGCAGGCGGTGCGTCCCTACTTCGAGTACTCGCGCGTGAAGCAGGGCATGTTGGATTTGACGGCGAAGATGTTCGGCGTCACCTACCGGCGCATCACCGACGCCACGGTGTGGCACCCGGACGTGGAGGCGTACGACGTGCTGGAGGACGGCGCCGTCAAGGGGCGCTTCTACCTGGACATGCACCCGCGCGCGGACAAGTACAAGCACGCGGCCCAGTTCACCCTCACCAGCGGCAAGGCCGGACGCCGGCTGCCCGAGGGCGTGCTGATGTGCAACTTCCCCAAGCCCGGTGCCGAGCCCGCGCTGCTCCAGCACGACGACGTGGAGACGTTCCTCCACGAGTTCGGCCACCTGTTGCACCACATCTTCGGCGGCCACACGCGCTGGGCCGGCGTGTCGGGCGTGCGCACGGAGTGGGACTTCGTGGAGGCGCCGTCGCAGATGCTGGAGGAGTGGGCGCGCGATGCGCCGAGCCTGCAGACCTTCGCGAAGCACTATCAGACGGGCGAGCCGCTGCCCGCGGAGCTGGTGACGCGGATGCGCCGCGCGGAGGAGTTCGGCAAGGGCCTGTGGGTGCGCCAGCAGATGTTCTACGCGGCGCTCAGCCTGGAGATTTACCGGCGGGAGCCGAAGGGCCTGGACGCCACGGCGCTCGTGCGCGAGCTGCAGGGCAAGTACACGCCGTTCCCCTACGTGGAGGGGACGTACTTCCACCTGTCCTTCGGGCACCTGGAGGGGTACTCGTCGAACTACTACACGTATATGTGGTCGCTGGTCATCGCGAAGGACCTCTTCACGGTGTTCCAGAAGCAGGGCCTGCTGTCTCCGGAGCCCGCGAAGGCCTACCGCCGCGCGGTGCTGGAGCCGGGTGGCTCCGACGACGCGGCCCGGCTGGTCCACGCCTTCCTGGGCCGCGACTACGACTACACCGCCTACGAGGCCTGGCTGAACAAGGCCGCGTGAGCGTGACGCCGGGCTGACGGGTGGGGTGCTCCGCTGATGGGGCACCCCATTCTCGTTTCCGCGCACGCACCCCTCGCCGGAGCTTCGTTTGACGCGTTGTGTGCGATAATGATAATGAGTCGCACAATCAAATAGTGCGACTTCACGCCCAGGCTGGTATGTGGGGCCGCGCTTCCCGAGCGACCTCTTGCGTTCGCATGCGAGCGCACCGGCTGGATGAAACCGTGAGCACTTCTGACAAGCGTTCGTTCCTTCCCTTCGCGATTCTCGGTGTCGTGGCCATGCTGGCCGTCATCGGCGTGGTGGTGAAGCTCCAGCAGCCCCCGGCGGAGGTCGTCACGGCGCCGGCGGTGGAGCCCGCGTCCGGCGCGAAGGCGGCCACCGTCACCATCCAGCATGCGCAAGGGGAGTCGGTGGTCCCCTTGAATCCGCGGCGGGTGGTGGTGTTCGACCTGGCGGCCCTGGACATCCTCCAGGCGCTGGGCGTGGACGCGGTGGTGGGCGTGGCGGGGGACCAGTTCCCGCTGCACCTGGCCCCGTTCGCGGACGCGAAGTACCCGCGCATCGGCACGCTGTTCGAGCCGAACTACGAGGCCATCAACGCCGTGCGCCCGGAGCTCATCATCACCGGCGGCCGCTCCAGCGCGAAGTACGACAGCCTGTCGCGCATCGCCCCCACGGTGGACGTGCCCATGGGCGGCGCGCGCTACATCGACACCGTGGTCGCCAACACCGAGCTGCTCGCGCGCATCTTCGGCAAGGAGGAGAAGGCGCGCGAGCTGGTGGATGGCCTGCGCCAGTCGCTCGCGAAGCTGAAGGAGACGACGGCCAGCCGGGGCAAGGGCCTGGTGGTGCTCGTCACCGGTGGCCGCATCAGCGCCTATGGGCCGGGCTCGCGCTTCGGCGTGGTGCACGAGGACTTCGGCGTGCCCGTGGCCGCGGACGGGCTCAAGGCGTCGCTGCACGGCGAGGCCATCGGCTCGGAGTTCATCCGCGAGAAGAACCCGGACTGGCTCTTCGTCATCGACCGCGACGCGAGCATGGGGCAGCAGGGCGGGGCGAGGCAGGTGCTCGACAACGAGCTGGTGCGCCAGACGACGGCCTGGACGAAGGGGCAGGTCGTCTACCTGGACCCACTCAACGCGTACCTCATCGGCGGTGGCATCCAGGCGGTGGGCCTGCTGCGAGACCAGGTGGCCCAGGCGTACGCCACGCCCGCTCCCTGATGCGCCTCTTCGTCGCCGGCATCGTCATCCTCCTCCTGGCGCTGGGCAGCCTGCTCATCGGCGTCGGCGACGTGTCGTGGCATGCGCTCGTCACGCCGAGCGCCGACGAACAGGCGCTCCAACTGCTGGTCATCAGCCGCATCCCCCGGCTCCTGGCGGTGATGCTGGTGGGCACGTCGCTGGGCGTGGCGGGGCTGCTGTTGCAGATGCTCGTGCGCAACCGCTTCGTGGAGCCCTCCACCGCCGGCTCCGCCGAGTCCGCCAGCCTGGGGTTGATGGTCGCCGCCGTCCTGGCGCCGCAGCTCCCCGTGGTGGGCAAGATGCTGGTGGCGGCCCTGTTCGCGATGGGGGGCACCGCGCTGTTCCTGCTCATCCTGCGCCGGATTCCGCTGCGCTCGGTGCTCATCGTCCCGCTGGTGGGGCTGGTGCTGGGCAGCGTCTTCGACTCCGTCACGACCTTCTATGCGTACCGGTTGGACCTGCTCCAGTCGGTCAACGCGTGGAAGACGGGGGACTTCTCCACCATCCTGCGCGGGCGCTACGAATTGCTCTGGCTGACCTTGGGGCTGACGTGCTGCGCGTATGTCGCGGCGGACCGCTTCACCGTCGCGGGCATGGGCGAGTCGTTCACCACCAACCTGGGGATGAACTACACGCGCATCATGGGGCTGGGGCTGCTCATCGTCTCGCTCGTCACCGCCATGGTGGTCGTCACGGTGGGCATGGTGCCGTTCCTGGGCCTGCTGGTCCCCAACCTGGTCAGCCTGTTCACGGGGGACAACGCGCGGAAGGCGATTCCCTGGGTGGCGGTGGGGGGCGCGGGCTTCGTGCTCCTGTGCGACATCCTCGGCCGGGTGGTGCGCTTCCCGTATGAAATCCCGGGGGCCACCATCGCCGGGGTGCTGGGCAGCGTGCTCTTCCTCTCCGTGCTGTTGAGGAGGGACGCCCGTGTCGGTTGAGAGCCTGATGGTGGAGCGGCGCCCGGAGCGCACGCTGTTCATCCTGGGCGGGGTGATGGTGGGCGTGGCCGTGCTGTTCCTGCTCTTCGGCGCGAGCGGCCAGTGGGACTTCGTGCTGCCCTTCCGCGGGCGCAAGCTGGCGACGGCGCTGCTGGTGGGCTACGCCATCGCGGTCTCCACGGTGCTGTTCCAGACGGTGTCGGGCAACCGGGTGCTGACGCCCGCCATCCTCGGGTTCGACAACCTCTACGTCTTCATCCAGACGTGCCTGCTCTACTTCCTGGGCTCGGGCAAGGCGTCGAGCCTGGACCCGAGGCTGCGGTTCGGCGTGGAGGTCCTCATCATGGTGGCCTTCTCGGCCGTCCTGTTCTGGGGGCTCTTCGGTGGGGGAGGGCGCAGCCTGCACCTGGTGCTGCTGACGGGCGTGGTGCTGGGCGTGCTCTTCCGCAGCCTCGCGTCCTTCCTGCAGCGGCTCATCGACCCCAACGAGTTCATCTTCCTCCAGGACCGCTTCTTCGCGAGCTTCAACAACCCGGACCAGGAGCTGCTCGTCGTCGCCTTCGTGCTGACGCTGGGCGTGTCCGTGGTGGGCTTGCGGATGCTCAAGACGTTCGACGTGCTGGTGCTGGGGCGGGAGACGGCCATCAACCTGGGCGTGGACCACCAGCGCACGGCGGCCATCATCCTGGTGCTGGTGGCCATCCTGGTGTCGGTGTCGAGCGCGCTCGTGGGGCCCGTCACGTTCTTCGGCCTGCTGGTCTCCAACCTGGCCCACACGCTGGTGCGCACGTACCGTCACGCGCTGGTGCTGCCCGCCGCGGCGCTCATCGCGGGGGTGTGTCTGGTCGCGGGGCAGTTCGTCCTGGAGCAGGTCTTCGCGTTCAACACCAGCCCCCGCGTCATCATCGACTTCGTGGGCGGGCTGGTGTTCATCGGGATGCTGATGAGGAGGGCGCCGGTATGATCGAGGCCAGGAACGTCACCAAGCGCTACGGCGGCTCGCTCGTGGTCGACGACGTCACGCTGACGCTGCCCGTGGGCGGAATCACCTCCATCATCGGGCCCAACGGCGCGGGCAAGTCCACGCTGCTGTCGATGATCAGCCGGGTGATGCCCATGTCCTCGGGCGTGGTGCTGGTGGACGGGCTGGATGTGCGCACCACGCCGGGGGACGTGCTCGCCCGGAAGCTGGCCATCCTGCGCCAGGACAATCACCTGACGTCGCGGCTCACGGTGCGGGAGCTGGTGACGTTCGGCCGCTATCCACACTCGAAGGGGCGGCCCACGGTGGTGGACCGCGAGCACGTGGAGCGGGCCATCCAGCACATGGGCCTGGAGGCGCTCTCCGAGCGGTTCCTGGACGAGCTGTCCGGTGGCCAGCGCCAGCGCGCCTTCGTGGCCATGGTGCTCTGTCAGGACACGGACCACGTGCTGCTGGACGAGCCGCTCAACGGCCTGGACCTGAAGCACTCGGTGGCGATGATGAAGCAGCTGCGCACCGCGGTGGACTCGCTGAAGAAGAGCATCGTCATGGTGCTGCACGACTTGAACTTCGCGTCCTGCTACTCGGACCACCTCATCGCCATGCGCGACGGCAAGGTGGCCTTCCAGGGACGCCCCCAGGACATCATGCGTCCCGACATCCTGAAGGCCGTGTACGACCTGGACATCTCCATCCAGTGCATCGACGGCGACTGGATTGCCACGCACTACCGCTGACGCCCGCTGCCCCTGCCCGTGGAGCCACCCGTGGCGGGCGTCGGTGGCGAGACTCCGCTCTGACCCTCAGTTGCGTCCCCACCGACGCGGGCGCTCGAAGCGGAAGAAGCCGCTGGCCTCCTCCTGGCCGATGCTCTCCGCCTCGGCGCCGAAGTAGCGCGCGCGGATTTCGACGAGGCGCGCCTCCAGCTCCTCACCGGAGAGCTCCTTCGCGAGCGTCTGACGCTCCGCCATGTACTTCAGGCCCGCGTCCCACCGCGCATCACGACTCTGGTCCAGCGTGTCCCAACGCTTCAACGCCTCTTCGTCCAACCCCAGCTCCCGGCGGATGGCGCGCAGGTTTCGCGAGCGCTCCTCCGCGGACATGGCGCCCAAATCGGTCTGCACCGAGGACACGTCGAGGAAGCGGTTCATCAGCTCCTGCTGGTGCCGCTCGAGCACGGCCCCGAGCTGCTCCCCGTGCACCTCCTGGAGCCGCTGCTTGAAGGTGGAGAGCTTCTCCTCCACGCTCTTGCCCTGGAGCGAGTCGAGCGAGCGCAGCGTGTCGCCGATGGCCTGGTTCTTCAGCTCCGCCGCCCAGATGCGGTCCGCCACGTCCTTGCCGAACAGCCGGTTGCGCGCGTCGCGGATGGCCGCCCGCCGCTCCTGCTCGCTCAGGCCCTTGAGGTAGTGGTCATTGTCGCGGACCCACTTCTCGTAGTCCTCGCGGTTGCGCAGCATCGCCGCCAGCGCGTCGTAGTGCTCCGGGAAGTGCGCCTTCAGGAAGGCCAGCAGCTCCTCCCGCCAGCGGTCCGGATAGCGCTGCTGGAAGAAGCGCATCAGGTCCTCGACGAGGCGTATCTGCGCGTGCGGCTCGCTCAGATTCTTCCCGTAGCGCTGCTTGAGCGACGCGGCCAGCTCCTCCAGCTCCGTGTCCGTGGGCTCCGGCACCGGAGTGGGGGAGGGCCGTGCGACGCTCGTCGTCACAGGAGGCACCGCGCCGCCCGGCACCGTGGGTGCCACGCCCGCGACGGATACGCCCGGCGGCTGCACGCGCGTCACCTCCGGCACGTCCTCCCGCAGGAGCGTCACCCCCAGCCCCGCGAGGAGCAGCACCCCCGCGCCCACCAGCAAGACCTTCAAGCTCCGTCGCATGGCCATGTCTCCGGGCAGGGCGTGGGGAACCGGGAGGCCCTGCACCGCGGCCTCCCGGTGTGCGGCGCGTCAGTCGACCTTGGCGATGTAGTCGATGATGGCCGCGTAGAACTCCATCTCGCTGAACGTGTCGGGGCCGATGCCGATGACGTCCACGTGGTCCTGGTTGATGACGCTGGACATGGAGGTCTGCTGCAGCGAGCTGGGGGCGTTGATGTTGCTGACGTAGCCCAGCGCCGAGTCCTGCGCGACCAGGTCCGCGCCCAGGCGCTCCGTGTAGCGCAGGCGGTAGCCCATCTGCTGCGAGTTGATGCCCACCAGGCCGTCGTCATCCTGCTCGTTGCGGATGCCGTCACCCCTGCCCGCGGCGCCGTCGTTGTCGCAGTCGTCCGCGCACGCGCCGTCCCCGTCGATGTCGAAGAAGAACTGCCGCACCAGCCACAGCGCCGGGTTGACGCTCAGGCCGCTCTGCGCCGTCACCAGCGAGGCGTAGTGCGCCGCGTACGACGCGTTGATGGGGTTGGCCACGTTGAAGGCCTTGGCGCCCGTCGTCTTGCCGTCGCTCGCGTCCGCGTCGTTGTAGATGAGCGCCTTGACCGCCGCGTAGCCGTCATTTCCCGGCCCGTAGACGACGTCGCCGTAGATGCGGAACAGCGCGTCCAGCACGCTGGTGATGCCGGGGCCCAAATCCAGGATGTACTTCGCCACCGGCGAGCCACGGTGCGGCGAGGACACGCTCACCAGCGCCTTCACCACCGTGTAGCCCTTGCGCTCGCGCAGCACCTTCGCCGCCTTGCGCGCGTCGATGCCGCCCTGCGAGTGCCCCACCAGATTCACGTACGCCGAGCCCGAGGAGGCCAGGTAGCCCTCCACGTCGTTGGCCAGGTCCAGCCCGCGCACGTCGGAGCTCTGCAGCGGCTGCACCGCGGCGGCGAACGCCTTCTGCTTGCTGTTCAGGTCCCCGTTGCAGCTCACCTCCAGGAACTCGTCGCACGGGTCGCCCACGAACACGCCGTAGTCGTCACCCCAGTAGTCGTACCCGAGGATGTCGTCGAACCCGCCCAGCCCGTGCGCGAACACCACGGGGTACGTCGTCTTCTCCGCGGCGAGGGCCGGTGCGGCCACGCCCAGTACACCCACGGCCAGGACTGCCAGGAACAGCGGCGGCTGTTGCTTCATGGGGACTCCTTGCTGGTGAGGATTGCCTGCTGCAACCGATGCACGTCGGACCCGGAACCGGGACGCCAGCCTTCGGACACTGCGAAGGCTCCCACCGGTACGGCCCAGACCTTCCCCACGACCAGGCGAGTCCCGAACTCCGGGCGTATCAGTGCACCAGGGTTGATTCGCGAGTCAATACATCGCGCCGCGTCAGCCCCGCCGGACGAGGCGGACGTTCTGTGGTGCACTGCGTTGTCTGTGATTGCGCGACGCGTCGTCCTGGTGCGTTGACTTCTGTCGCGCCGTGTCGACGCCGGAGCCGTCCCGCTCGCCCCTCCCAGGATGGAGGGGGAGCGCGGGGCCCCGTCCCGTCACTCGAGCGACGGGGCGGGGCGGACACCCGTGACTACGGCTCGACGGGGGTCTGCTGGATGCGCCAGATCTCCTCCGCGTACTGCTTGATGGTGCGGTCGGAGGAGAAGATGCCGGCGCGGGCGACGTTGATGATGCACTTGCGCGCCCAGGTGTCCGCGTCCTGGTAGGCGCGCACCACCTCGTCCTGCTTGGCCGCGTAGGACGCGAAGTCCGCCAGCACCAGGTAGCGGTCCTCCTCCAGGAGGCTGTCCACCAGGGGCTTGTAGAGGCCGCGGTCCTCCGGGGAGAAGAAGCCGGTGGAGATGAGGTCCAGCGCCTCGCGCAGCTCCAGGTTCTTCTCGTACTCGTCGCGCGGCCGGTAGCCGGCGCGCTTCCTGGCGATGACCTCGTCCGCGGTGAGGCCGAAGAGGAAGAAGTTCTCGTCGCCCACCGCCTCGCGAATCTCCACGTTGGCGCCGTCCAGCGTGCCCAGCGTCAGCGCGCCGTTGAGCATCAGCTTCATGTTGCCCGTGCCGGACGCCTCCATGCCCGCCGTCGAAATCTGCTCGGACACGTCCGCGGCCGGGATGATGCGCTCGGCCAGGCTCACCCGGTAGTTGGGCGCGAAGACGACCTGCAGCCCCGTCGTGCCCGCGTCGCTGTTGACCACCTCGGCGATGCCGTTGATGAGCCGGATGGTCAGCTTGGCCAGGTGGTAGCCCGGCGCCGCCTTGGCGCCGAACAGGAACGCGCGCGGGTGGATGATGGTGCCCGGGTCCCTGCGCGCCCGCATCCACAGCGCGACGATGTGCACCGCGTCCAACAGCTGGCGCTTGTACTCGTGCAGGCGCTTGATCTGCACGTCGAAGATGGCCTCCGGGTTGAGCCGCACCGAGCGGAGGTCCTGGATGTGCCTGGACAGGTCCTCCTTGTTGGCGCGCTTCACCTCGCGGAACGCCTTGCGGAACGCGGGGTCCTCCGCGTGCGGCTCCAGCTCGCGCAGCTTGTCCAGGTTGGTGGCCCAGCCCTCGCCGATGCGGGAGGTGATCAGCTTGGACAGGCGCGGGTTGCACCACGCCAGCCACCGGCGCGGCGTCACGCCGTTGGTCTTGTTGTTGAAACGCTCCGGGTACATCGCCGCGAAGTCCGGCAGCACGTCCCGGCGCAACAGGTCCGTGTGCAGCGCCGCGACGCCGTTGATGCTGTGGCTGCCCACCACCGCCAGGTGGGCCATGCGAATCTTCTTCTCCGGCCCCTCCTCCACCAGGCTCATCCGCCGCAGCTTCTCCTGGTCATAGGGGTAGCGGATCTGCACCTGGCGCAGGAAGCGCTGGTTGATTTCGTAGATGAGCTCCAGGTGGCGCGGCAGCAGCCGCTCGAACAGCGTCGCCGGCCACTTCTCCATCGCCTCCGCCAGCAGCGTGTGGTTGGTGTAGCCGAACACCGCCTGCGTAATCGACCAGGCCTCCTCCCAGCCCAGCCGCTTCTCGTCCACCAGCACGCGCATCAGCTCCGCCACGCCGATGGCCGGGTGCGTGTCGTTGAGCTGGATGGCCGCCTTCTTCGGGAAGTCCCTGAAGTCGGTGTGGTTCTTCAGGTAGCGCCGGACGATGTCCGCGATGGAGCACGCGACGAAGAAGTACTGCTGCTTGAGCCGCAGCTCCTTGCCCGCCTGGAACGCGTCGTTGGGGTAGAGGACCTTGGAGATGACCTCCGAGTCGTTCTTCTCCACCACGGAGCGCTCGTAGTCGCCCGCGTTGAAGAGCAGCAGGTCGAACTCCTCGGACGCCCGCGCCTGCCACAGTCGCAGCGTGTTCACCGTGTCGTTGTGGTAGCCCGCGATGGGCGTGTCGTACGGCACGCCCACCACCGTCTTGCCGCCCACCCAGCGCGCCACCGGCTTGCCGTCCGGCCCCTGGTGGTGCTCCACGCGCCCGAAGAAGCGCACCGGCACCGCCTTCTCCGGCCGCACGATTTCCCACGGGTTGCCGAACTTCAGCCACTCGTCGGCGCGCTCCACCTGGTAGCCGTCCACGATGTCCTGCGTGAAGATGCCGAACTCGTAGCGGATGCCGTACCCCATGCCGGGGTAGCCGAGCGTCGCCAGCGAGTCCAGGAAGCACGCCGCCAGCCGCCCCAGGCCGCCGTTGCCCAGGCCCGCGTCTGGCTCCATCTCCAGCAGGTTGGTGAGGTCCACCCCCACCTCCCGCATGGCCTCGGCGGCCGCGTCGTGCATGCCCAGGTTCAGCAGGTTGTTGCCCAGCGCCCGACCCAGCAGGTACTCCGCGGACAGGTAGTAGGCGCGCTTGGCGTCCTTCTCGTAGTACGTGCGGGCCGTGCGCACCCAGCGGTCCGCCAGCCTGTCACGCACCGCCAGCGACAGCGCCATGAAGCGGTCATGCGCGGTGGACGTCTCGTAGTTCTTCCCGCGCGAGTAGCGCACGTGGTCCAGGAACGAGCGGCGCATGGACGAAGCGTCGCGCCCGGTGCGGCCCCCATCGTCCGCCGTGGACGTGGACGGGGCGGCGGGGCGCTGCGAGGAGGAAGAGGCGGGAGAGGCCATGTCGCGAGAGGTCTCCATCCGAGGTGTGTCGTCGAGTGGGATGCAACGAACGCAGAGGGCCGTCAGGGTAGCGCAGCCGGAAGGCCCGGCACATGCGGAAAGCGCGGAGCCAGGGAGGGGGAGGATGCTCCCTGGCAAGGACCTGGGACGTCCAGGGACGATGTGACACGCGCGCCCATCCGCTCGCTTTCCCACACGGCCCTCGTGGAAGGGCCGCCCTCCGGGGCGCCGTTTGATGTAGAAATCAACGCTCATGGCCTTCCCGAAGAATGACTTGGACCAGCGCCTGGCGCTGGTGCGGCCGGAAGACACGGTCCGCGGCCTCATCTTCAACGCGGTGTTGATGCTCGCCGAGCGGCAGCTGGGCCCGGACTCCGCCGCGCGCCTGCGCGAGCCGCTCTTCAAGCGCTCACCGGTGGACTTCTTCTCCTACTCCGCGGTGGACGCCATCCGGTTGCTGTACGCCACGTCGGAGGCGCTGGAGCGGGCGGGGCGCTACCCCACGCAGGAGGACGCGGTGCGCGCGTGCGGCGCCGCGGCCGTCACCGGGTTCTTCTCCTCCACGGTGGGCCAGACGCTCACGCGGCTGATTGGCAAGGGGGACCCCAAGCGCCTGTTGTCCAACGCGCCCACGGCCTACTCCACCCTGGTCAGCTACGGGCGCCGGGAATACAGCGTGTTGCACGAGCGCCACGTGCGCCTGTCCTTCCAGGGCGACATGCAGCCGGTGCAGTTCCACGAGGGCGTGCTGCAGGAGGCCCTCAAGGCCATCCAGTGCAACGGCCGCGTCGTGGGCACGCCCCACGGCTACTTCGCGGCGGACTACGACATCACCTGGGAGTCGTAGCCCGCCGGTACCGCCTCAGGGCGCGGCCGGGGCCTGCCCCGCGACGGCGGCCACGGAGACGGCCTCCATCTGCGAGGCCAGCTCCTGCGCCTTGGCGAGGAAGTCCGGGAGCAGCTGCTTGGGCAGCGGGTCCGCGCGGGGGAACTGCTGGTTGAGCGGGTTGGTGTAGCTGCCGCCGCGCTTCATGCCGAAGTGCAGGTGCGGCCCGGTGGAGCGGCCGGTGTTGCCCGAGTAGGCGATGACCTGCTTCTGGCTGACGCGGGCCCCCACGCGCACGCCCTCGCCCAGCTTGGACAGGTGCATGTACTGGGTCTCGAAGCCGTTGGCGTGGCGCAGCACCACCATGTTGCCCGCGGCGCCGGCCCACCCGGCCTGCGTCACGGTGCCGTCCGCCACCGCCCACACCGGCGTGCCGATGGGCGTGCCGTAGTCCACGCCGTTGTGGTTCTTCAGGTACTGGAGCACCGGGTGGAAGCGCGAGCCGAACTTGCTGGTGACGTGCGCGTACTTCAGCGGGCTCTTGAGGAAGGTCTTCTTCGCGCTGGCGCCGTCCTCCTGGAAGTAGTTGGGCTGGCCGTCCGGCAGCACGTACCGGTAGACCTTCTTGGGGCCGACCAGGCCCCCCTGGTACTGCGCGGCGAGCACCTCGCCGTAGCGCAGCACGCGGCCCTTGGAGACGAACTTCTCCACCAGCGCGCGGGCCGTGTCGCCCTTGCGCACGTCGCGGTAGAAGTCGATGTCCCAGGCGAACACGTCCGCCAGCACCATGCCGATGGCCGGGTCCTCGCCCGAGTCCACCGCCGCCTCGTAGAGCGACGTCTGGATTTCGAGCGACACCACCGACACCTGCTTCTCCACCTCAATCGCGCGCTTGCTGCCGACGAACTTCTCGCCGTCGCGGCGCACCTGCCACTCGTCCACGAGGCTCTGGCGGTAGTCGAAGAAGTCCAGCTCCCCGTCGCGCAGGACGATGCGGAACTGGTCCCCCACGCGGGAGCGGCGGAAGTCGAACACGCCCTCGAGCGCGGAGATGACGGCCGTCACCTGCGCGTCCGGCAACTGCGCCTCGTGCAGCGCGCCCGCCAGCGTCTGGCGCGGTTCGATGCGGCGGTTCTTGATTTCATACCGGACAGCGGCCTCCGAGGAGGTCACCGCCAGCAGGGCGGCCAGGGCACAGAGGGGGGAGAATCGCATGGGGCGGGCGCGAGTGTAGTGGACACCCCCGCCCCTGCCCAATCGACGGCTCGGGAAATCCCGCGCTCGGCTGCTCGGCTGCTTCGGGAAGCGGGGCCTCAGGCCGGCCGTCGGCGACGGGCCGCGAGGAGCATCAGCGCGCCCACGAGGCCCAGGGGCGCGCCCCCTCCCGCCGAGGCGCAGCTGTGCATCCCGGGGCGCTGGGGCGGCTCGAAGGGGGGGCCCCCATCCGGCTCCTCACCCGCGTCGGGTGGGGGAGGACCGGCATCTGGCGTGCCCGCGTCCGGGGTGCCCGCGTCCGGAGTGCCCGCGTCCGGGTCCGTCGGCTTGGGCCTCACGGTGACGGTCACCCTGTCCGTGGCGGCGACATCGGCCACGCGGACGGTCAGCTCGAAGTCGAGCTGGAGCTCCTGCTCCGGTCCCACGTCCGGGGCGGTGAAGCTGGGGGCCGCCGTGTCCGCGTCGCGCAGCGCCACGGCGGCGCCGCCCACCTGCCGCCAGGAGAACGCGAGCGGCACCGAGCCCCGGTCCGAGCTGCCCGAGCCATCGAGTGTCACCGTGGCGTCGGCAATCACGCGCTGGTCCACGCCCGCCTCGGCGAGCGGACGGCAGGGGGCGGTGGACTCCGCGACGCGCTCGAGGAAGGGGGGCGTGGCCGTGCCCTGCACGGTGATGTTGTCGACCTCCCAGCCGTGGGCCCGGAAGACGAGCGACGAGGCCGCGCGGAAGCGCAGCTTCACCGTCTTGCCCTGCAGCGCGGTGCCGAAGTCCAGCGTGACGCGCTCCCGCTGCGGCCAGCGCGGGTTCCTCGCGGCGTAGGCGGGACGGCCACCCAGACTGTTCCCGGTCCGGGTGTCGAGCGTGCCGGTGTAGCCCGGCGTCACCCAGGCGGTGACGTCCTTCCAGTCGTCCGGCTGGTTCGCCACCACCTCGGTGAGCTCGATGACGCCGCCGTTCCAGTAGTCGAAGGTGTTCGGCCCCGGGTTGTGCCGGAAGTCGAACCCATGCCGATGGTCGAACGACAGGACGAACGTGTTCCCCGAGGGGATGCTCAGCACGGGCGTCTGCAGCGCCGTGTCGGAGAACTCGTAGACGTCCGGCGCGAACCAGACCTGGTCCCGGGCGTCGAGCGGTGAGGGGACGACGCGCCAGCGCTGCTCCTCGGTGCCGCCCAGCACGGTGGAGGTCCACGTCGTGCGCAGGCCCTCGACCGTGTCCGTCATGGCGGGCGCCAGGTCATAGTGGAGCAGCACGGAGTGGGCCTGCTCGACGCTTCGCTGACACGCCTCGCTGCTCTCCAGGGTGACGCGGTAGCTGGCGCTTCGCGCCGACGACAGCGACGCGGCGAGCGCGATGGGGACCTCGACCACGCCCGTGCCGAAGGCCGCGACCTCGGCCACGGTGAAGGAGGCCCCCCGGGGGAACGTCAGCAGCGCGTCGTCGCTGACCACCCGCACCGTCGCGCGCTGCGCGGGGAGGGGCCCGTGGTTCTGGACCTCCACGCGAACGAGCCCCTCTTCCGAGGCGTCGAGCACGCCGTCCGCGTCGCACGAGCGCCGCCCGTCCACGATGCGCACGGCCGCCAACCGGAGGTCCGAGTGGGCCTCGCCGTCCTCCACCACCGCGTTGTGCTCGGTGGAGTCCCGGGGCGGGGAGACCGCGCACGTGCCAGCGCCCCGTCGCGCGAAGGCCCGGGCCATCGCCTCCAGGTCGTCCCGCCGCCCACGGGCCCGGGCCGCCATCAGCAGCGCGTCCCGCTGCTCGGTGAAGGTGGCGTCCGCGGGCGCGAGCTGCAGCGCGTCCACGACGTAGTCCGCCATGCGACGCCGCGTCTCCGCGAAGGGGCGGGCGTTCTTGCGCCCCTCGTCGAGCAGCGCCTGGTAGGCCTCGAAGAGCAGGGTGGCCCAGACCTCGCCCGCGTTGTGCATCTGCGCGTTCTCCAGGCCGTTGTCGCGCAGATAGTCCTGGTCGGGCAGGCCCGCGTCGTTGGCGATGTGGCGCAGCCGCAGCCCGTTGAGGTCGAGGTTCGTGGAGTAGGGCGTGCGACGCACCCCGAAGTACGTGCTCTGGCCGAAGGCCTGCGCCGCATGGGCGCCCACCGCGTACGTGCCCTGGGGCGCGTCCGTCTCCCGCACCATCATGAGCAGGGCCAGGAAGTCGCTCCAGCCCTCGCCCATGGCCCGGCACTGCGGCTCCGCGCAGAGCGTCAGGCGGCGGGACAGGATGTGCCCCCACTCGTGGGCGACGATGGTGTTGTCCAGCGAGGCGTCGCGCAGGGGCACGGGCGCGCGCGTCATGGCGCCGGTCAGCGAGCCGCGCGACAGCAGCTCCTTGAGCGCCAGGCCGTCCTCGAGCGTGATGGAGAGCGTGGCCAGGCCCGTGGTGAGCGTCGCGTCCACGTCGAGCATCTCCGGAGGCGGCTCGCCGGGGACATGGTTGATGACGACCAGCCCGGCGGCCCCCGCGTTCTCCGCGTTCACCGCCTTGAGCTCGTAGATGCAGCCGCCCCGGTCCGCCAGGACGATGGCCCCGGTGACGTCGTTCTGGAGCGGCTCGCACGCGTCGGTGCCCGCGCCCGTGCCGTCCTCCGCCAGGGCCAGCGGATGCTGGGACTGCTGGATGCGCTGCGGGCCGAACTCGGCCTTGCCCGTGACGTAGCGCGTACCGCCCACGGTGAACGCGCGCGCCTCCTCCGTGTCCCAGAGCGAGAACTCCAACCGGGGCGACAGCCCGTCCCGGGGCACGTACGCGCTGGCCAGGTTTCGCGCCTGCGCGTCCGGGCCCAGGTTCTGCGCCTCGGCCAGCACGGGGTCTCCCCCCAGCCCTCCCGGAGCGTGACTCACGTCCTGTGCGTTGCCCGCCGCCTCGTCGAAGCCCGAGTCGTAGAAGTAATCGTGCAGCCAGTTGGTGGTGTAGAACAGTTGCACCACCGAGGCGGACACCTGCTCCACGCTGTCGAGGGGCGCGGCTTCCGGGTCGTAGACGTGGGGGAAGTCGCGCGTGCCGGGCGTCACCTGCGCGCGTCGGTCCTGGCCCTCGGTGTAGCCATCCGGGTCGAAGTGGTCCGCGTAGGCGTGGACGTTGTTGCCCCAGGTGGTCGTGGCGCCCTGGGGGAGCCACGGGAACACGCGACCCGACTGCGCGTGCACCCGCCCCTCGTGCGTGAGCTGTCGGGGCGCGACGAAGCCGGGCTCGGCCGTCTCGGGGTTGCCCGTGCGGTGCGGCGAGTAGTCCTCGTGGGGGTTGTCCGCGGGCGTGCCGTCCGCATCCGCCCAGACGCGATACGAATAGGCGTCCTGCGCCACCCGGTCCTCGCGCAGCAGCACCTGGCCCGTGGCCGCGTCGAGCACGTGCAGGAAGCCGCGCGCGGGGGCGTCCCCGGCCCGCGTGGAGAGCGCGTCCACGGCGTAGGCGGGCACCAGCCGGCCCCCGGAGGGGAAGTACAGCCGCGTGACGCGCGCAGGCTCCACCAGCCGCAGGCCCGCGCGTTGGAGCGTGCCGCCGGGCGCCAGGTCGAAGCGGGGCGCGTCCGCGTGCGCGAAGCCGGCGGCCACCACCTCGCCCACCAGCGACAGCCCATGCACATCCCCCAGGGCCCGCAGCACCGCCTCGGACGCGGGCAGCGTGAAGCCTCCGTCCCGCGTCAGCCGCGTCGCGTCCGCGTGCATCGCCGCCACGCCGCCGTGCAGGTTCCCCGTGAGCCCCACCAGCTCCAGCCCCCGGTCCAGCAGCACCTTCAGCTCGGTGCGCCCCACCTCCAGGCCCGCCACCCGCTGGCGGAAGAACACGATGATGCCGCCCCGGCCCGTGTCGTGGACCCGATGGACATACACCGACGCCAGATCAGCGGCACTCAAACCATACAGTGACGCTTGTTGTTCCAGATAGACGCGGGCCGCGGCCTCCGGGGTGTCATGGACACGCAGGCCTGGCGCCGCGCCACGCTGCCCGGCCCACACCACCGTGGGGTGGCCCCGCGCCTCGTCCCGCGACAGCACTGTCACGATGTGAGGTTTTTCCGCCGCCCCGTCGGCCCGCGAGCGCGAGTCGACGGGGCCTGGCGTGGGGGGCTCCACCGCGCACCCGCCCCAGCAGGCGAGGGCCAGTACCACGACGGAGACACCGCTCCCTGGACGCTTGGGCACTTGACCCCCCACGAAATGTCGCGCGAGTCCCCGCGAGGGGACCCGAAGCCTTCATCGACAGATATCACTATCCCGCAGCTGGCCCAGATGGCCAACCGCATTGCCTGTCATCGAGCGCGCGTAGAGGCCGCCCACCCAGGCTCCATCACTGAAGGAGACGTGGGCATGGGGTGCAAGGACTGTTCCGTAGAAGCCATAGTCAAACGCGGTGAGCGTGGTGGCCTCCGGGAGGTTGAAGAGCACGCCGTGCTCGTCGATGCCGCCGGCGAAGACATGTCCGAAGTTGGTGAACAGGGGGGAGGTGCCTCGGACGTTGATGACGACGAGCGAGGTGGCGGGGGCTTCGATGGTGAGCAGCGCCGCGCTGGCGATGGCGCTGGCCTGGACGTGGAAGACATTCACCTTGGGGTGGGTGCCCCGCAGGAAGATTCCACCCCAGGGCTCGAGGGTGGTGGTGCCCTGCTGGGGCAGGGCGGCCAGGTCCGCGGAGAGCTTGCGCAGCGAGCCGAGGACGTCGGTGAAGGGGATGGGCGTGCCGCGGGTGACCGAGCCGCGCGGGAAGGTGAGGGTGCCCGCGGGCAGGTAGCGGTCGCCGAACCGGGCGTGACCCCAGACGGTGCCGTTGTTCAGGTTCAGGTCCCTCCCGGCGACCAGGAGGTTGTCGGTGTCGGTGTCGGGCAGGTTCCAGCCCACGCGGAAGTCCTTGAGGAAGATGCTGCCGCCGGCGGCGACGCGGCCCGCCACGTCATTGCCCTGTCGGTAGTCCTCCGCGACGAGGAGGTTGTAGTCAGCCAGGCGGACCTGGATGCAGTGCTCCACGCGCTGCTCCACGACGGTGACGGAGATGCTGGTGACGGCCGGCCCGTTGCGGATGACGATGGTGGCGATGCCAGGCCCCTGCGCGGTGACGACGCCCGCGGTCGACACCGTGGCGATGGCCTCGTTCGATGACGAGTACACCGTCCCCACCGCCTGGGAGGTGATGTCGCGCTTGATTCCGTCGTTGTAGAGGCCCGTCACCACCAGGTTGCGCGTGGAGCCCACCCCGTGCAGGACGCCATCGCCGTTGAGCACGGAGATGAGGTTGAGCTGCGCGGAGGAGACGACCTGCAGGGACACGGGCGGCGACGACCTGCGCTGGCGCGCGTCGTCGATGCCCGTGGCGACCAGCTGCACCGTGCCGATGGCGTGGGGTGGCACCTGGAACGTGGTGGTGAAGGGCGCCTCGGGGATGACGACCGCCTTGTCGGTGCTCGAGACATAGACCAGGTGGGGCGCGAAGCCGCCGGTGCCCTCGGTCACCACGGTGAGGGTGCTCCCGGGGCTCACCGCCGTGCCGGGCGCGGGGGACACGATGCGCATCCCGCCGGAGGCCAGCAGGGGCGAGGGGCGCTCCCACCCGGTGATGACGGGCAGCGGCTCCTCTTCCGGCGCGAGCTGCTCGTCGTCGGGCATCCACGCCCCGCCGCCTCCCGCGTCCGGCGGCGGGCAGTTGGTGGCCGCGACGGGGGCGGGGAGGGACGGGGCGAAGCTGTCACTGGCCACGGGGCTGTTGAGCAGGTTGACGATGCTCGCGTAGTAGCTGGTGTTGGAGGGCGTCTTGAAGTGCTCGAGGTCCGGCACGCTCGCGTCCATGGCGAAGGACGTCGTGGCGGTGGTGGGCGCGCCTCCGCGCTGGTCCGCCTCCGAGGCGAACATGTCGTAGTCCTTGTCGCAGAACAGCCGGCTGGGCTGCGCGGCCTGCTGCGGGTTGCGCGAGGTCTTCGCGCGCATGATGAGGTTCCAGTTCGCGGGGGGCGTGAGCTTGTCCACCAGCGGGTGGTACGCCTCCATGTTGGTGTAGAGGACCTTGATGTGGTCGAAGAGCATGCCCTGTCCCTGGGGACGCTCGATGTTCTTCCCGTTGAGGCTCACCAGCACGTGGGTGGGCACGTTCGTCACGCCCACGGAGGTGAGCAGGGGGTTGCCCGGCTGCAGGTCCTCGAAGGACGTGGTGCCCGAGTTCACCTCGAGCGAGACGTTGAAGTCCCGGAGCATCTCCAGCTTCAGCTCGTCCCAGGCGACCTGGTAGCTGGCCGTCCCCTTCATGTGGTTGCGGGTGTCGACGATGGCCTTGGCGATGGCGCTGCCCGCGTGGGGCGTGTTCAGCAGGATGAGCCGGTTGAGGTCTCCCTTGTTGAAGTTGTCGGCGCGCAGGTAGTCGCTCCTCGCGGCGAACCTGCGCGCCATGATGCCGCCCATGCCGTGGGCGAGCGCGTCCACCTGGGTGACGGCGATGTAGCGCAGGCGCATCTCCAGCAGCGCCTCCCGGATGGCCTTGCCGAGCGCGGCGCGGTTCGCCTCCGAGTCGATGCTCTCCGAGCTGGTCGTCGAGTAGTCGGCGCACGTCACGTCGAACAGGATGTTGGAGGAGATTCCCGCGTGCCACTCCCAGTACTGGCAGTCGGACCACAGGTCATGGATGGCCACGATGGGCGGACGGACCACCTCGATTTCGTGGGTGTCCGGGAAGGGCGTCCCATTGGCCGGGGTGTAGAGGGTGGAGAGCGTCACGGCGCGCTTCTTGAGCAGCTTGTCGGCGGTCTCCTGGCCCGGGCGGATGAAGTCCTCGGGCGCGGTGTAGAGCGCGAAGGCGTAGTACTGGTTGGTCGCGACCTGCTGGGCGGTCGCGTCGATGACGTTGGTGGGGGCGTCCGAGGAGCCCACCAGGCTGAGCCCTCCGTTGGCGGGCAGGTGCGTGTCGCCCAGCTTGAAGCGCAGGGTGCCGGGGCCCGGCAGCCGCGCGCGCAGCAGGATGACGCTGACGCCGTCGGCGGCGACGCCGCTGGCGGGCGTGCCCAGCGTGGCGAGCCGGCCCGGGTTGGTCTCCACCTTGCGCAGCAGCGGGTCGATGAGGATGGGGTTGGGGTCGATCTTCTCCAGGCTGGAGATGCTCACGTTGTCGATGACCACGCTGGAGTCCAGGATGCCGTCGCCCAGGTCGCGGATCTCGAAGACGAGCGTCACCGGCCCGCCGCCGGCGATGGCCACGTTGACCGTCTTGAAGTCGGTGATGCCCGCGTCCGGGAAGAGCTGGATGCCGTCCGGGTAGGTCGCCGGGAAGAAGTCCACGCCCGAGGGGTCGTCCGCGAGCAGCACGTCGAACTGGGTGTCCTTGGCGCGCGTGGCGGAGGCGTCGAAGAAGTGCGCGCTGTTGACCGAGGTCTGCTCGGCCAGGCGCGTGCCCTGCGCGTCCTGCACGTGCGCGGTGAACTGGTCGTTGTACTCGCTGCCCACGAAGTCGGGCGACTCGGCGCTCAGGAAGCGGTAGTCGAACGACAGCCGCGTCATGCCCGCGGGCACGTTCAGGGTGAGCCGCAGGGTGACGACGTCCCCCTCGGCCCCCTCGGGGGCGAAGTCGGTGCCGGGCTCGGGCAGCCGGGCGCGGTCATTGACGTAGCCGGTGCCCAGCACGATGAGCGAGGGGCCCTTGCGCGGGGTGATGATGCCGTAGTTTGACATGACCTTCGTCGTCTGGTCGGGCGCGGGCGCGGTGAGCTGGCTGCTCACCAGCATGCCCGCGGGGATGTCCAGCGCCGCGGCCAGGTCGGGCGCGGTGGCCTGCGCGAGCTGGGCCGCGGGTTGCACGACCTGGCGGCTCGCGATGCGCCGCCGCTCCGCGCGCTGCGCCTCCTCCCGGAGCGTCGCTTGGGATTGCTGTTGGGGCGGTGAGGCTTCGGGAGGGCTGGCGTCGCCACATGCCAGGGCCAGCGCGAGGACGAGCGGGAGCAGGGGGACGTTGCGAGGCTGCATCAGGTTCACTCCGAGGTCTGGGGCGGCGGGAGGCGAACGGCGGGGCGGCAACGGGCACGGCCATCCAGCGGACTTCCACTGGATGGCCGGCGGTCTGGAAGGGTGATGACGTCGGGCGAGGGGCGCGGAGGCCTTCGGGGCCGCGCCCTCGCTGCTGGGCGGCTACTGGCGCCGGGCGGCCAGCTTGTAGTCGCGGTGCCACCGGGACGGCAGCGAGGCCAGCACGTCGGCGCTCTTCTGCGTCTGGGCGATGGACTCGTACTTCTGCTGGATCTGCCCGTCACCCACGACGAAGCCGTTGGCGTAGACCACCGTCTGGTCCTGGGCGAGCGCGAGCTTCTCCGCGTCCGAGCCGACCTTCACGTTGTACACCTTGCCGGCGTACGGCTCGCGGCTGACCTCGACGAGCCTGCTGGGGCCCGCCTGGGTCATCACCACGTCGCCCTGCTTGAGGGCGCGGGCCTGCACCATGCCGCGCGCCAGGACCTGGATGGGGTGCATCTCCGTCATCAACAGGCTGTGGCCCGCCGCGCTGCGGATGCGCACCATGGGCACCGTCTCGGTGCCCACGGCCGTGTCCATGACGGTGAGCGTGGGCTGGTGCGGGTTCTTCACCTTGTCGCCGGCCTTGAGCGACTCCACGGGCGCCACCTTGCCCTCGGCCAGCGCGATCTGCGTCCCCGCCGCCAGGCAGCTGTTGGTGACGGTGATCTTCTTGAAGGTGTAGTCCGGGCGCGGCACGGCGCGGTCGTTGCTCAGCGTCACGGAGGACTGGTACGTGGCGCCGCCCGTCCCGACGACGGGCAGGACGATCTTCAACGTGAGCTTCACCTCGTCCTGCACCTGGCGGCAGCCGTCGTCGAAGAAGGCCGCGTGGGCGCCCGTCAAATCCCAGGAGAAGGTCTTCTTGTCGGCGCTGAGGGAGGCGCGGTCCCAGAACTGCCCCATCCTCGCCTCGATGAGGTTGCCGTCCGTCACGTCGCAGCCGCCGCCCGCGTTGGTGAGGATGAGCTTGAGGTGGCCCACCTCATACGTCGGCGTCCCCAGGGCCAGGTCCGCCTTGAACTGGTTGATCTTCGCCTGGTCGAAGGTGTGGGGCGCGGAGGTGAGCGACAGCTGCCCCTTGAGGGGCAGCTTGATGGCCTGCGGGGTGCCGGTCAGGTCGTAGTCGCAGTCCTGGGTCCACGTGCGGTTGAGGCACACGGAGATGAGGTTGTCGTTGAGCACCGTGTCCACGGGCGCCTGGACGGTGAGCGCGGAGTACGTGGGGCGCGTGGAGGTGGTGCCCGGCGGCGAGCCGAACTCCGAGTAGAGGTACGAGTCCTTGAACCCCTCGACGGAGTCCTCGACCTTGTACGAGGAGACCCGGTAGCGGCCCAGCTGGGTGAGCCCCAGGTTCGCGGTGGTCGGGACGGTGAGGTTGGTGCCCTGGTCGTACTCCTCCGCCCAGGCGAGCTGGGTGAGCGGGTGGCCCGTCTGGTCGGTGAAGTTGGTGTCCGTGTACGTGTAGTACGTGCCGCCCGGGAAGGTGGACGTGGACACGCCCTGCCCGTCGTTCTCCTCGCGTGTGGTCTCACCCGCGTTGGCCGACTCGATGGCGTGCATCTCCTTGCGCTCGGCGGACGTCGCCAGCCCGGCGTCCTCCGACGACAGCTGGCCCGGCGCGAAGCCCCGCGACACGTGCTCCTTCTGGCGCGCGGCCAGCGCCTCGAACAGGTACGGCGAGTTCTCCGGCGTCTTGCCCGCCAGCTTCAGGCGCGCCTTCGCGAAGCGGTACTGGGCCGGGTCCGCCAGGTTCAACCGGACGCGCACGTCCGGCTTGGCGATGGAATGCAGGTAGGCCTCGTCCGCCCGGTACGTGGTCCACTCGGCCTGGCTCAGCCGGGTGGCGTCGCCGAGCCCGCGCAGCGTGCGGCCGAAGTCCGCCACCTGCTGCTCGTGGGGACTGGAGGTGCAGCCCGACAGCAGGGCCAGGCAGGCGGTGCTACCCATCACCAGAAAACGACGTGCTCGTGACATGGTGTTTCCTCCTCCGCTTGGAACGGCTCTCACATGCAGACTTGCTGGAAGTCGGGGCAGCAGTCGTTGAACTCCAGGCAGCTCGGGTCGCAGAAGCAGCCCTCCGCGCCCACGCCGCACAGGCCCACGCAGCTGTTGGCCTCGCCCACGCAGAAGCCGTTGCCCTGCGTCAGGTCGCTGAAGAGCAGCGAGTCGGGCGAGCCCTTCAGGTCCTCCACGCACTCGAGCGTGGCGGAGTCGCGCAGGTTGGCGACGATTTGCGCGGGCGTGGCGGTGCGGTGGGTGCCCAGGTATTGCGCCACCGCGCCGGCGACGTGGGGGCTGGCCATGGACGTGCCCTCGTCGACGACGCTCGCCACCGCGTCGCCCATCCAGGCGCCGAGGATGCTCACCCCCGGCGCGAAGATGTCCACGCACGGGCCCCAGTTGGAGAACGTCGCCCGGACGTCCGCGTCGTCGACGGCGCCCACGGTGATGACCAGGGGCTCGCTCGCGGGGGACTGGGTGCAGGCGTTCAGGTCGTCATTGCCCGCGGCCACCACCACCGGGATGCCCGCGTTGACCAGCGCCGCGGCGGCCAGGTTCGCCGGCACGTACAGCGGCCCGGTGATGCTCACGTTCGCGACGCAGGGCCCGTCCTGCCGGGGACAGTCGGCGCGCACGAAGTCCATGCCCGCGATGATGGCCCCCCAGGTCCCCAGGCCGTTGCACCGCAGCACCCGCACCGGGTGCACGGTGGCCTCCTTGGCCATGCCATAGAGCGTGCCCACGGCGGTGCTGGCCACATGGGTGCCATGGCCGTGGCAGTCCTCGATGCCCCGGCCATCCGGCACGAAGCTCTGTGACGAGCCCACCCGTCCGGTGAACTCCGAGTGCTCCGTGTTGAGCCCCGTGTCGAGCACGTACACGTGCACCCCGGCGCCCGTGTTGTCGAAGTCGTTGTACTGGCCGTCGCGCCCCTGGCGCTGGTCCACCCGGTCGATGCCGTCCGCGGGGCTGGGCACCGTGGCGCTGAGGGTGACCTGCTGGTCCTCCTCGATGAGGGCCACGCCCGGCTCGGCGCGCAGCCGCTCCACCTGGGCGCTGTCCAGGCGCGCCGCGAACCCGGGGATGAGCTGGTAGCGGTGCCGCACCTGATTGATGCCGCCCGCGCGCGCCACCCGGCCCACAGCCGAGTCGATGGCCTGCCCCGTGATGCCCTCGGAGAAGACGACGATGTACTCGTCGGGGACGCGCCGCGCCTCGGGGGCGCGGCCCAACGGCGCCAGCTTCGGAGCCGAACCGGGCCCCTGGGCGGAGGCGCCCTGGGGCGGGCGCTCCTCGCAGGCGATGAATCCCAGGACGAGCGCCCCCAACAAGGGCAGGGCCTCAAGCTTCATTCCAAGCAAGGGATGGGCACGTCGGGGCAGGGGCCGCATGGTGTCTCGGTCTGGGTGGGCCGAGCGACGCCCGCGCCGACACGGGGCCTCTCGGGATGGACGGGGGATGTCCGCGGCGGCGGAGGGCTTCCGCTACCGCGGGGGGAGGCGTGGACGTGGATGGCGTGAGCGCGAGCCCCAGGCGGGCCCGAGCGACGTTCGCGTCTTGAAGACGCACGCCCGAATCAACCTATGCATCAATTCTCGATATTCACTTTGGGTGAATTGTTTCATCGAGGATGCGCGTGAGGCTGAGATGCAGATGGCTCTCCACGCTGCGCAGGACGCTGGTGAACTCCTGGGAGGAGAGGTCCAGGCGTTCCTTGAGCAGGCGCCGCGTCTCGTCGTGCACGGCCTGCTGGGCGCTGTGCAGCCAGCGCGAGACGGTGGACTGGTTGACGCCGAAGAGGGTGCCGAGCTTCGGGGTGGAGAGGCGGTCCACGAAGTGGAGGCGCAGCAGGTAGCGGTGCTCTCCGGGGAGGATGGCGAAGGCGTCCTCCAAGGCCTTCCGGAACGCGTCGTGGTACCGGCGTTGGATGGCCTCCAGCTCGGGGTCGGGCGCGGGCGTGGGCAGCAGCTCCAGGACGGTGTCGCTCGACGGGCAGGGCTCCTGGGACTTGCGCAGCAGGCTCAGGGCCGTGCGCAGGGCCACCACCCGCACCCAGTTGGCCAGGGTGCCCCGGCCGGAGTACTCGGCGATGCGGGGCGCGGCGGCGGTGCGCACCAGCAGCCGCTCACGGACCTGCTGACGCACCTCGTCCACCATCGCCGCCGGCAGCCGCATGTGCGCGAGCACCGTCGGCACGCTGGCCATGTGGTGCCGCTCGAAGGCGGCGAGCGCCGTGCCCAGTCCCTGCACGCAGCCGCACGCCAGATAGAGGTCGCCGGCCTCGAGCCGCTCCAGCGCCGTCCCCCAGTCCTCGCCCGGCGCCAGGCGCGGGAGGTGGAGGGCCAGGTGTCGCATGAAGCTCTCGGCGCCCAACGGGATGTCCGGCCAGTGCTCCCGGCCTTCGTTCCAGAGCCGTGACAGCCACGGCTCCAACACCTCGGGCGTGACGTCCTCCGGCGGGACGCCCGCATGCGCCAGGAATAACGGTGCGAATGCCAAGCCCCCCTCCTCCATGCCGCCATTATAACCGATGGAGCCTGACTTACTCTGAGTGCGGGTTAATCTGAGTGAAGGTCGTCTTTGGGCATGAAAGGGGAGAGTTTCTCGCTTTACCGGATGAAGTCCGTTTTGTGAGAGGCTCTGACCGGGGGCATACAGGGGGGTGTCAAATCCTTACATCCGGCTGCCTGTGCGAGGAAGACGTGGTGGCGCTCGTCGAGGAGCGGCTGGACGGCGCGGCGAGGGGGCGCGTCCATCGCCACGCCGCCGAGTGCCCCGCGTGTCGGGAGCTGCTGGTCGCCGTCATGCGCAGCCAGACGGGGAGCGTGGACGCGCCCGCGCCTGCCTGGGGGCCCACGGTGGCGCGGACCTGGGTGCCGCCCGGGGTGCTGGACGAGTTCCACCTGGTGCGGCTGTTGGGGCGGGGGGGCATGGGCGCGGTGTACCTGGCGCATGACACGTCGTTGGACCGGCTCGTCGCGCTCAAGCTGAGCGTCGCGCTGGAGCCGGACACCAGCACGTTGGACAGCTTCGCCATCGAGGCGCGCGCCATCGCCCGCATCAAGCACCCCAACGTCGTCACCGTGTTCCGGGCGGGGCAGGTCGAGGGGCGGCCGTATCTGGTGTACGAGTACGTGGACGGCAAGAGCCTGGCGGAGCTGGCGCCGCCCCTGCCGTGGCGGTACGTGCTGGACATCGCGCTGGGGCTTTCGCGGGGCTTGAGGGCCGCGCATCAGCGCGGGGTGCTCCACCGGGACGTGAAGCCGGGCAACGCCATCCTGGACGCGGATGGCAGCATCAAGCTGCTCGACTTCGGGCTCGCGGCCTTCGTGGGGACGGACCGCTCGAAGCCGTGGGCCGTGCCGGGCGTCGTCGGCACGCCGCGCTACATGGCGCCCGAGGTGCGCCTGGGGGCGCCGGCCACGCCGCAGAGTGATTTGTATGCCCTGGGGCTGCTCGTGTACGAGCTGTGCACGGGGCGTGTCCCGCATGTGCGCGCCTCCGGTGCGGACCTGGAGGCGGGCCGGGTGGCGGCCGCGCTGGTGCCGCTGGTGGACCTGGTGCCGGGAATCGACCTGGACTTCGCGGAGGCCGTCGAGCGCTGTCTGGAGGAGGACCCGTCCGCGCGCTTCGGCCGCGTGGATGCGCTGTGCACCGCGCTGGAGCGTCTGGTGTCGCAGGGGCCGGCCGCAGGCTTCGCGCCCGTGCGGTCCGCCGCCATCGCGGAGACCCGCCCGTGAGCGGGTCTCCGGCTGCTTGGGGCGCTACAGCTCCACCTTCTTCTCCGTCTGGTTCGTCCCGTCGAAGCGCAGCATCACGCCCTTGTTGTCGTAGCGGGTGATGATGTTGACGGGGCGGCGCCACAGGGACTGGAGGTTGCGCAGCGTCTCGCGGGCGTAGTCACCCTTGAGGTCCTGGCCGTCGTGCTTGTGCGCGAGCAACAGCTCCCCGCGGTTCTCGTGGTTGCCGTCCACCACCTCGATGATGGGCTGGCCGAAGTTGGTGAGCCCCTGCAACAGCTTGCTCTTCACCTTGCGGAACTCGCGGTCGAGGATCTCCCACGAGTTGCGCTTGTCGTTGAAGCCATACACGAAGAGCTTCTGCTCCATCGCGAACTCGGGCGTCAGGAACGTGTCGATGAAGGTGATGTCGTTGTAGTGCTTGCGGACCTCGAAGATCTTCTCGCGTCCGGCGCCCAGCTTCTTGTCCCAGTTGCGGCGGGCGCGCAGGTCATCACACTCGTCCCACTCCTTGCCGAAGCGGCCCTTGTTCCAGCGCTCCTCGATGTCCCGCCACAGCTCGATGCCCAGCTTGTAGGGATTGATGGCGCCGGGGCGCGTCCCCATGGTGCCGGAGTGGTGGTCCGCGTAGTCGATGATTTCGTCGTCGCGCAGCGCCCTGCGGGTCATGATGGTGGAGTGCCAGTAGCTGGCCCACCCCTCGTTCATGATCTTGGTCTGGCCCTGGGGCGCGAAGTAGTAGGCCTCCTCGCGGAGGATGGCCAGGATGTCCGACTCCCACGGCTCCAGCGGCGCCTCCTCCAGGAGGAAGAGCAGCACGTCGCGCTGGGGGCGCTCGGGGAACTTCTTGGCCCGCTGCTTCTCGTCCTCCACCTTCTTGCGCTGGGAGTCGAGGAACTCGGACGGGTTGATGTAGCCGCGCATGTACTCGCGGCCGACCTTGAAGCCCTCCACGCGCTCGTTGGACTTGAGCTCGTCCTCGGCGCGCCTGGGGTCCGGGTTGCGCCGGATGTGGGGCGAGTGCTGGTCGATGAGGTTCTCCAGGCTCAGGGTCCGGTCGATGAAGTCCTCGACCTTCTCCACGCCGATCTTGTCCACCCAGCGGCGCACCCGCGTGGCGTGGTTGGCCATCTCGTCGATCATCCGCCGGTTGGTGTGGCGGAAGGAGAAGTTGTTCTTGAAGAAGTCGCAGTGACCGTAGACGTGGGCCATGACCAGCTTCTGGTCCACCTCCGGGTTGCTCTCCATCAAGTACGCGTAGCAGGGGTCGTTGTTGATGACGAGCTCGTAGATTTTACTCAGGCCGTACTCGTAGCCCTTGGAGAGCTGCTCGTACTCCATGCCCCAGCGCCAGTGCGGGTAGCGGGTGGGGAAGCCGCCGTAGGCGGCGACCATGTTCATCTCGTCGTAGGACACCATCTCGAAGACGGTGTCGAAGAAGTCGAGTCCGAACTCCTTCGCGTAGCCGTGGATCTCATCCCTCAGCGCGGCGAGACGGGGCGTAAGGCTCTTGGGCATCGGGAAGTCTCTCCGGAGGACAGGTGGGGGCGCTGGCTCTTCAGCGTCCCTTGCCGAGGAAGTCCTTGATGGACGCGTAGATGGCGTCCTTGTCCGCGATTTCGCTGAGCGCGACGTTGGGGGTGTCACCCACCGCCTCGCGAAGGTCCTTGATGAACTGACCGCTGCCGTAGGGGGACTCCACCTGTCCGTAGGCGAACTGGTTGACGTTGGGCAGCACGTCGTTGCGCAGCATCTCGATGCACTGGCGCGTGTCGTCCGCGCTCCAGTTGTCCCCGTCGCTGAAGTGGAACGGATAGACGTTCCAGGCGCTCTTCGGGTAGTCGGCCAGGATGATGTCGCGGCAGAGCTTGTAGGCGCTGGAGATCATCGTCCCGCCGGACTCGCGGGTATGGAAGAACGTGTCGCGGTCCACCTCGCGCGCCACCGCGTCGTGGATGATGTAGCGCGCCTCCAGGCCCTTGTATTGGTGGCGCAGCCACGTATCGAGCCAGAAGCTCTCGATGCGGACGATCTCCTTCTGCTCGTCACCCATGGAGCCGGACACGTCCATCATGTAGATGATGACGGCGTTGGTCTCCGGGAGGTCCTGCAGCTTGTAGCTGCGGTAGCGGCGGTCCTCGCGGGTGGGGATGATGACGGGCCTGGCGGCGTCGTAGGTGCCGGCGGCGATTTGTCTGCGCAGGGCCTGCTTGAAGGTGCGCTTGAAGTGGCGCAGGGATTCGGGGCCGGTGGTGTTGATGCCGGTGTAGCGAATCTTCTGGGTGATGATCTTCTCGTTCTGGCGCCGCTCGATGTGGGGCAGCTGCAGCTCCTCGCCCAGTATCTGCGCCAGCTCCTCGAGCGTGACATCCACCTCCAGGGCGTGGTCTCCCTCACCCTGGCCGGCCTGGTGCCCGTCCCCGGGCTCCACCGCCCCGGGGCCGAGCTGCTGGCCCACCTCGCCGTCACCCTGTCCGACGCCGCCCTGCTCCTTGTGGCCGTACTTGAAGCGGGGGATGTCGATGAAGGGGATGGGGATGCTGATGGCATCCTTGCCCTTCTTCCCAATCATCTCGCCCTTCTGCACGTACTTGCGCAGGTTGGCTTTGATCTTCCCGCGGACGATCTGTTTGAAGCGGGAGTGGTCCTGGTGGATCTTCAAGGTCACGACGGCTCGCCCTTCTCCTGAGGTGGTTACTCCTTCGCGTCGCCGCGGGCGAAGATGCTCGCCACGAAGTTCAACACGTCGGTGGAGCAGATCTCGCAGTAGCCGTAGTTCTTCATCATCCGGTCCTTCACCAGGTCGATCTTCTCCTGGGTCTCCTTGTCCACGACGGAGGAGACGAGGTTCTTGAGCTTGATGCTGTCCTTCTGGTCCTCGAACAGCTTCAGCTCGAGCGCCTTGTGCAGCCGCTCGTTGGTCCGGTAGTTGAAGGTCTTCCCCTCCACCGCCAGCGCGCCGATGTAGTTCATGATTTCGCGCCGGAAGTCGTCCTTGCGGCTGTCGGGGATGTCGATCTTCTCTTCGATGGCCCGCATCAGCCGCTCGTCCGGCTCCTCGTAGAGGCCGGTGTACTTGTTCTTGACCTTCTCCTTCTGGGTGTAGGCCTTGATGTTGTCGATGTAGTTGCCGCACAGTTTGCCGATGGCGTCCTCGTCGGCGCTGATGGCGCGCTGGACCTCGTTCTTGACGATGTCCTCGTACTCCTGCTTCACGGAGGTGAGCAGCTCCTTCATCCGCTTGCGCGCGTCCTCGTTGTTGATGAGCGAGTGCGTCTTGAGGCCCGCCTCCAGCTCGTTGAGGACCATGAAGGGGTTGATGCAGCCCTCGCCCTTGTCGCTCACCAGCGCGTTGGAGATTTTATCCTGGATGTAGCGCGGGGAGATGCCCTCCAGGCCCTCGCGGATGCTCTCCTTGCGCAGCTCCTTGATGTTGTCCTCGGTGAAGTTGGGGAGCGTCTTGCCGTTGTAGAGCTTGAGCTTCTGCAGGAGCGACAGGTTGTGCTTCTTGGGCTCCTCCAGGCGCGTGAGCACCGCCCACATGGCCGCCATCTCCAGCGTGTGCGGCGCGATGTGCTTGCCCTTGATGGCGCGGGAGTTGAAGTCCTTCTCGTAGATCTTCACCTCCTCGGCGAGCTTGGTGATGTACGGCACGTCGATCTTCACCGTGCGGTCGCGCAGGGCCTCCATGAACTCGTTGTTCTCGAGCTTCTTGTACTCGGGCTCGTTGGTGTGGCCGAGGATGACCTCGTCGATGTCCGTCTGCGGGAACTTCTTCGGCTTGATTTTGTGCTCCTGCGACGCGCCGAGCAGGTCGTAGAGGAAGGCGACGTCCAGCTTGAGCACCTCGACGAACTCGATGATGCCGCGGTTGGCGATGTTGAACTCGCCGTCGAAGTTGAACGCGCGCGGGTCGGAGTCCGAGCCGTACTCGGCGATCTTCCGGTAGTTGATGTCACCGGTGAGCTCGGTGGAGTCCTGGTTCTTCTCGTCCTTGGGCTGGAAGGTGCCGATGCCCACGCGGTCCTTCTCGCTGAAGACCAGGCGGTTGACGCGCACGTGGTCCATCACCCGCGCGAAGTCACCGTGGTACTGGGTCATCAGGTCCTTGAAGACGAAGCGGCAGGCGGGGCACAGCTCCGAGCCGTCCGGGATGGTGTAGCCGGAGTCCGGCGGCGACAGCTCCTGGTAGACCTTGGCGCGCCACTCGCGGGGAACCAGGTTGAGCGGCTCCTCGTTCATGGGGCACTTCATCTTCTCCTTCACGACGGTTCCGTCCGGCAGCTTCTTGTCGGTGGTCCAGGAGAAGGTGTACGCGGCGCCCTCGGGCGTCTTCGAGTAGTCCTCGGTGCCCTTCTTGAGCAGCCGCGCGATGGTGGACTTGGACGAGCCCACGGGGCCGTGCAGCAGGATGACGCGTTTCTCGGTGCCGTAGCCCTGGGCGGCGGACTTGAAGACGTTCACCAGCTTCATCAGCGGCACATCCAGGCCGAAGATGGCGTCCTTGCCGCCGAACTTCTCGTCGCTGAAGAAGTGGTAGCGGATGAGCTTCTTCTTGTTGTCGATGTACTCCGTCTTCCCGTGGCTGAGGATCATGTCGTAGATCCTCTGGAAGGCGGTGCGTGTCACCTTGGGGTTCTTCCGGACGATTTCGAGGTACTCCTCGAAGTTGCCTTCCCAGTTGAGCTCCGCGTAGGTCTTCGCGTCCTGGAGCGCGGCGATTTTGGAGACCCACGAACCCTTCTCAGCGTCCCTCATGTCTCTCCCTCGGAAGCCGGCCTGGGGTGCGAGGCACTCGCGCCCTAGGGGGCCAGAATGGTGAACCTGGAGGGCTGGATTGCCATTCCACAACCATCCCGCCGAGGTCCCAGGCACGACAGCCCTGCAGCCAATTCGGGACCCCGCCGCGGAATGGGACCGCGCGTTACGCTCGTGTCAGGGGCAGGACGCCGGAACAGGCGCGCCCCCTCCACGGGGTGAAGAGGCAAGGGTGATTATAGGGCGGCGCGTGCAACGGGGTAGGTGCCCCCCCGGAACGCGAGGGGTATTGAACGCCTGACGGCCTTGCCGGAGGCGGACTGTTGGCTGGCTGTGGGGCGGCGTCTGTGTTCCTTCCACATGTCGGCGGTGCAGGTGAGGGGCGCCAAGACATCCCTGACAGCAGCCAGGCGGGCGTGCCTGCACCGAAGGGTGATACATTCGCCACGCGGTACACGTTGGCTCGGGCCCGCTGTGCCTCCGGGGCGCGCGAGGGCGGCGGTGTGCTCGCTCCGGCGCGCGGTTCGCTGAGGGTGAAGTCGGCTGCGGGGAGGCTGGAGAAGACGGGGTCGCCGGCTTGGCTTTGGGCCGTGCCTGCGTATCCTGCCGCGCGTCATGGCGACCGCACCTACCTCTGTCTCCCACCCTCCGTCCTCCGTGCCGAGTCTCGCGGCGGTCCCGTCCCCCGCGCCCGAGCCGAGCACGCGCCTCCTCATCGGAGTGCTGTTGGCGGTGGCGCTGGTGCCCCGGCTGCTCGTCTTCTTCGTGAACGAGAACCTGTACGGCGACGCGGTGGTGCGCACGGAGCTGGCGGAGCGGTGGCTGCGCGCCCCGCACCTCATCACCGCGTACGGTGATGGCGCGTACCAGTTCGGGCCGCTGCACCTGTACCTGGTGGGCATCGCGCTGTCGGTGTTCGACCGGGAGGTGGCCGGGCGCGTGGTGAGCCTGCTGTTCGGCGTGCTGTCGGTGGTGCCGTTGTTCGCGCTGACGCGGCGGCTGTTCGACTGGCGTGCGGGCGTGGTGGCAGCGCTGGTGTTCAGCGCGTGGGGCATGCACCTGCAGTTCTCCACCACCGCGGGCAGCGAGGCGGTGTCGCTGTTCTTCATGCTGGCCGCGTTCGCGTTCTACGCGGAGGGGGTGGACGAGAACCGCTTCGCGCCGCTGTTCCAGGCCGCGCTGATGCTCAACCTGGCGTGCGCGCTGCGCTACGACGCGTGGATGTACATCCCGCTGTTGTGCCTGGGGCTGTTCTTCAGCAGCCAGGACAAGGTGGCGGCGGTGACGCGCGCGGTGGGCTTCGGCCTGGCGTGCCTGCCGTTCCCCCTGTTGTGGATGCAGGGCAACGAGCTGATGCACGGCGACCCGTTCTACCCGGTGAAGGCGGTGGAGGACTTCCACCGGGACTGGGTGCTCTCCTCGGCGGGCTCGGGGGCGGCCATCGGCTGGCGCGCGCAGCAGCTGTTCTTCTGGCCGGGCGTGGCGCTCTTCACCCTGACGCCGGGCGTGGGGCTGCTCGGTCTGTGGGGCATGGTGAAGGCGTGGAAGGCGCGGCCGGACACGCGCTGGCTGGTGGCGGCGGCGGCGGTGCCCGCGGCGTACTTCACGTTCCGCGCGGTGGTGCTGCTCAACTTCGTGCCGCTGGGGCGCTTCACGGTGACGCAGCTGGCGGTGGTGCCGGTGTTCGTCGCGTTCGGCTTCTGGGCGCTGATGGGCTCGCGCGGCGAGGGCGCGCGCAAGGCGGTGGCGGGGGTGTCCGCGCTGCTCGCGGTGGTGCTGCCGGTGGCGCTGGGCCTGTACACGTTCCGCGACGACGGGCGCCTGCAGACGTCGCTGCGGCCGGTGAGCCCCACGTCGACCAACCCCGTGCCGGTGATGCGCGTGGCGGACTTCGTGAAGGCGGAGGTGGCCGAGAAGGGCGGGGCGCTCGCGCTGGATACGGACCCCAACTACATGGACCTGCAGGTGGCCTTCTTCTCCGGGCTGCCCGAGGAGCGCATCGCGCGCGTGCGTTGGGACACCTTCCGCAAGCTCCTGGGGGAGGCACGGCCGGAGGTGCTGGTGCGCTTCGACCAGGGCTCGCTGGCGAAGGACCCCGGGGTGAGGCTGGAGGGGCGCACGCTGACGTTGGACGGCGTCGCCTACGAGGAGCTGGACGGCTTCACCGCTCCGCTGCACGTCTACCGGCGCCGGCCGTAGCCGCCCGGCGTCACCCGGAGTGTCCGGGCTCGTCGTCGTCGTAGTCGTCCGGGTGGTAGTCGGTGTCCCTGGGGCGGCGCGCGTCCAGCCAGCCCTGGAGGATGAACTGGGCGGCCACCTGGTCGATGACCTCCTTGCGGCGGGCGCGGCTGACGTCCGCTTCCAGGAGCGTGCGCGTGGCGGCCACGGTGGACAGCCGCTCGTCCCAGAGCTCCACCGGGATGCCGAGCGCCTGCGTCAGGGCGTCCGCGAACTTGCGCGAGGCCTCCGCGCGGGGGCCCTCCGAGCCGTCCATGTTGAGCGGCAGGCCGAGGACGAAGCGGTCCGCCTCGTGCTCGCGCGCCAGGGCGCCGAGGGCGGCCAGGTCCGCCTTGAGGGACGTGCGGCGAATGGTGGTGACGCCCTGGGCGGTGAGGCCCAGGCCATCCGAGACTGCCACGCCGATGGTCTTGGTTCCGAAGTCCAAACCCAGGGTTCGCATGCGTGGCGCAACTTAACCGCATCCTCCCTCACGGACCGCGCCGTCCGTTGACGGGGACGTGCCCGGGTTGTCAGTCCGGCTAACCGACGGAATTCGCTCGCGTGGTCGCCGGGCCGCCTGCCGGCACCGTCGCTGCAACCCCCACGAGTCATCGCGCGGCACTCCATCAACCCGCCGCGTGGGAGGACTCATGGTGGACTTCTTGAAGAGCGCGACGAACCTGCTGGCCCGCCCGGAGGGCACGGCGATGGAGGGGGCGGGGGACGCGGGGACTCTCTCTCCGCTCGTCTCCAGCTCCATCAAGGCCGCCACGGGCGTCATGACGGGCAACGTGCTGCAGGCGGGGACGGGCGTGGCGGGCGTGGCGGAGGAGCTGAAGAAGAACCCGGCGGCGAAGACGGAGTACGCGACCTCGGCGGGGGCCGCCGGGAAGACCCAGGGCTATGCCCCGCTGCTGCCCGCGAGCACCAGCGCGTTGGACCCGAAGATGCTGGAGTACGAGGCCGCGCTGAAGGTGCTGGAGGCGAACTTCGAGCAGCTGGACCTCGCGGACGGGAAGAAGTCCGGCTCGCTGTCGAAGGAGGAGCTGCGGCGCGCGGCCAACGACGCCAGCCTGTCCCCGCAGCTTCGCGACGCGGCCCGGTTCCTCACGCAGAACGCGGCGCTGTTCGAGCGGGTGGACTCGCGGGGGCTGCTCTCGTCGCTGATGCCGGTCCTGGGGAGCATCTACAACGACGACCGCATCAAGCTGTCGGGCGTCCGCGCGGAGCTCAAGCGGGTGGGGGAGGAGTTCGCCCGTTATGGCCGGCCGACGGCGCCGCCGGTGTCCCCGCCCAAGCAGGAGGACTGCCCGCCCGGCACGACGCCTCCGCCCACCACCGGTGGGCCGTCCCCGGGGCCGCGTCCCACCCCGCCGGGCAATCCGTCACCGGGGACCGGAGGTGGCACGGGCGGTACGGGAGGCACCGGTGGCACGGGTGGTTCGAATGGCTCGGGCGGCGCGGGGCCGGTGGGGGGCGGCAAGCCGCCCACGTCGAAGGACCCGGACTTCCGCGAGTACCTCGAGGCGGTGGCGGTGCTGCGCGACAACTGGGGGACGTTCGACACGGCGTCGGGCGTGAAGGATGACCGCGTGACTCGCGCGGACATGCTGGCGCTGCTGAACAATCAGGGAGCGTCCTCGACGCTGAAGAAGGCCGCGCAGTTCTTCAAGGACCACCCGGAGTACTTCGACCGGCTGGAGATGGCGGCGGGCATCGACGGGCGCGACGGCATCATCGGCTGGTTGGATGTGAAGGCGGAGCTGGAGCAGTCGAAGGACGTGAAGACGAACACGCCGAGCAAGGCGAGCTCGAGTGTTCGCGGCATCGTCGACAACCCGCGCATGAGCATCGAGGACAAGGTGCAGGCGATCCTCGGCGCCATCTCCAGCGACACGGACACCGAAATCATGGAGGTGATGGAGCAGATGGCGACCGCGGGCGAGGACCGCGCGACGCTGGGCACCACGGACGTGGACAAGAAGAAGGCGGCGAAGCTCGACGGGGACATGCGCGAGCTGGAGCTGCGGCTGCAGCGGCTGCTGGAGAAGCGCAAGGCCATGTTCGACCTGATGAGCAACATGTCCGCCAAGTTCAACGAGATGGCGAAGACGGCCATCTCCAACCTGCGCGGAGCCTGAGTCCATGGGCCGCGTCATCAAACACGAGGGAGTCGAGGGCATGCGGATGGAGACCGGGGCGGTGCACAGGATGCGGTCCTTCGCGCGGGGCGAGGCGACGTGGGCGGAGGTGGAGGGGATGACCTTCGAGGAGGCGAAGGCGATTGCGCAGGTGGGGTGTGACCTGGCGGCCGCGGGGCGGCTGGAGGAGGCGCGCATCCTCTTCGAGGGGCTGGTGGCCGGGAATCCTCGGGACGCGGGCGCTCACGCGGCGCTGGGCACCGTGTACCAGAAGCTCGGGCGGCTGGAGGAGGCCATCGCGGAGTTCAGCGCGGCGCTGGCGCGGGACGCGGGGCATCCGGTGGCGCTGGCGAACCGGGGGGAGCTGTACCTGCGAAAGGGGGAGCGGCAGGGCTTCACGGACCTGTCGAAGGCGGTGGAGGTGGACCCGCACGGTGAGACGGCGGCGGGGCGCAGGGCGCGGGCGCTGGTGAAGGCCATCACGCTGGTCGCGGTGGAGAAGCTCAAGCAGGACGCCCAGCAGCCGTAGCTGGGTGGCGTGGGGGGGAGGAAGTGCCGCTGGCGCTCGGGGGAGTGGCCCGGCGGCGGCTGTCGGCGGGTGGGCTCGGGTGGAGAGGGGAGGGGAAGGGGAGAGCCCACCTGCCGGCCGCTTTTTCACGTCAGGGCGCGGGCAGGTCGGCCAGGCGCTCGCCCACGGGGGGATGGCTCATGCCCTTGAGGACGACCCAGCGCGGAGGGTCGGGGTCCATCTTGTTGACGCGCGCGGCCTTCACCAGCATTCGGCGGAACGCGTCGACGTCGTGGGTGAGGTTGAGGGCGAAGCGGTCCGCCGTGCGCTCGCGCTCGCGGGAGAAGGCTCCGGCGATGGGCGCGCCCAGCAGCAGCACGAGCGACAGGAGCAGCGAGAGCAGCGGCAGGGTGCGGATGTCCGCGAAGCGCGAGGTGCCGAACCAGCTCCGCGCCGCCGCGACGCGCAGCATCCGGTCGATGGCGAAGAGGAGCGCGACGACAGCCAGGGAGGAGGCGATGCGGCCCGGCCACTTCTGCTCCTGGACATGGCCGGCCTCGTGGGCCACGGCCGCGAGCACCTCGTCCTCGGAGAGCTCCTGGAGGATGACGTCGTTGAGGACGATGGCGCGCGTGGGGCCCTGGCCCGCGAAGTACGCCTGGATGCGCCGCGAGGCCACGGAGGTCTTCTCCACCAGCACGTCGGAGAAGGTGATGTTTGCCTGGGCCATCAGCGCCGTCATCCGCGTGCGCAAAGGCCCCGGGGGCAGCGGCTCCTGCTCGAAGTAGAGCCGGCCCCGGTACGTGTCCAGCGCGGAGGAGACGAGCATCAGCAGGGCCACGGGCACGCCCAGCACCCACCACCAGTGGCGCGTGCGACGGGCCAGTCCATACAGGCCGATGACGAGCGCGGCGATGGCGAACCCGCCCAGCAGGTGTCCCTTGAGCATGTCCCGGGCGAAGGCGGCCGGGGTGTAGTTGGACATGCCGTGCTGGTGCTCCAGCGTGTACGCGAACCAGATGTCCACGGGGGCGTAGACCAGCTTCACGAACAGGTCCGTCATCAGCGCGAAGAGGACGGCCGCGCCCCAGCCGGACTCACCCCACAGCCGGTCCATGGCGCTGAAGAAGGCGCGGCTGACGGGCGCGGTGCGCAGGAAGCCGAAGCGGCGCTCCAGCCCCGCCGCGGCCGCCGTGGCCATGCGGAAGAAGGGCCGCACCAGCACGCCCAACATCAGCGCCAGCAGGGCGAACCGTGCGAAGGGGTTCACCGCCGCGCGGATGTAGTGGGGCAGGTGGTAGGCGTGAATCTCCGCGAGCTGCTCGGGCGTGAAGAGGGGCTCCATGGCAGGGCCCCAGGCTACGCCGCCCGGCCCGGGGCTGCCCAGTGGGGCGGCCTCCGGGCGACTTCAGCCGCGGCTCACGTGTGGGGCTCGTCCTTCGACGCGGGAGGCTCGGGAAGGGGCTCGCCCTCCGCGTCCGCCAGCAGCAGGGCCTTCACCTTGGCGAGGCTCTCGCGCGTGCGGTCCACGAAGCTGCTCTGCGAGCCGATGCGCTCGGCCGTCTCCAGGGTGCGCTCGTAGATGTTGATGGACTTGGTGAGCAGCACGCGAATCTTCTTTCGCAGCTCCTGCCGGTAGACGACGGCCTCTTCCGCGTTGAGCTCCGCGGGCGCGGGCGAGCTCACCATCTGCGCGTAGAGGTCCTCGTACATCGCGCCGATGCGCGAGCCCGACGCGGTGGCCCAGTAGCCGTTGCCCACGCGGATGGAGCGCAGGTAGTGGCCCTGCGAGGAGAGCAGCAGCTCCGCCTTGTAGTTGAGGTCCTCGGCCAGCTTGTCCGCGCCCTTGGAGGGGTCCAGCTTCACGTCCTCGTAGTCCAGCCGGTACAGCTCTCCCACGAAGAAGTGCGCCTGCGCGGGGAAGTAGTCGTCCACCTCGTCCTTGTCGGACAGGGCCTCGTAGGCGGACAGGGCCTTGCGCAGCGTGGCCTCGGCGGCGTCGGTGCGGCCCGCCTCCAGCTCACACACGCCCTGCTGCACGCGCGCCTCGATGCGGCGGTTGACCGGGATGTCCTCGCGCGCGGCGAGCGTGGACAAGAGGGCCACGGCCTCGTCGTAGCGCTCCAGGTGGTACTGCGTCTCCGCCACGCGGAAGGACGCGTCCAGCGCGTCTCCCTGGCCCGCCTTCGCGTCCGCCAGCTCGGAGAAGCGCAGCCACGCCTCCTCCCACTCCTTGAGGCGCTGGTGGGCGAGCCCCGCGTTGTAGAGCGCCGCGCGACGGTGCTGGCTCTTCGGGTGGAAGTCCACCAGCCGCCCGAAGAAGCGCGCCGCCTGCTTGAAGTCGTTGGCCGCGAAGGCGGACGTGCCCCCGGCGAAGAGCTCCTCGTCGTTGAGCTTGTCCAGCTCCAGGTCCGCGGTCACCGTCACCGCGTCGAACTCAATCTCCTGCTTGGCCGGGGCCACCTGGGCGGTGTCCGAGCTGCCCGCCGCGCCCGTCGTCCGACATCCGGCGACACCCAGGCCCAGCGCCAACACCCAGCCCCAGCGACTGACCGACATGTACGTTCGCTCGTTCCGCGTCACGGAATGCGTCCTCCTGGCCCTGCCGTCTCCGGACAACGCGCCGTGCCCTGGAGTTCCCACCGCCGAGGGTGGGCGCGCCCAGTTTAATGCGTCCGGGGCGCGCGCGCCGCCGTCCCGCCTGTCCGGCCCCCGGGTGGCTGCTGGCCGCGACGAGGGGTGAGCCCGGGCCCGCTCAGAAGGGGTCGTCTCCCAGCAGGTAGCGTCCGGTCTGCCACAGGCTGGTGATGTCGTGGACGTCCAGCCCGAAACGCGGCACCCGGATGAGGGGGATGCCCGGGCAGGCGGCCTGCAACTGGGCGATGCCCTTCTGGTCCTGCTCGGCCAGGACCTGGAGCTCGCGCAGCGTCTCCTCCACCTTGGCGCGGCGGGTGGGCGTCAGCGTGGCCGCGTCCGCCCACATGGCCTCGGTGGGCAGCGGGTGCACGCGGTTCACCACCAGGGACACCACCTCCATGCGGTGCTGCTTGAGGAGGCTGTTGAAGTGGATGGCCTCGTCCATGCGCTCGGGGTGGGGGCTGGTCACGAGCACGAAGCCCGTCGTCTTGTCCTCCAGGAGCGAGCGCACGCCGCGCGCCCGCTCGCGGAAGCCCTCGTTCATGCCCGACAGGGACAGCATGAAGCTGGAGAGCTCCTGGAGCATCTCCGTGCCGGTGAACTTGGACAGCGCGCGCAGCACGTAGCCGCTGCGGTTGAAGAGCGACAGGCCCAGCTTGCCCGCCTTCAGCGCGGGCGCCAGCAGCCACTTCGCCGCCTCGTTGTCCAGGAAGTCCAGCACGCGGTTGGGCGCGTCCAGGAAGTCCAGCGCGTGCGCGGTGGGTGGCGTGTCCAGCACGACGAGCTCGTACTCGCCCTTGCGGCGCAGCTCCCACACCTTCTCCATGGCGATGTATTCCTGGCTGCCCGCCAGGGCCGTGGAGAGCGACTGGTAGAAGCGATTGGCGAGGATGCGCTCGCGCTGCTCCGGAGGCGCGACGCGGGTGATGAGGTCATCCCACGTCTGCTTCATGTCCAGCATCATCGCGTACAGCGCCGCGCGCGGCGTGACGCCCAGCGGCTGCAGCGCGGAGGCCGGCACCTGTGTCTCCGCGTTGCCGAGCGCGGACAGGCCCAGCGAGTTGGCCAGCCGCTTCGCCGGGTCGATGGTGCACACCAGGCTCTGACGGCCCTCCACCGCCGCGCGCAGGGCCAGGGTGGCGGCCACCGTCGTCTTCCCGACACCGCCGGAGCCGACACAGATGAGGACGCGCTTGTTCGCGAGCGCGGGCGCGAGGGCCGTGGTGCTCACCGCTCCCCCATCACCAGTGTTTCGAGGTGACCCATGACCTGCTCGATGGCGTCCCGCCCGAAGGCGGGGAGGAACAG
This sequence comes from Myxococcus sp. XM-1-1-1, assembly GCF_020037095.1. NCBI lineage: Bacteria > Pseudomonadati > Myxococcota > Myxococcia > Myxococcales > Myxococcaceae > Myxococcus > Myxococcus sp. XM-1-1-1. Next base: position 105,066 of record NZ_JAIQDH010000008.1, read on the forward strand.
CCGGGGGATGTTGAACACCGGCGTGTGAAGGTTGCGCTCCAGCTTGGTGCCCGCGAGCACCGTCAGCGCCGCGCGGTCATGGTGTGCCTGGGCCACGTGGTGCAATTCGGGGTGGCCCGCCAGGGCCTCCAAATCGGCCTCCGTGAAGCGCTCGGGGATGGCCTGGTTGAGCACCGCCGCGTGCGTGCGGAGGTTCACCCGGTCCGTGAGCGCGGCGTGCAGCTCCAGCGCCTCGTTCACCGGCATCTCCTCCGGGAGCGCCACCAGGATGGCGGCCGTCACGGACGGGTCCACCAGCAGGTCGCGCATCTTCTGGGCCTCGCGCGACATGGGGCCCGGGGGCACCGTCTGCACGAGCACCTGGGGCACGCTCAGGAAGGAGATGGCGTGGCCGGTGGCGGGCGCGTCCAGGACGATGGTGTCGAAGCGCCAGCGCCCGTCCGGCAGCTTCTCCTGCAGGTGGTACATGATCTTCCCCAGCAGGACGAGCTCCTGCAGGGACGGCACGAAGCGCAGGAAGTAGCGCACCAGCTTGTTCTCGAAGACCGTCTTGTAGAGGGCCTCGAAGCGCAGGACCATCAGCCCGTACTCGCGCATGGCCTCCTGCGGGCGCACGTCCACGGCCCAGAGGTTCTCCTCCAACAGCTTCACCTCGGGGCCGGCGGGAGGGTGCTCGAGGAAGCGGCTGATGCGCTCCTGCGTGTTCACCTCGCACACCAGCGTCCGACGCCCCGCGCGCGCCGAGCGCAGGGCGAGCGCCGCGGCGACGGTGCTCTTGCCCACGCCGCCCTTGCCGGAGACCACCCACAACCGCTTGTCCAGGAGCCCTGCCATAAGCGAGCGGCGAACCGTAGGAATCGAGTCTCCAGGAGTCAACGCGTTTGGCCCGGGGTTGTTGCCTTGCTTGACACGTCGCGTTGCCCCCTCGCAGAGTGCGGCGTCTTTTTCCCGACGTCCCGACGGTGGGGTTCCACCGGGCGGGTGAAAACCAGGCGTCCCATGCTGAAGAACAACCCGGTGATGAAGAAGCTCGTGGAGACGGGCGAGGAGCGCGTCGGCAAGCTGGCGCAGCAGCTGCTCTCCAACGAGAAGTTCGTGGCGGCGGTGCAGACGCTGGTGTCGCGCTCGCTGTCGGCCAAGGGCACGCTGGACAGCGCGCTGCGCTCGGCGCTGTCGGCCATGAACCTGCCATCCACGGCGGACCTGGAGCAGCTGCGCTCGAAGGTGGATGACCTGGAGCGGCTCTTGGCGTCGGTGGAGAGCAAGGTGGACACCCTGGTGGCGCAGAAGGCGCCGTCGAAGAAGTAAGCACCCGGACAGGTCCGGGGGAGCCCGAGGCCACCATGCGGCGCATCGCCTTCATCAACGAGAAGGGCGGCACCTGCAAGACGACGCTGGCGGTGAACACCGCCGCCTGGCTCGTCAGGGAGCGCGGCCTGCGCGTGCTGCTGGCGGACCTGGACACGCAGGGCCATGCGAGCAAGGCGCTCGGCCTGGACGTGCGCACGCTTCCTCGCAACGTCTTCCACCTGCTGACCGACGACACCGTCGCCCTGGCGGACGTGGTGCGGCCGTCGGCCGTGGCCGGCCTGGACGTGCTGCCCTCGTACAAGGAGATGGCGGACTTCCCGGTGGTGGTGGCGTCCCACGCGCGGCGCTCGCACCGGCTGGCGGACCGCCTGGAGGCGGCGAAGGACGCGGGCTACGACGCCGTCGTCTTCGACTCGCCGCCGTCCATGGGGCTCACCACGCGCAACATCCTGGTGGCCGCGACGGAGGTGGTGGTGCCGGTGGCGCTGACGTACCTGGCGCTGGATGGCTGCGCCGAGGTGGCGGACACGGTGCGGCAGGTGGGCGAGGCCGAGGGCCGCTCGGACCTGAGCGTCACCAAGGTGGTGCCCACGCTGTACCGCAAGACGGCGCTGGCCACGGCCATCCTGGAGCGGCTCAGGGCGTACTTCCCGGAGTCACTCGCCACGACGCCGCTGGGCTACGACGTGAAGGTGGACGAGGCCCAGAGCCACGGGAAGACCATCTTCGAGTACGCGCCCCGCAGCCGGGGCGCGCAGATGCTGGCGGCCATCGCCTCGGAGATTCACGGCGGGCCCGCTCCCCGGAAGCGGAAGCGGGCGGCGCCCAGGGCCTGACGGCTACTCGGACTTCTTGGACTGCTCGAGCTGCTCGAGCTTCTTCTCCAGCTCCTCGAGGCGCTGGGTGAGCGACTGCATGTCGCGGCCCAGGGCGGGGAGGTTGCCGGTGAGGTTCTCGACGACGTGCTTCACGCGCTCGTCGATCTTCTTCTGCCAGTCCTCGAAGGCACGCTGGCTGGCCTTGAGCAGGTCGGCGGGGGACAGGCCACCGGCAGGCAGGTTGGCGTCCGCGGCCTGCTGGGGCTCCTCGGGAGGAACCTCCAGGCCGGCCTTCACGGCCTCTTCGCGGCGCAGGAGCTTGTCGAGGCGGGACTCGGCCTCCTCGCGGATGGAGGCGACGCGAGGGCTGACCTCCTTCTGGATGAAGCCCGAGATGGACTCGCCGGGGTGGCGGATGATCTCCCGCAGCACCGACAGCGGCATCTGGTTCTTCTTCTTCTCCTCCTCGAAGATGATTTGCGCGAGGGTGACCGAGGTCAGGTCTTCTTTCGTGCGGTTGTCGACAATCCGCACCTCGGTGCCCTCCTTGATCATCGCGGCGATCTCATCGAGGGTGACGTACCGGCTCTCCACGGTGTCGTAGAGCTTCCGGTTCGTGTACCGCTTGATGATCTTCGGCTCCTTGCTGCTGGGAGCGCCTGCTTGCTCGGCCTCGCTCATCGGTTTCTCCGCCCCTTTTGGGCTCGACTCCAAGCCAGCTTCCATGCCTGAGTCTCGCAGGGGCGAACCTCGTACCAGAGGGGTTGGAGGCGAGCAAGCAGCGAGAACCCGTCTCGCCGGACCCGCCCGGTGCCTCTATACTCGTGCCTGCCCCAGGCCTGCTGAATGATCGTCAAGTGCGCGCGGTGCCAGACGCGGTTCAAGATCCCCGACGAGAAGGTGACCGAGAAGGGGGTCAAGGTCCGCTGCACCAAATGTCAGAACACGTTCCGCGTCACCCGTGAATCAGGCGGGGAGGATGCCGGTGCGTCCTCGCCTCCCCCGTCGGCCGGGCAGGCCGACCCCTTCGCCGCCTTCGGGGCCGCTGCCGACCCCAAAGGCGTTGAAATCACGCGGCCCGGCTTCTTCGCCCAGGGCGTCGCGGCGACGCGAACAGCCCCCGCGGGCCCCCCTGGGGGTGGCTCGTGGAACAGCATGGATGGGGACCTCGACACGGAGGACGGCGTCTTCCGCGAGCCCACCCGCGTGGGTCCCATCCCGCTGCCGCCGGCGCAGTCCTCGGGCCCTCCCGTGGCCGGGGCTCCTGGCGTCGCCGCGGTGCGCAACGCTGGCGCGGTTCCACTGCCCGGGGCCGCGCAGCCCGTTCGTCCGCCAGTCGACACTTCCTCGGGCTTGTACGGTGGCGCGGTGCCTCCGCCGGTCGATGAGGCCGCCGCATCGCGGCAATCGGGCCCCGTGCCCCTGCCCGGAATCGCGTCCCGGCAGCCTCCGGGAGTCGCGGCGCCTCGGGGGGCGCCAGCCCGCACCGCGCCGCCTCCGCCTCCCGGGGCGGGAAGCGCCGCGTCGCGAGGCGCGGACCCGTTCGCTGATTTCCTCGCCGCGCCCGTTGGGGCGGTGGGTGGGGCGGATCCGTTCGGTGCGTTGCCTGCGCCCGTGGGGCCTGGCGCGAAGCCTCCCGCGCCTCCGGTCGATGCGGATCCGTTCGCGTCCATCGACATCGATGACGCGCTGCCTGCGCCTCGGACCGCCGCTCCTCCCGCGGCCGAGGATGACCCGTTCGCGTCCATCGACATCGACGACACGACGATGTCGGCGCCGCCTCCGTTCGCTCCGGCGAGTGCTCCGGTGGCGGGGCAGAACGCTGCTCCTCGTGGCGTGACGGGGCAGCCGCCTCCTCGGGCTCCTCAGGCGGGGGCACCTGGCGCCCCGCGTGCTGGTGCGCCAGCGGCAGGGCGGCCCCCCGCGCATGGGGCGGCGGGTGCCTCGCCGTTCACGGCGCCCGAGGAGGCGACGCTTCCGGGGCGTCCTCCGGCTCCACCGTCGGATCCGTTCGCCTCGCTCGACCTGGATGTAACGCAGGCGGGTCGACCTCCGGCTTCTCCGGCGGACCCGTTCGCTTCGCTCGACCTGGGTGATGCGACGCAGGCGGGGCAGCCGCCGGACCCGTTCGCGGCCCTTGACTCGAGCGACGCGACGCAGTCGGGTCGTCCGCCTGCTGCTCCTGGTCGCGTGGAGCTCTTCGCGGCCCTGGCTCCGAACGAAGCGACGCAGGCCGGGCGTCCGCCCCCGGCGCCCGCTCGCGCAGGAGGCGCGCCGCTCAATCCGAGTGATGCGACGCAGGCCGGGCGGCTTCCCGCCACGGTTGCTCGCGGGGCCGCGCCGCTCAACTCGAGTGATGCGACGCAGGCCGGACGGCCTCCCGCCTCGGCTGCTCGCGGGGGCGCCGCGCCACTCAATCCGAATGATGCGACGCAGGCCGGGCAGCCTCCCGCCTCGGCTGCTCGTGGAGGCGGCGCGCCGCTCAATCCGAGTGATGCGACGCAAGCCGGGCAGCCTCCCGCCGCGGCTGCTCGCGGGGCCGCGCCGCTCAACCCGCGCGATGCGACGCAGCCGAGCCGTCCACCTGCTGCTCCTGCTCCCGTGGACCCCTTCCTCGCCCCGAGCGACGCGACGCTCCCGGGGCGTCCTTCCTCGGCCGCAGACCCGTTTGCTTCCCTCGACCTGGGTGACGCGACGCACCCAGGCCATTCGCCCACCGCCGCGTCACCGGGACATCCCCCTTCGTCTCCTCCCGGCGCGCAGGACCTGTTCGACCTGAACTCGGACGGTGGCGAGGCCTTCGGCGAGCACGCGGGGCTCGAGGCCTCGGACACCGGGCGCGCGGCGCTGTTCGGTGACGTGTCACCAGGCGCTCTCGACCACGATGGCTCGCACGGCGGTTCGTTGGGCTCGCTCCTGGACGACGTGCCTCCCGTGGACGCGGGCCAGGGTGGAGGCGTCACCCTGGGACGCGTGGGGAGCGGGGTGGGGCAGCGCGAGGTGCTGGAACTGGACCCGAGCATGTCCTCCGCGCCCGTGGTCTCCGTGGCCAAGCCCACGGCCCGGCCCGAGGACGTCGGAATCCCCCAGGCCCGCCCGCCCAGTCGCGCGCGCAAGGTGACGGCCCTGTTCGTCAACCTGGTGGTCGCCGCCGCCCTCGTGGTGGGTCTGGGCGCGCTGGGCTGGGTCTACCTGCACGAGGGCCGGGTGGACTTCTCCGTCCTCTCTCCCGAGCGCCTGCGCTCACTCGTCGTCCCCGCGCCCACGCCGCTGGTGGCTCTCGACGTGTCCAACGGCCTGTACGAGACGCAGTCCGGCAAGCCGCTCTTCTTCATCCGAGGGGACGCGGAGAACCGCACCGGCTCGGCGACGCACCTGCGCGTGCGCGGCGCCCTCTTCGATGGGAACCAGCGCGTGCGCTCCGTCGAGGGCCTCGCGGGCTCGGTGGCCACGCCCGAGGAACTCTTCGCGGTGGGCAACACCGAGTCGGCCCAGGCCCTGCGCCAACGCATGGACTCCTCCGCCGTCTCCGTGGCCCCCGGCGCCAGGGCGCCCTTCCTGCTCGTCTTCCACGAGTACCCGGCCGCCCTCGATGGCTTCCGCCTCGAAGTCACGGTGGAGGCCGTCCCCGCGCCCGCCGCGGCCACTCCTCCTCCCGCCGAGCCCACCGCGCCGGCCCAGGCCAAGCCCACGGAGTGAGCCGCCATGCCCTCGCTGGAGGAAGCTCGCAACGTCGCCCGATTCCTCCACGCGCTCGGTGGCGGTGCGTCGGTGCGTCGCAAGGCGGCCGCGAGGGAGCTGTCGCGCGGAGACCCGCTCGACGCGAATGAACTGGTAGGGCACCTCATCTCCCTGGCCCGTCAGGGCTGGGAGCCCGCCACCTGCGTGCTGTCCGACTTCATGGCCGCGCTCGCGCAGGAGGCCGAGCACATCCCCCACGTGGGCGCGCTGCGCAGGCTCGCGCATGTGCAGTCGCTCGACACCGTGGCGGACCTGTTCGCGCAGGGCCCCGCGAAGCGCGAGATGAACCCCGATGCCGCGGCGCGCGCGGACGCCAACGCCTTCTCGCAGTCGCTCGGGCACCTCAAGCAGCAGGCCCGACTGACGAGGGATCCGGACACGCTGTCGCGCCTGGCCACGGTGAGCAACCCCTCCGTCCTGCGCAACGTCCTCATCAACCCCCGCCTCACCGAGGAGCTGGTGGTGCGCGTGGCCGCGCGCCGTCCCGCGCGTCCCGAGCCGCTGCTCGAAATCTGGAGGTCCCCGCGCTGGTCCGTGCGCCACGCGGTGCGCCGGGCGCTCGTCTTCAACCCGTACCTGCCTCCCGAGGTGGGCGCGAAAATCGTCCCGCTGCTCAACACGGGGGACCTGCGCGAGCTCATCTCGGACAACGCCGTGCACGCCTCGCTGCGCGAGCAGGCCTCCCGGCTCCTGGCCGAGGGCCCCGAGTCCCTCCGCCCCGCGAGCCCTCGCGCGACGGAAGTCCCCGGAACTCGCATCGGGCACCACGGTCCGGACTGAATCGAGGCGCCTTCCGCTTCACGAGGCCCCGAGCGCCGGGAACCCACGTTGGACACGACGGCGCGGGCCCGCGCGGACAGTCGAGAAGCAGCGGGGAGGGGCGGCCGACCTAGCGGCGGCGCGGGGCGTCCTGCTCGGTGTACTCGGCGTCGGTGGAGCCCCGACGTGAGGACGGCAGCGACTTGGCGTCGATGAGGTCCTCGCCCTTGGACGCCTTGCGGAACGAGTAGACGAACTTGCCCACCGCGTTGCCGAGCTGACCCATCCGGGCGGCCGAGAAGACCACCAGCAGGATGAAGCCGAGGACGATGAATTCTCCGAGGCCGAGGCCCATGATGAGGGCACAGTGCAGCAAAGGGGCGGGGGAGGCAAGCCGCGCGTCCAGCCGTGGACGCCTGCCCGCACTTCGGCTGCACGCGGCGGCCGCTTCCGTCGCACACTGCGCCCATGCTCCTGCTTGCCCACCGAGGCGCCTCCGCCGACGCCCCCGAGAACACCCTGGAAGCCTTCACCGAGGCCGCCCGTCAGGGCGCCGACGGCGTGGAGCTGGACGCCATGGTGTGCGGCTCGGGCGAGGTCGTCGTCTGTCACGACGAGCGCCTGGAGCGCCTGGCCCGCCTGCCCTGGGAGGTGCGCACCACCCCCTGGTGGAAGCTCCAGAAGGTCGACGTGGGCTCACCCCTCGGCTTCGCTCCGGCCCGCATTCCCCTGCTGGAGGAGGTGCTGCTGTCACTGCCCCCACAGTTCATCGTCAACATCGAGCTCAAGTGCGAGCGCTTCGATGACGACGGCCTGGCGCGCAAGGTGGCCCGGCTCGTGCGCGACCTGGACATGGCCGAGCGCGTGGTCATCTCCAGCTTCAACCCGCTGTGCCTCTTCCGGCTGCTCGCCGTCGCGCCCGAGCTGCGCCGGGGCTACCTCATCGACCCGGACCGGCGCTGGGGCGTGCAGGCCTACGCGGTGAGCCCGCTGGTGTCCTCGCACTCGGTGCACCCGTACCACGTGGACTGCACGCCGGAGCGGGTGGCCACCTGGCGAGCCGCGGGGCTGCGCGTGGCCGCGTGGACCGTGGATGACGCCGCCCGCGCGAGCGAGCTCGAGCGCATGGGCGTCAGCTACCTCATCACCAACAGGCCGGGCGCGGTGCGCGAAGCCCTGCGCGCCGCGGCCTGAGGGCGCCGCTCAGAAGTCCAGGCCCAGCGTGGTGCTGAACGCGAAGACACCCGGCAGGCCCCGGTCCTCGCTCGCGCCCGGGTCCTCGACGCTGCCCGTGCGGGTGATCGACAGCTCCGCGCCCAACTGCAGCACGCCGCCGATGAAGCGCACGCCGCCGTAGAAGCGCTGGTTCACGTTGTCGCCGAAGGACACCTTCCGGTACGGCGCCGTACCCTCCAGCGCCGCGCGTGAGTCGTTCCCGGTGGAGTCCTCGTAGGAGCGGTTCGGCTGGAAGTCGATGCGGCTGCTGGTGGCGCCCACGAAGCCCAGGTCCAGACCGCCGTAGGGCGTCAGCGTCACCATGCCGCCCAGGGGGAACTGCTTGCCCACGCCCAGGTCCAGGCCCATCACCGTGAGGCTCAAGTCCCTGGTGCCGAACAGCTTGGTGACGTGGCCGCGCACGCCCACGTCCGGCAGCCACGTGAAGCCCTCGTTGACGGCCCACTTCACCTCGCCGGTGGCCACCACCTGGCTGCTCTTCTCCACCCAGCCCACGCGCCCACCCAGCTCCAGCGAGAAGGGCAGGCCCTTGCGCACGTGGAAGGAGGGGATGAGCACCGTGGAGGGCTGCTCCGGGTTCTCGGTGGGGATGCGCACGCTGTCCGGAAGCGACACCACGGACAGCTCCGCGTTGATGGCCCAGGCCGAGTGCCCCGTCGTCTCCGGCGGCATCAGGTTCGCCGAGGTGATGGCGGCGCCCATGATGCGCGCGAAGGCCTGGAAGTCCGCGTTGGCGGAGGAGTTCGCCGTCGTCGGGTCCCCGAACTCGGAGATGCGCAGGTCGTTCTGGTCCGCGTACGCGGTCGCTCCCGAGACACACGCCGCCAGGGCGAGCCACCGACTGAACGTCCGCATTCGAGTCACCGCCTCCCGAGCACCCGCCGGCCGGGGGCGCCCCACGGCGTCGGACGCTAACGCCTGCTCGCGAGGAGCGTCAACAAAACGGGCGGCCCCTCCCGCCAGTCTCCGTGAGGAGGACTGGCGGAACGGACCGCCCGGAAGGCTGCGTCCGGCCCGTGGGCCGGAGGACTACTGCTGCCGAGGCTTCACCGTCCCGGCCGGCTGACCCGGCGCGGGCACCGTCTGGGCGACCTCCGCCGGACGGCGGCGGATGACCAGGGTGCGGCGGCTGGCGAAGTCGGTGCTCTCGCGCGCCACCACCAGCACGTTGTTGTTGCCCTCCTTGAGCGTGAACTCGGTGGAGAACTTCAGCGTGTTGGGCTCGCCCTTGGCCGGGTCCACGCCCTTGAAGAAGACCTTCTGGTCATTCACCAGCACGTAGACGTCCAACAGGCCGTTGGGGTCCGTCACCACGCCGGACAGGGTGAACTTCTCCCCGTTGGCCACCAGGCCGCCCGAGGACGGGTCCGCGTCCAGCTTGATGTCCGGCGGACGGCGCGTCGTCGTCCAGGCCATCTTGGGTGCCATGGGCTTGCCGGCCTTCACCTCGCGAGCATCCTGGGTGCGCACGAAGGCGAAGCGGTTCTTCTCCAGCTCCACGCGCAGGAAGCCCTTCGTCGAGGCCTCCACCGGCAGCACAGCGGCGGCGTTCAGCTTCGCCACCGGGCGGGCGTTCTCCACCGGCGAGCCGAACAGCTCCACCTTCTCCGCGATGCGCACCGAGCCCTTCTTGGGCTCCATCGTGGCCACCGCCGCGTCCTTCACCGGCAGCTCCATCTTCTCCATCACGAACTCCTCGAGGGGCTCGTCGATGATGGCCAGCTTCAGCGGGAAGGTGTCGCCCTTGTAGCCCTTCTTCACCTCCACCTGGAAGCGCGCGGACTTCGTCTCACCCGACTTCAGCTCGCCGAGTTTGAAGCGGCCCTTCTCGATGAAGATGTTCGCGTCGCCGCCGTTCTTGATCTGCGTGAACGAGTCCAGCGCCGTGCCCGGACCCACGTTCGTCACGTCCAGCAGCACCGCCACCGACTCACCGCGCTGCACCACGCCGTCGCCGTTGCAGGCGGCGCAGTCGTCGATGACCTGCCAGTTGAACGCGAAGGACGGACGCGGCAGCTCGGCGAAGTTCAGCTCCGACACGCGCGTCTCCGGCAGCGCGCCCTGGTCGTCGAAGAAGCGCACCGTCACGTCGTCGCGGCGGCTGGTCAGGTCCTTGGGCAGGCGCACCTTCACCTTCCAGGACTTCTTCTCGCCCGGGTTGAGCGCGCCGAAGATGAACTCGCGGCGGTCCAGGAACGCGTTGTCGCTCTCGGTCCAGGCGCGAACGCGCTTGAGCGGCTCGCCGCCCTTGTTCTCCGCCGTCACCACCATCTCCAGGAGCTCGCCGGCCATGATCTTCGCGTCCGGGGACGGCGTCAGCGTGCCGGTCAGCTGCACGTTCTTCGGCGTGGGACCGGCGCTCCAGTCCACCCCCAGCGCGGCGATGGCGTTGTTGATGCGCGTCTCCTCCTCGCGGCGCTTCTGCTCGATGAAGGACTTGCCCTGCTCCAGCATCTTCTGGCGGGTGGTGGCCGGCGCGCGCAGCACGTAGTCGCGCGCGAACTGCACCTCGAAATCCTCCTTGATCTCATCCTGGGACTCCGCGTCGAGCTGGTCGTCCAGGTCCTCGCCCTGGCCCGCCACGTCGAGCAGCGGGTCGTTCTCGCCGTGGGGCTTCTTGTCCACCTTCTCGGTGGCGGCGGCCTTGGGCTTGGGCTCCTCCTTGGCGGCGGCGGCCAGCTTCTCCTGCTGCTTGGGGTCCACCTTCAGGTACTTGAGGCTCTCGCGCGGCTTCTCGCGGTCCAGCACGTCCTCGCGCTTCTTGGCGACGGTGGTGGAGTCCGGGTTGCCGAAGTGCTGGTCCAGGTCCGCCTCGCCCATGGAGCGGCGCGACGCGAACACGTCCACGCGCTCGTCGGTGACGCGGGTGGGCACCAGCTGGATGTCCGGGACGATGCCGACCTCCTGGATGGAGACGTCGCCGGGCGTCAGGTACTTCGCGATGGTCAGCTTCAGCGCGCTGTCGTCCGGGAAGTCGTACAGCACCTGCACGCTGCCCTTGCCGAACGTCTGCCGGCCGATGATGACGCCGCGGTTCAGGTTCTTGAGCGCGCCCGCCACGATTTCGGACGCCGACGCGCTGCCCGCGTTCACCAGCACCGCGATGGGGTAGGCGTCCTCGCCCTCCGTGGGACGCGCGCGCTTCTCCTCGCGCAGCTTGTCCGACAGGCCCACCGTCGCGACGATGGTGCCGCTCGACAGGAACGTGTCCGACACCTGGATGGCCTGCTCCAGGAGCCCGCCCGGGTTGCCGCGCAAATCGAGCACCAGGCCCTTGAAGCCGCCCTTGGTGTCCGCCTGCTTGCGCAGCTCGCCCAGCGCCGCCTCCAGGTCGCGCGTGGTGTTGCCCTGGAAGTTCTTCAGCCGGATGTAGCCGACGTTCCCGGAGAGCATCTTGTGCTGCACGCTCTCGATGGAGATCATGGCGCGCGCCACCGTCATCACGCGCGGCTTCTCCCAGCCGTCGCGCTCCACGGTGATGGTGATGCGGCTGTCCACCGGGCCGCGCAGCTTGGACACGGCCTCGTTGAGGTCCATGTTGACGGTGGACTCCTCGCCAATCTTCTTGATGCGGTCATCCTTCTGGATGCCGGCGCGGTGCGCGGGCGTCTTGGGCAGCACCTTGACGACGGTGAGGTTGCCCTCGCGCATCTGGATGACGAAGCCCAGGCCGCCGAACTCGCCCTTGGTGGACAGCTTCATCTCCCGGTACAGCTCCGGGCGCAGCAGCACCGAGTGCGGATCCAGGGTGGACAGCATGCCGTTGACGGCCGCGTACTCGATGTCGCGCGTGTCCTCGATGGGGCGCATGTTCTTCGACAGGAAATCGAAGACGTCCTTGAGCGCGAACGACATCTTCCACAGCGAGTCGACGTGCGCGATGTCGAACTCGCGCGACTTGCCGTTGACGTTGACCGCCAGCTTGCCCGTCTCCGGGTTGCCGTCCACCAGCACGTCCGGGACGCTCTTCTCCACGTACTCGAGCGAGGAGATCATCATCTCCTTCGGCTTGATGCGCTTGGGGTCGACGTAGTTCTCCTTCACGTAGAGGATGACCTTGGTCAGCACGCGAAGGCTGTTGAGGTCATGAGGCGCCTTCTCGCCCTTGGCGGAGGGCAGGCTGCCGTCCCAGGTGCCCTGCCCCTGCCCGGCCTCCGCCGCGCCCATCATCAGCGGTATCGGCGCGCGATGGCTGCCCACGAGGGCCCATGCTCCGAGGAGCACGGCTACGGCGGAGATGCGGCGGAGAAAACGCGGCATGTGATTCATCCAAGCTGGAGCACCGTGCGGCACTCCGGGGTGTGACGTGAAATGCCTAGAAAATCCGAACCCTTGAAACGGTAGCTGGGCATTGAAGCGGCCGGGCAAGCCTAATCACGGCTTTCTGGTGCTTCAAGGCGTCGACTCTCCGCTGAAGAGGCAGAACGTCCCTGGCGGGCACTGCGTTCCCGCCCTGCTGGCTCCGACAGCCGGTGGAGGCGTTTATTTCAGGGCAGCGCCCCCCGGCTGGCCCCGGGAGGGGGCGGCAGGAGGCCCGCCTTCAGGAACCCCCGGTAGAGGAGGGTGCCCGCGACGATGGCCACCGGGAGGAAGAACGTATTGAGGATCGGCACCCAGAGCAGGAGGTAGACGCCCGCCCCCAGGCCCAGGCAGAGGGCGCGGCGCTGGCGGAGCATCCGGCGCACCTCGGCGAAGGGGTACAGGTGGCGCGTCATGGGGGCGGCCAGGAACTCGCCCGCCATCCAGGTCATGGTCCACAGGGCCCCCAGCACCGTCCACAGCACGCTGCCCACCCCGGGGATGAGGTGCAGGGGCAGCAGGAGCGTCAGCCCGGCGAGCAGGAAGAAGAGCCGGGCGAGCGTGTGCAACAGGCCCGTGGTGATGCCCCGCACGAAGCCGGCCAGGGTGAAGGGCGGGCCGTCGTTTCCTCCACAGAGGGCCTCGGTGGCCTCCGACAGCGGGTCCTGCAGGGGCGCGAGCAGCAGGGGCGGGACGATGTTGGCGCCCACCACCCAGAGCACCAGCCCCGCGAGCACCAGGACCGTGTACCAGGCGCCCCGGCCGTACCAGGACTCGGGCTGGGTCCAGACGGAGCCCAGGGCCAGGGGGGCGTAGTGGTACAGCAGCCACGCCAGGCCCACCAGGGCGATGGCGGTGACGACGGCGCACAGGGCGGACAGGGCGAAGAGGCGGCGGGAGCGCAGGATGAGGCCCGCGGCTCGGCCGAGCAGTCCCAGGCCCTGGAAGAAATCGGACAGGCGCGGCTGGGGGGACACAGTGGGGATGGGAGAGGGAGGGCTCATGGCGGGCCAGTGCGCGAATCGACAGCGGGTCCGGAGGTCCCCGTTATATAGGGCGCGCCCATGTCACTCGACCTCAAGCGAGCCGCCTCCGAGCCCATCACCTCCGTCGATATGCTGGTGTCGGGATTTCGCGCCGCCGAGAAACCCCAGGGCGAGCTGCGCCTGGGGCTCGAGCACGAGAAGCTCCTCTACCCCGTGGGCTCGTCCGAGCCGGTCCCCTACGAGGGTGACTCCGGGGTGGGCGCGCTCCTGAACCGGCTGGCCCCCGACGGCTACGTCCCGTTCCGGGAGACGCCCGACTCCCCCGTCATCGCCCTGCAGCGCGAGCGCGGCGAGGCCACCATCTCCCTGGAGCCCGGCGGCCAGTTCGAGCTGTCCGGCAGCCCCTTCCACACCGCGCGCGAGGCGCACGCGGAGAACCTGGCCCACCTCAAGCAGGTGAAGGCGGCGGCGGGGGAATTGGGGCTGCGGCTCGTCACCCTGGGCTACCGGCCCACGGGGACCACGTTCACCCAGCCGTGGATGCCCAAGAGCCGCTACCTGGTGATGCGGCGCACCCTGCCGGAGCGCGGCCGGCTGGCGCTGAACATGATGTTGATGACCGCCACCGGACAGGTGTCGCTCGACTGGAAGGATGAGGCGGACTGTGTCCGCAAGACGGTGGTGGTGGCCCGGCTGTCCCCCATCATGAACGCGCTGTACGCCAACAGCCCGCTCGTGGACGGAAGGCCCTCCGGCTATCTGTCCTTCCGCAACCGCGTCTGGGATGAGGTGGACCCGACGCGCTGCGGCTACCTGCCGGCGTTCTTCGACGGCTCCTTCTCCTACCGGGCCTATGTCGAGTGGGCGCTGGACGCGCCGCTGCTCTTCCTGCGCCGCCAGGGGCAGTACCTGCACCCGAAGCTCACCTTCCGACAGCTGATGGAGCAGGGCTTCGAGGGCAAGCCGCCGGACCTGGCGGACTGGACGGACCATCTCTCCACGCTCTTCCCCGAGGTGCGGCTGAAGAAGGTCGTCGAGGTGCGTGGCGCGGACTGCGGCAGCGCGGCGATGACGGGCGCGCTGGCGGCCCTGTGGCGCGGCATCCTGTACGACGCCACGGCGCTGGACGAGGCGGAGCGGCTGTTGCCCAAGCTCACGTACGTGGAGCACCTGGCCTTCCACGACACGGCCCGGCGCGAGGGCCTGGCGGGGCGGCTGGGCGCGCGCGAGCTGTACCGGCTCGCGGAGGAGATGGTGGGCATCGCCCGGCGGGGCCTGAATCGGCTGGACGCGGCGGATGCGCCGCTGTTGGAGCCGCTCGCGGAGGTCGCCGCGTCGAAGCGCTCGCCGGCGGCGGAGCTGCTCGAGGCGTGGGAGAAGGACCCACGCCCCGAGACGGTGCTCGCGCTGCGCACGGTGTGAGCGGACGGGCTAGAAGCGGCCGCCCAGGGTGAGGTTGGCGTTGAAGAGGCTGCCCTTGGCGGCGCTGGTGGTGCCGGGGCGGTCCACCATGTTCTCGCCGCCCAGCAGGCGGTAGGTGGCCCGGGCGCCCGCGAAGAGGACGCTGCCCAGGCGGTAGTCCACGCCGGCGGCGAGCGGGAGCTCGGTCATCCAGTCGCTGTCGTAGACGCCATCCGCGCCGTCGGAGGGGTCCACGTAGCTCAGGCCCACGCCGGCGCCGACGAAGGGCCGCCACTTCTCGTCGATGAGCGGGCCCGCCTTGGCCATCAGGCCCAGGTTGTTGCGCCACAGGCCCGCGTCCTCATCGTCGATGCGCCGCGAGTCGACGGGCATGCGCTGCAGCTCGTAGCCGACTTCGATTCCCACGTACTTCCAGGCCTGGGCGTCGGCGTTGATGCTGAAGAGGGGGCCCACGCCCACGTCTTCGCCCAGGTCCCCCGTGAAGCTGCCCAGGCCCAATCGCACGTCGAGGCCGACCTCGGGCTGCTGCCTCACGTCCAGGGCCCCCGCCACCTTCTGGGCCTCAATCGCGAACGCGGGGCTCGCCAGCGCCACGGTCGCCACGGCGACTCCTCCCACCATCGAACGTCGCATCGACTACCTCCTCGTAAATCCGGTCAGCGGAAAGCTGGGCATCCGTTGAGTCGGCTACAGAGAGAGGCCACTGGAGCGGCGGTGGTTCGGAAGGTCCGACAGGAGCCGGACGAAGGGGCGCTCAGCGGCGGCCGAAGAGCTTCTTCAGCCCGGAGAGCAGGCCACTGGGACGCGCCTCGGGCTCGCCCACCAGCGGCGAGCGGGCGACGAGCGCCTCGCGCCCCGCGTCGTCCAGGTCCTCCAGGGCGAGGGAGACAGGCTGGCGGCGCACGCCTGGCAGCGTGGCCTCGAGGGACAGGGCGGCGTCGGCGGTGAGCGCGAAGTGCAGCTCCACCTCACCCGGGCGTTCGACGTTGAGCGAGAGGCGGCCGAGGTATTCGTTCTCCGCGACGAGCGGCGCGGTGCCCTGGAAGAGGGCGAGCTCCAGCGGGCCGGGCGCGGGCACGGGGATGACGAGTGTCTTGCCCGCGGGCAGTCGCGTCGTGCGCTCGAGCACGCGGCGCTGGGTGCCTCCGCGCTCGGCGACGCCGATGGGGGCGGAGAGGACCTCGGAGACGGAGGCGGCGGGCTTGCCGCCCTCGGCGAGCACGATTCCGTGGCCGAGCAGGGCCGCGCCCAGGGCCACGGCGCCGCGCGCGTCCACGTCGTCGCGCACGGGGACGCCGAGGCTCTCCTCCAGGCGGCGGCGGACGAGGGGCGTGCGGCCCTGGCCACCCACGAGGAGCACGGCGTCGAGTCCCTGAGGCGAGAGGGCGTTGGAGTCGAGGACCTCGCGCACGACGGACGTCACGCGCTGGGCGAGGTCCGCGGTGAGGGCCTCCATGCGCTCGCGGCTGAGCGGGGGGACGCTTCCCGAGGGCAGGCAGACGTCCACCTGGTCCTTCTCGGTGAGGGCCATCTTGGCGGACTCGGCGGCGCTGCGCAGGGGGCCCCAGTCGAGCGGGTGCTCGGGGCGGGGGATGCCCTGGGCCGCGAGGTCGCTGGCGAGGGCCTCGGCGATGCGGGCGTCGAAGTCGAGGCCGCCCACGGTGGGGTCTCCGCCGGTGGTGATGACCTCGAGGTCGTCGCCGGTGACCTGGACGACGCACACGCCGAGCCCGCCGCCACCGAGGTCCACGACGAGCACGCGCTTGCGAGCCAGGCCCTTGCCGTGACCGTGGGCGAGGGCCGCGGCGGCGGGAGCGGTGAGGATGCGCTGGGCATCGAGTCCGGCCATGGTGGCCGCGTCACGCAGGGCGGCGCGCTGTCGGTCGGTGAAGTGGGTGGGGGCGCAGATGACGGCGCGAGTGGCCTTGCGGCCGACGAACGTCGACGCGGCGTGCTTCAGCTCGCGCAGGAGGAGCGCGGTGACGAGCGTGGGGGCGACGAGGCGTCCCCCGAGCTCCACGGAGGCATCCCCGCTCGGGTCCGCGGCGACGGGGAAGGGGAGCTGCGGGGCAAGGGTGCGCAGGCGGGGCGAGCGTGCGCGCAGGCCGAGCAGTCGCATGAGCCCGGGCGCGGCGCGACGTGGGGCGCGAGTGGCCTCGACCTGTGCGGCGGGGCCGACGAGCAGCTCTTCGTTGCCGTCCACGGCGACGAGGGCGGGGAGCTCGTGGCCGTCGGTGCCCGGGAGCGGGACGAGCTGGGCGATGCCGTCGTGGAAGACGGCGACGCGCGCGTGAGAGGTGCCCAGGTCGATGCCGAGGACGACCTCGGGGAGCGAGGGGGAGGTGGTGGGCGCGGAGACGGGAACGTCGAGCAGCGCGCGGCGGCGATTGCGCGCGGTGTCGGCATCTTGTGGAGGAGTCGGGGCGTCGCTGGGCGCGGCCCGCGCTTCGGTGTTGGGACGTGTCGCGGGAGTGGGGGCGGTGGTGACGGACGTACCTGTGGCACCGGTACTGTTGGGCGGTGCAGCGGTGAGGTGTGCCGACTGACCCGGTTCTGTCGTGCCCGTGGTGGCGGTCGCGTCTGTCGTACCGACGCTGGTTGAGGCAGTGGACTGTGTCGACGGGGCCGAATCTGTCGTGCCCTCAGTGTCTGCCGCACCGACGCTGGTCGATGCAGTGGACTGTGTCGACGAGGCCGACTCGGTGGTGACAGCCGTGGCGGTCACGTCTGCGGTACCTGCGCCGGTCGATCCAGTGGGCTGTGTCGACGAAGCTGACTCGGTCGTGCCCTCGGTGTCTGCCGCACCGACGCTGAGCGACGCAGTGGGCTGTGTCGACGAGGCTGACTCGGATGTACCCGTGGATGCCGCCGCGCCTGCTGCATCGAGGCTGCTCGATGCAGTGGACTGTGTTGTCGGGGTCGAATCGGTCGGGCTCGTGGATGCCGTCACGCCTTCCGCACCGACGCCGGTCGATTCAGTGGGCTGTGTCGACGAGGCCAACTCAGGCGTGGTCGCCGTGGTGGTCGCGTCTGCTGCCTCGAAGCTCGGCGCTGTGGGCAGTGTCGAAGCCGACTCGGTCGTGTCCGCGGTGGTGGTCACGCCTACCGCACCGATGCCGCTCGGCGCTGTGGGCAGGGTCGTCGAAGCCGACGCGGTCGTGCCTGTCGATGCGGTTACGCCTGCAGCATCGATGCTGGTCGATGGAGTGGGCTGTGTCGTCGAAGCCGACTCAGTCGAGCCCGTCGATGCGGTTACGCCTGCAGCATCGATGCTGGTCGATGGAGTGGGCTGTGTTGCCGAAGCCGACTCAGGCGTTCCTGCGGTGGCGGTCACGTCCACTGGACCGATGCTGGTCGATGCAGTGGTCGGCGCTGCCGCGGCCGACTCGGTCGTGCTCGTAGATGCCGTTACTTCCGGTTCATTGAAGAAGTTCGACACAGGCTGTGTCGACGACGCCGATTCGGTCGTTCCCTCAGTGGCAGGCACGCCAGCCGCGCCGACGGTGGTCGATTCAGTGGGCTGTGTCGACGAGGCCGACTCGGTCGTGCCCGTGATGGAGGACACCTCGTCGGCCCTGGTGATGTTCGTGAGGCTGGGCGTCGACGAACTGGATTCTGTCGTGCTGCCCGTGGCCACGGACGTGTTGAGGGGCACTTCCGGGCCACTGGAGACATTCGCGGTGCTGGACTCCACCGAATCGGTGGTCTGGGTCGACGCAGTGGGTTCTGTCGTGCCCGTGGATGCGGATGCTACGGCGAGGGTGACGCCTTTGGTGCCGTGCCCCGAAGAGGTCGTCGGGTCGACTGACTGGAAGGCCCCGTCATCGCTCGTTGGAGCTGTGCCCAACGTGTCCGCAGCATCGGGGCTCGTTGATGCCTCGACGCCGGTAGCCGAAGTCGTCGAAGGCTCCGAACCGGCCGTCACGGCCTCGAAGCGAGACGCATCATTCGCCGTCGAGGCAGGAGTCGATGGCCGCTGCGTCGACTCGGACCGTGCTTCCGAGATGAAGTCTGAATCGGCACTCGTCGCAGGTTCCGCTGTCTCAGCGGGCTCCGCGGTCGGCGATGAAGGCGGGGTGTCCCGCGCGTCGAAGTCGTCGCCGAAGAGCGCCTCAGCCGTGAGAGTCGATCGCGATTCTGGCGAGGCCGTCGTCCCCAGCGGCTCCGCCGTCAGCGGCCGCGCTCCAGGGGGGCCGGAAGCATCGGCGGGCTCGTCGTCATCGGGACCGAACAGGCTCGCGGTGATGTCGAAGTCGAGCCCGGTATCGCCCACGGATGCATCGGGAGGCGGAGCGGTGCTCGCATCCACCTGCGCGTGTGCCGGCTCCGCCTGGTTGTCGGCCGTGCCCGCCGTCGTCGATTCCGAAGTGACGGGCCCTGTCCCAGAACCTTCGTCATGCCGGGCCACGGCCTCATGCTCATGCTCAGGCTCCGCGCGCGATGCTTCAAATCCCGCGGACGGTGACGCGGCTTCCGATTCCGCGTCACGGGGATCCTCGACGTCAGCGGCCCGCGACTCCGCCTCCGAACCGAAATCGCGCGGAGCCTCGTACCCAGGCGCGGGAGGCGCAGCCTCCGCGTCCGACGCCCGCTCACTCAGTTCGGACGGACCAGGCCGGGCCGCCTCGGAGTTCGAGCCCCCGGGACTCACCGGCGGTGCCGCGGGTGCCGGCGTGGGCCGTCCCTTGCGCACCAACCCGGGAACCAGTTGATGCGGCGCGGGCTCGGGCGGCCCCTTCCGCGCGACGACGCGGTCGACGAGCGCCTTGCTCGCCGCGTCCAGCTTCACGAAGCGCACCGTCATGCCGGAGCGCCCCGCGCCCGACTCCACCTGCGCCTTCACCACCACGCCCTCGCCGCGCAACAGCCGGCTCCCATCCGCCAGCACGAACTCGAACGCGAGCCCCGTCCCCTCGGGCTTCAGCGCGCGCGTGGCGATGAACACGCCGCCGCGCGCCACGTTCGAGCCATACTTGTCGATGAACTCCTCCTCCGTGCCGTACGGAAGACGGATGCGCAGCGGAAGCAGCTTGGGAACAAGCCCGCTCATCGCAGGGGGATCCGCACCTCTCCCCCCGTCCCCGGGATGACCAGCTGGAGGTCACCTTCCTTCAGGGCCGGCGGGGGCAGCTCGAACATGAGGATGACGTCCGAGCGCTCCTCGAGCGCCCACGTGCGGCGCAGCGGACGCGTCCCCGCGAGCACCTGCGCATCCCGGGCAATCCCATACGTCGCTTCCCGCGCGCCCACCACCCGCGCCGCATCCCAATCCATCGTCACCGGCGCGGGACCCACGTTCTGCGTCACCAACTGCACCCGGAGGAACAGCTCCTCCGTCGTCATGCTCAGCTTCCCCGAGCCCTTCACCGAGTGCGAGGACTCCAGGCCCGTGAGCTTCACCGCCACCGTGTCCACGTGCACCGTGGCATTCGACTCCGGCAGCTCCAGCCGCCGGGGCGCCGCATCGTCCAACCCCGCGGCGAGCCCCGCGAGCTGCGCGTTCGGGTCTCCCCGAGTCGACTCGGGACCGGGCGTGGGACGGCCGCCCTGGTTCACCCGGTCCACCTCCTGACGCAGCTTCTGCAGCGTGCGCTCGTCCGCCGTGCCCAGGGCCCCGGACGCAGGCTCCTCCTTCGTGCAGCCCCCCGACAGGAGGGCCACGGCCAGGAGCTGCGTCACCGACACCAGGGCCAGGCGGACACGAGGGCTCACGCGGCGCCAGCTCCCTTCACCAGCTCGTACAGCTTGTCGAGCGCGGCGGGCAGCTTCGCCGAGTCCGGGCCGCCGGCCTGCGCCATGTCGGGC
The DNA here is from genome assembly GCF_020037095.1 of Myxococcus sp. XM-1-1-1. Lineage (NCBI taxonomy): Bacteria > Pseudomonadati > Myxococcota > Myxococcia > Myxococcales > Myxococcaceae > Myxococcus > Myxococcus sp. XM-1-1-1. The sequence continues at coordinate 125,443 of NZ_JAIQDH010000008.1, forward strand.
TTGCCACCGCCCTTGCCGCCGACCTCCTTGGCCATCTCCCGGACCAGCTCACCCGCGCTGATGCCCTTGGCCACCACGTCCTTCGTCACCGCGACGAGGATGATGGCCCGGCCGTCCTTCTCACCACCGATGGCCACCACGCCCGACTGGATGCGGTCTCGCAGCTGGTCCGCCATGCCGCGGAACACCTTGTCGTCCGCCGGGTCCACGCGCGTGGCCAGCACCTTCATGCCGTTGACGTCGCGCGCCTGCTCCAGCAGGTCCTTGCTGCCCGCCGTCTGCGCCTTGACGGAGACCTCCTCCACCTTGCGCTCGAGCTCCTTCACGCGCTTCTGCGTCGCCTCCACGCGCTTGACGACGTCCTTGGGCGACGTCTTGAGCAGCTCCGCCACCTTGCGCAGCTCATGCTCCTGCTCGCGCACGTGCTGGAACGCGCCCACGCCCGTCAGCGCGATGATGCGCCGCACGCCGGACGCCACGCCGCTCTCGCTCGAAATCTTGAACAGGCCGATGTCGCCGCTGCGCTTGACGTGCGTGCCGCCGCAAAGCTCGGTGGACTCCGGGTGCACGGTGACGACGCGCACCGTCTCGCCGTACTTCTCACCGAACATCGCCACCGCGCCGGACTTCTTCGCGTCCTCCAGCGTCATGACGCGCGTCTGCGCCGCCGCGTTGTCGCGAATCCAGCCGTTGACCAGGTCCTCGACCTTCTCCGACTCCTCGGTCGTCATCGGACCGAAGTGCGAGAAGTCGAAGCGCAGGAAGTCCGCCGCCACGACAGAGCCCGCCTGCTTCACGTGCTCGCCCAGCACCAGCTTGAGCGCCTTGTGCAGCAGGTGCGTCGCGGAGTGGTTCGCGCGGATGGCCTTGCGCCGCTCCACGTCCACCGCCGCCTGCACCATGTCGCCGACCTTGAAGGTGCCCTCGGTGATTTCCACCGTGTGGACGATGAGCCCCTGCACCGGGCGCTGCGCGTCCAGCACCTTGGCCTTCGCCTTGCCGCCGTGGCCCACGATGTCGCCGGTGTCGCCCAGCTGGCCGCCGGACTCGCCGTAGAACGGCGTCCGGTCCAGCACCAGCTCCACCTTGTCGCCCTGGGACGCCTGGACCGCCTCCACGCCGTCGCGAATCAGCGCGCGGATGCTGCCCTCGCCCTCGTGGCCCTCGCCCTCGTAGCCCAGGAACTCCGAGGGCCCGAGCTTCTCGATGAGCTTGAGGTAGACGTCGCCGATGGCCTTGTCCTTGGTGAGCTTGCCGCCCTCGTTGCGCTCGGCCTCCTTCTTCAGCTCCGCGTCGAAGCCGGGGAGGTCCGCGTCGAGCCCGTGCTCCCGCAGGATGATCTGCGTCAAGTCCCACGGGAAGCCGTAGGTGCCGTGCAGCAGGAACACGTCCGCGCCGGACATGAGCTTCTCGCCGGACTGCTTCAGCCGGGCGACGCTCTCGTCGATCATCTTCATGCCGCGGTTGAGCGTGCGGCGGAAGCTCTCCTCCTCGTGCTCGGCGACCTTGAGGATGAAGGGCCGGCTGTCGCGCAGCTCCGGGAACGCGTCACTCATCAGCTCGATGACCCGGTCCACGACCTTGAAGAAGAAGACCTGGTCCAGGCCCAGCAGCGTGCCGTGGCGGATGGCGCGGCGCATGATGCGGCGCAGGACGTAGCCCCGGCCCTCGTTGGAGGGCTGCACGCCGTCGGAGATGAGGAACGCCGCGGTACGGCTGTGGTCCGCGATGACGCGGTGGGAAGCGCCCGTCTCCTGCGAGTACGGCTTGCCGGAGACCTCCACCACCTTCGCGATGATGCTCTGGAACAGGTCGGTGTCGTAGTTGGAGCGCTTGCCCTGCACGACGGAGGCGATGCGCTCCAGGCCCGCGCCCGTGTCGATGGACGGCTTGGGCAGCGGAATCAGCGGCGCGTCCTTCTCCTTGCGCTCGAACTGCATGAACACGAGGTTCCAGATTTCGAGCCACCGGTCGCAGTCGCACGCGACCCCCTGACACTTCTTGCCCGCAGCCTCCTCGACACAGGGGATGTCGTCGCCCTGGTGGAAGTGGATCTCGGAGCAGGGGCCACACGGGCCCGTCTCTCCCATGGACCAGAAGTTGTCCTTCAGGCCGAGCTTGTAGATGCGCTCACGGGCGACGCCCTGCTTCGCCCACAGCTCGAACGCCTCTTCGTCCCAGGGGATGCCGCCCTCGCCGTTGAACACGGTGATGGCCAGCCGCGCGGGGGGAAGGCCGAGCGTCTTCGTCACGAACTCCCAGCCGTACGCAATCGCGTCCGCCTTGAAGTAGTCGCCGAAGGAGAAGTTGCCGAGCATCTCGAAGAACGTGTGGTGGCGCGCCGTGTAGCCCACGTTGTCGAGGTCGTTGTGCTTGCCGCCGGCGCGCACGCACTTCTGCGACGTCGTGGCGCGGCTGTAGTCACGGCGCTCGCGGCCCGTGAAGACATCCTTGAACTGCACCATGCCCGCGTTGGTGAACAGCAGCGTCGGGTCGTTGGCGGGCACCAGCGAGGAGGACGGGACGCGGCGGTGTCCACGCTCCTCGAAGAACTTGAGGAACGCCTCTCGAATCTCGGAGGCGGTCAGGGCGGAAGGCATGGTGTGGGTATATGCCACAAGAGTGGGCCGCGCAGGAGTTCTTGGAGTTTGCATGGAGGGGTGGACGCCCCGACCGACGAGACTCCGACAACCCCCGAGCCGCCTGGATGGCCGGTGGGGGAGGGGACACCGGACAGGGGCCGCCTCCCGGAAGGCCCCGCGTCAGTGCCCGTGTGACATCGTCTGCTTCACCTTCACCACCCGGGCGGGCATGCCCGCCACCACGGCCAGGGGCGGCACGTCCGCCGTCACCAGGGCGCCCGCGCCAATCACCGCGCCGTCCCCCACGGTGACGGGGCCGATGATTTGAGCCCCCACGCCCACGTAGACGTTGCGGCCGATGCGCGGCACGCCGGGCACACCCAGCTGCGGCTCCACGCTGACGTTCTGGGACAGGAAGCTGCCCTCGCCCACCTCCACGCCGGGGGCCACCACCACGCCCACGCCGCCGTAGCCCAGTCCCACCGAGGCATGCAGCCGCGCGTCGATGTCCACGTGGCTGTGCAGGAGTCGGTCGCCCACCGCGGCCACCATGCCCGGCAGCATCGGGACACCCAGCGTGCGAAGCCGCCTCGCGGCCCGGTAGAAGGTCAGCGCCGTCGGACCCATGTCCCACCCCGTCCCGTCCCCCGGCGGCCCGACGACGGCCGGGCCCCAAGGCGCTCCTCGGCCCAGGACGCCATCCCGGAGTGGGAGGCAGCGGGCGTCGGAGGGGGCATCCAGGAGGACGGGCGCGTCGAAGCCATGGCTCCGCGCCAATCTAGGGGGAGCCCGCGTCCCGGCCAGTTGCTCGTTGGCCAGGGGCCCGCGAGCGTCCGCCAGCCAACCTCACCACGCCCCCTTGGACCTCCAAGTGCCACCGGTCCGACACTCGCCCCGGTGGCCAAGGGGGCTCAGGAGGCCTCGCCGTCGCGCAGGCGCTTGAGTGCGTCCTCGACGTACTGCACGCCCTTGGCGGTGATGGCCTTGCCCTTCTTGGTGTCCTGGGCGTACCCGGCGTGCAGCCTCAGGGCCTTGGCCGCGTTGGGGGCCGCGTAGGTGACGCCCAGCTCGCCCCAGAAGCGCGACGTCGTCCCCGACGTCACCTCCATGTCCAGCTCCGCGGCGCGCGCCAGGTAGAGCGGAATCAGTGAGCGCACGAGCTGGTCCTTCAGCTTGCCCGCGGAGGCGAGCTCCTCGTGACGCGGATGCGTCCGCAGCGCCGCCATCAACCGGTCCACCGCCTGTCCCGCGTCCGCGGTGGGCGATGCGGCCGCGGCCGGGCTCTCGCGCTTCTTCGCGCGGGGCTTGCTCCGGGCGGGGCTGCTCTTGCCCGGCTTCGGCGCGGGAGCCTTGGGGGCGCCCTTCGCGCTCTTCGTCACCTTGGCCTTTCGCGCCTTCGCGGCCTTCGTCGGAGGCGCGGGCTCCTCGGCCGCGACCTCGGCGGCGGGGGCTGGTGGCTCCTCGATGATGGGGCGCGGGCGCGGGGTGCGCTCGACGCGCGTGGGCTCGGGGGCGCCGGGGGGCGCGGGGGCGACCGGAGACTCCCTGCGCTCGATGGGGCGGGGCGCGCCATGGCCGTTGTGGGCGGGGGGAGGATTCGGGCGCGCGTAGCCCAGGCGCGTGCGCACCTCCTCCACCACGCCGCTCAATCCCACTTGCTGCAGCAGACCTTCCAACCGGGAAGCGAATGACACCGGGCATGCCCTCCTGGACCGGGCGCACGTTACCCCAGGATGGCCCCAGGTCGGATCCACGACGCCTACGAGGGGAGGGGAGGTGGGTGTGAACGGCCCGCCCTCCAGGCAACTGTTCGTCACCGGGCACACGGCGCTACACTGCGAGTCGCCCTCCCCCGCCATGCGGCTGCCCGCTCTCTCCCTGCTCCTGCTCCTCCTCGCGCCCGGCGCGACCCTCGCCCAGGGGGATACCCGTCTTGCGTTCCTGGGGCGCCAGCTCCAGCAGGGCAAGGACCCTCGCTCCCGCTCCCAGGCGGCGCTCGTGCTGGGCGCCACCGAGGACCCGGAGGCCGTGGCCGTGCTGTGCCCCGGCCTCAAGGACGCAAGCGAGCTGGTGCGCGCCGCCGTCGCCAAGTCGCTGGCGAAGCTCCTGGAGTCCTCCGCGCTGCCCTGCCTGGAGGCCCACAAGGACGAGGCGGACGCGGCGGTGCAGGCGGCGGTGCGCGAGGCGGTGAGCGCGCTGAAGGAGTACCAGGCGCGTCCGGCCCGGCTGTACATCGCCATGGAGGGGATGAAGGACCTGACGCGCTCGCTGCCGCCGGAACTGGTGAAGGCCACCGAGGCACGGCTGCGCTCGCGGCTGGTGCGCCGGGGGGCGGTGCTGGCGCCCGCCAAGGAGACCAAGGCGCAGGCCAAGGGCGCGCTGAAGAAGCTGGGCGTGCGGGGATTTCGCATCACCCCGGAGGTCCACCCCATGGAGGGTGGGGGCCTGCGGGTGGCCATCGTCTGCATGACCTACCCGGACCTGTCCCTGCTGGGGCAGGTGGACGTGAAGGCCGGGGGCGCGCAGCCCGCGGACCTCCTCAAGGCGCTGGTCCCCCGCGCCGTGGAGGACGCCGCCGAAACCTTCGAGTGGAGCAACGACACATGACGACGAGCAGCACGGCGCAGCAGGCGGCCCCCAAGCGGCGCTGGCGCAACTTCCTGCTGGATACGAGCTTCCAGCTCAAGCTGACCGCGTACATCGTCGGCGTGACGCTGGTGCTGTCGGCGCTCTTGGGCGTGTTCCTGGTGCGCTCGGCGCGGGCGCTGATGCAGGAGACGGCGACGGCGGTGGAGGCGCGCTCGAAGGCCGCGGAGGTGAGCCGGGAGCTGTCCAGCGCCACGCTCTCCAACGAGCTGCTCGCGCGCATGGATGACCCGGCATTCGAGGCCGCCTTCCGGGAGAAGGCGCAGACCATCGACGCGGCCTACGAGCAGGAGCGCGCGGCCATCGTCGCGCAGCGCGCGGAGCTCGAGTGGCGCCAGCGCGCCACGTGGTGGGTGCTGGGCGCGTTCCTGTTGGCCTTCATCGCCGTGGTGGCGCTGGGCACCATCGTCGTGACGCACCGGGTGGCGGGCCCGCTGCTGCGCATCCGGCGCATGGTGGGGGAGGTGGCGGAGGGCAAGCTGCGTCCCCCGTCGTATGGCCTGCGCGATGGTGACGAGCTGAAGGATTTGTTCGACGCGACGCGGACGATGATGCAGCGGCTGCGCGAGCAGAGCGAAGAGGACGCGCGGGCCTTGGCGAAGGCGCTGGAGGTCGCGGAGCGGAGCGGGGCGTCGGGTGAGTCGCTCGGCGAGCTGCGCGCGCTGGAGTCCCGCTTCCGAGCGCGCCTGGACGCTTGAGCCGCGCTCAGCGTGGCGGGGCGTCAGGCGAGCTGCGCGCGCTGGAGTCCCGCTTCCGAGCGCGCCTGGACGCTTGAGCCTTGTTCAGCGCGGAGCGGGTGAGTCCACGAGGAGCCCCGTCTGCTTGAGCACGCCGTGGATGCGCAGGCGCGCCTGCGCCCACGGCAGCGCCTCCACGCGGTAGCCCTCCAGGGCGTTCATCAGGTACGCGCGGTAGCTGGGGTGCCCCGGGTCCGCGATGATGACGACGCCCCGGTCCGTGGTGGAGCGGATGAGCCGCCCCACGCCCTGCCGCAGCAGGAGCAGCGCGCGCGGCAGCCGGTACTGGAGGAATCCCTGATACTCGCCCCCCGCGCGGGCCAGCGGCTCCTCGCGCGCGGCGACCAGCGGACGCAGCGCGGGCTCCAGCGGGAGCTTGTCGATGAAGACGCACCCAACGCCGCGCCCGGGGATGTCCACGCCCTGCCAGAAGCTCTTCGTGCCCAAGAGCACCGTGCCCGTGTCGCGCTCCTGCCGCGCCGCCAGGGAGCGGCCGTGGCCTCGGGACTGCCGCAGCACCTCGATGCCCAGCGGCTCCAGCCGGTTGCGAGCCTCCGCGCCCACGCGCTCCATGCGCCGCGTGGACGCGAACAGCCCCAACAGCCGCCCGCCCATCGTCTGCGCGAGGCCGGAGATGCGCGTCGCGGCCCAGTCGACGAAGGGTTCCTCGTGCGCGCGCGGCGCGTCCGTGACGAGCACGACGAGCGCCTGCTCGTGCAGTTGGAAGGGTGAGGGCGCGCGCAACAACCGGGGCGCGGGCTTGTCGCCCCGGCCATCCAGCCCCAGGCGCTTCAACACGAAGGGCGTGCCGCTCCCGTTGCTCGGGCCCAGCGTGGCGGAGGTGAGCACCAGCGCGCGCTTGTTCGCGGCGAAGTCGCGCGACACGTGGAAGGACACGTCCACCGGCTGCGCGCCCACGCTCCAGCGCTGACGCCGGGGCTCGGCCGTGGCCGAGTAGCACCGCCCCGCCGCCGCCTCGCCCGACAGCTCCGTGGCCAGCGTCGACAGCTCTCCCAGCTCCGTCGTCGCGCCGGACAGCTCGCGCTCCAGCGCCGGCATCCGCGCCGCCAGCTCCGGCAGGGCCTCCAGCACGCGCACCGCGAGCAGCGTGTGCAGCGCCTGCAGCGCGCCGCGCACCAGCTCCAGCCCCTCTCGCACCGGCGTCCACGCGGGCAGCGCGCGCACGGCCTCCGTCACGCGCAGCTCCGGGGCATAGGCGCCCTCGTCCGGGTCCTCTCCGGCCGCCGTCGCCGAGGGCTCACACAGCTCCGTCACCCGCGCGCCCAGGTCCCGCGCCTCGTCCATCAGCCGGCGCAGCGCGTCCTCCACCTGACCCATCAGCGCGCGGGACTCCTCGCGCCGGGAGGCGGACAGCGCGCGCCGCAGCTCGGCGAACAGGCCGTGTCGTCCGTCTCGTCCGTGCAGCCGCTCGGTGAGCCGGTGGAAGGCCAGGTCCGACAGCTCCACGGTGAGCGCCGTGGTGGCCACGTCCTCCACCTCGTGCGCCTCGTCGAGAATCAGGTGCTCGAGCTTCGGGTAGCGCGCGGGCCACGCGAAGGCGAGTGACTGGTTGATGACCAGCACGTCCGCCTCGCGCGCCTGGGCCACCGCCGAGTGGTAGAAGCACCGGTGGTGATGCGGGCACCTGTCGCCCAGCGTCGTCGCCGCCTCGGAGCGCACCGCCGGCATCAACCCCATCAGCACCGGGAAGCGCTCGCGGAACCAGTGGCTCAGCCGGTCCAGGTCTCCCTCGACGCTGCGGCGCAGGTACGCGCGCAGGTACGCCCGGGGCGCGCGGGCGTTGTGCCCCATGCCCGGCTCCACGCGCGTGGCCTCCAGCGCGCGGCGGCGGCACAGGTAGTTCGACTGGCCCTTGAGCAGCGCGTAGCCGAACGTGCCCCCCAGCGCGCGGTGCAGGCGGGGCAGGTCCTTCTCCAGCAGCTGGTCCTGCAGCGTCTTGGTGTGCGGCGCCACGCCGACCTTCCGCCCGTTGCGCGCGGCGAAGAGGGCCGCGGGCGTCAGGTACGCGAGCGACTTGCCCGTGCCCGTGCCCGCCTCCACCGCCACCTGCTCCCCGTCCGACAACGCGCGCGCCACCGCCTGCGCCATGTCGAGCTGCGCGGGCCGACTGCGGAAGCCTTCTTCACGCTGCTCCAGCGCTCCGCCCGCGCCCAGAATCGCGGACACCTCGTCGGCCCGCACCGGCACCACCGGCGTCTCGGCCTCGGGCTCCGCGACCGCGGGCATGCCCGCCGCGCGACGCCGCTCCGGACGTCCGCGCAGGAAGCCGCCTTGCGTCTCGAGCGCCAGCGGCATGGGCCTCGCCCGGCAGGCCGCGTTCAGTCGCGACAGCAACTCCAGCAGCGGCCACTCGTCGTAATCGAACGCGCCCTCCTCGAGGACGTCAGCGGAGCCCAGCCGCCGCGCCGCCCGAGGGTCCAGCGTGGCCACGAGGTCCGCGAGGTCCTCGCCGCGCCCGTCGCTGATGCAGCGCTCCATCGTCTGCACGAGCACCGCGTACACCGCCTCGCAGTCGGACACCGCGCGGTGCGGCTGGCGGATGCCCAGCCCCGCCCAGCGCAAGAGCGACTCCAGCGAGTGGCTGGGCAGCTCCGGGTGCAGGTAGTGCATCAGCTCGCACGAATCGAGCACCGGCGCGCGAATGGAGCCCAACAGGTCCGGCAGGAAGCCCTTCTCGAACGAGGCGTTGTGCGCCACCACCGTCCAGCCCGTCAGCCGCGCCTTGAGGTCCTCCAGGTCCACGCCGAAGCGTGGCCGGCCCTCCAGGTCCGCGTCCGTCAGGCCCGTGAGCCGACGAATCGTGAGGGGCAGGGGCTTGGACGCCGAGTACAGCCGCGCGAAGCGGTCCACCTCGCGCCCGTTCTCGAAGAACAGACACCCCAGCTCGATGATTTCGTCGGCACGTGGATCCAACCCCGTGGTCTCGAGGTCCAGGAAGACATGCCGCGTGAAGAGCTCCGCCGCGCCGCCCATGCAGGGCCGGCACACTACTCCTCCCCGGCGCGGTGCCCAGATTTCGGCCTACGTCTTCACTCCACCAGGAAAACGCCGGAAATCATCTTCCCCATGGCGCAGCCGTACACCAGCTTGCCGGACGTCTTGGGCGTGAAGGTGATGTCCACCGGCTGGCCCAGCGGCAGCGCGGTGTTGATGCCGTAGTCGTCCATCACGACTTCCGTCGCGCACGTCTGGTCCGTCTTGCGCGTCACCACCAGCTTCACCGGCTCGTCCTTCTTGAGCTGCACGGGGCTGGGCTCGTAGCCCTTCTCCGTCACCGTCAGCTCCACCACGCGCACGCCGTTCTCCCGCTTCTCCGGGACGGTGGGCGCGGGGGCCGCGGCGGCGGCGGGCGGGGTGTCCTTGGTGCAGCCCTGCTGGGTGGCGCCCACCATGGCGGCCGTCGCGGCCAGCGCGAGCCAGGGCTTGATGATGCGGGAGATGAAGGGGCGCATGGAGTGGGTGCCTCGCTCGGCGAAAGATGGAGGAAGGGGCGGCGCCCCCGCGAAATTCCGCGGCCTTGGCTTCAGGCCTCGGTGGCGGGAGCGCTCGCGGCGACCGGCTCGAAGCGCAGCAGCGCGTGGAGCGGGACGAACACCTCGTGGCCCGTCTCGCCTAACAGCAGGTCGAAGCGGCCCACGTGCATCAGCGGCAACTGGAGTGTGATGCCGTTGCGCAGCACCAGCTTCACCTGCTGGCCCAGGTGGTCCAGGAACGCGCGCGGGTCCGAGTACGGCCGCTTGTCCGGCTGACGGGCCACCGTCGCGGGCTTCTGGGTGAGCTTCGCGTCGCGCTCCAGGCCGGGCAGCAGCCGCTCCCACTCCCCGCGCCGCGCCAGCAGCACCACCTGCAGCTTCTCCAGCCGCCCGGTGCGCTCCAGCGTGAAGGCGATGGGCTCCTCGGCGACCAGCGTGTCCAGGAGCGAGCGCTCCGCCAGCACCACGGAGACCTCCGTCTTGCCGGCGATGAGGCCCGAGAGCAGTTCGGCGACGACGGCGTTGTCCACCTCGCCGCGCGCCTGCTTGATGGCCGCCTTGCGCTGGGTGCGCTCCTTGCGCGCCATGAACTCCGCCACCGTCATGCCGCTCTGGAGCACGCCGAACGCGTCCCCCAGCGACAGCCCCGGCGTCTGGCCCATCAGCTCGTAGACCTGGTCGAAGCGCTTGGCCTCCTCGGCGTGCAGCTTGCGCCAGATGCGGCACTTCATCTTGCCTTCCAGCTCACCCTTGGCGATGCGCGCCGGAACGTGCTCGCGCTGCGCGAGCGCGAGGATCTGCTCGGGCGTGGGCGGGGGCCGGGGCGCCGAGGAGCGGAAGCCCCCGGGACGGCCACCGAAGCCGCCCGGACGTCCACCCGGGCCACCGGGCCCTCCAGGCGAGCGAGGCGCCATCGGCCGGGCGCCCGGCGCCACGCCCGAGGGGCGGGGAGCGCTGGAGGCCACCGGCACCGAAGGACGCGGCGCGGGCGAGGGGGCTGGCGCGGCGGGGCTCGCCGGGGCGGCCGCCGCCGGAGTGGCGGGACGGGGCGTGGGCGCCACGCCCGCGGGACGGGGCGCGACGGGGGCCGCCGGACCCGCCGTGGTGGGGCGGGGCGTGGGGCGCGGCGTGGGCGCAGGGGAGTCCGAGGGGGACGGACTCTGCCCAGCGCTGCCGGGCGTCGAGGCCGGCCGCCGGATGACTTCGACCGCGGGGATGACCCGCCGTGTCTTCCGATCGTTCACAGTCGTACGTTACCTGATGCGAGGAGCCCGGGCATGCCCGGCTTCACGGCTGGAGGGAGGCTGAGAGGTCCACTTTCCACCCAGACGGCTCCCGGACCATCCGGACCTCATGGGTGCTGCCTGACGAGCGCACGAGCACGGTCGCCTCGTCGCCCGCCTCCCGGACCAGGGAGACCTCCGTAACATCCGGAGGAGGGGGGACATTCGCGAAGAACAGGCCCAGGGGCTCGGCCTTCACCGCGCCACCGGAGGCATCGCTCACCGCCTGCGCCCTCTTCTGGAGGGCCGCCTGCGTCGGCTGGGACAACGCGCCCCAGGCCTGACGCAGCTCACCGCGCTTCACCAGCCGGTGGAAGGAGGTATAGGCGTCCTGCGGTGTGCCGAAGCGGGGCTGGTTGCAGCCGCCCATGCCCACCAGGAGCAGGGCCAGCAACCAGGGCGTCGTCGCGGTCAGGCGCATGGGAGTGGGGTTTAGGTCAAACCAGCGCCGGGGGAAAGCCTCTGGTGAGGCAGTGTCACGGAACGTGTTGCTGGACACGGTTTCGCCCCGCTCCCTTGGCCGCGTAGAGCCCCGCGTCCGCCGCGCGCAAGAGCGCCTCCGCCGTCTCCAAATCCGGGGAGGGCACCGTCGCCACGCCCAGTGACGCCGTCAGTCGCACCTGCTGGGGCCTTCCGTCCGCGCCCACGTGCTCCACGCCCAGGGCCGCAATGGCCTCGCGCACGCGCTCGCACACCTTGAGCGCGTCCTGGGGCGCCGTCTCCGGCAGGAGCGCGATGAACTCCTCGCCGCCGTAGCGCGCCAGCATGTCCACCTCGCGCAGCCGCGCGCGCGTCGTCTGGGCCACCGCCTTGAGCACCTGGTCCCCGAAGACGTGGCCGAAGGTGTCGTTGATGCGCTTGAAGTGGTCGATGTCCAGCATCACCAGCGACAGCGGGGACTGGTAGCGCCTGGAGCGCGCGAACTCCTCGCTCAGCCGCTCCTCGAAGCAGCGCCGGTTGTACAGCCCCGTCAGCCCGTCCGTGCGCGACAGCGCGAGCAGCTCCTCGCGCTTCTTGGCCAGCTCCTTGTTGGCCCGGTCCAGCTCCCGGTTCTTCTCCACCAGCGCGTCCTGCAGCGCCTTGAGCCGCAGCATCGACTTCACCCGCGCCGACAGCTCCAGCATGTCGAAGGGCTTCACCAGGTAGTCGTCCGCGCCCAGCTCCAGCCCCTCCACCTTCCCGGCCGCCTGGCGCGCCGTCATCAGAATCACCGGGATGAAGCCGAACCCGTCCTCCCCCGCGTTCGCCTTGATGATGCGGCACACCTCCACGCCGCCCAGCCCCGGCATCTCCACGTCCATCAGGATGAGGTCCGGCCGCGACTCGCGGATGGCCGACAGGGCCTGTGTCCCGTCGTGCGCCTCCTTGAACACGTAGCCCCGCGGCGCCAGCCCCTCGCGCACGTGCGCCACATGCGCCGGGTCGTCGTCGACGATGAGCACCGTCCGCCCACTGAGCTCCCCGCCTGTCCCCGCCCGACGCGCGACCTCCTGCGTCTTCTTCCTCTCGCCGTCCGCCATGCGGTTGCGCCCCCAGTGCAATCATCCCGCGCTGCCAGAATGGCTCTGATTCTCACCCGCCGTCCCCACCGAAGCCAAGGGGGACGGCAAGTGCCCGTCACTTCATGCGCTCAGAGCGGTTTGCGCAGCCGCGCCCGGTACACCGGCTCCCCCGACGACAGGTACCGCCGCTCCCGCGTGGAGGGCACCTCCTCCGGGTCATACGGATGGAAAACGCCGGAACCCAAGGGGTTGTGGAATCCCACGGATTCCAGGATGGAGAGCATGTTGACGGCGCGGTCCTGGACGTCGGTGCGCATGTCGAAGAGGCCGCCGGGGACGAGCTTCGCGAGCAGGAGCTTCGCGAAGTCGGGTTGGACGACGGCGCGCTTGGCGTGGGAGCGCTTCCACCAGGGGTCGGGGAACTGGAGGTGGATGGCGGCCAGGGAGTTGTCCGCGAAGATGCGGGGCACGACGAAGCGGGCGTCGGACTCGACGACGCGCAGGTTCTTCATCTCGGCCTTGGCGGCGCGGTCCTGGGTGTCGCGGGCGTACTTCTTGCGCCACTCGAAGGCGACGAAGCGCACCTGGGGATTTCGGCGGCAGTACTCCAGGGCGTGGCCGCCGGCGCCGGAGCCGATTTCGAGCTCCAGGGGGCCCGCGAAGCCGAACTCGGCGTCCCAGTCGGGAGGGGTGGCCATTTCGACGAGGTGGAGTCCGACGGGGTCTGGCAGCAGGCGAGGGCGGGGCATGTTCCAGGCGCTCCAACCACGGCCAAGCGGGGTCTGGCCAGGGAAAAACACTGGTATAGGGGGGGCATGAAGGTCTTCCACTCGGTGGCGGAGGCGGGCCGGGCGCTCGAGGGCCGGGCGCTGGCTCTGGGCAACTTCGACGGCGTGCACGTGGGCCACCAGGCCCTGTTCGCGGAGGCGCGCAAGCACGCGTCCCCGGCGGCGTTCACCTTCAACCCCCACCCGGGCAAGGTGCTCCAGCCGGACCTGGCGCCCAAGCTCATCACGCTCTTGCCCCGGCGCCTGGAGCTGCTCGCCGCCTGTGGGCTGGAGGCCTCCGTGGTGCAGGCCTTCTCGCGCGACTATGCCCGCACGGGGCCCGGCGACTTCGAGGCCACGCTCTTCGACAGGCTGGGCGTCTCGCACGTGGTGGTGGGCAGCGACTTCACCTATGGCGCCGCGCGCGCGGGCACGGTGGACACGCTGCGCGAGGCCGCGGGCCGCCGGGGCGCCCGGGTGCACGTGGTGACGCCCGTCACGGTGGACGGCGTCGTCGCCTCGTCGTCGCGGGTGCGCGAGTACATCCTGGAGGGCCGGGTGTCCGCGGCGTGCCGCCTGCTCGGCCGCCCGTTCGATCTGGACGGCACCGTGGTGGCGGGGGCGGGTCGCGGGCGCACCATCGGCTTTCCCACGGCCAACGTGGACACGCAGAACGAGCTGCGGCCGGCGCCGGGCGTCTACGCCATCCGGGTGCGCTTCCTCAAGGATGCGGAGGGCGCGTGGCACGGGGGCGCGGCGAACATCGGCATCAAGCCCACCTTCGGCGGCACCGAGGTCACCATCGAGGCGCACCTCCTGGATTTCTCCGGGGACATCTACGGCCGCGAGCTGCGGGTGCAGTTCCTGGAGCGGCTGCGCCCCGAGCAGCGCTTCGGCTCCGTGGCGGAGCTGACGGGGCAGATCAAGCGGGATGTCGAGGCCGCTCGCACGGTGATTGCCAGGACCGGCGCCTGAGCCCCGCATTTTTCCCGTGAGTGTTCAACGGGTTGGCGGATCCGGCGGCCCGAGGGGGCGCCTTGACGGATGTGAGCGGCTCCCCTCTAATTCGCAGTCAGGAACCGTGCCAAAGGTGCTGTGGGGCCCCGAGGCAACGCCCGCGTCTCCCCTGGAGCGAGGTGGGCCCCCGCCCGCTTCGTCCTTCTTTGCCACAAGGAAGAGGCTTCACGAATGTCCGGTCGATTGGGTGAACTGCTGGTCCGCGAGAACCTCATCTCCGTCCAGCAGCTTCGCAAGGCCCAGGAAGAGCAGCAGAAGAGCGGCACGCGCATCGGCACCGCGCTCATCAAGACGGGCGCCATCGAGGAGTCGAAGCTCACCGACTTCCTCTCCAAGCAGTACGGCGTGCCGGCCATCAACCTGAAGGACTTCGACATCGACCCGGACATCATCAAGCTCGTGCCCAAGGAAGTGGCCGAGAAGCACCTGGTGATTCCGGTCAACCGCGCGGGCCCGTCGCTGATCGTGGCCATGTGCGACCCGTCCAACATCTTCGCCGTGGACGACCTGAAGTTCCTCACCGGCTACAACATCGAGACGGTGGTGGCCTCGGAGGTCTCCATCCGCGAGGCCATCGAGCGCTACTACGCGGAGAAGGGCCCCTCGATGGAGGAGATCGTCGGCGACGTCGGCGACGACATCGAGCTGGCGAAGGAGGAGACGGAGAACATCGACGAGATGGCGAAGGCCGCGGATGACGCGCCCGTCGTCAAGCTGGTGAACCTCATCCTGATGGACGCCATCAAGAAGCGCGCGTCCGACATCCACATCGAGCCGTACGAGAAGGACTTCCGGGTCCGCTTCCGCATCGACGGCGTGATGTACGAGGTGATGCGGCCGCCCATGAAGCTTCGCAACGCGATCACCTCGCGTCTGAAGATCATGGCCTCGCTGGACATCTCCGAGCGGCGCCTGCCGCAGGACGGCCGCATCAAGATCAAGATGGGCGGCGGCAAGGAGATGGACTTCCGCGTGAGCGTGTGTCCCACGCTCTTCGGCGAGAAGGTCGTGATGCGTCTGCTCGACAAGAGCAACCTCCAGCTGGACATGACCAAGCTGGGCTTCGACCCGCAGCCGCTCGCGTGGTTCAAGGAGGCCATCGACCGGCCCTACGGCATGGTGCTGGTGACGGGCCCCACGGGCTCGGGCAAGACGACGACGCTGTACTCGGCGCTCTCCAGCCTCAACGACGTGGGCACCAACATCTCCACCGCGGAGGACCCGGTCGAGTTCAACTTCGCCGGCATCAACCAGGTGCAGATGCACGACGACATCGGCCTGAACTTCGCGGCCGCGCTGCGCTCGTTCCTCCGCCAGGACCCGGACATCATCATGATTGGTGAGATCCGCGACTTCGAGACGGCGGAGATCGGCGTGAAGGCGGCCCTCACCGGCCACCTGGTGCTCTCCACGCTGCACACCAACGACGCCCCGGGCACGGTCAGCCGCCTGCTCAACATGGGCATCGAGCCGTTCCTGGTGACCGCCTCGCTCAACCTCATCCTCGCCCAGCGTCTGGCGCGCCGGCTGTGCCCGGCCTGCAAGAAGCCCGCGGACAAGGTGGACGAGCAGGCCCTCATCGACGCCGGCATCCCCCCGGACAAGATGGGCACCTTCACCCTGTACGAGAAGGTCGGCTGCCGCGACTGCAACGACCGTGGCTACCGGGGCCGCGTGGCCATCTACGAGGTCATGCCCTTCTGGGACGGCCTCAAGGAGCTGGTCATCAACGGCGCGTCCGCCTCCGAGCTCAAGCAGGAGGCCATCCGCCTGGGCATGAGCAGCCTGCGCATGAGCGGCCTCAAGAAGGTGATGGACGGCGCGACCACCCTGGAAGAAGTCGTGGGCAACACCGCCCCGGACCGCTTCTAGTCACTTCCTCCCCCAGACTGATTCGAAGGACACCCCCACCGTGGCCAACCTGCACCAGCTCCTCAAGGCGATGGTCGAGAAGGGCGCTTCCGACCTCCACATCACCACCGGCTCCCCGCCCCAGCTGCGTGTGGACGGCGAGCTCGTCCCCTTGAAGACGGCGCCGCTGACGCCCGTGGAGACCAAGCAGCTCTGCTACTCCATCCTCACGGACGCCCAGAAGCACAAGTTCGAGGAGGACAACGAGCTGGACCTGTCCTTCGGCGTGAAGGGGCTGTCGCGCTTCCGCGCCAACATCTTCATGCAGCGCGGCGCGGTGGCCGGCGCGTTCCGCACCATTCCGTTCAAGATTTTGACCTTCCAGGAGCTGGGCCTGCCGCCCATCGTCGCGGAGCTGGTGAAGAAGCCCCGCGGCCTCATCCTGGTGACGGGCCCCACGGGCTCGGGCAAGTCCACCACGCTGGCCTCGATGATCGACAAGATCAACACCGAGCGTCATGAGCACATCATGACCATCGAGGACCCCATCGAGTACCTGCACCCGCACAAGAACTGCCTGGTCAACCAGCGCGAGGTGGGCGCGGACACCCGCAACTTCAAGACGGCCCTCAAGTACATCCTCCGCCAGGACCCGGACGTGGTGCTGGTCGGTGAGCTCCGCGACCTGGAGACCATCGAGGCGGCGCTCACCATCGCGGAGACGGGTCACATCTGCTACGCGACGCTGCACACCAACAGCGCGGTGCAGACCATCAACCGCGTGCTGGACGTGTTCCCGCCGTACCAGCAGCCGCAGGTGCGCGCCCAGCTGTCCTTCGTGCTGGAGGGCGTGATGAGCCAGGCCCTGGTGTCCAAGGCGGGCGCTCCGGGACGCGTGCTGGCGCTGGAGGTCATGGTGCCCAACCCCGCCATCCGGAACCTCATCCGCGAGGACAAGGTCCATCAGATCTACTCGTCCATGCAGGTGGGACAGGCCAAGTACGGCATGCAGACCTTCAACCAGGCCCTGGCGGCGCTGCTGCTCCGACGGGTCATCTCGCAGGACGAGGCCTTCGGGCGCTCCAGCGACCCGGAGGAGCTGCGCAACATCCTGGCCACGGGCGGCGTGGTACCGGGGGCCCAGCGGCCGGCCGGGGGAGCGGCGGGTCGTTAGTTCCTGGTTTTGAGATTCAGCGGTTAGACTCGCGCGCGCGTCCGCGGAGGTCGAGCTCATGGCAGCACAGGCAGTCCAGAAGTCAGCTTCCAAGAAGAACACCGCCCAGTTCCTCTGGGAGGCGAAGACCAAGAGCGGTGAGACCAAGAAGGGTGAGATGGAGGCCTCGGACTCCGAGGCCGTCAACGCCCGTCTGAAGTCCCTGGGTCTCAACCCCGTCAAGGTGCGCAAGAAGAGCGCGCTCGACGGCGACATCACCCTGCCGGGCATGGGCGGTGTGACGGGCAAGGACATCCTCGTCTTCACCCGTCAGTTCGCGACGATGATCGACGCGGGTCTGCCGCTGGTGCAGTGCTTGGACATCCTCGCCAGCCAGATGGACAACCCGGCCTTCAAGAAGGTGCTGCTGGCCATCAAGGGCAAGGTGGAGCAGGGCAGCACCTTCGCCGACGCGCTCAAGGAGCATCCGAAGGTCTTCGACGAGCTCTACGTCCAGCTGTGCGCGGCCGGCGAGGTCGGCGGTATCCTCGACACCATCCTCAACCGGCTCGCGGCCTACCGCGAGAAGAGCGAGAAGCTCAAGCGCAAGGTCAAGGGCGCGATGACCTACCCGGCCATCGTCATCCTGGTGGCCGTCGGCGTGACGGCGCTGCTGCTCCTCAAGGTGACGCCGGTGTTCGCCGCCATGTTCGCGGACTTCGGCTCGGCGCTGCCGGCCCCCACCCAGTTCGTGGTGGACCTGTCCGCGTGGGCGGAGGCGTACTGGTTCCACGTGGTCGCCTCCATCACCGTGGTGGTGGTGTCCTTCTCCTGGAGCTACAAGCAGCCCAAGGGCCGCAAGTTCTGGGACAAGGTGTTCCTGAAGATGCCGCTGTTCGGGCCCGTGCTGCGCAAGGTGGCCGTGGCGCGCTTCACGCGCACCCTGGGCACGATGATCTCCTCCGGCGTGCCCATCCTCGACGCGCTGGACGTGACGGCGAAGACGGCCGGCAACAAGACGGTGGAAGAGGCCATCTACTACGTGCGCGGGAAGATCGCCGAGGGCAAGAACATCGCGGGCCCTCTGCTGGAGACGAAGGTGTTCCCCTCCATGGTGGTGCAGATGATTGGCGTCGGTGAAGCGACGGGCGCCATGGACACCATGCTCAACAAGATCGCCGACTTCTACGACGACGAGGTGGACACCGCCGTCGGCGCGCTGACGGCGATGATCGAACCCCTCCTGATGGTGTTCCTCGGCGGCGTGGTCGGCGGCTTCCTCATCGCCATGTACCTGCCCATCTTCTCCATTGCCGGTGCCATCAAGTAGCTCCGTCGTCTCCAGCGTGCGCGCGGACGAGGCCGAGCGGCTCCGCGTGCGCCTGGTGTGGCTGGTGTTGTTCCGCACGGTGGCGGCGAGCCTGTCGCTCGTCATCACCGTGGGGCGACTGCTGCTCCAACCCCTCGAGGAGCCGAGCCGGGCGGACTCGCTGTCCCTGGCCGTCATCATCGCGGCCTATGTGTCCACGGTGGTGGTGGGCATCCGCCTGCGGCGCGAGAGGGCGGGGCGGCTGGATGCGTGGGTGCAGGTGCTGGGCGACGTGGTCATCGCCACGGGCCTCGTCTTCCTGAGCGGTGGCTCCGACTCGCCGCTCACGTTCCTCTACAGCCTGGCCGTCATCGGCGCCGCGGTGGTGCTGGATTGGCGCGGCGCGCTGTGGGTGGCGGCTGCGGGCGCGGTGTCCTTCTCCTCGCTGGTGGTGGTGCTGCGGCTGACGGACACGGCGCCCTTGGGGCCAGTGTGGTCCAGCCGCGGCTTGTTCGTGCTGGGCAGCAACCTGCTCGCGCTGGGCCTCATCGCGGTGCTGGCGGGCTACCTGTCGCGTCAGCTGTCCGCCACGGGCGGCGCACTGTCGGCGCGCGAGGCCGACCTGCGCCGGTTGGGTGGGCTGCAGCAGCAGATCCTGTCCTCCATGCCGTCGGGGCTCATCACCTGTGACTCGCAGCGCCGCGTCACCTTCGTCAACGCCGCCGCGCGCGCCATCCTCCAGGTGGAGGGAGTCGAGGGCGTGGGCCAGCCGCTGGAGGCGCTCCTGCCGGGGGTGTCGGTGCTGGCGCCTCGCTCGTCGCGAGGCGAGCTGGTGGTGGGCGCGGAGCAGGGCCGCCGTCGCATCCTGGGGTTGTCGGTGACGCCGCTGGAGGGTGAGTCGGGCGCGCTGCTCATCGTGTTCCAGGACCTGACGGAGCTGCGCAGGATGGAGGAGGACCTGGAGCGCTCGGACCGGCTGGCGAGCCTGGGGACGCTCTCCGCGCAGCTGGCGCACGAGCTGCGAAACCCGCTGGCGGCGATGCGGGGCTCGGCGCAGCTGCTCGCGCAGGAGCGCTCGAGCGACGTGGTGGTGCAGAAGCTCACCAACATCCTGGTGCGCGAGTCGGACCGGCTGGGGCGGCTGGTGGAGGACTTCCTGCGCTTCGCGCGGCCTCCGGAGCCGGTGCGGCGGGAGGTGCCCCTGGACTCGCTCCTGACGGAGACGGTGGACATGCTGCGCGCGGACCCGCTGGCCCGGGACGTGCGGGTGGAGGTGTCCGCGCGCGAGCCGCTGATGGCCGCGGTGGACCCGGACCAGCTGCGTCAGGTGCTCATCAACCTGGTGCGCAACGGCTTCCAGGCCGCGGGGCCCAGGGGTGAGGTGAAGGTGGGATTGGCCAGGAGTGAGAAGGAAGCGCAGATTCGGGTGTGGGACTCGGCGGGGAGCATCACGGAGGAGATGATGGGACACCTGTTCGAGCCCTTCTTCACCACGCGGGACGGGGGCACGGGGCTGGGGCTGTCGACCGCGCATTCCATCGTCCGCGCGCATGGGGGCTCCATCCGCGTGCGCTCGGACCCGGCCGAGGGAACGGAGTTCGTCGTGGGGTTGCCGCTGTGACGACCATGCAGGCCCAAGAGGGCGCCTTCCGGGGCCATGTCCTCGTCGTGGATGACGAGCTGTCCATGCGCGAGTACCTGGAGCTCCTGCTGCACCGCGAGGGTTACGTGGTGACGAGCGTGCCCGGGGTGAAGCCCGCGTGCGAGGTGCTCGCGCGGGATGGCGTGGACCTGGTCATCTCCGACATGAAGCTGGGGACGGGCAGCGGTCTGGACGTGCTGCGCACGGCGCGTGCGCGCAAGGAGCCGCCGGAGGTCGTGCTGATTACCGCCTTCGGTTCGCCCGCCGCCGCGGTGGAGGCGATGCGCGAGGGCGCGTACGACTACATCTGCAAGCCCTTCGACAACGACGAGCTGCGGCTCCTGGTGCAGAAGGCGCTGGAGAAGCGCCTCTTGCGGCAGGAGAACACCACCCTGCGCGCGCGGCTGTTGCCCGGGCTGGGCATGGCGGTGGGGCAGAGCGCCCGGATGCAGGCGGTGTGGTCGCTGGTGGAGAAGGTGGCGCCGGGGCGCAGCACGGTGCTGGTGACGGGGGAGAGCGGCACGGGCAAGGAGCTGGTGGCGCGGGCCATCCACATGCGAGGCAGCCGGGCGGCGCAGCCGTTCCTGCCCTTCAACTGCGCGGCGCTCAACGAGGGCACGCTGGAGAGCGAGCTGTTCGGCCACGTGAAGGGCGCCTTCACGGGGGCGTTGCACGAGCGCTCGGGGCTGCTGGTGTCCGCGGGTGAGGGCACCGTGATGTTGGACGAGGTGGGGGAGATGCCGCTGGCCACGCAGGTCAAGCTCCTGCGTG
Source organism: Myxococcus sp. XM-1-1-1 (assembly GCF_020037095.1). Lineage (NCBI taxonomy): Bacteria > Pseudomonadati > Myxococcota > Myxococcia > Myxococcales > Myxococcaceae > Myxococcus > Myxococcus sp. XM-1-1-1. The sequence continues at coordinate 146,197 of NZ_JAIQDH010000008.1, forward strand.
TGTTGCAGGAGCGCAAGGTGAAGCCGGTGGGCAGCGCGGCGGAGGTGCCCTTCCAGGCGCGCGTCATCGCGGCGACCAATCGGCGGCTGGAGGCGGAGGTGAAGGCGGGGCGCTTCCGCGAGGACCTCTTCTACCGGCTCAACGTGATTACGCTCGAGCTGCCGCCGCTGCGTGAGCGCGCGGGGGACATCTCGCTGCTCGCGGGCCACTTCCTGTCGAGGATGGCGGAGGAGCTGGGGCGTCCGGCGCTGCGCTTCGCGCAGGAGACGTTGGACCTGTTGGAGCGCTACGCGTTCCCCGGCAACGTGCGCCAGCTGCAGAACATGGTGGAGCGCGCGGCGACGCTGTCGGACTCGGACCTGCTGGGCCCGTCCACGCTGCCGCCCGCGGTGCGCGGCGAGTCGGAGCCGATGTCACGCCCGGGCGAGCCGGGCGAGCCGTCGCTGGGCACGGGCTTCAACCTGGAGCGCCACCTGGACGACAGCGAGCGGCGCTACCTGTTGGCGGCCCTGAAGCAGGCGGGCGGCGTGAAGACGCGCGCCGCGGAGCTGCTCGGGCTGTCGTTCCGTTCGTTCCGCTACCGGCTGGCGAAGCACGGCCTCACGGATGAGCTGGAGGAGCCCGGGTCGTCCTCCGGCAAGGGCGCGTAAGGTGGGCGAACCCATGGCCCCGAGGACGCGTCGTTCCGACCTCCGGCTCTGTCCGATAATGCCGGCCCATGCTCCCGCGATGTTCCGGTGGATGAAGGACCCGGCGGTAAGGCTGGGTGTGGGCATCCGCACCGAGGCTTCCCTGGAGCGGACGCTCGAATGGATTGCCCAGGCACGACTCCCCGGAAGCGGCGTGTGGGGCTTCGCCATCCTGGTTGGCGAGCGCCATGTGGGCAACGTCGTCCTCGACCGGTTCGACGGGCACCTCTCGACGGCGCGTCTGTCCATCTACATCGGAGAACCCGACGAACGAGGTAGGGGCGTGGGGCGGTGCGCGGTGCGCGAGGCACTGGCGCATGCCTTCGATTCCTTGAAGCTGTTCAAGGTGTGGCTCACCGTCCATGACGAAAACGTGGCGGCACGGCGCACCTATCTCTCGCTGGGGTTCCAGGAGGAAGGCCGGCTGCGCGGCGAGTTCCTTTTGGAGGGGCGGAGGGTGGACGCCATCTACATGGGGATTCTGGCGGAGGAGTTCGTCACGCGAGAGCAGCTCGCGGCGCGCGGAGAGGCCCGATGAAGGTCGCAGTGCTGCAATCCAACTACCTGCCGTGGAAGGGCTACTTCGACATCATCCATTCCGTGGACCTGTTCGTCTTCTACGATGACGTCCAGTTCACCAAGAACGACTGGCGACATCGCAATCGAATCAAGACTCCGCGAGGTCCGGAGTGGTTGTCGGTGCCCGTCGGCGCGCATATCCACCGGCGCATCTGCGACGTGACGATGACGGACCCTCGTTGGGCTGAGCGTCACTTCGACATCCTTCGACAGAACTACCGGACCGCTCCGTACTGGGGGCGTTACGGGCCTGTGTTGAGGGACGCGTTGCTCGGGCGGGCCTGGAGCCACCTGTCGGAGCTGAATCAGGGGCTGGTGTGCATGCTCGCGGGCGAGCTGGGCATCACCACCACCTTCCGGGACTCGCGTGAACTCTGCCTGGAGGGGTACAAGGGGGAGCGGCTGATGAGCCTGCTGCGCCAGCTAGGCACGACGGAGTACGTCTCCGGTCCTGCGGCGCGCGCGTACCTGGACCCTGCGGATTTCGAGCGAGCCGGCATCCGGCTGTCCTACTTCGACTACCGGGGCTACCCGGAGTACCCGCAGGGGTTCCCGCCCTTCGTCCACGAGGTGAGCGTCGTAGACCTCCTGCTGAACGTCGGCCCCGAGGCGCCGCGCTTCATCTGGGGCTGGCGGGAGTCGTCAGCTCCGGCGCGGGGCTGAGGACGTCGAGATGGGCGCCTCCGTTGGGAGCGCCCCCCGTCACGCAATCAACCCTTGGTGGCGGTGAACCCGACGTACTTGTAGAGCGGCCGGGACAGCGGCATCGCGGCTCGCAGCGTCTCATCGACCAGGGAGGCGTTGCGCTGACGCTCCTCCGGCGTCTGCCCCGGAGCGTTGACGAGCGTCGCCTGTCCCAGGAACCAGTAGTAGTGGAAGTCCACCCGGGCGAAGCCTGCTTCACGCAGCTGCTCGCGTAGTACCTCCTCACGAAAGCCCCCCAGGAAGTCCTTGCCATACTCCGCGTGGCTGAAGACCTCCGCGTCGATACCGTGGGTGCGCTGCATTTCCTCATCCTTGTGCGCGACGGCCTCGATTTCGCGGCGCACGATGGGCGCATAGTCACCGTTGCGCTCCAGGGATTCGATCTGTTGCCAGAAGTAGTAGTTGGGGTCCAAGTCCGCATAGAAGACCCCGCCTGGACGCAGCGCGTTCGCGGCCGTGCGCAGCGTGGGCACCACTTCGTAGAGATGGTGCAGGAAGGAGTAGGCCGTCACCAAATCGAAGGTGCCCGGCTCGGCCGGAAACGTCCCCGTGTCGTGCTGGTGGAGATGGATGACGGCGGGGCCCGAGCGGTCCACCTGCGCGAGCATCGCCGCGGTGACGTCCACGCCGTGAATCTCCGGGACGAACTGGCGCGCGATGCGGATGACGAAGCCCGTGCCGCAGCCCAAGTCCAGCAGCTTGCGCGCCTGGGTCTTCGAGGCCAGCTCTCGCAGCCGCCCCTCGACGAACCGGACGTTCTCAGGTCGGAAATGGGGCTCGGTCTTCTCGTAGATGGCCGCCAGGCGCGAATGCACCTCGATGTTGGCGGCAATCACCTGGTCGTTCTTGGCCGTGGTCACTACTCGGTCTCCTGCTGGAATTTCCGCTGCGAGGGTGGGGCGTAGTACTCGTCGAGCGAGGCGGGAACCTGTGCGAGAAACCCCAGCTTCTGGCGTGCTCGGGACGACATCGCGCCCAGGTCCTGATGGGCCAAGGCCCGTGGGATGTCGATGCGCTGCTTCATGTAAGGGCGGCACATGTTGAGGGTCAGCGCGTGTCGCCACTGCTGGGACGCATTGTGTCCGCCCGCGTGCCACAGACGCGCGTTGAAGAAGAAGCCGCTGCCCGCGGGGGCGATGAGCCTCTTCGCCTGGGCTTTGAAGGCGGCCTCGTCCGGCGGCTCGGCGAGGGTATGCGAGCCCGGCAGGAACCAGGTGGCGCCGTTGTCCCGGGTGAAGTCGTCCACCAAGAGGGTCGCGCCCATGTTCGTCACGTATCCAGGGATGAGCCGGGGGCAGTCCACGTGGATGCGCGTCGAGTAGTTGCCCATCCCGGGTGGCATGGAGGAGGAGGTATAGGCGTAGACGATGCAGCCCGGTCCCATGACCGCCTCGAAGGGGGCCATGACCTGGTCCTGGTCGAAGAGCTGCCAGAAGGCTCCACCATACAGCGCACACAGCAGGACCATGTTCTGGTCGCGGTACGCGCGGCCTTCGTGCCAGGCCTCTTCCTTGCGAATCGCCTCGGCGAGCTCCGTGCGCGCGCGGGCGACGAAGTCCGGAGGCATGACACCCTCGATGACGACATAGCCCTCGCGGGAGATGTGTTCACGGACCTCGTCGGGGGACGGGTTCTTGAGGACCGGTGCCGAGTTCATTCGCGTGACTTCCCATGGGTTTGTCGAATGACGTAGAGCGGGCGCCCCTGGACCTCGCGCAGGACGCGGCCGATGTAGAGGCTGGCCAGCCCCACCACGAAGATCTGGATGCCGCCGAGGAACACGACGATGGCGATGGTGGACGTATAGCCAGCCTGGTAGTCCACGAAGAACAGCTTGCTGATGACCAGGTAGAGCGCCATCAGCAGGCCCAGCAGGGCCACGCCCATGCCCAGGGCGGACGCCATCTTCAGGGGCAAATCGGAAAAGGAGATGATGGTCTCCGTCGCCATGCGCAGCCGTCGCCGGAAATTGTAGCTGGAGCGGCCCCGGGTGCGCTGCTGGTGTCGGATGGGGACGTAGGCGTGTCGGAAGCCGAGCCAGAACTCCAACCCCGGGATATAGCGGCTCTTTTCCGTCAACGCGTTGTACGCGTCCAGGAAGCGCCGGTTCATGATGCGCAAGGTCGCGCTGTCCTGGGGGACGGCGTAGCCGGTGAGCCAGTTGAGCACGGCGTTGAAGCCGCGCGAGGTCACCTTGTTGAGCCACGTCACATGTCTTTGCTGGTACTGGCCATGGACGATGTCGGCTTCACCTTTCTCCAAGGTGTCCAGTAGCAGGGGAATCTGGTCGGGTGGGTCTTCCTGGTCCACGTTGAGCATGCCCACGAAGCGACCGCGGGCATGTTGGTAGCCACAGCTCAGCGCGACGTGCTGGCCGAAGTTGCGGCTGAGCTCGATGACGCGAACGAACGGGAAGCGCGGCACCACCTGCTCCACCAGGAGCCGGACGGAGTCGTTGCGACTGCCGTCGTCGACGAAGAGCAGCTCGGCGCGCCCCTGGATGTCGGTGCATCCCAGCCGTTGGCGGAAGACCCGTTCGAACTCCGCCGCGAAATCGGCGGCGAGCTCCCCGTCGTTGTAGATGGGGACGACGAACGAATAGAGCATGGCGTTGGAGGAGGTCTCGGTCCGCTCCGGGGAGGAGGCGGTCACCGCTTCGGTGCCTCCGCCTCGAGGCAGCGCACCAGCGCGCGTGCCGCGTGGTCCGCATCCTCCAGCGACATGCCTCCATGCAGGGGCAGACGAAGCAGTCGAGGAGCGAGCGACTCCGTTTCGGGGAGTACGACGGGCGCGGCGCCCTGGCGCATCCGCGCCTGGTAGGGCGACAGATGCAGCGGCTCGTAGTGGGATGCGACGCGGACCTGCTCGTTGGCCATCCGCTGCAGCAGGCGCGCGCGGTCCACGTGGGCTGGAAGGCGGGTGGCGAACAGGTGCGCGGGGTGCTCGGTGCCGGGAGGGGGGTGCTGGAACGTCAGGCCGAGTCGCGCGCCCTCGGGCTCAAGGACTTCGGCGTACCGTCGCCACAAGGCCATCCGGTGGCGTTGGGACTCCTGGGCGTGTTCGAGCTGCGCGGTGAGCACGGCAGCCAGGATGTCCGACAGCAGCCAACTGCTCCCCGCGCCCTGCCACGTGTACTTGTCCACCTCTCCTCGCAGGAAGCGGGAGCGGTCCGTCCCCTTCTCGCGCAGGATTTCCGCCTGCACGGCCAGGGCCGGGTCGCGGACGAGCAGCGCACCACCCTCGCCGCACGAGATGTTCTTGCTGCGATGGAACGAGAGCGCCGAGAGCAGGCCGAAGCTGCCCAGCGGACGGCCCTCCACGTTGGCGAACAGGGCGTGCGCGGCATCCTCCACCAGGCGTACGCCGCGCGCAGCGCACATCCGTGAGATGCGGTCGATGTCCCTGCACACGCCGCCGTAGGGCATCGTCACCACGACGGTGGTGTCGGGCGTCCAGGCGGCCTCGAGCTGCTCGGCCTCCATGGAGAAGGTTCGCGGGTCGACGTCCGCCCAGCGCAAACGTGCGCCCCGAAGCGCGAACGCGTTCGCGGTAGAGGAGAACGTGTAAGAAGGCATGACGACCTCGTCCTCGGGCCCCACCCCGAGCGCGAGCGCCGCAAGTTCGAGCGCGTGGGTGCCCGATGGGGTCAGCAGTACATGACTCCCACCCGTGAGCTCACTCAACAACTGGACGGCCCGACGCGTGAACGGACCGTCCCCCTCGGTGTGACCCGAGCCGAGGGACTCGCTCACGTAGCGGCTCTCGGTGGGCGCGGGGCAGTGGCGGGTGAAGGCGATCACGGAGCACCTGGCTGAGGGGATGCCGTGGAGCATGGAGAATCCAGTCCAGGGGCGTCAATGTTCGTCGTGAGTCCTTGCTTTGCCTCGCGTGTCCGCTGAACAGGCTGCTAGGCTCGGGGTCGCATGAACCTGCGACAACGGGTCGGCTTGCTGGTGTGCGGAGCCACCCTGTATGCCTGCTTTTTCGGCCTCAGCCAGACGGCCCCGGGCTTGCGCATCACCTTTCATCCCCCCTGGACGAACGCGAGCTCGGCGGAGGCCTACGTCTGGCTCGGCACGTTGCTGTTGCTGACGCCTGGGGCATGCCTGCTGGGCGTGGCGTTGGCCCCCTGGCTGGTCCGGGAGATCCAGGCGCTGGGTGTGCGAGTGACACGGTTGACCTCTCGCGAGCGCAGGCTGGGGACCGCGCTGCTGGCGTGCCTCTTTGCCGGGCTCGCGCGCGTGGGACACGCGTACTTCCTCCGAGGGTTTCCCTTCACGGACGACGAGTGGGCCGCGCGGTTCGGCGGGCAGGTGCTCGCCGCGGGCGTGAGTACGATGCCTCGGCCCACACCCTACATCGCGTTCCCGGACCTCTTTCTCTATGCGCATGATGGGCGGTGGGCGGGACTCGACTGGCTCGGCGTGCAACTGGCCTGGGCCGTGGCGGAACTGAGTGGCCTGGGAGATGCAATCTTCGCGGTGGCGGCCGCGCTCACCCTGCTCGGTGTCATCGCGGTGGGAGCCCGGCGCCACGGCGCCACGGGTGGGCTGCTGGCGGGAGCCTTGCTCGTCGCGTCGCCAATGATGGGGCTGTTGTCCTTCACGACCCACGCACATGTCCTGTCGCGCGGAATGCTTGCCATCGCGCTCTGGGCTTTCGTGGTGGCCACCGAGCGTCGCACGCTCGGCGCATGGTTCTGGACGGGGCTTGCGTTGGGGGTTGCGGGGATGACGCGGCCCTTCGAGGTCTGCGCCCTCGTGCTGCCCCTGGCGGTCGCCGAGTTGGTGGCCAGCGCGAAGCGAGGTGAACTCGCTCGGACGCTGTCGGGGGTGGCGCTGGGATTGGCCCTGCCTCTGCTCGCGACGTTCGGGCATGCCCTGGTGGTGACCGGGGGGCTGCTTCCTCCCAGGCTCGCGGCGAACAACGAAGTCGTCCATCCGTACCTGGCGCACTTCAAGGGCGCCCTCAGTCTCTCCCAGCTCGGGGAGCGGTTCGGCGCGAACTTCAGCTACAACCTGGTGATGCTTGCGCTGTGGTTCCTGGGGCCGTTGGGGCTGCTCCTCGTTGCGGTGGGTTTCGGCGCGGACAGGTTCACCCGGCTGTTGGGGTGGGGCGTCGTCGTCAGCTTGCTGCTGGCGCTCATCCACGACGACCATGGCCTGCACCTGGTGGGGCCCATCCACTACTCCGAGTCGATTGTCCCCCTGTCGCTCCTGGCCACCACGGGGCTGCTGCGACTGCTGGAGTCCCTTCGAGGGCGGGGGCTTCCGACGGAGGCGGTGGTGGGGGCGCTGTCCATGTTCCTCGTCCTCGCGCTGGGGACCTTCACCGTCTGGAACGGTCTGGCGTTGCGGCGCCAGGCGGAGATTCACGAGTACGTCTACGGCGTGGTGGATTCGCCCGACATCACCGATGCGGTGGTGCTCGCGCCGTCCTACAGCAATGCATGGAACGCCATCCCCCGGTTTCGGGTTCAAGGCTCGTTCGTCTTCAGTTGGCGCAGGCCGCGGCCTGATTTGAGTGACTCCGTCCTGGTGTTGCTCGACGCGCCAGGCGAGGAATCGCGGTTGAGGGCGCTTCTTCCCGACCGGCGCTTCTTCCGGCTGTCGCGCACGAAGGACGGGCAGTTGGAGCTCGTGGCGCTTCCGGAGTCCTGACGGTTGGACGGCAGCCAGGGGCTCGAGCACGCTCGGGATGGCCCTCCGTGGAAACAGGTAGGATGCGTGCTTGAAATGCCGATGGCCCCTGCTGATTTCCGACCGCTTCGCCTCACGCCTCGAACGCAGGTGCTGCTCGTCGCCGTGACGGCGGCGCTCGTCCATGCCGGAACGTTGTTCAACGGGTTCGTCTACGACGACGTGCAGTTGGTGGTAGAGAATCCCTGGCTGCGCTCCTGGAGCGAGCTTGCGAACGCGTTCCAGCGTCCGTTGTTTCCCAGCGAGGATGGGCCGGTTCCCGTCTCGGCACATGGCCCCGCAGCGAGCTACTTCCGGCCGCTCGCGCACGTGCTCTTCTTCGCACAGCGCGCTGTCTTCGGGCTCGAGGCCTGGGGCTTCCACCTGGTGTTGCTGCTGCTGCACGCGGCGGTCTGCGCGCTGGTCTTCTGGCTGTTGCGCGCCTGTCTGAAGGTGGAGGAGGCCGGAGCCTCGCCCTCGGCGGAGTGGGGCGCGCTGGCGGGTGCGCTCCTGTTCGCTGTGCACCCCGTGCACACCGAGTCGGTGGCGTGGCTGAGCGGATGCATGGACGTGGCCGCGACACTCCTGGTGCTCCTCGGGGTTCGACTCGTGGCGAGCGGGCCTTCGTCCTGGGGGCGGGGAGTGGGCGCGGGACTCCTGTGGGGTGTGGGCCTGCTCTTCAAGGAAGTGGCGGTGGTGTTCCCTGCCGTGTTGTGGGCCACCGACAGGGCGGTGGGGGGCGTCGTTTCCCCGCAGGGGCTCACGGGCTGGGTGCGTCGATACGCGCCGCCCGGCGTGGGGGCCTTGGGGTACGCGGCCCTCCGCCTGAATGCCGTCGGTCTCTCCGTACCTCTCCAGGGCGGCGAAGGGAACGCGGGGCTGTATCCGGTCCACCTGCTGGCGTTGGTGGGGAAGCTGTGCGGCAAGCTCTTCTGGCCTCATCCGCTCGTGGTGACGATTCCCTCACGGGTTGAGCCCTTGGTCTCGGAGGTGGTGCTGGGGAGCCTCCTGCTGCTGCTCCTGGCGGGAGCGCTGTGGAGCTCCTGGCGCACGTCCCCGGCCGTGTTCGCTGGAGGCATCTGGCTGCTGACGCCGCTGTTGCCCATCTTCCTCATGCAACTGCGTGGCGTGGAGGCCTACGCGGAGCGCTTCCTCTACCTGCCCTCGGTGGGCTTTTGTCTGCTGATGGCGGCGGGGGTGAAGTGGATGCTCGAGCGCTGGGCCGCCCAGGCTCGCGCGGTGGGGCTCGTGGCGGGTGGTGTATTGGTGGTCTTCGCCGCGTTGACGCTGGCTCGGGTTCCCGCCTGGCGCGATGACATCGCGTTGTGGGAGGACACTCTCACGAAGACGCCGGAGGAGCCGAGCATCCACGCCTACCTGGGCGCGTCCTATCTCAAGGCACGTCGGGTGGAGGAGGCGGTTGCGCCGCTCCAGATTGCGGCCGAGGCGATGCCCCACCTCTACCAGCCGCAGAGCGACCTGGCCGTGGCGTATGCCCTGCTGGGACGCATGGACCTGGCCATCCCTCAGCTCGAACGGGTTCATGCGATGCGCCCTCGCGAGCCCGTCGTCCTCCACAACCTGGGACTCGCCCTGCGCAAGGCGGGGCGCCAGGCGGAGGCGGTGGAGCGCTTTCGGGCGGCGCTGCGGCTTTCTCCCCGGCGCGCCGACTCGCACCTGGAGTTGGGGCGCACCCTGCTGCAGCTGGGGCGCGCGGGGGAGGCCGTGGCCCCGCTCGAGGAGGCGCTGCGCTTGCGGCCCGACTCGGCGCCCGCGCGGGAGGGACTGCGGCAGGCGCGATTGGCCGCGGGCGCCGCGCCATGATGCGCGCGAGGCCCTGGAGGTCAGGGCCTCGGTGCGACAGGCGCTTCAGCGGAAGTCGCGCCGCTCGAAGATGAAGATGGCGGCGGCGGTGAACAGCGCAGCCCAGCCCAGGCCGTAGCCGATGCCCGAGAAGAACGTGGGTGCGTCCACCGGCAGCGCGTACGTCGCCTGGGGGCGGAAGTTCATCCGCTCCAGGTTGGGCAGCAGGTAGTAGAGCACCGTGGCCACCGTCTTCACCGGGCCATCGTCCAGCCTGCGCGCGATGTCGAACAGGTCATTGGCCAGGTGGCCGGCGAAGTAGATGCCCGTGGTGGCGATGGCCGACACGGCCGGGCCCGCGAAGCTGGAGAAGAGGATGCCCGCGCTGGTGAGCACGAGCAGTTCGAACCAGAGTCCCACCACCGCGAGGGCCTGGGTGGCGTTGATGCTGACCTGGAAGAGCGCCAGCTGACTCAAGAAGATGAGCATCATCGCCACCATCAGCACGGCGAGCGTCAGCATGTTGCCGGCCAGCCGAGCCAGCAGGAACTGCGAGCGCGACACGGGCTTGCTCACCACGAGGAAGATGGTGCGCCGCTCGATTTCGCGACTCAAGAGGCCGCTCGACAGGAAGATGGTGAGGAAGACGAGGATGAGGCTCATCATCCCCAGGCCGAAGTCGGTGAGCACACGGTCGAACGTGGCGACCGTCACCTCCGTCACCAGCGTGGACGACAGCAGCACCACCGCCGCGAAGGCGCCCACCACCACCGTGACGCGGTTGCGGCGCGCCTCGCGAAACCCGTTCCAGACCATCGCGCCGAACGCGCTCATGTGTTGATCTCCCCGCCGACGCTCGTCGCCCGCCCTGAATCCTTCAGGGCATCCATGAAGAGCTGCTCCAGGGAGAACTTCGCCGCCTGGAGGCTGTTGACCCGTCCGCCCGCCGCGAGCACCTGCCCCAGCAGCCGCTGGCTGTCAGAATCGGCGACCTGAAGCAGCACGCGCCCATCCAGGGCTTGCGTGGATTCAAGCGCCACGCCCAGGTTCTTCACCTGCTCCATCTTCAGCCCCTCCACCACCACCTCCACGGAGGGGACCTGCGCGGAGAGCAACTGCTGCACGCTGCCCTCGCGCACGCGGCGGCCGCCCACCAGCACGGCCAGCCTGTCGCAGAGTGCCTCCACGTCCGGGATGATGTGGCTGCAGAAGAGCACCGTGGTTCCCCTGTCCCGCTCGGCGAGGATGAGGTCTCTCATCTGCCTGCGGCCCACGGGGTCCAGGCCGCTCGTCGGCTCGTCGAGGATGAGCATCCGGGGCCTGGCCACCAGCGCCTGGGCGAGCGCCACGCGCTGCACCATGCCCTTCGAGTAGCGGCGGATCTGCAGCTTCTCCGCGTGGCTCATGTCCACCGCGCCCAGGACCTCCTTCACGCGCAGGTCGAGCTCGTGGCCGCTCATGCCGCACAACTGTCCGGCGAGCGTCACGAACTCGCGGCCGGTGAGGTACTCGTACGGCGCGGGGTTCTCCGGGAGGAAGCCCACCAGCCGCCGGGTCGCCGCCTGGTCCACCGGCTGGCCGTACAGCAGCGCGGTGCCTCCGCTGGGGCGCACCAGGTTCATCAATATCTTGATGGTGGTGGACTTGCCGGCGCCATTGGGGCCGAGCAGGCCGTAGATCTGCCCGGGGCCGACCTCGAGGTCGAGACCTTGGAGCGCGCGGACCGTGCGGTTGAACCAGAAGCCGACCTTGTACGTCTTGGAGAGGCCTTGGGTCTGGATGGGAGGAGCGTCAGGGCTGGGGGTCGTCATGGCTCTCTACGACGCGGGGCTTGGGGACGATGCGCTCACCCTCTTCGGTCTTCAGGTTCTTGATGAGCTCGAGCCGGAACTTGGCGGCGGAGGAATAGCTCCGTCCATCCTCGCCGATGAAGAACTCACCGCCCAACGGGTCGGCGGGCAGCTTGTCCAGGTCTCCAGCGGGGACGAGCGCCGTGAGCGTGTCGGGCAGGCGTCCTTCGCGGGCCTTGTAGCGCTCGATGGCCTCATCCAGATGCTGGAGCATCCGCTCCTGGAGGATCTCGCTGACCCGACGCGCGTAGTACTCGCGCGTCTGAGCGTCTTCGGCGCCGTCGCGAAGCATCATCGCAAGGCTCAGGCTGGTGTCGAAGTCTCCCGCCTGGGCATACAAGCGCGTCGCCAGGGCGGAGTACCAGTCGGGCGCGCCCGGGGCTTTCGCCAGCTCCTCGATGATGGCCGCCGCCTCCTTGTAGCGGCGCTCGAAGAACATGAGGTTGTAGGCAAGCTGGAAGTGGATGCGCTTGTCCTCGGGCGTGTTGGCGATGCCCTTGCGCAGGATGGCCGTGGACTCCTGGACGTTCTCGTACTGTTCGCGGCCCAGATGGATGGGGATGGTGATGCCCGCGAACGTGTAGACCTTCGAGAAGCGAGGGTCGAGGTCAGTGGTGAGGTCCGCGTAGTAGTAGATTTCGCGGTACTCGGCCGGGTTCGTGGCGGCGCCCACCCTGTTGATGGTGAGAATCCAGAAGTAGTCCGAGACGAGCGCGAGCTGCGCCTTGAACAACACCTTGAGGAAGCCGGCTCGCGGTAGCAGCGGGCGATCACCCAGGTAGAGCGGAGGGGAGGGCCGGGCCGCCAGCGGCACCACCAACAACAACCCAGCGGCCAGGAGCATGGAAGGCAGCTTGCGCATCGGTCCTTGGAAACGAAGGCGGGGCACCCAGTCGCCTGGGCGCCCCGCTGGTACCACAGGATGGCCCGCTTGAGGCGAGTCCCTGGGGGTATTAGCAGCTCACGTCGTTGTAGGCGTTGCCCGGCTCGCCACCACCGATGGAGGTGGTGTCCACGCCGCAGGTGTTGGTGAGCGTGGTGGGGGAGGACGCGAAGGACGTGATGCCCCACGTGTCGCCGGCCGGGTCATTGTCCACGTTGCCGATGGCCGTCGCGTTGAACTCGCAGTTGGGGCAGTCGGTGACGGCCGGGGTCACGCCAGCGGTCAGGGGCGCGGAGGCCGTCGGGGTCTTCGCGAAGCGGGCGGAGTCCTGGCCGATGCAGCCGGCGCCGTACGTACGCACGTTCACGGCCTGGGCGACGTTGCACGTGCCGGTGATGCCGTAGCTGAAGCGGTTGCCGGGCTCGGGGTCGAAGCCGACGACCTTGAAGTCGGTGACGTACTTGTCCTTCTCGCCGAAGTACGCCTTCTGGGCCGTGAAGATGGCCTTCAGGTTGGTCTTCGCCTCGGACTGCTTGGACTTGGCCTGGAAGCGGATGAAGTTCGGGATGGCGATGGCGGCCAGGATGCCGATGATGGCGACGACGATCATCAGCTCGATGAGGGTGAAGCCACCCTTCTTCTTCAGGAGACGGTTCAGCATGTCGGGAGTGCTCCGCAGGTGCAGAGGGGGGTTGAACGACTGCCCGGATTCTTAGCACGAAGGGTGCCATGGCCAACAGTCACCCCAACCTGAGGATTTCCCACGAGGTCGGGGCGCGCTCCCCGTCAGGCAGGGCGCCTGGTTGCCAAATTTTGTCACTGCTTCTGACGGAAATCGTCGATCCAGGGGGCTGACCTCTCCGGGCGCGACGCTAGGATGCCGGGCTCCGTGACGGACTTCTCCCTCCTGCCGGGCTGGGCCGGGCCTCTCTTCAGCGCCTTCCTCCTGGTCCTCGGCCTGTGTATCGGCAGCTTCCTCAATGTCGTCATCGCGCGTGTCCCCGAAGGACTGAGCATCGTCCGGCCCGGCTCGCGCTGTCCCCGGTGCGGGCACGTGCTCTCCTGGTACGAGAACATCCCCGTGCTCTCGTGGCTGGCGCTGAGGGGACGGTGTCGTTCGTGTCACGCGCCCATCTCGCCGCGCTACGTGCTCGTCGAACTGCTCACGGGACTCCTGTTCCTCGCGTGCCTGAGCCGCTTCGGGTGGACGTACGAGCTGTTCCCCGCGCTGGTGCTGGTGTCGCTGCTGATACCGCTCACCTTCATCGACCTGTCGCACTGGATACTGCCGTTCTCGCTGACGGTGCCGGGCATCGCCGCGGGGCTGTTGCTGGCGGTGCCGCGCGGCGCGGACGCGGTGGTGGACGCGACGGTGGGCGCGGTGCTCGGCTTCCTCGTGTTCCGCCTGATGGAGTACATCGGTTGGAAGGTCTTCAAGAAGGAGGCGCTGGGCGGCGGCGACAAGTTCCTCGTCGCGCTGCTCGGTGCGTTCCTCTCCTGGCGGGCGCTGCTCGGCATCCTCTTCCTGTCCTCGCTCCAGGGCGCGGTGGTGGGGGTTGCGCTGCTCGCCCTCACGGGCCGCGCGGGGCCCGCGGCGCAACCGCCTGCTCCGGACGCGCAACCCTCTCCGACGGGGCCGGGGCCCGCGCCGGCCTCGGATGCGTCTCCGGCTGGTGATGGGGCGTCGGGCGTCGCGTCGACATCGACCTCGAGCGGCGTCACGCTGCCCTCGTCGGATGATGTGTCGCTGCCAGGGATGGCCGCGCACCCGGCGGGCGGCGCGCCCATATCCGAGGCGGGGCCGGAGGAGGAGCCCGAGCCCACCATGACATGGGAGTTCACCCGGCCCGGCATTCCGCTGTGGAAGCGGCTGCTCCTGGTTCCCTGGTGCCTGCTCGTCCAGCCGATTCCCGACGCACCCGTGGACGAGGAGACGGGCGAGGAGGAGGAGTGGGTGCCTGGCCCCACCAACATCCCCTTCGGACCGTGGCTCGCGCTCGCGGGGCTGGAGGTGATGTTGCTCGGTCCCTGGCTGGCGCGGGTGCTGCCCATGGACATCGCGCTGCTCCTGGGAGGCGCGCCGTGAGCCGCGCGGGCACGCGATGAAGTGGCGCATCGCCAGCGTGGCGTTCCTGCTGGCCTCGCTCTGCACCGGCCTGTCCTGGCTGTCACTGCAGCCCGTCCTCATCCGGCTCCTGGACCTGGGGCGGCGGCTGGCCCGCCCGGGCACGCCGGACGCGGAGGTGCTGTCGCAGGTGCGAGGGTTCCTGCCGCTGGCGCTCGGGCTGGACCTGGTGGCGCTCACGCTGCTGGCCTACGGGATTCTGTATCTGACGGTGGGGCGCCCGCTGCGCTCGGCCGAGGAGATGGTGGAGCAGCTCGGCCGCCTGGAGCCCGACCCGCACCTGTCGCCCACGCAGGGCGGCCCGCTGCTGTCGCGCATGCAGCGCGCGCTGCAGCGGCTGGCGGATGCGCTGCGCCAGGAGCAGTCCCTCACGCGCTCCCAGATGGAGTCCCTGCGCGAGGCGAACACGCGGCTGACCCGCGCGCAGACGGAGCTGGTGACCTCCGAGCGGCTCGCCACCGTGGGACGGCTGGCAGCGGGCGTGGCGCACGAGGTGGGCAACCCGCTCGCGGGCATCCTGGGCTACCTCTCCCTGGCGCGGATGAAGGCGCCCTCGGCGGAGCTGAAGGACTACCTGGAGTGCATCGACCACGAGGTGCAGCGCATCGACCGCATCGTGCGGGGGCTGCTCGACCTGGGTCGTCCCGAGACGGCCTCTCCGGGACCCGTGGATGTCGGCTCGGTGGTGGAGACGTGCGTGCGGCTGGTGCGGGCCGCGCCGGAGCTGGCGGGCGTCTCGGTGGAGCTGTCGCTCGAGCCCGGGGTGCTGGCCCGCGCGGAGCCAGGGCCCTTGTCGCAGATCCTCATCAACCTGCTGCTCAACGCCGCGCAGGCCATGGGAGGGCAGGGCAGCGTCAGCATCACCACCCGGCTGGAGGCGGGCGAGGCGCGGGTGATGGTGACGGACCAGGGGCCGGGAGTCCCGCAGGACGTGATGCCCCGGCTGTTCGAGCCCTTCTTCACGACCAAGGGGCGCCAGGGCACGGGCCTGGGACTCGCGGTGTCGCTGCGACTCGCGCAGGTGATGGGCGGGCGACTGGGCGCGGAGAACCTCCCCGAGGGTGGCGCGCGCTTCACCGTGGCCCTGCCCGCCGTGTGAGCGGGCCAGAAGCTATCTCCTCCCGCGACTCTGGGGGATGATGGAGGGAAGGTCGCCATGTCCCTGTTCCGCTCCATCCTCGTCGCCGACGACGAGCCCTCCATCCGCCACATCCTCACGTTGGTGCTCACCGACCGGAAGTACGAGGTGCGCGCCGTCGCGGATGGAGAGGAGGCCCTGCGGGAGCTGGCCGCTCGCGACTACGACGTCCTGCTGTGTGACGTGCGCATGCCCCGCAAGGACGGCCTCACGCTCTTGCGCGAGGCCCAGGCCGCGCACCCGGGGCTCACCGTGGTGGTGATGAGCGCCTACGGCTCGCAGGAGCAGGCGCTGGAGGCCGTGTCCGCGGGCGCCTACGACTACGTCCAGAAGCCCTTCAAGCCCGAGGAGATCGTCTTCGTCCTGCGCAAGGCCGAGGAGCGCGAGCGGCTGCTGCGCGAGAACAAGCGCCTGAAGCAGTCGGGCCTGCCGTCGCTGCCCCAGGGCCACATCCTCGGCTCGAGCGCTCCGTTGCAGGCGGTGCTCCGGCAGGTGGCGAGGCTGGCGCCCGTGGACACCACGGTGCTCATCAGTGGCGAGAGCGGCACGGGCAAGGAGCTCATCGCCCGGGAACTGCACGCGAAGAGCCCCCGCGCGCCCCTGCCCTTCGTCGCCGTCAACTGCGGCGCCATCCCCGGCGGGCTCCTGGAGAGCGAGCTGTTCGGCCACGCCAAGGGCGCCTTCACCGACGCACGCACCGCCAAGCGCGGCCTGTTCGCGGAGGCCGACGGCGGCACGCTCTTCCTGGACGAGGTGGGCGAGCTGCCGCTGCCCGCGCAGGTGAAGCTCTTGCGCGTGTTGCAGGAGGGGGAGATACGCCCCGTCGGCGAGAGCCGGGTGGAGAAGGTGGACGTGCGGGTGGTGGCGGCCACGCTGCGCGACCTGGGCAAGCTGGTGGAGAAGGGGGAGTTCCGCGAGGACCTCTACTACCGGCTCAACGTGGTGAACGTGCGGATACCGCCCCTGCGCGAGCGCCGCGAGGACGTGCCGCTCCTGGCGAGCGCGTTCCTCCATCGCTTCAACCGCGAGCTCAACCGGGAACCCCCCGTGGAGGGGCTGTCACCGGAGGCCGAGGCGCTGATGTCCGCCTACGCGTGGCCGGGCAACGTGCGCGAGCTGGAGAACGCCATGGAGCGCGCGGTGCTCCTGGCGGATGGCCCGCACATCCTCCCGGCCAACCTGCCCGAAAGGCTGTGGGCCGCCCCCACACCCGGACCGGCCACGGTGGGGGATGGCGGAGTGCAACAGGTCGGTAGTGACCTGTCGCTCAAACGGGCCATCCGGGACCTCGAGGAGTCCTACATCCGGGCGGCGCTTCGTCGGACGAGGGGAAACCGCACCCGGGCGGCCGAGGTGCTGGACATCAGCCACCGCGCGTTGCTGTACAAGATCAAGGAGTACGGCATCGACCCGGACGCCGAGGCGGAGCGGGGATGACCGGGTGGGGTGTGGCGTCCCCATTTGACCAAATGCGTCCGAGGCCGGAAAATCGGGCCTCCGCGACCGTGGTGGGGGCCTGGCGCAGCAAGAACGCAGGGGTCCCGGCCGAACGGAGAGCAGGCGGGCTCCGGGCACTTTTTAGGTGGGGTTGACGGCCAGTGCTACGCTGGCCGCCTCTCGACGGAGTCAAGAATGGCGAAGGGCAAACTGGCACTCGGTCTGGACATCGGATCGACCTCCATCAAGATGATCCTGCTCAAGGAGCAGCGCAAGCGCGGCGAGGTCGGCTTCGCGTTGCAGAGCTTCGGCATGAAGCCGCTGCCTCCGGAGGCCATCGTCGATGGAGCGCTGATGAACTCCACCGCCATCGTGCAGGCGGTGCAGGAGCTGATGTCCGAGCTGAAGGTGAAGGGCAAGGACGTCGCCATCGGCGTGTCCGGCCACTCGGTCATCATCAAGAAGATTCAGATGCCGCGCATGTCCCAGGAGGAGCTCGAGGAGAGCATCCAGTGGGAGGCCGAGCAGTACATCCCGTTCGATGTGAAGGACGTGAACATCGACACGCAGATCCTCGACGGCGGCGGCAACGACGCCACCGGGCAGATGGACGTGCTGCTGGTGGCCGCCAAGAAGGACATGATCAACGACTACACCACCGTGGTCTCCGAGGCGGGCCTCGCGCCGGTGGTGGTGGACGTGGACGCCTTCGCCGTCCAGAACATGTTCTCCGTCAACTACGACCTCCCGGAGAAGGAGACCGTGGTCCTCATCAACGCGGGCGCCTCGGTGGTGAACATCAACATCATCGCCAACGGCGTGACGGTCTTCACCCGCGACGTCACCATCGGTGGCAACCAGTTCACCGAAGAAATCCAGAAGCAGCTCAACGTCTCCTACGAGGAGGCCGAGGCGCTGAAGATCGGCGGCAACCGCGCGGACGCGGACGCCGTGGTGCCCCAGGATGTCGAGCGCGTGCTCTCCAGCGTGGCCGAGCAGGTGGCCGGCGAAATCCAGCGCTCGCTGGACTTCTACGCGGGCACGGCGGCGGACTCGAACTTCACCAAGGTCTACCTGTCGGGTGGCACGGCGAAGATTCCGGCCCTGTTCAAGACGATTGAAGCGCGCACCGGCGTGCCGGTGGAGATCCTCAACCCGTTCCGCAAGATCGAAGTGGACAACCGCAAGTTCGACCCCGCGTTCATCATGGACGTGGCGCCCATGGCCGCGGTGGCCGTGGGACTGGCGCTCCGGCGTCCGGGCGACAAGCTGGCCTGACCTGTCCACCTCCTGGAGACGACGCACATGATGATTCGCATCAACCTGCTTCCCGTCCGGAAGGTCCAGACCCAGCAGAAGGGCCGGCAAGTGCTGGTCCTCTTCGCGCTGGCGCTCCTCGGCGCCGCCGTGGGCAACTACTTCTGGTACGACGACCGTGATTCCGAATACCAGCGCAACGCTCAGGGCATCGCCCAGACGCGCGCGAAGATCGCCGAGCTGGAGAAGGTCATCGGCGAGGTGAAGAACATCAACGCCCGCAAGGCGGAGGTCGAGAAGAAGCTCGCGGTGCTCGACTCGCTGCGCAAGGGCCGCAACGGCCCGGTGCGGATGATGGACGCGCTCGCGTCCGCCACGCCCAAGAAGGTCTGGGTGAAGGGCTTCGTCGAGTCCGCCAGCGCGGTGTCCATCGACGGCTCGGCCGTCAGCCACGACGAGGTCGCCGAGTTCATGCGCGGCCTGAACGGCGTGGTGTGGACGCCCAAGGGCATGGGGCGCCTGGTGGACCAGCGCCGTGACGCGAAGACGTCCCGCGTGGAGCTGCTCACGGCGGAGGCCACCATCGAGGAGTTCCCGGCCGGGCAGATCACCCCGTTCTTCACCAACATCGACCTGACGAGCGCGGTGCAGACCAAGGCGTCCGCGGGTGTCACGGGCATGCCCCCCCTGGTCGACTTCAAGATCACCCTCAGCGCGAACTACGCCATCTGACCGAGGCCCCACCATGGACAAGTACCTGGACCAATTCGTCAAGGCGTCCCCGGGCGTCAAGTTCGGTGGCCTCGCCGCGGTCATCATCCTGATGACCGCCGCCAACTACTTCCTGCTCATCGAGCCGACCGAAACGAACATCGAGCAGCAGCTGGCCGAGCGGCGCACGCTGGACCTGGAGCTGGCCGAGAAGAGCGAGATCGCCCAGAACCTCAACGAGCGCCGGCGCGAGATGGACGTGCTGGAGCAGAAGCTCGCCGAGGCCCTCACGGAGCTGCCGGAGAAGAAGGACGTCGAGGAGCTGCTCGCGCAGATCAACGACATCGGCAAGAAGAGCGGCCTGGAGATCTCCCTGGTGCAGCCCGACCGCGAGTACGTGGGCGGCGGCGAGTTCTTCGCCCGCATCCCCATCCGCATGACGGTGAGCGGAAACTACCACGAGATCGCCATGTTCCTGCAGGAGATGGCGAACATGCGCCGCATCGTGAACGTCAACAACATCAACCTGGGGCAGCCGACGCTGAAGAACGAGAAGGTCGTCCTTCAGAGCAGCTTCCTGGCGACGACCTTCCGGTTCGTCGAGACCCAGAAGAACTAGAAACTTGATCCGTCCCGGAAGTAGGGCGACAAGGGGATTGAGGATGAAGATGTTCAAGGCCACCATGACGACCGCCGCGCTCGCGCTGACGCTCGCAGCCTGCGAGGACGCGCCCCCGCCTCCTCCGCCGGTGGCGGCGGCTCCCGCGCAGGCCGCTCCCGCCGCGCCGGCGGAGACGGCTCCCGCCGCGGTCGAGGCCGCGGCGGCTGCGCCGTACGTCTACTCGTACAACCCGGTGGGCAAGCGCGACCCGTTCCGCAGCCCGCTGGAAGAGCTGGGGCCGGTGAACCCCAACATCGCGGCGCCCACCTGCACGGAGCCGCTGTGCGCCTTTGATCTGGACCAGCTCAAGCTGGTCGCGGTCGTCACGGGCGACGCCAATCCACTTGCCATGGTCGAAGACCCGCTGGGTCGAGGCCACATCGTGCGCCGCAACACCCGCGTGGGGCGCCAGGGCGGCAAGGTCACGCAGATCCTCCGTGATTCGCTGACGGTGACCGAGGTGTTCTCGGGCAACGGAGAGATCATCAAGAATCCGGTGACCCTGCAGCTCAAGCCCGATGATCGGCAGGACCCGAGCTACAATTTAATGACGGGCAAAAACTACGGGGAGTAGCGCCCCCGTGGCGCGCCCGCGGGCGGCAGCCCGCTTCCAACTTGGTGAGGGGACGCATGCTCGAGAGGAGCGCTGTGACGAGGGGCAAGTGGATGTTGGCGACTGCATTCGCGGTCGTCCTTGCGGGCGCCAGCAGTAGCGGCGCCGAACTGAATACGCTTCGGGACCTGGATGTGTCCCGTACCGGCTCGGGCGCCCAGGTGGTGGTGACCGGAACCCGGCCCCCCACCTTCACCGTCTTCCGGCTCAGTGGGCCGGAGCGGTTGGTGGTGGACCTCTCGTCGGCGGATGCGACGGGTATCAAGGGCCACCATGACGGCTCCGGACCGGTGTCCGGCGTCGTGGCGTCGCAGTTCTCGGACGAGCGCGCGAGCGTCGGCCGGGTGCTGCTGGCGCTCGACAAGGCGTCCCAGTACGACGTGCGCGCGGACGGCAACCGCGTGGTCATCTCCGTGGATGGAGCGGCCTCCGCCCCCGAGGCGAAGCCCGCCGCGCCCGCGACCGTCGCGACGGCCCCCGCCGCCCCGACGACGCCCGCGCCCGCCGCCGAGGTGAAGCCCGCCGTCGTCGCGGAGGCCCCCGTGAAGCAGGAGGCGGCCGCGAAGCCCGCGCTGCCCGAGAACGTCGTCGCCGCCGAGGCCGACGAGCGCGAGGTGGCGCAGCCCGCCCAGCGCATCACCCAGCTCGCCTACGCCGATGACACCCTGCGCATCCGCGCGGACGGCGACATCGCGCGCTACGAGGTGCTGGAGCTGGCGGACCCGCCGCGGCTCGCGGTGGACCTGTATGGGGTGGGCCTGGCGGCCCGCGCGCCCCGCATCAACGGCGCGACCCTGAAGGAAGTGCGCGTGGGCGCCCACTCGGACAAGGTCCGGCTGGTGCTCGACGTGCGCGGCAAGATGCCCGCCTACCGCGTGGACCGCGCGGACAAGGGCCTTGAGGTGGTGCTCGGTGGCGCGGTGGCCCGCAAGGCCGCGCCGTCGCCCGCGCCGCAAGAGGTCATCGCCTCGGTCGCCGAGGTGGAGCCCCTGCGTCCGGCCCCCGTGGTCGTGGAGGCTCCGGCCACCGCGTCCGTGGTCGAGGTCAAGGACCTGTCGTTCCAGGAGGGTGGGGCGGGTGGTCGCGTGGTGCTGAAGCTGTCCGGCACCGCGGGCTGGAAGGTGGACCGTCCGGACCCGCGCAGCGCGGTGCTGACGCTGGACAACGCCCGGCTGCCCAAGAAGCTCGAGCGCAGCCTGGATACCAGCGCGCTGGAGACGCCGGTGAAGATGATCAGCGCCTTCAGCGTCCCCGGTGAGGGCCGCAAGGTGCGCGTGGTGGTCGCCGCCGACGGCGCCATCGAGGAGAAGGTCAGCCAGAGCGGCAACACCCTGTCCTGGCGCCTGGACGTCAAGGGCGTGAAGACGGACGAGGTGTCCGTCGCGCAGCGCACCGCCGGCTTCACCGCCGAGGCCCCCGCCTACGCCGCCGAGGGCGCGCCGCAGCAGGCCCGCTACCGCGGCAAGCGCGTGTCCTTCGAGTTCAAGGACATCGACATCCAGAACCTCCTGCGCGTCATCGCGGAGATTTCGAAGAAGAACGTGGTCGTCGCGGACGACGTGAGCGGCCGGGTCACCATCCGCCTGCGCAACGTGCCCTGGGACCAGGCGCTGGACCTCATCCTGCGCACCAAGCAGCTGGGCAAGGAGGAGTTCGGCAACATCATCCGCATCGCCCCGCTCAAGACGTTGGAGGAGGAGGCCCGGCTGCGCCAGGAGCGCAAGAAGTCGCTCCAGCAGCAGGAGGACCTGCTGGTCAACCTCATCCCGGTGAACTACGCGGTGGCCTCCGACATGTCCGCCCGCGTGAAGGACGTCCTGAGCGAGCGCGGCACCGTGACGGTGGACACGCGCACCAACGTGCTCATCGTCAAGGACGTGCGCTCGAACACGGAGAAGGCCCGCTCGCTGGTGCGCAGCCTGGACACGCAGACGCCGCAGGTCCTCATCGAGAGCCGCATCGTCGAGGCGAGCACGACCTTCAGCCGGCAGCTCGGCGTGCAGTGGGGTGGTCAGGCCCGGGCCGCTGCGGCCACGGGTAACTCGACGGGCCTCATCTTCCCGAACAACGTCGCCGTGACCGGTGGTTCGCCGAGCATCGGTGCTCAGGGTGTGCCTGCCGTTCCGAACTTCGCGGTGAACCTGCCGGCTCCGGTGGGTGAGAACGCCGGTGGTGCGCTGGGCTTCGTCTTCGGCTCGGCCGGTGGCGCGCTGCAGCTCAACCTGCGCCTGTCCGCCGCGGAGACCGAGGGTACCATCAAGACCATCTCCGCGCCCCGCGTGACGACGCTGGACAACAACACCGCTCGCATCAGCCAGGGTGTGTCCATCCCGTTCAGCCAGACGTCCGCAGCCGGCGTGAACACGACCTTCGTGGAAGCGCGTCTGTCGCTCGAGGTGACGCCGCACATCACCCAGGACGGCAGCATCCTGATGGCCATCAACGCCTCCAACAACCAGCCGGACCCGGCCAACACGGGCGCCAACGGTCAGCCCTCCATCCAGCGCAAGGAGGCCGTCACCCAGGTGCTGGTGAAGGATGGGGACACCACGGTCATCGGTGGCATCTACGTGCGTCGCGGCTCGACGCGGACCAACTCGGTGCCGTTCCTCTCGAAGATTCCGGTCCTCGGGTTCTTCTTCCGGCAGACGAACGACACGGATGAGCGTCAGGAACTGCTCATCTTCATCACGCCCCGCATCCTCAACCGGCAGA
This sequence comes from Myxococcus sp. XM-1-1-1, assembly GCF_020037095.1. Classification (NCBI taxonomy): domain Bacteria; kingdom Pseudomonadati; phylum Myxococcota; class Myxococcia; order Myxococcales; family Myxococcaceae; genus Myxococcus; species Myxococcus sp. XM-1-1-1. The sequence continues at coordinate 169,041 of NZ_JAIQDH010000008.1, forward strand.
CCATTGCGCAGAGCCTGTAAGGCATCGCGCCTCTTCTCCGAGGAGAGAGTACGCTCATGAAGCCCATCTATCTCGCCGCGCTGCTGGCGTTCGGCTCGGTGTCTTGCGTCGACGACGTCCCTCAGCTGCAGGTCCTCCATGCCGCCCTGCCGGACCAGGACTGCACGATTCCGGAGGATGAGGCCATCCTCCGGGGCTCGCTGGACATGTCCCTGGCCTTGAACTACCGGCTGGGGCTCATCGTCACCTCGAACCGCATCGGCACGGAGGTCCTCGTGGGAGAGGGCGGCCAGGTGTCGAGCCCGGGGTCCCAGGTCGTCTACATCACCTCGATGGACGTGTCGTATCAGACGGAGCCGGACCTCGGTATCGAGGACGCCAATGTGCGGCTGTTCGGCGGCTTCGAAGGGGGAGAGGGCGGCAGCCTGCTGTTCAACTTGCTGACGCCGCAGGCCCGGGATGCGCTCGATGCCGCGACGTTGACCGGAGCCGTGGTCGATACCTTGATCACCATCAAGTTCAAGGGGCATACGAGCGCCAACAGCAAGGTGGAGGCGAACGAGTTCGCCTTCCCCCTTACGGTGGGCCGTTCGGGTTACACGTGCCCTGCGGGTCAGCGCTTCGCTGCTCCGACCGCGAACTGCGACCTGCGTGGTCACAACGGCATCGTGCCGGAGTGCGAGGACATCCCCGCCCCGTAGCCGTAAGCGCCGCACCGCTCCACCCAGGAACCCCCACGAGCCCATGTCCTTTCGCACGCACCTCGAGTCAGTCGTCAACCAGGTGGACGGAGCCCTCGCCTGCAGCGTGATGGGCTTCGACGGCATCTCCGTGGACACCTACCAGCGCGAGGAGGCGAGCGAACTGGACCTGGGCGGGGCCTGGGTGGAGTACGCCAACCTCCTCACGCAGCTGCGCCACGCCGCGGAGACGCTCAAGACGGGCGCGGTGAGCGAGGTCAGCGTCAACAGCGACAAGGTCCTCACGCTGATGCGCTTGGTGTCCCCGGAGTACTTCCTCGTGCTCGCGTTGCGCGCGGATGGCAACTACGGCAAGGGCCGCTATGTGCTTCGCGTGACGGCCCCCAAGGTGAGCGCGGAGCTCTAGCCGCGCCCTCTGTAAAGCAGTCGTCCGGACGACGCGGCGCTCCGCAGCTTTCCCCTTCCCATGGGAGGGGGCATGGGCTAGACACCCCCGACTTTTCAAGCTTCCGTATTTTCGAGTCTGAAGGAGTCGGTCCCCATGGCCGGTGTCATCGATACGTCCGAGTTTCACAACGGTATGAAGATCGAAATCGACGGTGAGCCGTTCGTCATCGTCGAGTTCCAGCACGTGAAGCCCGGCAAGGGTTCCGCCTTCGTCCGCACCAAGATCCGCAGCCTCACCACGGGCCGCGTCCTGCAGCCGACGCTGAAGTCCGGTGAGAAGGTGGGCCGCCCCGACATCGAAGAGAAGGACATGCAGTACCTGTATGTCCAGGGCGAGGACTACTACTTCATGGACAAGCGCGACTTCGAGCAGACCTTCATCAGCGAGAAGGCGCTCGGCGACGCGAAGAACTTCCTGAAGGAGAACACCGACGCGACCATCCTGTTCTGGAACGGGAAGGCCATCAGCGTCACGCTGCCGAACTCGGTGGACCTGAAGGTCATCAAGTGCGACCCGGGCGTGCGCGGCGACACGGTGTCCGGCGCGCTGAAGCCCGCCACGCTGGAGACCGGCTTCGAGGTCAACGTCCCCCTGTTCATCAACGAGGGTGACGTCCTCAAGATCGACACGCGCGACGGTGGCAAGTACCTGACCCGCGTGGCCACCGCGGGCTAGCCCAGGACGCCCGAGGGAGGGGACGCGAGCATGGCAACCAAGCGCAAGTCGACCCGGGCCTCCGCGCCCGCCAGCGCGTCCGCTCCGGCGAACGCGGCCAACGCGGGCAACACGTCGCTGGACGTGGAGGCCCTGCGGGAAATCGTCAACATCCTGGAGGCCTCGGACGTGACGAGGCTGGTGTGGAAGCGCGGGGAGGAGAAGCTCTTCATCCGCCGCGGCCACGCCCCGGAGACGACCATCGTCCACCACGCGGCCCCGTCGGCCGTCCCGGTGGGCCCGGCGGTGGAGTACGCGGCGCCCGCGCCCCGCCCCGTGTCGTCCGCTCCCGCCGCCGCGCCCTCCGCGGCCCCGGCCCCCGCGGCCGAGAAGGCCCCGGAGAAGCCCGGCCACGTGGTGACCAGCCCGTTCGTCGGCACGTTCTACCGGACGCCGGCGCCGGACCAGCCGGCCTTCGTCGACGTGGGCACCGTGGTGAAGAAGGGCCAGGTGCTCTGCATCATCGAGGCGATGAAGTTGATGAACGAAATCGAGTCCGAGGTCTCCGGCCGCGTGGTGGAGATCCTCGTGGAGAACGGGCGGCCGGTGGAGTTCGGCCAGTCCCTGTTCCGCATCGAGCCGGCCTGACGCTGGCGGGCGCGCCCCTCGCCCCTTGATGGGCGCGCTCCCCACGCTGCTCGTTCCAGGAGACACCCCCGTGTTCAAGAAGGTGCTGATCGCCAACCGCGGGGAGATTGCCCTGCGGGTCATCCGCGCCTGTCGGGAGCTGGGCATCGCCACCGTGGCGGTGCACTCCACGGCGGACGCCAACGCCCTCCACGTGCGCTTCGCGGACGAGGCCGTCTGCATCGGCCCTCCGTCGTCCAAGGAGAGCTACCTCAACGTCCCGCAGCTCTTGTCCGCCGCCGAAATCACCCGCGCGGACGCCATCCACCCCGGCTACGGCTTCCTGTCGGAGAACGCCGAGTTCGCGGAGGTCTGCGAGAACTGCAAGATTCGCTTCATCGGTCCGCGCCCTGAGATGCTGCGGATGATGGGCAACAAGGTGCGGGCCCGGCAGGCGGCGCGGGAGGCGGGCATGCCGCTGCTGCCCGGCAGCCCCGGCACCGTGAAGGACCCGCGCGAGGCGGAGGAGTTCGCCCGCCAGATTGGCTTCCCCGTCATCCTCAAGGCGGCCGCGGGTGGCGGTGGCAAGGGGATGAAGATCGTCCGCGAGCCGAGCGCGCTGGCGCAGGCGTTCTCCACCGCGCAGGCGGAGGCGGTGGCGTCCTTCAACAACGGCGACCTCTACATCGAGCGGTACGTGGAGAAGCCGCGCCACATCGAAATCCAGATCGTCGCGGACGAGCACGGCAACATCATCCACCTCAACGAGCGCGAGTGCTCGGTGCAGCGGCGGCACCAGAAGCTCATCGAGGAGGCCCCGTCCCCGGCGCTCACGCCGGAGCTGCGCGAGCGGATGGGCCGGGTGTCCGTCGAGGCGATGCGCAAGCTGCGCTACAACAACGTCGGCACCATCGAGTACCTGCTCGACGAGCGCGGCGAGTTCTACTTCATGGAGATGAACACGCGCATCCAGGTGGAGCACCCGGTGACGGAGCTCGTCACGGGAGTGGACCTGGTCCGTGAGCAGATCCGCATGGCCTACGGCCACCCCCTGCGCTTCAAGCAGGAGGACATCCAGATCCGCGGGCACGCCATCGAGTGCCGCGTCAACGCCGAGGACCCCATCACCTTCGCGCCGTGGCCCGGCAAGATTACGGGCTACAGCGTCCCGGGCGGCTACGGGGTGCGCGTGGACTCGGGGGCCTACGAGAACTACACGGTGCTGCCGTACTACGACAGCCTGCTGGCCAAGCTCATCGTGCACGCGGAGGACCGTGAGACGGCCATCCGCCGCATGCAGCGCGCGCTCGGCGAGTACGTGGTGGAAGGCATCCGCACCAACATCCCGTTCCACCGCGCGGCGCTCGGCGAGGAGTCCTTCCAGGAGGGCAACTACGACACGCGCTTCGTGGAGCGACTGCTCGCGAGTGAGACGGGTTCCCGTCGACTCAAGAAAGCCGTGGAAGAGACGCCGTAGCGCACGTCCGCCTACGTGGCGCGTCCGTCTAATGGGCGGGTGTGCAAGCAGGTGAGCTGGCCCCGGGGGGAGCCGGGCTGTTTCTTGACCCGCGTCGGAGGATTCCGTTAGCCTCCGACTCTCCCCCTTTTGAAGATAGAAACCCGCGAAGTTCCAAGGGGTTTCGGCTCGCCGGAAGCCCACGCTCGATGGACAAGAACAAGATCATCGAAGCCGCCGCGAAGCTGGTCGCGAAGGGCGCGTACGACAAGGCCATCAAGGAGTATCAGAAGGTCCTGGAGGTCGACCCGAAGGACATCCGGGTGCTCCAGAAGATGGGGGAGCTGTACCAGAAGAAGAACGACAACGCCCAGGCGGCGCACTTCTTCACCAAGGTCGCGGAGAGCTACTCCTCGGACGGCTTCTTCCTCAAGGCCGTCGCCCTCTACAAGCAGGTCCTCAAGCTCAACCCGAACCTGCTCGAGGTGAACCTCAAGCTGGCGGAGCTGCACCAGCAGCTCGGGCTGATGTCGGAGGCGATGGCCTACTTCCAGATCGTGGCGAACCACTACGACAAGGCGGGCGACACCAAGTCGTCGCTCGACACCTTGAAGAAGATGGTGGACCTCGACCCGGAGAACGTGGCGTCGAAGATCAAGCTCGCGGAGCTGTACGCGCGCGAGAACATGTCGCGCGAGGCGGTGCAGGAGTTCAAGCGCGCCGCCGAGTACCTCAAGCGCAACGGCCGCGGTGACGACTGGGCCCGCGTGGCCGAGCGCCTGTCCACGCTCGAGCCGGACAACCTGCCGCTCGCCAAGGAGCTGGCGACCTCGTACCTGCAGCGCGGTGACCAGAAGCGCGCGCTCGCGAAGCTGCAGGTGTGCTTCAAGGCGGATGGCCGCGACGTGGAGACGCTGTCGCTCCTGGCCCAGGCGTTCCAGGGGCTGGGGCAGACCTCCAAGACGGTGTCCGTCTACAAGGAGCTGGCGAAGATCCACCAGGAGCGCGGCCGTCTCACCGAGGCCGAGGCGGTCTGGACGCAGATTGAAGTGTTGGATCCGCAGGACCCGGAGCTGCTCGCGCGCCGCGCGCCGGCGCCGGCTCCCGCGCAGCCACAGCCCGTGGCGGCGCCGCAGCCCCAGCCGGCCGCCCGCGCCGCGCCTCAGCCCGCGGCCCAGCCGCAGCCCGCGCCCGTCGCGGCGCCGCCCCCCTCGCAGGCGGGGATGGCGCGCGAGCAGCTGGCGAAGCTGCTCACGGAGACGGACGTCTACGTGAAGTACGGGCTCCACGACAAAGCGCTGGAGCACCTGCGCAAGGTCTTCTCCGTTGACCCGGAGAACCTGGACGCGCACGAGAAGGCGTATCAAATCTACGTCGCTTCGGGGAACACGGCGCAGGCGGGCGAGCAGCTGTTGAACGTGCTGCGCCTGTGCACGCGCGCCGCGGACTCGACGCGCGCGCAGCCGTACCTGGCGACCATCCTCCAGCAGAACCCCGCGCACCCGGAGGTGCCGGCGTTCCTGTCGGTGCTGCGCGTGGAGGGCCCGGTGACGGCCTCTCCGTCCGCGACGGTGGTGGAGTCGGTGGGCGAGGACGCCATCCTGGTGGACTCCAGCGACGACGAGGTGCTCGTCGCGCCGCCGCCCGAGGACGCGCTGCTGCATCCTCCGGGGGACGAGCTGGCGCTGGCCACGCTGCCCTCGAGCGACTCCGACGAGGTCATCGACGACGAGCACGACGCCACCGTCGTCAGCGAGGAGGCGCTCGTCGGCGAGGCCATCACCTCGGGCGAGCACGACGTCTACGACTCCCCCGCGCCGGAGGACCTGGCGGCGGCTGCCGAGGACGAGCTGCTGGTGTCCGGCGACGACGGGATGGTGCTCACGGACGAGCCCGGCCTCGCGTCCACGGACGACGAGCCGCTCGTCGAGTCGGCCGACCTGGACGGGCCGCTCTCCGACGACGAGAGCTACTCGCTGGGCGACTCGGACGACGAGGCCACGTCCACGATGGCGGCCATGTCGCTGGGCGACGATGACGACGCGCCGCCGCCGACGATGGTGCGCGCGCCCACCCGTCAGCTCCTCCAGGATGCCGCGCCCGACACGCGCAAGCAGGCGACGCTCGTCGAGGAGGCCTCGCTCGACGTGGACGAGGTCCCCACGCGCGTGGGCATCGCGCCGCTGGACGCGTCGATGCTCGACGACCTCGAGGAGCCCGCGGGCTCCGACATGCCGTCGCTGGGCGACTTCGAGGAGGAGGAGCCCACCGCCTCGCACGCCATCGTGGCGATGGACGACGCGCCCCTCGACGAGCCCGAGTCCCTGCCGGAGACCGACTTCGGCTCGGTGGAGGAGGAGCCCCAGGACTTCGGCTCGCCCGTGGAGGAGCCTCAGGAGGAGGCCGCCGCCGAGCTCGCCGACGACAGCGTCAGCGAGCCGGAGGAGGAGCCCGCCGCGGAGGAGTGCGACGAGGCCGCGTTCTTCCTGGACCAGGGCCTGCTGGAAGAGGCGCGTGAAATCCTCGAGACGGTGAGCATCGCCTTCCCGGGCCACGCGCGCGCCACGGAGCTGATGGAGCGCTTGGAGGTGCTCGAGGCCAGTGGCGGCGTGCCGCCGGAAGAGGAGCCGCCCGAGCCCGTGTCGGTGCCCACCGTGCTTCCGGTGACGGAGCCGGCGGGGGAGCGCGACGCGTTCGACCTGGCGGCGGAGCTGGCCGGCGAAATCGACAACCTGGGCGACGACACGGCGGCGGCGCCCGCGGCGGAAGAGGACTTCCAGTACTCGGTGGAGGAGGTGTTCTCCGAGTTCAAGAAGGGCCTGGCCAAGGTGGTGAAGCCCGAGGACGTGGACACGCACTACGACCTGGGCATCGCCTACAAGGAGATGGGCCTGCTGGACGACGCGCTCCACGAGTTCGAGGTGGCGCGTCAGGGCTCCATGGGCTCCAAGCGCGAGCTCGACTGCCTCACGATGATGGGCATGCTGCACCTGCTGCGCGGTGACGGCGCGTCCGCGGTGGCCACCTTCCGCGAGGGGCTCGCCAGTCCCCACGCCACGGGCGAGGCCGCCAAGGCGCTGGGCTTCGAGCTGGCCCAGGCCTGGGAGGCGAGCGGCGAGCCGGGCAAGGCGCTGCACCACTACCAGCGCGTGGCGGCGATGGACGCGAAGTACCGCGACGTGAGCTCGCAGGTGTCCCGACTGTCCGCCAGCACGTCACCGGAAGACGACCCCCTCCCCATGCCCGCGCCCGTCGCCACCACCAACGGCACGAAGAGCCCTGGCGGCGGTGCAGCCGCGGCCGTGGCCAATCCCCCCGTGCCGGCCGCCGGCGCGCCCAAGGCGCGCAAGGTCGGTTACGTGTAGTTGCCCCCGAGGTCCGGCGAGCCCATGACGACCTACCTCGATTTCTTCGACCTCACCCAGGAGCCCTTCTCCAACGCTCCGGTGAGCCGCTTCTATTACAACTCGGCTCAGCACTCGCAGGCGCTCACCCGGCTGATGCATGCCGTCAGCTACATGAAGGGCCTGTCCATCCTCGTCGGCGACATCGGCGCGGGGAAGACGACGCTGGCGCGCCGCATGCTCGACTCGCTTCCCGAGTCCGAGTACGAGGCCGCGCTGCTCGTCATCATCCACTCGGGCATCACCGCCAACTGGCTGTTGCGCCGAATCGCGCTGCAGCTGGGCGTGGAGAACCCCGCGCAGGAGAAGCTCGCGCTCCTGTCGCAGCTCTACCAGCGGCTCCTGCAGATCTACGAGTCCGGCAAGAAGGCCGTCGTCCTCATCGACGAGGCGCAGATGCTGGAGACGCGGGAGCTGATGGAGGAGTTCCGCGGGCTGCTCAACCTGGAAGTGCCGGAGCGCAAGCTCATCTCCTTCGTGTTCTTCGGCCTGCCGGAGATCGAGAAGAACCTGAAGCTGGACCCGCCGCTCGCGCAGCGCGTGGCCATGCGCTACAAGCTCGAGCCCTTCACGGCGGAGTCCACCGAGGCGTACATCAAGCACCGCCTGCGGCTCGCCGGCTGCCCGCGCATGCCGTTCTCGCCCGAGGCGCTGCTGGCCGTGCACGAGCACTCGTCCGGCTCGCCGCGTGTCATCAACACGCTGTGCGACAACGCGCTCTTCGAGGCCTTCCTGGCCCGGGCGGACACCGTGTCCGCGGACCTGGTGAACCGCATCGGGAAGAACCTGGGCCTGCAGGGCATCAACTCGGCCGCTCCTGGAGCAGCCGAGCGGGCGAGCGTGCCCGCCACGAACCTGCCCCGAGCGGCCAACAACAAGCTCGACCTCGCGGAGATAGACCGCTACCTCGAAGGGCTGGGTAAGCTCTAGGGGCTTTGGCCACACAGAGCCGCAACGGTGCGCTTCGAGCGCTGCTGCTCGTGCTCCTCGTCATCTCGGGGAGTGTCCTCGCGTTGCGCATGCCCGCCACGTGGGAGGTGGCCTGCACGGTGGCGCGGCGGCACCTGCCGGACGTGCTCGGCCTGGACGTGGGCATCGGCCGCTGTGAGCTGGACCCGCTTGGCTCGCGCGTGCTGGTGCACGGCTTCTCGCTCTTCCTGCCGGGCGCGGACACGCCGCTGTTGGCGGCGGACCTGGCGGAGGTGCAGTTCGGCTTTTTGCGCCCCCTCTCCGGCAGGCTGACGTTCGCCTCGGTGCGCGCGGTGCGTCCGCGGCTGTCGCTGGACGTGTCCCAGCCTCGCGAGCGTCCCGAGACGAAGTCGGAGGGCTGCTTCCTGGACCCGCTGGAGCGGGTGCGGGTGGCGAAGCTGGACATCGTCGGCGCCGAGGTGCGCGTGGCGCTGCCCGAGGGGCGCCGCGTGGAGGTGGCGGACCTGGATGTCCGCTGGGCGGAGCGCTGGGGCGTCATCGAGCTGGACGTGGAGGCACGCCGGGGACTCGTGCGCCTGGGGCCCGGAGGCCAGGAGCTGGCGCTGCAGCGGCTGGCCATCGCCGGTGCGGTGGACCCGGACGAGGCACTGCTGGAACTGGAGCGCGCGGAGGTGTCACTGGATGACATCAGCACCACGGTGTCCGGACGGGTGGACTCGCTCTGCCAGCCGCACCTGGCGCTGGACGCGCAGATCTTCCTGCCGCTGCGCACGCTGTCGCAGGCGAAGCTGTTGCCGAAGCCGGCGACGGGCCACCTGTGGAGCCGCGTGTCCATCGCCGGCAAGCCCGAGTCTCCCGCGGTGTCGCTGGAGCTGTCCGGCAATGGGCTGGGCTACGAGCGCTTCGGACCCGCCAACATCTCCGCGCGGCTGTCCTACGCGGGCGACGAGGTGCGGCTGGAGGAGGTGGTGGTGCCGGTGGGGATGGGGCGGGTGCGCGCCACGGGCAAGCTGCTGCTGACGCCGCTGCTGCCGCTGGAGGTGAGCCTGAAGACGGAGGATGCGTCGCTGGCGCGCATCCTCGACAAGGCGGGGGTGAAGGGCTCGTGGGTGGACTTCCCCGCGTCGCTCGAGGCGCAGCTCTCCGGCAACCTGCTGCCGCGCTTCTCGCTGTCCGGGCCGCTGGACTTGCGCACGGGCCGCTTCCGGCTGGCCACGCGCGCCTATGACGCTCCGGCCAGCGAGGGCATCCACATCCTGGAGTTCGACAAGGGGCGGGCGCAGGCGCAGGTGCGGCTGCAGACCGACCGCGTGTCCTTCAACCACGTCCAGGCGGAGGTGGGCCGCTCGCGCGTGCAGGCCGACGTGGGGCTGCTCATCGGCAATGGCCTGGGGTTGGACATCCACGGTCAGGGCGAGGTGGACCTGTCGGACTTCGGCCACATCGCCGGACTGAAGTGGGCGGGGCGCGGCAACGCGACGTACTCGATTACGGGGCCGGTCTCCGAGGTGAAGGTGGAGTCGGGCCTGTCGTTCCGCGACTTCGTCTTCTGGGGCTTCAACCTGGGCGTGCTGCAGGGGAAGCTGGGCTACTCGGATGGGGTGCTGGCCTTCCCCTCGTTCACGGGACAGAAGGGGCGCACGCAGTACTACGGCAAGGCGGCGGTGGGCTTCGGCCGGCTGCTCAACCTGAAGCTCGAGGTGAACGTCCCGCAGGGGCGCACCGAGGACCTGGTCGACGTGGTGGCGGGCCTGACGCCGTCGCTGGCGGTGATGCAGGGCACGCTGGGCGGCACGGCGTCCGGGCGCGTGGAGGTGGACAGCCCCATCGAGAAGCTGGAGGGGCTGGTGGCCTTCGACGTGAAGGACACCACGTACTACGGGCGGCGCCTGGGGGACGGCTCGGCGCGGCTTCGCTTCGTGGACGGCAAGGCCATGGTGCTCGAGCGCACGGAGCTCAAGGGCCCGCTGGGCCGCACCTGGGCGGAGGGCACGCTGCTGTTCGCGGGCGGGCTGGACTACCGCTTCGGCGGGGACGGGCTGTCGCTCGGGGAGACGGTGGGGCCGGAGGTGGCCGGGCGCATGGGGCTCACGGGGACGATGGTGATGGACGGCGTCGTGTCCGGCACGTCCGACATCCCCGTGGTGGACGTCACGCTGAAGTCGCCGCACATCGCGCTGGATGGTCGCAACCTGGGCGCCATGGACCTCACCGGGCGACTGGTGGGCAAGGACTTCGAGGTCTGGGGCCGGCCCTTCCAGGACGCCAGCGGCCGCGTGAAGATGAAGGTGCAGGACACGTGGCCCTACGATGCCTCGCTCACGCTGGCGCTGCCGGAGATTCGCACGCTGCTGCCGGCGGAGCCGCTGTGGGCGGGCGTGTCCGGCCAGGTGTCCGGCTCGCTCACGGCGAAGGGGCCGCTGATGGAGCCCCAGGCCGCGCAGGTGCGCGCGACGGTGGACCGTCTGGTGCTGTCGCGTGACGACGTGCGCGCGGAGAACACGGCCCCCATCTCGCTCGCCTTCGAGAAGGGGCGGCTGGAGGTGCAGCCGTTCCGCTTCCTCGGGCCGTACGTGGACCTGAACATGGGCGGCTGGATGACCACGCGCGGCGGCATCGGCCTGACGCTGCGCGGAGGTGGGGACCTGCGCCTGTTGGAGTCACTGCTGCCGTCGATGGTGGAGCGCTCCACGGGGCGGCTCACCGTGGACGCGGAGGCCACGGGGACGCTGGAGGCACCCTCGGTGGTGGGCAGCGCGGAGCTGTTGGACCTGCGCGTGGCGATGCGGGATCTGCCCATCAACGTCCGGGGCATGTCCGGGCGCGTGGAGCTGACGGGCCAGCGCATGTTGCTGGAACACCTGCGGGGCCTGGTCAACGAGGGCAAGGTGTCCGCGCGCGGTGACGTGCGGCTGTCGCGCTTCCTGCCTCAGCGGTTGGGACTCACGGTGCAACTGGACGAGGTGCCCTACCGGCTCACCGAGGACCTGCCGGCGACGTTCTCCGGGCTGCTCCAGGTGGTGGGGCCGCCCAAGGGCTTCACCGTCACGGGCGGCATCGACATCGTCAAGATGCGCTACCAGAAGGCGCTGGACGTGGAGGCGCTGCTGAAGTCCATGCAGAAGCGCGCGCCGGTGCAGGCGCCCTCGCCGTCCGCGGCCCTGGGCGAGGCGCTGAAGCCGTGGGTCATCTGGGATGTGAACGTCCACTTCGGGGACGTGCGCGTGGACAACAACCTGGCCAAGGCGCGAATGCTCGGGGACGTGCGGCTGACGGGGACGGACCTGCGGCCGGGCCTCTTGGGGCGGGTGGAGCTGGCCGAGGGCAGCCAGGCGTTCTTCCGCAACAACCCGTTCACCATCAGCCAGGGGCAGCTGGAGTTCCAGGACGCCAACAGCCTGGAGCCCGTCTTCGAGGTCCAGGCCCAGACGCAGGTGCGTGAGTTCCTGGTGAAGCTGCACGCCTTCGGCAAGCCCACGGACCCGCAGATCCTCCTCTCGTCGGAGCCCGCGCTGGTGGAAGGGGACATCGTCTCCCTGCTCACCCTGGGGTTCACCTCGTCGGACCGGGACACCGCGGCGTCGGCCGGAGCCGGGCTGGCGGCCGAGGCCCTCTTCAACGCGTCGGGTCTGGACCGGCAGGTCCAGCGGTTTCTCCCCAGCAATCCGGTGCTGAGGGATTTGTCCCTCCAGATATCCACCACCTACAATGACGCCACCCGACAAGCGGAGCCCACCGCGCAACTGGAGTCGAAGTTCCTCAGCGAGCAGCTTAAAATCGGGATGACTCAACCGGTGAGTGGGCGCGGAACGCGGGCGCGTGCCGAGTACCGCTTCGACGACAGACTTTCCGCGCAGGCCCAGTGGGACAACGAGAACAGCGAAGCCTCGTTTGGCAACCTCGGGCTCGAGCTGAAGCTCAGCTGGGAGGTCGAGTAACCCGCGCCGCGGTGGCGCTGGGGCTCTGGCTGTGCGTCCTGGCCTCGGCCTCCGCGCGCGCCCAGGCGCCCGAGGCCCGCGCCGCCGGTCAGAACGTGGTGGCCGTGGAGCTGCACCTGCCTGGAGGCGAGGACGCCGAGGGGCTCAGCGGCCTGGTGGCGGTGCGCAAGGGCCAGGCGCTGATGCCTTCGTTGGTGCGCCGCTCGGTGGAGCGACTGTGGGCCACGGGGCGGTTCTCGGACGTGGTGGCGCGCGCGGAGGAGGTGCGCGGCGGGGTGCGACTGGTGTTCCAGCTCACGCCCGTGTCGCGGTTGGCGCGGCTTCGCTTCGACGGGAACCAGGTGCTGACGGACGGGGAGCTGCTCGACGCCAGCGGCCTGCTGGAGGGCGGCCCGCTGGACCAGGAGGAACTGGAGGGCGCCGTGTCCGGTGTGCTCCAGGCATATCAGCGCAAGGGCTACGACTCCGTGCGCGTGACGGCCACGCAGGAGCCGCTGCCCCTGGGCATCCAGGTGTCGCTGCACGTCACCGAGGGGCAGCCGACGCTGGTTCGACAGGTGAACTTCTCCGGCAGCCCGGGCCTGCCGCTGCCCCGCTTGCTGGCGGCGCTCGCGATGCGCCCCGGTGAGGTGTTCGACCGCGTGCGGCTGGACGCGGGGTTGGACCAGCTGCGCACGGTGTTGCGCGAGGCGGGGCACTGGCGCGCGCAGGTGGGCGCGCCCGCGGTGCTGGTGGAGGGGAGCGCCGCGTCGGTGTCGGTGCCGCTGTCGGCGGGGCCTCGCTACAGCGTGCGCTTCCATGGCAACCACCGCTTCACGGCCGAGGTGCTGGAGCGGGTGCTGGCGTACGACGTGGCCGAGCCGCTCGACGAGGTGGTGGCCGGACGGCTGGCGCGGCGGGTGGAGTCGTTCTACCGGCACCGGGGGTTCCACGACGCGCGCGTGCGTCCGCGCGAGGTGCTGCGGCCGGATGGTGAGGTGGCGGTGCTGGCCTTCGACGTGGACGAGGGCCAGCCCCTGCGCGTCAGCGAGGTCCGCTTCCATGGCAACGCGTCGCTGGGCTCGGGCACTCTGAGAGAGGTGCTGGCGGAGCGCATCCGCGCCGGGGAGCTCCAGCCGGAGCTGGACCTGCGGCTCCAGGACGACCCGCTGGACGTCGAGGGTCGTCACGGCCGCGGGCCTGGCGCCACGGAGCCGGTGCCGGACCCGGCCACGGTGTACGTCGAGGACGCGTGGCTGGAGGCCACGGAGTCGATGATGGAGCAGTACCGTGAGCGGGGCTTCTTGTCGGTGGTGGTGACGCTCCGGGGGCTGACGGTGGATGCTCGCACGCGCACGGCGGCGGCGGACTTCGACGTGGTGGAGGGGCCCCAGACGCGCGTGAAGCAGGTCGTCCCCGACGGGTTCCCGGACACAAAGGCCGCGCGCGCGACGGCCTCGGGCATGGGGGTGCACGAGGGCCTACCGCTGAGCTTCGAGGCGGTGGAGGCGGCGCGCGTGGCGCTGGAGCGCGGGCTGGGCACGCAGGGCTACCTCTTCGCCCGCGTCACGACGAAGTCCTCGCTGGAGGAGGGCGACCAGGTCGCGACGGTGGTGTTCAACGCGGACACGGGGCCGCAGGTGAAGGTGGGCAAGGTGCTGGTGCAGGGCCTGACGCGCACGGACCCGGACCTCATCATGGCCAACCTGAACCTGGAGGAGGGGCAGCCGCTGGCCATGGACTCGCTCACCGAGGGTCAGCGCAGGCTCGCGCGGCTGGGCTTGTTCCGTCAGGTGGACGTGACGCTCGCGGACCCCACGCGGCGCGAGGCGTCCAAGGACGTGGTGGTGACGGTGCACGAGCGCCCTCGCCTCGATGGCCAGGTGTCCGGCGGCTACTTCCTGGTCGACGGTCCTCGAATCACCTTGGACACGGCGTACCGCAACCTGGATGGACTGGGCCTGAGCCTGCTGGCGCGCGGCAAGGTGAACTACGCGGGCTGGAGCGCGGAGGCATTGTCGGCGGACCGGCGGATTGCGTGTGAGCAGTCGGGCGGCGCGGCCTCGGCGGGCTGTGACGTGGAGCTCCAGGGACTGAGCGGACTGGGTGGCCGTGGCAACCTCGCGCTCTCGCAGCCTCGGCTGTACTTCCTGCTGCCGTTCGAGGTGGGCGCGCGACTGGACCTGATCGCCGAGCGTGTGCACCGGCCCTCGTACGTGTCCTCGCGGCTCGCGGCGGCGGCGGCGTTGGACTGGGCGGTGGCGTCCTGGTTCAACGTCTCGCTGTCGTACGAAGTGGAGAACAACCGGCTGCGCTCGCGCGCCGGCGTGCTGGAGCTGCTCAACCGCGCGGACCAGGAGCGGCTGCGCTATCCGTTCGGCGACTTCGTGCTGCACTCGCTCCGGCCCGCAATCACGCTCGACTTCCGTGACGACGCGACGAACCCCCGGCGTGGGCTGGTGCTCATCAGCAGCGCGGAGCTCACGCGAGGCATCAGCGTGAGCCCCACGGATGTCGCGGGCAACGCCGTGCCTGCGTTCCCCATCAACGGTCTGAAGCTGGCGAGCAGCTTGAGTGGCTACATTCCGCTCGGGCGTCGAGCGAGCCTCGCGCTGTCGGCGCGCGCGGGCACCATCGTCCCGATGGAGATGGGCGCACAGCCCATCGGCTCGAAGCTGTTCTACCTGGGCGGCTCGTCGAGCCTGCGCGGCTTCCGCGAGGACGGCGTTCTGCCCGAGGACGTGCGTGAGGCGCTGCATCAGCGGCTGCGCGACTGTCGCTCGCTCATCAGCCCGACGGGGTGCTCGGGCGAGCTGAAGGCGGTGCTCGCGGGGCAGGTGCCGGCGAGCCAGGGCGGTGAGCTCTTCACCTTGGGCAAGGCGGAGCTGCGGCTGCCTGCGCTGACGTCGTTGGACCTGGGCCTGTTCTTCGAGGCGGGCAACCTGTGGCTGGACAGGACTCGGCTGGATTTGGAGCGGCTGCGCTACGCGGCGGGCATGGGCCTGCGGTACATGACGCCGGTGGGCCCCCTCGCGTTCGACGTGGGCTTCAACCTGGACCCGGACGAGGAAGTGAACGAGGCGCGCACGCAGTTCCACTTCAGCATCGGGACGTTCTGATGAGGCTCGGGTCCACGGGGTGGATGGCGCTGCTGCTGACGGGCCTCTGGGGCGCGGGGTGCCGCCACACGCAGGACGTCACCGACGCGCCGGAGCGCCCCAAGTGGATGCCGCCGGAGGGGACGTGTCCGAAGGGCGCGCTGGTGCAGATGGAGCGGCTGGGGCTCAAGCCTGGCGACAAGCTCCCCGTCATCGTGGATGCCATCCAGGACCACCCGGGACCGGCGCGTTACAACTACAGCTTCGTCATCGCGCTGCCCCGGGACGAAGGGGAGAAGGTGCTTCCCGGCGCTCGCATTGGCGGGCGGCTCTATGTGACGAAGCACCGCGTGTTCGGCCGCTATGACCGCGTCTTCCTGCCGGAGAGCGGCGCCATGTCCGTGCCGTTCTGCGGAATCCTGCTCGACGCGAGGTGGGACCGCGATGGCGAGGGGTTGATTGCCTACCCGAGCCCTATGAAGGGGTTCTCCGTGGTGCAGGACAACACGGGCGTCATCCTGGTGGTGGACAAGTACCCGTGAGCGCCGTCCGCGCCGCGTGAGGTACAGTCCCCGGCGTGTTCTACGCCTGTGTCCGTGCCGTGGTGGCGGTGTGTCTGCGCCTGTTCTACCGGGTGAGGGTGAATGCCTCCGGCGCCGAGCCCGAGGGGCCCGTGCTCTTCGTGGGCAACCACCCCAATGGACTCATCGACCCCGGGCTCGTCTTCATCCTCACGCGCCGCAAGGTGACGTTCCTCGCGAAGGCGCCGCTTTTCCGCATGCCCGTCATCGGCTGGCTGCTGAAGGGGCTCGATGCGCTGCCGGTGTATCGCAAGCAGGACGACCCGACGAAGATGGGCGGCAACGAGGGCACGCTCGACGCGGCCAAGGGCGCGCTCGTGCAGGGGCGCGCCATCACCATCTTTCCGGAGGGAAAGAGCCACTCGGAGCCGGGGCTCGCTGAGCTGAAGACGGGCGCCTCGCGCATCGCGCTGAGCGCCGTCCGAGAGGGGGCGCCCGTGCGCATCGTCCCCGTGGGGCTGACGTACGCGGAGAAGCATGTGTTCCGCAGCGAGGTCCTCATCGACGTGGGGCCCGCCATCGACGCCACGGCGTTCCAGCCCGCGGACGCCGCTTCGGAGCAGGACTCGGTGCGCGCGCTGACGGAGCGCATCGCCGAGGGGCTGCGCGCGGTGACACTCAACCTGGAGCAGTGGGCGGACCTGCCGTTGATTCAGCTGGCCGAGCAGCTCTTCGCCTTCAAGCAGGGCGGGGCGCTGGATGCGGAGCGACTGCGTCTGTGGGCTCGTGGCGTGCAGCTCTTCCGCACGCAGGAGCCGGAGCGCTTCGAGGACCTGCGCGCGCAGCTCACGTCCTTCAAGCGCCGGCTGGACCTGGTGCACGCGACGGGGCCGTCGGACCTGGCGCTCGTCTACCGGCCGGGCAACGTCACGTCGTTCATCGTGAAGAACCTGCTCGCGCTGGTGTTCGGGCTGCCGCTGTTCGTGCTGGGGCTCGTGCTGTTCTGGCTGCCGTACCAGGTGCCTCGGGCCGCCAGCCGCAAGGCGGAACTCGACGTGCAGGCCACGGTGAAGTTCCTCACGGGCTTCGTCGTGATGCTCGTCTGGTGGGCGGCGCTCACCGTGACGGCGGGCGTGCTGGGGGGCGCGCTCCTCGCGCTCTTCACCTTCGTCGCGGTGCCGCCGCTGGCCCTCTTCACGCTCTACTTCTCCGAGCGCTCGGATGTGCTGCGCCGGGACGTGGACGTGTTCTTCATGCTGGGCAACCGCGCGCGCCTCAAGGCGCTGCTGCTCGCGGATGGCGAGCGGCTGGCGACCGAGGTGGAGCGACTGGCGGACGAATACCGGCCGAAGGTGGACGCCGCCGTCAGGCGGTAGCGCGCTCCCGGGGAACGGCGTCCCGGAACAACCTCGCGCCGACGAGCAGCGCCAGTCCGCCGAGCAGCACGGGTAGGGCATTCACCGCGATGGCGGTGCGCAGGTTGGACGCGTCGGCGATGTTGCCGATGAGCGTGGGCGAAATCGCATCCCCGAGCAGGTGGATGCACAGCACGTTGAGCCCCATGGCGAAGGCGCGGAACGCGGGCGGCACGCAGTTGACGATGGCCGCGTTGATGGGACCGCTGTTGAGGAAGATGAGGAACTGCGCGGCGCCGATGGCCGCGAACGTGGGCCCCACGTCCTTCAGGTGCACGGCCAGGTACATGCACGGCGCCGCGAGCAGGAGGCCGATGCCCGACATCCACAGGCCACCGCCCTCGCGCTTGCGGTCCAGCTTGTCGCCCAGCCACCCGCCGGCCACGGTGCCCAACAGGCCCGCCACCGCCGTAATCGCGCCGAAGAGGAACCCGGAGCTGTCCGCCGACATCGCGCGCTCGCGCACCAGGTACGTCGGCATCCAGAAGCCCAGGCCGCCGATGGAGAACGTCATCAGCGTGTAGCCCGCCGTCACCGCCCAGAAGGCCGCGTTGCGTCCCAGCCCCTTCAAACCCACCATGAAGGGCAGCTTCACCTGCGCGTCCGGGCCGTCCATGGCGCCGCGCTTCGGCTCCGGCATGAAGAAAGCCATCGCGCCCAGAATCAGGCCCGGCACGCCTCCGGCGAAGAAGGCCACGTGCCACGAGTACTTCTGCGTCAGCCACCCGCCCAGGCCGTAGCCCGCGGCCGCGCCCACGGGGATGGCGATGTAGAAGAGCGCCAGCATCCGCGTGCGCCGGTCGCGAGGGTACAGGTCCGAGATGATACTCGGCGCCACCGCGCCATAGCCCGCCTCGCCGATGCCGATCACCGCCCGCGCGACGAGCAGCGCGATGAACGACGTCGCGAGCCCGCTGGCCCCCGTGGCGAGGCTCCACAACAACACGCCACCTGCCACCAGGAACTTGCGGGGATACCGGTCACCGAGGAAGCCGCCCAGCGGCGAGGCCAGCATGAACACCACGATGAACATGGTGCCCAGCAGGCCCGACTGGGTGTCGTTGATGCCGAACTCCTGCTGGATGCCCGGCAGCGCCACCGCGACGATGTATCGGTCGAGGTAGTTGACCAGGTTGATGAGCGTGAGGATGAGCAGCGCGTAGCCGGCGTTCGCCGCCGGGGCCACGGGCGTGGTGGCGGGCGAGGGGGACGACGGAGACGGGGGAGGAGAGACGCTCACGGAGGGCGCGCTCATGAACGGGAGGCCCCCGCGCCGAAGCGGTGCGCGAGCAGTCCCCACCTCAAGCCCCGGTCACTCACCCGGCAGCCATCCAGCCCCAGCGCCTTCACCGCCTCCAGCAGGATGAGCGCACCCGAGGGGATGACGTCCGCGCGCTTGGGCTGCATGCCCGGCAGCGTGCGCCGCTCCTCGAGAGGCTGCTGGCACAGCTGGTCCACCAGCGCGCTCAATTCGCCCACCGACAGCGTGCCGCCGTGCACCCGCGCCGCGTCGTACGGGTCGATGGCGTGCTTCACCGCGTACACCGTGGTCACCGTGCCCGCCACGCCCACCAGCACCGAGGCGGGAGGTGGAGGCGGCAGCGCCTTGAACGTGTCGCGCAGGTGCGCCTGGATGCGCGCGCGGTCCTCGGCGGACATCGGGTCCGAACGCACGAAGCGCTCGGTGAGCCGCACCGCGCCCACGTCGAAGCTGTGACGGAAGTCCACGTGGCCCGCGGGGTTGCCGTAGATGAACTCGGTGGAGCCTCCGCCGATGTCCAACACCAGCAAGGGCCCAGCCGCCTCGCCCGAGAAGTCCGAGCTCACCGCGGCGAACGACAGCTCCGCTTCGAGCTGCCCTGAGATGATCTCCACCGTGACGCCCGCGCGCGTCTTCGCGGCCTCGAGGAACTCCGCGCCGTTCACCGCGTCGCGCGCGGCGCTGGTGGCCGACACCGCGATGTCCTGCGCGCCCTGCTCACGCGCCTCGCGCGCGAAGGCCTCGAGCACCGACAGCGTGGCCTCCATGCCCTCGGCAGACAGGCGGCGGGTGGCGTCCACGCCGCGTCCCAGGCGGGTGATTTCAGCGCGCTCGAGGACGGCTTCGAAGCGGCCGTCCCCGGTGCGCTCCGCGACCAGCAACAGCACGGAGTTGGTACCGATGTCGATGGTGGCGAATCGCGGCATATGTGTATCCAGCCTACTCAACGCAGCAGCGCTTCCAAAGCGTCTGCCAGCGCGGCGTACTCGTCCGGGGTGTTGTAGAGCTGCGCGGACAGTCGCACGTGCCGCTCGGGCGGCCGGGGCCACGCGACGATGGGCACCTCGATGCGGTGCTCGTCGAACAGGCGCAGGTGGAGCGGGTCCAGGTAGAGCGGAGCTTCGGGCTCCAACGGGTAGCCCGGTGGCAGCGTCACCACCGCCATGCTGCCCACCATGTCCTCGGGGCAGGCGGGGGAGACCTTCAGCCGCTCGCACAGGAGGGCCCGCGCGGCCAGGGCCTTGCTCCGGTTGGCCGCCATCACCTCGGGCCAGCCGCCGGGTAGCAGGCCACCCACCACGCGCAGTGCCTCCGGGACGCAGAGCACGGCGGACGGGTCATGCGTCCCCGTCCAGTCGAACAACAGCCGGTAGCGGGAGCGGTCCGTGCGGGGCGAGTTGCGCCCATGGCTCACCGCCAGCGGCGTCAGGCCCTGCTGCAAATCCCTGCGCACGTGCAGGAACGCGGCGCCCTTGGGCGCGCACAGCCACTTGTGGCAGTTGCCCGTGTAGTAGCCAGCGCCCAGCGAGCGCAGCGACAGCGGCACCTGTCCCGGCCCATGCGCGCCGTCGACCAGCGTCTCCACGCCGCGCGCGCGCAGCTCCGAGACGAGCCTCGCCAGCGGCATCACCAGCGCCGTCTGGCTGGAGACATGGTCCACGAGGAACAGCCGCGTGCGTGGCGTCACGTGCGCGAGCACCGTGTCCACGATGGACCGAGCGGACGTCACCGGCCACGGCAGCTTCGCGACCACCACCTTGGCGCCGCCGTGCTCGGCGACGAAGTCCAGCGCGTTGCGGCTCGCGTTGTATTCGTGGTCCGTGGTGAGCAGCTCGTCGCCGGGCTGGAAGCGCAGCGAGCGCAGCACCGTGGTGACACCGCTGGTGGCGTTGGTGACGAAGGACACGTCCTCGGTGTCCGCGTCGAGGAAGTCCGCGAGCACGCCGCGGGCCTCGTCCAGCAGGGGCTCGATTTCACGGTGCAGGAAGCGGACGGGCTCCGCCTCCATCCGCGCACGCAGCTCCGACTGCTTCTGGAGCACGGCGGTGGGGCACGCACCGTAGGAACCGTGATTGAGGAAGCGGACCTGGGGATCCAATCCCCAGTGGGAACGGAGGGAGGCGCTCATGCGCGGGGACTGCACCCGAGCACGCGCCCCCTGTCAACGCTCCGCGAGTCCTACGGCTGGCTGTCCGCGAGCGGCGCCCAGTCGGGCGTCAACAGCGTGCCCTTCTCCGCCCGCAGGGGCAGCTGGTTGTTGCCGTCCGCCGTCATCACGAACAGCTGCGTGCCGCCCGCGCGCGTGGAGGAGAACAGCACCAGCCGGCCGTTGGGGGAGAACGCGGGCTCCTCGTTGTTGCCCTGGTCCTGCGTCAGGCGCGTGACCTTGCCCGTCTCGACGTGGATGGTGAACAGGTCGAACGCGTTGCGCTCGTCGCGCGCGGTGAAGACGATGAGGTCGCCGCGAGGAGACCAGTCCGGCGTCTGGTTGTAGTTGCCCTGGAAGGTGAGCCGCCGCACGCCCGAGCCGTCCGCGCCCATGATGTAGATCTGCGGACTGCCACCGCGGTTGGACACGAAGGCGATGCGCTTGCCGTCGGGAGACCAGGTGGGGCTGGTGTTCAGGCCGTAGGGCGTGTCGGTGACGGCCTTGGCGCCGGAGCCGTCCGCGTTGGCCACGTAGATTTGAGCGCTCTCACCCTCGGCCTGCGAGTACGCCAGGCGCTTGCCGTCCGGGGAGAACGCGCCGCCGGTGATCATCTGTCCGTCGGAGACCACCATGCGCGCATCGCCACCCGGGCGCTGCACCCAGAGGTCCGGCCGGTTCTTGCGGTACGACGTATAGGCCACCTGCGCGCCGTCCTGGCTCAGCGAGGGCAGGATGTTGATGCCGCCCTTGGTGAGCGTCACGGCGTTGCCGCCGTCCCAGTCCGCCACGGCGATGTCGCGGTTGTTGCCCGCCTTCTTCACGTACGTGATGCGCGACAGGAAGGGGCTGGGCTCGCGGGTGAAGTGCCGGTAGAGCGCGTCCGCCAGCCGGTGGGCCAAGAGCGACGGGTTCTTCACCGGCGCGTCCTTGGTCACCTTGAGGTCCTCGCGGCCGGTGCCCACGTTGTACAGGCGCAGCTCTCCGCGCAGCGTGCCGGCGTCGTCCGCCAGCGAGACCTTCACCAGCGCCTCGGCGCCCACGTCCGCCCAGCGGCTGAAGGTGATGGTGCCCGCGGCCATGCCCTCCTTGGGGTCGGCCGTGAAGCTCTTGCGGTCCAGCACCTGGAGGATGCCGGACGCGGTGAGGTCGAAGGTGAAGGCGGTGTCGAAGGCGTTCGCCGCGCCCTTGGCGCCCTCGTTCTGGGTGAGGGGCGCGGCCACCGCCACCGGCAGCGGGCGGAAGTTGGCGCCGGAGATTTCGATGGTCGGCGTCTGGGCGAAGGCCGCAAGCGGGACGAGGAGGAGGGAGAGGAGCAGGGCTTTCATAGGGCGTTGAACATCAGGTTGACGCCGTTCTTCTGCAGCGCGTCTCGGAGGTGGTCGGGAGGAGGCGAGAAGGGTGAGGCCTTGCGCACGGCGGCGACGACCGCCGAGTCGAACAAATCATTGCCGCTGGGCTTGGTGAGGCTCACGTCCAGCACCTCGCCCGCGCGCCCCAGCCGCAGCGCCACGAGGGCCTTGAGGTGCAGTCGCTCGGACTCCGGAATCGTGTCCGCGACGCTGTAGTTGCGGCGCACCTGCGCCTGCAGGAGGCCGAAGTAGCGCTCGCCCTCGGCGGTGGCCGAGTCGCCGTCCGGGTCGCCGTCCTCGGCGCCCTCGGGCTCCTCCTCGGACGCCTTGGCCGTCTTGTCGAACGCGCCGAACAGCCGCTTGCGCCGGTCCTCGCCGTCCTTCTCACCCTTCACCGGCGTGGGCTTCGGCGCGGACGAGGGCTCCGGCTTGACGCCGGGGATGGGCACCGCGACGGCGGCGGAGGAGGGCGCGGGCGGCGCCTCGGGCGCGGGCTTGGGCGCGTCCACCTGCTTGGGCGGCGGCGGCAGGGCTTCCTTGCGCGGCAGCAGCTTGGAGTCGCGCGGCTTGCCCTGGCGCACCAGCGTGGCGCGGATGGGCTGCGCGGTGAGGTCCACCTTGGGCCCGGCGTTGAGGTGGGCGTACAGCATCCCCGCCAACAGCAGGGCCACGTGCCCCACCACCGACGCGATGATGAACGGCGACACCCGTGAGCTCTTGCTGAGGAGCAGGCTGTGGCTCACCGCGGAATGCATGGGTTAGCGCTTCGCCTCCTTGGGCTTCTTCGAGGTCGACTGCGTGTTGGACGTCTTGGAGCCCGTGGAAGGGTCCGTGATCATCCCCACGTTGTTGATGCCCGCGCGCTGGGCGGCCGCCATCACCTCCACGACGGTGCCGTAGGGCACGTCCCGGTCGGCGTGGAGGAAGACCTCCTTGTCGGCCTGCACCTTGGCGTTGGCGGCAAGCTTCGCCTCCAGCTCCTCGAGCGCGACCTCCGCGTCGCCGATGTAGACCTTCTTGGCCGCGTCGATGGAGAGCACGACCTTCTTCTCCGTCGCCTCCACCGGCGCCGCCTTGGTCTCCGGCAGGTTCACCTTCACGCCCTGCTGGATGAGGGGCGCGGTCACCATGAAGATGATGAGCAGCACCAGCATCACGTCCACCATGGGCGTGACGTTGATCTCGCTCATCGTGGTGCGGCCACCGCCGCGATTGCCTCCGCCCATGCCCATGGTCGAGGTCCGCCTACCGGAAGAAGTGACGCTTGATGATGTTGAGGAAGTCCGCGGAGAAGTTGGACATCTCCGTGTCGAACACCTTGATGCGACTGACGAACGAGTTGTAGGCGACCACGGCCGGAATCGCCGCGAACAGGCCCGCCGCCGTGGCGAACAGCGCGTTGCCCACCGGCGCCGCCACCGTGGCCAAGGTCGCGTTGCCCTGCTCGGCAATCTGGTTGAACGCGCTCAGGATTCCGATGACCGTGCCGAACAGGCCGACGAAGGGCGACGCCGCGCCCACCGTGCCCAGGAACGACACGCGCGCTTCCAGCTCGGTGATTTGCGACGTGGACGCCCGCATCAGCGCGCGCTCCACGTTCTCGATTCCGCCCAGCCGCTCCGCCATGGCGCCCTCGGCGCCGCCTTCCTTGGCCTGCGCCAGCTTGGTCAGCTCCTCGTAGCCCGCACAGAAGACCTTGGAGAGCGGCGAGGCGTCCAGCTTCTGGGCTGTCTGGTAGATGGCCTCCAGCCGGGAGGCCTTCCAGAAGGTGTCGAGGAAGGTGAGAGACTGTGCGCGAGCCTTGGCGAGCTGGGTGGCCTTCATCGCGATGAGGGCCCAGGAGGCCACGGAGACGCCCATCAGGAGCAGCAGCACGGCCAGCTCGATGAAGGACGCGTCGCGGATGATCTCCACGTAGTTCATGGCGCCGAGCGCCAGGGGCAGGTGGGGCGTCATGGGGTGGAGCGCGTAACACTCCGCTACAACTGGGTCAAACAAACGGGGCAAGCCCGGCTGCTTGAAGTGGATTGGCCGTGCCGGTGAATAATTCCCGGGAGGGGTCGTCCGAGGTGACTGAAACGGGCCGAACACCTCATCACCCCAAGACAGGTTGCCCCCCATGAACTCCCGACTGCTGGTTGCATTCCTCTGCCTGGCGGCGGTCTCCTCCGGCTGTATCATCCACGACGAGCCCGCCTACGAAGGTGACGTGACGTTCCGTTGGACCCTCGCGGGCCTGCGCTGCGACGAGGACCCGGATGTCCGGGGCGTGAACATCTACATCCCGGGCGAGCGCCTGGAGAACGATGGCCGCTACCCGTGCCGCGCCAATGGCTTCGACGGCATCGTCCTGCACCGCTTCCAGCCGGGCACCTACAGCTTCCAGTTGGAGGCGGTCAGCTACGTCAACGAGGTGCTGTACGAGGGCAGCGGCACCTTCCGCATCAACGGCGACCAGACGGTGGAGATCGACTTGCTGCCGCCGGGCGTCCCGCCGTCCTACGCGTACCTCGAGTGGCAGTTCCCGGGGAACGCGAGCTGCAACTCGGCCGGCGTGCGCTACGTGGACGTGCGCATCGACAACAGCGAGTGGGGCCGCTTCGACTGTGAGGCCGGCAGCAACGGCAACGCCATCAAGTCGCTGTACGTGGACCCGGGGGAGCACAACGTCATCATGGTCGCGCTCGACTCCCGGCTGCGCGCTGTCTACGAGCACAACGGCCGGCTGACCACGCACTATGGCGCGCCGACCTCGTACATCGGCTCCATGCGCTCCACCGCCACCGGCGTGACGCTGGGCTGGGAGTTCCAGGACGGGCCGAGCCGCTTCAACTGCAGCCAGGCGGGGGTGACGCACGTGGAGATCCGCATCGACGGCGGGCCGTGGGAGCGCTTCTCCTGCTCGGCGGGCAGCGCGGGGGCCACCATCACCAACACCAACCTGGGCGCGGGCAACCACGACCTGCAGCTGGTGGCGGTCGATGCCCAGAACAACCCCTGGTACTACTACACCGGTTCGTTCTCGGTGCCGTCGGGTGGCTCGGCGAACGTGCTGGCCTCGCTGTGGGTGATTGGCGGCGCGTCCATCAAGTGGGAGCTGCGCGCCGGTGGCTCCGCGCTGAGCTGCTCGCAGGCGGGCATCAACGACGTGGCCATCAACTTCCGCGACGTCTTCACCGGAGAGCTGGTGTACGGCATCGTCGGTGACGTGCACGGCTGCAACGACGCGCCGGTGGTCTTCGAGTTCCTGCGTCCGGGCCGCTACCAGGTGGAGATGTTCGCCCGGGCCAACAACGGCGTCGAGTACCGCTCGGTCGCCAACAGCGTCACCGTGGACGTGGTGGGCCACTCCTTCCCGGGCCCGAACAATGCCCTGCTGGTGTCGCTGTTCCCCAACTAGTCGAACCCACCCGTTCGCGGGGTGAACAGAAGGGCCGGGGCCAGGTGCCTCGGCCCTTCGTGCTTGCGGGGGTGGGCCCTGTCGCTGGCATCAAACGTGATAGGGACACGGGACATGCGGCAAGGCAGCCACAATCCCATCGGCGTATTCGACTCCGGCATCGGCGGGCTCACGGTCCTCAAGGCCCTGATGGCCCGCCTCCCCCACGAGAGCACGGTGTACCTGGGCGACACCGCGCGCGTGCCCTACGGCACCAAGTCCGGCGAGGTGGTGACGCGCTACTCGCTGAAGAACGCGGAGTTCCTGCTGGAGCGCGGCATCAAGCTGCTGGTGGTGGCCTGCAACACGGCCTCCGCCGCCGCGCTGCCCGCGCTGGAGGCCTCGCTGCCGGTGCCGGTGGTGGGCGTCATCCAGCCGGGCGCCTCCACGGCCCTGGCGCGCACGCGGGGCGGTGGGGTGGGCGTCATCGGCACGCCGGGCACCATCCGCTCCGGCGCCTACCAGCGGGCCCTGGAGGCCGGTGGGCCGCGGGTGCGGGTGAAGGCCCGCGCCTGTCCGCTCTTCGTGCCGCTGGCGGAGGAGGGGTGGACCACCGGGGACGTGCCGCTGCTGACGGCGCGCGAGTACCTGGGGGACTTCGCCCGGGACGGCGTGGACACGCTGGTGCTGGGCTGCACGCACTATCCGCTGCTCAAGGGCGTCATCGCGGAGGTGGTGGGCCCGGACGTCGCGCTGGTGGACTCGGCGGAGGCCACCGCACAGGCCGTCGCGGCGCTGCTGGAGCAGAAGGGGCTGCTGGCGCCCGCGACGGGGGAGAAGCCGCCTTCTCACGACTACTTCGTCACCGACGTGCCCGAGCGCTTCATGGAGGTGGGGGCGCGCTTTTTGGGCCGCCCCATCACCCACGCCGAGCAGGTGGACCTGAAGTTCTGACGGCGTGGGCCCGGCTCCGGGCCCAGCGTGCTCAGGCGGAGGGGCGGGTGGTGACGGTGGCGGGCGCGGCCTCCTCCGTCGTGGTGGCCTTGGTGAGCAGCTCCTTGGCGGCCTGGACGACGGGGGGCTCGGCGGCGCCCTCGGCCTCCACGAGCGCGCGGGCGGCCTCGTCGCCGATGTCGTCCTCGCGCGGCACCAGCCCGGTGACGCGGGTGATGAGCCGCTCCATCAGCGGGAAGAAGGACACCAGGTTGAGCGGCCAGTTCAGCCAGCCCACGGTGATGCAGTAGTACTTGTTGAAGGGCGCCGTGTGGTGGATCTGGTGGTGGGCCGGCGGCAGGATGAGGTGGATGCGCTGCAGGAAGCCGATGAGGGCCGGGGGCGCGTCCATGTGCGACCACTTGTGGAACTGGTTGGTCGCCATCACCCAGAAGATCATCGCGCCCAGGAAGCTGGACACGAACACCCAGCCGGAGCTGGACAGCGGCATGCTCACCGCGGCCACGGCCACCGGCAGCGAGATGAGGCAGTTGTTGCCGTTGGTCTCCACGAAGTCGTGGCGGGTGATGGCCTTCTCGTCGACGTGGTGCTCGCGGAAGGGGCGGATGAGCGCCTTGCCGAGGATGGGCATCTCCGTGGAGCCCCACGTGTCCCCCATCCAGTGCACGAAGCCGGAGACGAAGTCCGCGGCCAGGTAGCCCAGCAGCACCGCGCCGAGCAGGAGCCACGGCCCGCCGTGCGGGTTGTTGTAGAGCCGGTAGACGAGGAGGAGCTCCAGCGCCACGAAGCTGACGATGGCGCCAATCTCCATGGCGCGGATGGCGGGGGAGTAGCCCTCGGCCAGGACCTGGGCGTCCTGCAGGCGGACCTTGTTCTTGATCTCGTTCGTCTTCTTCATCCGTGGCGTCCCTGGGCCGGGGGTGTCGTGGAGCACCACACCCAAAGCCTGTACGTACCCCAGCCGCTTTTGGCTTTTCAACGGACCGGAGTCGCGGGCGCACTCGAAGGCCGGGTCGCAAGGCAGGCGGGCTCCCGCCGCAGGTTTTGCGTCATGCCCGGCGGGCAGGCGCGCGGGACGGACATGCGGGGGCGAGGCTTACCTTGCGACGTGGGGAAGCGGCTGGTACGGTCCGCCCACTCGGCAATGACGAAAACCTTCGAGAAGGCCGTCACCGGCTTCAACCACAACATCAAGCACAAGGGGAAGGTCTACCACGTCCAGACCGAGGACTCGGGCGTCAACAATCCCCACATCATCACCCACCTGTTCGTGGGCGGGAACATCCTCGCGTCGAAGAAGACGTCCTACTCGGACATCCTCAACGCGGAGAGCCTGGCGGAGGTCGTGCGCGAGTTGATGGAGGAGCAGCACAAGGAGATGCTGCGAAACCTCATCAACGGCGTGTACGACAACTACGAGTCCGCCGTCCGGTCGTACCAGCCCGGTCAGCTCGCCTCCGAGGCCGACCAGGCCCAGGCGAAGCTGCAGACCGGCCAGCCGATGGCCCCCAAGCCGGTGGTGGTGCCCGTCGCGCCTGTCGCACCCGTGTTGCCTCCGGAGGTCGCCGCCGCTCGGGCCCTCAAGGAGAAGCCGAAGATCAACGAGGTCGGCGTGGAGACCCTCTTCGGCGAGGACCTCATCTCCGAGAAGAGCCTCGACGAGGTCATCCTCAGCTACCTGGCGGGAGAGGGCGAGCAGTAGCCCCCCGCCGTTCGTCGCCCCGGTGGCCTTGCTGCCCCGGGCGCGTCGACTGTCCTCCAGTCGACACCTCCTCCCGCCTCGCTAGGGCAGCACCCACCGGACCCAGGTGGCGCCGTAGACCGTGAGCAGCAGCGCGGCGAGGACGTCCAGCAGGATGCCCGTGCGCATCATCACCGGCAGGCGCACCACGCCGCTGCCGAAGACGATGGCGTTGGGCGGCGTGCCCGCGGGCAGGGCGAAGTCGCACGAGGCCGCGAAGGTGCTCACCGCCAACAAGGGCCGCGAGGCGGGCAGCACGTTCAGCATGACGTTCGTCGTCGCGGTGTTGGAGGCGATGGCCGACAGCAGGATGGTGGCGCTGGCCACCGTGCCGTACTGGACCAGCCCCGGCAGTGACTCCAGCTCCGACAGGCGCGAGGTCATCCACGAGGCAAGCCCGCTGGCCTCGATGCCCGCCGCCAGCGCGAAGCCTCCGCCGAGCAGGAGCAGCGTGTCCCAGGGCACCCGGCGCAGCGCGGCCACCGACAGCCGGCCCAGCACCACCAGCGTCACGGCGCCCACGATGGCCACCGCGGCCTCGTAGTGCTTGCCGCCCAGCTTGAAGCCGTCGAAGGCGCGGGCCACCCCCGGCGCGAGCAGCGCGCGCAGCGGGTCGCCGAAAATCCACAGCATCGCGGCCACGAGGAAGACGACGCCCACGGTGCGCTCCCCGCGGGACATGGGGCCCAGCTGCTCGAGCTCCCGGGCGATGACGTCTCCGCCCTGGCCCGGGCCCATCCGGTCCTGCCGGGCCCATCTCCACAAGACCGCCCACGCCACGGGCAGGAAGAGGAGGACGAAGGGGAGGGCGGCGACCATGTACTCGACGAAGCCCACGTCCGTGCCCAGCCGCCGCGACACCACGCCGGCGAAGACGGAGTTGGTGGGGCTGCCAATCTTGGTGCCGATGCCGCCGAGGTTGGAGCCGTAGGCCACCGCGAGCATCAGCGCCGCGCCGAAGTGCTCCAGCGGGCGGCCCTCCGACGCGCGCAGCTGGGCGAGCAGCGCCATGCCGATGGGCACCATCATCACCGCGGTGGCGGTGTTGGAAATCCAGAGCGACACGGCGGCGCTGGCCGCGAGCATGCCGAACAAGAGCCGCTGGGGGCCGGTGCCCACCGCGCGCATGATGAGCAGGGCGATTCTGCGGTGCAGGCCCCACTGCTCCATGCCGGCGCCCAGCGCCATGCCGCCCATGAAGAGGAAGATGTACGGGTCCAGGAAAGGCAGCACGGAGCGGCCCGCGGCCACCGCGACGCTGTCCGTGTCGAACACGCCGAGCACCGGGAAGAGCACGACCGGGAGCACGGCCGTCCAGGCCATGGGGACGGCCTCGGTGAACCACCAGAGGGCCATCCACGCAGCCACGGCGGCGGCGGCGGCGGGGCGGTGGTCCAGGCCGGGCAGGGTGTGCAGACCGGAGGGAACCCCGTAGATGAGGCCAGCGGCCAGGGGGCCCGCGAAACGTCCCACCCACTGTCCCGTCGTCGCGCCGCGCGCGGCCTGCTCACCCATATGACGTGGCACCGTCGCACAGGTGGTGCCGGGGGTGGGAGGGGAAAGCCGGGCCTCCCGCCGGGCGTGCGTGGGTCGCCCGCGCCCGGCCGTGGTAGGTTGGCGTCCTCCCGCGCCGCGCCATGATTCAATTCTTCCACGTCTACAAGGCGTATCCCGGCGATCCGCCGGTGCTCTCGGACATCAACCTCAGCGTGGAGAAGGGCGAGTTCCTCTTCCTCACGGGCCCCTCGGGCGCGGGCAAGACGACGCTGCTCAAGCTCATCTTCTGCGCGGAGAAGGCCACCAAGGGGCAGATTCTGGTGGGCGGCCGCAACATCGCCCGCATCCGCGAGTCCGCCGTCCCCTACCTGCGCCGCAACATCGGCGTGGTGTTCCAGGACTTCAAGCTGCTGCCGCACCGCACCGTGGAGGACAACGTGTCCTTCACGCTGGACGTGCTGGGCGTGCCGCGCGCGCAGGCGCGCGACAAGGTGCGGCGGATGCTCAAGCTGGTGGGGCTGGAGCACAAGGCGGACTCGTTCCCCCTGCGCCTGTCGGGTGGAGAGCAGCAGCGCGTGGTCATCGCGCGCGCGCTCGTGAACGACCCGACCATCCTCCTGGCGGACGAGCCCACCGGCAACCTGGACCCGGCGCTCACCGTCGAAATCATGGACCTGCTCACGCAGGTGAACATCCGGGGCACCACGGTGGTGGTGGCCACGCACGACGCCACGCTGCTCGCGCGCTACCAGAAGCGCACGGTGCGCCTGGAGCGCGGGCAGATTGTCTCCGACGAGGACGGCGTCAAGGCGGCGCGGCGGATGGTGGTATGAGCGCGCTGGCGAAGACGCGGTACTTCTGGCGCTCGGCGGCGGTGGGGCTCAAGCACTCGCCCTTCGTGCACTTCATCGCCGTGACGACCATCGCGATTGCCCTGTTCTCCGCGGGGCTGGCGCGCGGCGGCGCCCGGGTGCTCGACAACCTCCTGGCGTCCCTGGGCGGCGAGGTGGAGGTGACGGTGTACCTGGCGCCGGAGCTGGGCCAGGACGAGGCGCACGGCGTGCGCGCCCGCGTGGAGGCGCTCAGCCAGGGGCAGGTGACGCTGGTGCCGCCGGACGCGGCGCTGGCGAGGCTGCGCACCGAGCTGGGTGATTTGGGCGAGGCCTTGTCGGAGCTGCCGGAGAACCCGCTGCCCGCGGCGCTGGAGCTGCGCGTGCCGCCCGCGCAGCGCACGCCCGAGGCGCTCCAGGCCCTGGCGAAGGAGCTGCGACAGCTGCCCGGCGTGTCCGGCGTGGACTACGGCGAGCAGGCCGTGGAGCGGCTCACGGCGATTGCGCGCGCGCTGAGCTTCGGGGCGATGGTGGCCTTCGTGGTGGTGCTGGGCGCCACCGTCGTCATCGTCGCGGCCACGCTCCAGCTCGCCATCTATTCGCGGCGCGAGGAGATTGAAATCCAGAAGCTGGTCGGCGCCACGGACCGCTTCGTCAAGGCGCCCTTCCTGCTGGAGGGGCTGCTGCAGGGGCTGCTCGGCGCGGGCGTGGCGCTGTTGGGGCTGTGGGCCTTCGGCAAGCTGGTGGGGCCCACGCTGGGCTCGCTGTTCGCCTTCCTGCTGGGGCCGGGCGTGGCGGCGCCGTGGGTGGAGCCGCGCCTGGTGCTGGAGCTGGTGGGCGCGGGCTGTGGCCTGGGGCTGGGCGGCAGCTTCGTGGCGGTGGGCCGCTTCCTGCGCGTATGAGCCGCGTCCTCGTCCTCGCGCTCGGCCTGGCGCTCCTCGGCCTCCCCGCGCGCGCACAGAAGCTGGAGGAGGCGGAGCAGTCCGCGCTGCGCGAGAAGCTGGCCGCGCAGCGCGCGACGCTGGCGCTGGTGGAGGCCAAGAAGCTCACCGTGCTCGAGGGCCTGGAGCTGATGGAGGAGATGGTCGCCTTCTCGCGGCGCCGCGTGCGCGCGCTGGAGGCGGACCTGGCCGTGTTCCGCAAGCGCGTCATCCTGGCCGAGCGTGAAGAGGTGTTGCTGCGCGAGGCCCTGCGCGTGCAACTGCGCCGGCTGTCCCCGCGGCTGCGCACCCTCTACCGCGTCATGCGCCGCCGCCCGCTGGAGGTGCTGCTGTCCGCCGAGGACTTCTCCGCGCTGGTGTGGCGCGCCCGCGCGTTGGAGGCGAGCATGGCCGGAGACCTGGACCTGCTGCGCGGCGTGCAGCGCGTGGCTCACCTGCAGCGCCAGTCCACGCTGGAGCTCAAGCGGCTGCAGACCTCGCTCGCCGCGCGCGTGGCCTTCCTCCAGGAGCAGGAGCGGCTGGCGCGCGCGCAGCACGAGGCGCTCGAGGAGGTGGTGGGCTCGCTCGCGGGTGAGGCGGAGCTGGCGCGCCGCGCGGTGAAGGAGCTGGAGCAGGCGGACGCGGAGCTCTCCCAGGTGGTGCGCGAGCTGAAGGAGGCGCCCGCCACGCACGGCTTCGGCGCGCTCAAGGGCAAGCTGCCCTCGCCCACGCGAGGCATCGTCGAGGTGGGCTTCGGCAAGGTCGTCAACCCGCGCTTCAACACCGTCACCGTGCAGAAGGGGCTCGACATCCGTGCCGCCTCCGGCACGCCCGTCATCGCCGTGGCCGATGGCACCGTCGTCTATGCCGGCTCGCTGCGCGGCTACGGCAACCTGCTCATCCTCGACCACGGGGACGGCTACCACACCCTCATGGCCCACCTGTCGTCGGTCACCCCGGAGGTGGGCGCCCCCGTCGTCGCCGGTGAGCCGGTGGGCGAGGTGGGGGACACCGGCTCGCTCAAGGGCTCGTACCTCTACTTCGAGGTCCGCAAGGCCGGGCAGGCCGTCGACCCCGCACCCTGGCTGGCCCCGACGCCCTGACGCATTGCGGCACGCTTGAGGCGGGCTTGTTATCCTGGGTGAAGGGATTTCGGCACGAGAGGAGCGAGCAGGCGCATGGACCTCATGGGCGGAATGCAGAAGGTGATGCGACGGGTGCTGGTGGCCCGGGGTGTCCAGTCCTCGACAGTCGACGTCGGTGGACAGTCGGTGCACTTCTACTCGCTGAAGGGGCAGGGGAAGGGGCCGCCGGTGGTGCTGGTGCACGGGCTGGGCGGCTCGGCGAACGGCTTCGGGCGCACGTTCTTCGGCCTGTCGAAGCGCTTCTCGCGCGTGGTGGCGCCGGACCTGCCGGGCCATGGCTTCTCCGTGCAGTACTGCGGCGGCCAGGTGTGCGTGCGCAACCAGTTCGAGGTGCTGCGCGCCTTCGTCGAGCAGGAGGTGAAGGAGCCCTCGTACGTGGTGGGCAACTCGCTGGGCGGCGCCATGTCGGTGAACCTGGCGGCCGAGTCTCCCCAGTGGGTGCGCGCGCTGGCGCTGGTGGCCCCGGCGGGCGCGGAGCTGCCGCTGGAGGAGAGCACCGCGCTGCTCAACGCGTTCAAGGTGGGCACGCCCGCCGAGGCCCGCGCCTTCACCCGGCGCCTGTTCCATCAGGCCCCGCTGCCGGCGCTGCTCCTGGCCACCGAGCTGCGGCGCTTCTACGACACGCCCACGGTGAAGGCCCTCACCGCCGAGGCGCTCGAGTCGCGGCTGAGCCTCTCGCCGGAGGCGGTGGGCAAGCTGGCCATGCCGGTGCTGTTCCTGTGGGGCGGCAGCGAGCGGCTGTTGCCCTCCCGCTCGCTGGACTGGTTCCGCTCCCACCTGCCGGCGCACGCGCAGGTGAAGGTGGTGCAGGGCTTCGGCCACGTGCCGCAGATGGAGCGTCCGGACGAGCTGGTGTCGCACCTGGTGCGCTTCGCGGATGCGTCGGGCCTCTGAGGGCCGGGTATAGACTGGGACGCCCTTCGAGCTGTCTTCCGCGAAAGGACGTACCGTCGTGATGCGTCTCTCCCAGCCATGGCGCGCGGCGCTGGCCGCGCTCCTCCTCGTGTCCGGGCCCTCGGCCGCACAGGAGAAGAAGGACGCGGGCGGGAGCAGACCTCCGGGGAAGGCGGAGCGGGCGGAGAAGGACGACGCCACCTATCGCCAGCTGGAGACCTTCGCGCGCGTGCTCTCCTACGTGGAGAACAACTACGTGGAGCCGCCCGACCGCGAGCGGCTGGTCTACGGCGCCATCCAGGGGATGCTCGACACGCTGGACCCGCATACCGTCTTCATGCCGCCCGACGTGTTCCGGGAGATGAAGATCGACACCTCGGGCGAGTGGGGCGGACTGGGCATCGAAATCGCGCGCAAGAACGACCGCATCATCGTCGTGGCGCCCATCGACGACACGCCGGCGGCGCGCGCGGGCCTCAAGGCGGGCGACGAGCTGGTGGGCATCGACGGTGAGAGCACGCGGGGCATGGACGTGGGCCGCGCCATGCAGAAGATGCGCGGGCCCGCCGGTGGCCGCGTCCTGCTCACCATCCAGCGCCAGGGTTTCACCGCGCCGCGCGAAATCGCCATCATCCGGGACCACATCCGCATCGTGTCGGTGGAGGGCGCGCTCTACGGAGGCATCGGCCACGTCAAGGTGAAGAACTTCCAGGAGCGCACGGACCAGTACCTGCGCAAGGAGCTGGACCGGCTGCGCGGCCTCAACGGCGGCAAGGAGCTGCGCGGGCTGGTGCTGGACCTGCGCAACAACCCCGGGGGCCTGTTGGACCAGGCGGTGGCGGTGAGCGACCGCTTCCTGCCGGGCAACCTGCCCATCGTCTCCACCCGGGGGCGCGACGGGCGCAACTCCACCGAGGAGCGCAGCAAGGACCGCGACACGGAGAAGAACTACCCCGTCGTCGTGCTGGTCAACGCGGGCAGCGCGTCCGCGTCGGAAATCGTCGCCGGCGCGCTCCAGGACCATGGCCGCGCCACGCTCATCGGCACGCCGACGTTCGGCAAGGGCAGCGTGCAGACGGTCATCGAGCTGGAGGACGGCTCCGGCCTGAAGCTGACGATTGCCCGCTACTACACACCCAAGGGCCGCAGCATCCAGGAGCGCGGCATCACCCCCGACTACGCCGTCCCGGACGAGGCGGGTGGAAAGCCCGGGCGCGAGGCGCCACGCGAGAAGGACCTGCAGCGTCACTTCCGCGCGGAGGGCTCGGAGGAGGCCTCGTCCCAGGCGTCCACGCTCAAGGGCCCTCCGGAGAACCTGGTGCCCTGGGACGTCGCCGCGCCGCTGAAGGACCCGCCGCTGAAGGTCGCGCTCGAGTTCCTCAACGGGCTTGCGGCCCCTGGTGG
Organism: Myxococcus sp. XM-1-1-1; assembly: GCF_020037095.1. Taxonomy (NCBI): domain Bacteria; kingdom Pseudomonadati; phylum Myxococcota; class Myxococcia; order Myxococcales; family Myxococcaceae; genus Myxococcus; species Myxococcus sp. XM-1-1-1. The sequence continues at coordinate 203,735 of NZ_JAIQDH010000008.1, forward strand.
ACGGCCTCCGGCGCGCGCCGAGGGTCGCTGAAGACACTGCTTCCCCCTTGCTTTTCGCCGCGACCTCCGTTTGATGGCGGGCGGACAAAGGTGAACGAGTGATGCGACCTTCGAGCAATCGCGCGATGCACGCGGCCCTCAGCGGGTGGTTGGTGGGCATGCTGGCCGTGGGCCCCGCCGCCGCGCAGTCGAGCCTCCCCCTCAGGCTGACGCCCCGAGCAGTCCCCTCCGCCTCTCCGTCCTCGGTGACGGTGGTGGCCATCCCGCTCGATGCCACGGCGCGCACGGAGGCGGCGCGGCTGGCGTACTGGGCCGAGCAGTCCGTGGCGCGCTCGGGCCGGCTGGAGCTGGTGCGCCTGTCGGAGGCGCTGGACGCGCAGGGCAGGGCCGAGCGCGAGGCGAAGGCCGCCGAGGGCACCCAGGCCATGAAGGACGGCCAGGCGGCGTACGACGAGCTGGACACGCAGAAGGCGCTCGAGCGCTTCGACGTGGCCGCCAAGGCGTTCGAGGCGGGAGACCTGTCGCGCGGCTTCGGCGACTTCGTCCGCGCCCGGGTGATGAAGGCGGCCTCGCAGGTGGCCAACGGCGAGAACGCCGCCGCGCAGCTGGAGATTCGCGCGGTGCTCGCGGTGGACCCGCGGGCGCAGTTCTCGTCCAACTTCTTCCCGCCCGACGAGATGGCCTTCGTGGACAAGGAGCGCAAGGCGGCGCTCGCTGGCTCCACCGTCGCGCTGACGGTGCGCACCGAGCCCGTGCCCGCGCAGGTGTACGTGGACGGACAGTTCCGGGGCGTGTCGCCCGTGTCGCTCCAGGGCCTGACGGCGGCGGACCACTTCGTGACGGTGATGGCGCCGGGCTACGAGCTCGAGCAGCGCCGCGCCCGCGAAGGGGAGACGTCGCTCACGCTGCGGCCCTCGGCTTCGCAGCGCGCGTTGCAGGCCATCACCGAGCGCGTCGTGCGCAAGCCCGACGGTGTCGAGCGGGACATGGCCCTGCGCGAACTGGGCGCGCTGGCCGGTGTGTCCCAGGTGCTGGCGCTGCTGGTCCAGGGCGGCACGGGCACCGCGCCCGTGCAGGTGACGGGCCTGCGGCTGGACGTCACGGACGGCCACAACCTGGGCTACGCCGTGGGCTCGGTGCCCGTGGGCGAGGCCATGGCGACGGGCTCCGACACGTTCCTGTCCTCGCTGGTGGGCGCGGACACGGCGAGGCTCGCGGGCAACAAGCCAGTGACGCACTTCTCCAGCGGCGGCAGCAGCAACCGCAAGACGATGGGCTACGTGCTGATGGCCACGGGTGTCGCGCTGCTGGCGGGCGGCATCTACTTCGGCATGGAGGCCTCCTCGAAGGAGGATGACTTCCGCCGCGCGCCCCAGACGAGCCCCCGCGCCAAGGACTTCAAGGACACGGGCAAGACGTACGCCCTGGTGGCCGACATCGGCCTGGTGACGGGTCTGGTCTCCGCGGGTCTGGGCAGCTACTTCGCCTTCGCCGGTGGTGGAAGCAGCTCTTCGTCCTCCTCCTCCTCCTCCAAGGCCGCGGCCACGCCCTCCCGTTCGCGCGCCACGCCTCCGCCGTCCAAGGCCGCGCCCTCCAAGAGCGAGTCCCTGGACATGCCGCCTCCGCCCAAGGGCACCCGGCCCGTGAGCGAGCCGCTCCCCATGCCTCCGCCCCCGTCGAAGACGACGACGCCCGCGCCGGCCAAGACGACGCCCGCGCCCCAGGCCACCGAGCCGGCTCCGGCGCCGCCCCCCGCGCGCGACACGAAGCGCTCGCGCGACGAGGACGCCGCCCAGCGCGAGGAGGAGCTCAAGAAGCGCCGCGAGGAGGTCGAGCGCCAGCGCCGTGAGCTGGAGGAGCGCCGCAAGCAGGAGGAGGCCGATGCGGAGGCCAAGCGCAAGCGCGACGAAGAGGAGAAGCGCAAGCGCGAGGAAGAAGAGAAGAAGAAGCGGCCGTCCATCGACGAAGACGATCTCCGGAATTACTAGCCATGCGACGTCCCCTTCGTTTGCTCATCCCCATGGCGGCCCTCTCCCTGGGCCTGTCCGCGTGCAGCCTCCTGGTCGACTTCGACGAGGAGGGTCAGCCCTGCGATGACCGCAACCAGTGCCTGGAGAACTACGTCTGCAAGGACGGCAGTTGCACCGCGGACGACACCCCTCGGCCCTCCGATGGTGGCACCGACGCGGGCACCACGGATGCCGGCACCGACTCTGGCACCCCGGACGCGGGTGGTGACGCCGGCCCTGTCCCGGGCCCCGGCCCCGTGGACGCGGGAACCGGTGACGGCGGCTTGTAGTCGCGGACGCGAGGGGCGGTAGTTCCTACAGCCCCTGGCGCCCCGTGGCCGGGCTGCCGCGCCGCGTCCCCGCGGACACGCCCGCCTGGCCGCCCCCTGGTCCTCGCAACCCCGCGTCTCCACTCGGGAAGCGTGGCCTGGCCGCCTGTGTCCCACCCCTCGGGGTGGGGTTGGCATCCGCCGTGCTCTGTCGTGAACCCACGGAGGGTTTCATCGACATGGGCAAGCGCGTCGGAGTGCTGATGGGCGGGTGGGGTGAGGAGCGGGAGATTTCGCTCAAGAGCGGGGAGGCCGTGGTGGCGGCGCTCGAGTCCCGCGGCCACCACGTCACCCGGATATTCGCGGGGCCGGGGCTGGACCGCGCGCTGCGGGCCGCCGAGCTGGACGTGGCCTTCATCGCGCTGCACGGGCGCATGGGCGAGGACGGCCGCGTGCAGGGCCTGCTGGAGCTGCTGGAGCTGCCGTACACGGGCTCGGGCGTCCTGGCGTCCGCGCTGGCGATGAACAAGCCCTTCGCCAAGAAGCTCTTCCGGCTGCACAACCTCCCCACGCCCCAGGGGTACCGCGTGGGCCGCGACGACGCGTCGCGCGCCCCGGAGCTGCATGGGGACCTGGGCTTCCCCTGCGTGGTGAAGCCCGCCTGTGGCGGCTCCTCGGTGGGCCTGGGCGTGGTGCGCGAGCCCCAGGAGCTCGCCCAGGCGGTGGCGCAGGCGTGCCGCTTCGGGGGCGAGGCGCTGGTGGAGCGCTTCGTGTCCGGGCGCGAGGTGACGGTGGGCATCCTCGGTGACGCGGTGCTGGGCAGCTGCGAGGTGGCCACGCCGCGCGAGGGCTTCGACTTCGAGGCCAAGTACAAGGGGGGCGCCCGCTACTTCCTGCCGCCCCGGCTGTCCCCGACGCGGGTGGCCAACGTGGAGGCGCTGGCGCTCGCCGCGTACCGCGCCCTGAGCTGCCGGGGCTACGCGCGGGTGGACCTGCTGTGCTCGGACACCGACAACGACGTGGTGCTGGAGGTCAACACGCTGCCCGGCTTCACCCCCACCAGCCTCCTGTCCAAGATTGCCGGCCACGCGGGCCTGGACTTCCCGGAGCTCGTCGAGCGCATCCTGGCGCTCGCGACGCGCGACGAGGCGGGTATCCTGGACGCCCCCGAAGTCACCCCCGCTCCCGTCGTCGACGAGCCCCGCCGCGCCGTCAGCTGAAGCGACGCCCCGACAGCCCCAGGCCTCCTGCCCGGCTCCCCAGGGCGTTCCTCCAGGCCCTCGTGACCCGCTCCGACGCGGTGGGTCACGATGGACCTGAACGGAACGTTCAAATTCGGGGAATAATTTGACACGTCCTTGACGCCTCCCTATTGTCCGGCGCGATCAGTCCCGGAAGGTCAAACCCTTGTCTTTTCGGGCACATACGGGGCGGGGGCTCAGCGGACCCAGGAGGCGGCGGTCGGCGTGAGGACGGGATTCCGGAGCCGCCGCGTATGGAAGGACCGCGGGCCACGGGGGCCGTGCGGGAGGGGCTGAGCGTCACCGATGACCACCGTCGAGATCATCTTCCTGGGCGTCTATTTCAGCGTCCTGTGCGTGCTGGCGGTCTACGGCTCGCACAGGTACCGGATGGCGTTCCTGTACTACCGGCACAAGTTCAAGCTGCCGACGCCCAAGGGCTCCCTGAAGGAGCTGCCTCGCGTCACCATCCAGCTGCCCATCTTCAACGAGATGTACGTCGTGGAGCGCCTGGTGGAGTCGGTGTGCCGCATCGACTACCCGCGCGACCTCCTGGAGATCCAGGTCCTCGACGACTCGACGGACGAGACGTGTGGCATCGCCCGGGCGTGCGTGGAGCGTCACCGCCAGAAGGGCCATGACATCGTCTACATCCACCGCGTCAACCGCGAGGGCTTCAAGGCGGGCGCGCTGGAGAACGGCCTGAAGTCCGCGCGCGGCGAGTTCGTCGCCGTGTTCGACGCCGACTTCGTGCCGAGCCCCGACTTCCTGCTGCGCACGGTGCCGTTCTTCTCCGACGCGAAGGTGGGCATGGTGCAGGTGCGCTGGGGCCACCTCAACCGTGAGTTCTCCATCCTCACGCAGGCCCAGAGCATCTTCCTGGACGGCCACTTCATCATCGAGCACACGGCGCGCAACCGCTCCGGCTGCTTCTTCAACTTCAACGGCACCGCCGGCATCTGGCGCCGGGGCACCATCGCGGACGCGGGCGGCTGGCAGCACGACACGCTGACCGAGGACCTGGACCTGAGCTACCGCGCCCAGCTCAAGGGCTGGCAGTTCGTGTTCCTCCCGGAGGTCATCTCCCCGGCCGAGGTGCCGGTGGACATGAACGCCTTCAAGAGCCAGCAGCACCGCTGGGCCAAGGGCTCCATCCAGACGGCGAAGAAGCTCTTGCCCACCATCCTCAAGAGCGACCTGCCGCTGGTGGTCAAGCGCGAGGCGTTCTTCCACCTCACCAACAACATGGCTTATCTGTTGATGGTGCTGCTGTCGGTGCTGATGCCCATCAGCATGGTGGTGCGCTTCCAGCACGGCCTGTACGGCACGCTGTTCCTGGACCTGCCCTTCTTCGTGTCCGCCACGGCGAGCGTGTGCTTCTTCTACGTGGCCGCGCAGCGCGAGCGGGGCGTGAAGGGCTGGGAGCGGGTGAAGTACCTGCCGTTCCTGATGAGCCTGGGCATCGGCCTGGCCATCAACAACGCCAAGGCCGTGGCGGAGGCGCTGCTCAACCAGCAGTCGGGCTTCGCCCGCACGCCGAAGACGGGCGCTGAGGGCAAGAAGGTCGTCGCGGTGAAGAAGGCGTACCGCGGCAGCAAGACGCTGATGCCGGTGGTGGAGCTGCTCTTCGCGGCGTACTTCACCGGGGCGCTGTGGTTCGCCATCGACGCGCGCATCTACACGTCGCTGCCCTTCATCATCCTGTTCCAGGCGGGCTTCCTGTACGTGGGCGTCTCCAGCCTGATGCAGGGGTTCGCGGGCCGCGTGAAGCTCAGCGACGCCGCTCCCGCCGTCAACGCGGCCGAGGAGCAGGCGCGCCGCGCCGCCTGAGGTCAAGCCGTGCGCGCCCCGGGAGGTCTTCCGGGGCGTGACGCGAAGCCGGGCGCCGGGGACCTTCAGGGACCCGCGTCCGGCGTCTCCCGCAGCAGCACCTGCTTGAGGCGCACCGGCGGAGGTCCGGTGCGGGAGGGCTGGCAGCCCTCGTCGATGGACGTGCTGGCCACCGCGCGCAGCGTGAGGCCCGCGTCGTCGCACGCCACCAGCTCCGTGGGGAACACGACGGGGCAGGGAGCGCCCGAGCCCGTGAAGCCCGTGGCGCGCGTCTCCCCGACGAAGCCGCCCGGTGTGCGCTGCAGGACGATGGTCGCCCCGCTCGAGTCGGCGCCCGGGGTGCCCGCATCCGTGTCCGCGAGCGCGCGCACCACGGCCAGCGTCAGCGTGCCCGCGTCCTCCTCGCCCCGGTAGCGGAACGCGGGGTTCTCCTCGTGGCGGTACTCGCCCGCCTGGCTGCTCTCACAGCCGGGCGGCACACGGATGGGCGGTGGAGGTGGGGAGCGCGTCTCCAGGGTGGGAGGCGCCTTGGCGGGGCACGCCGTGAGGCAGAGGACACTGAAGCCGAGGGCCAGCGATGGCAGGGCGCGGTGCATGGGGCGCGGATATTGGCTGAATGGACGTGCGAGCGGGACTTCGTTTGATTCCCCTTGGACGACTCTCTAACCTTCGGACCGTCATGAGCATTCGACGCCTCGTCCTCTTTTCGCTGGTGGCCGTCCTGGCGGCACCGTCCTCCGCGCTCGCTCAGGCCGACGACCTGCTCGCTCCACTCACGCCGTCGAAGTCGGCGACGAACAAGCCGGCCAAGCCGAAGGTGGTGAAGAAGAAGAAGGCGGAGAAGGCGACGGCGAAGAAGCCGCCGAAGGCCGCCAGGCCCGCCGCCACCGCGAAGGGCTCGAAGAAGAAGAACCTCCCGCCACCGGATGACAGCCTGCTGGCGCCCCTGGCGCCGGTGAAGACGGAGCTCGCCGTCGTCATCGCCGGGGGTGTCCGGGGCGCGCGGCTGACGCTGGATGGCCGCGACGCGGGCGCGCTGTCGGCCACGCCCATGACGGTGCCCGTGGCGCCCGGCGACCACCTGCTCGTGGTGCGCAAGGCCGGCTACGAGGACTACTCGCGCCGGTTCACCGTCAAGGAGGGCTCGACGCAGGACGTGAAGGTCTCGCTGGTGGCCACCATGGGCTTCGCGCGGGCCATCTCCGATGTGGCCGGCACCAAGGTCCTGGTGGACGACGTCGAGGTGGGCACGGTGCCCCTGAGCGACATCCTGCTCAAGCCCGGCTCGCGCGAAATCGAGTTCCGCGCGGAGGGCTTCCGCCCCGACATCCAGCGCATCAACGTGCTGGCCGGCACCAACTACGAGCTGGTGGGCAAGATGCGGCCCCTGGTGGACACCGCGGTGGCGAGCAACACGCCGCGCGAGGACGTGCCCGCCAACCCCGTGCTGGACCCGTCCTCCACGTCGCAGGGGGATGACTACAACCCGGCCCTGGCCTTCAACGAGAAGTCGCCGGACGCCGAGCTGGAGGGCTCCATCAAGCCCTGGTACGGCCGTTGGTACGTCTGGGCCGGCGTGGGCGCCGTCGTGGCCGCGGGCACCGTGGGCGCGGTGATGGCGACGAAGGAGCCGGGCATCAAGCCCCCCAACCTCGGGACGGCCTGCAACAACGGCCCCTGCGACATCGTGCTGGGGGGCGGCATCCGCCCGGTGCGCGGCAACGGTGGCGCGCAGAAGCTGGCGCCCGTGGGCGGGCTGCGCTTCTAGCATCCCGAAAGGCCGGGTCCCCTCGGATGGGTGGCGCGGCCCCGGAGGTTCCGTCTCACTCCCCGCGCAGGTCGTCCTCGACGGCGCGGGGCTCGGGCGCGGAGAGGACCAGGTACACGTCCGACACGCGTCCCACGCCCCAGGTGTCCAGCACGGTGGTGCGCACCTTGAAGGGCTCGGACTCCGGCAGGAACTCCGTGAGGTCCACCTCTCCCGGCTCGAAGGTGAAGGCGCGGCGCCCCACGTTGTCCACCTGCTCGTTGCCCAGGTGGACGCTCTCGGTGAAGCCCACGACGGCGCGGCGCTTCACCTGTCCCTTGGCGTCGGTCACCTCGAACAGCAGGAAGTTGTCCACGCTGATGCCGAGCGTGCCCTTCGCGTCCCCGTAGAGCCGCGCGCGCATGCCGTCGCGCTGGAGCACGGGCGTCTCGCCGAAGGTGACGACGCGGGGCGTGCGCTCGCCCTCGTCCGTGTCCACCTCCACGTCCTCGCGCACCTTGTCCAGGGTCTCCGTCTCCTGGGGCGGCGTGTCCACGACCAGGCGGACGGAGCGGGGAGTCGTCGGGGCGGCGGCGGGCGCGGGGACGTTGCGCGCGCACGCCATCCACCCCAGGGTGGCGGCCAGCAGGAGCGTTCGAGAGTGCATGTCCCGCAAGGCTAGACGAGCCGTGGTGGCCCGGGTCAATTAGCATGCGCTTCATGCGCCCAGCCCTGCTCAGCCTGCTGTCGTGGTGCCTGCTCCTCGGACAGCCGGCCCGGGCGGACATCCCTCCGGAGGTGGCGCTGAGCCTCCAGCACCTCAAGCCCGCCGAGCGCGAGCGCGCCGCGAAGGCACTGGGCCCCCTGGAGGAACTGCCGCGCTACCGGGTGCAACTCGACGTGAACCCCGAGACGCGCGAAGCCACCGGGCGGGTGCAGGTGGAGGTGCTGGCGCGTGAGCAGCCCCTCAAGGAACTCTACCTGCGGCTGACGCCCAACGCCCTGGGTGGCAAGCGGGTGGTGTTGTCCGACGCGCGGATGAACACCGCGCCCATCGTCCTGGAGCAGCCGGAGCCCACGCTGTATCGCCACCGCCTCGCGGAGCCCATGCCCGTGGGCATGGCGGTGGTGCTGGACGTCGCCGTGCGCGCGGTGGTGCCTCGGGGGGAGAAGGGCGGGGGCGGGCTGCTGGCCGGCGCCGGTGGCGGGAAGAAGGGCCCTGGAGACCATGGCGCCTTCTCCATCACGGAGGACTTCGTCAGCCTGGTGGGCGTGGTGCCCCAGGTGCCGCCGCTGGACGACAAGGGGCAGCCGTGGGCGGGGCCGCAGGGCATTGGAGATCTGGCGCTGTATGCGCCGGCGCATGTGCTCGCGTCCATCACCGTGCCGTCGGGCTGGGTGGTGCACGCCACCGGCGCGGCCATGGGCGAGGTGCCGGAGCGTGACGGCCGGGTGCGCTACGCCTTCGCCGCGGGCGCGGTGCGCGACTTCCCCATCCTCGTGTCGAAGGGCTACGCGGTGTCCACGGCCACGGTGAACGGCGTCACGGTGGAGAGCCACTACGCCGCGCGCAACCAGGACGTGGGCGAGCGCGTGCTCAAGTACGCCACGTCCGCGCTGGCGGAGTTCGAGAAGCGCCTGGGGCCCTTGCCGTACACGCACTTCCGGGTGGTGGAGGCGCCGTTGTCCGGAGGGGCGGGCGGGATGGAGTTCCCCGGCCTCATCACCGTGGCGACGTCGCTGTACCGCGGCGTGGTGGACCCGCTCGAGATGGTGGCGGGCCACGTGGATCTGGAGCAACTGAAGGAAGTGATGGAGGCGCTGGGCCCGTTGGGCGCGGGGGCACCGATGGCGCAGATGGGCGAGACGCTGGAGCGCACGCTGGAGTTCACCGTCGCGCACGAGGTGGCGCACCAGTACTTCGCGGGGCTGGTGGGCTCGGACCCCATCAACGCGCCCGTGGTGGACGAGTCCCTGGCGCAGTACGCGGCGCTGCTCTACATCGAGTGGAAGCACGGCAAGAAGGCCGCCGAGTCGATGCGCAAGGAAGCGCTGGTGGCGCCGTACCACATGTACCGGATGTCGGGCGGCGAGGACGCGCGGGCGGACCGGCCCACGGGCGCGTTCGATGGGGAGATGGAGTACGGCGCGCTGGTGTACGGCAAGGCACCGCTGCTGCACCACGCGTCGCGCAAGCTGGTGGGCGACGCGGCCTTCTTCCAGGGCCTGCGCTCCTACGTGGACACGTACCGCTTCAAGTGGACGTGCAAGGAGTGCTTCACCAAGGAACTCGCCAAGGCGAGCCCCGGCAACGGCAAGGCGCTCGAGCGGCTGCGCGTGCGCTGGTGGCAGGAGGCTCGCGGTGACGATGATTTGGGTCTGCCCAACCTGGACTCGGTGATGGACACGCTGGGGGCGGGCAGCGGCCTGGACGCGGATGCGCTGGACGCCCAGGCCAAGGAGCTGCTTGAGCAACTGCTGCCCTCACTGTTGGGACAGTGAGGGCAGGACGCTTCAGTCGAAGAGCGCCTGGACGAACTCGCGCGGCTCGAAGCGGCGCAGGTCGGCGACCTTCTCGCCCACGCCCACCCAGACCACGGGCAGCTTGAGCTCGTCGCAGATGCCGATGATGACGCCGCCCTTGGCGGTGCCGTCCAGCTTCGTCAGGGCGATGGCTGTGACGCCCACGGCCTCGTGGAACTGCTTGGCCTGCTGGATGGCGTTCTGGCCGTTGGTGGAGTCGAGCACCAGCAGCACCTCGTGCGGCGTGCCGGGCATGGCCTTGTCCATCACGCGCTTGACCTTCTTGAGCTCCTCCATGAGCGGCGCCTTGGTGTGGAGCCGGCCCGCCGTGTCGGCGATGACGACGTCGGCGCCCTCGGCCTGGGCCTTCTTGATGGCGTCGAAGATGACCGAGCCCGGGTCTCCGCCCTCGGCGCCCTTCACCAGCTGCGCCTTGGCGCGCTCGGCCCACACGTCGAGCTGCTCGGTGGCCGCCGCGCGGAACGTGTCGCCCGCGGCCAGCACCACCTTCTTGCCCTCGCCGGTGAGCTTCGCGGCCAGCTTGCCGATGGTCGTCGTCTTCCCCGCGCCGTTGACGCCCACCACCATGACGACGTGAGGCGGACCGCCGCCCTCCAGCGAGCGCGGCACCGGCAGGTCGACGATGCGCGCCACCTCCGTGCGGATGAGGTCCTTGATGCGCTCGGAGTCCTTCAGCTCGCTGCGCTTGAGCTTCTCGCGCGCCACGTCCACCAGCGTGCTGGCGGTGCGCACGCCGATGTCCGCGGTGAAGAGAATCTCCTCCAGCTCCGCCAGCACGGACTCGTCCACCTGGCGCTGCGAGCCGAACAGCCCGTTGAGGCGGGCCATGAAGCCCTGGCTCTTGGTCTTGTCCAGGCCCTGGGCCAGCGTGCGGCCCGCCTCCGCGTCCACCTTGGCGCGGGCGGCGGCCTCCTCGGCGCGGCGGGCCTCCTCGACGGCGGCGGCCTCGCGGGCCCGCTCCTCCTCCAGGAGTCGCTGGGCCTCGGCCTGCTCGCGCTTGCGCCGCTCGCGGGCCTCGTCGTCGGCGGCCTTCTTCGCGCGGTACTCGACGCGCTTCTCCTCCTCCTCTCGCTCCTTGAGGGCGCGGGCCTGCTCCTCCAGGCGGGCGCGCTCGCCGGCGTCCGTGGTGGTCCGGGCCGCGCGGCTCAGCTCCTCGCGCTGGCGGGCCAGCTCCTGGGCGCGGGCGTGGGCCTCGTCCACCTCGCGCAGCCGGGCGGCCTCCTTCTCCGAGGGGGGCAGCTCGACGCGCAGCTCCGGCCGCTCGGCGGGCAGCGCGGGCTTCTCCGGGACGGGGACGCCGGGCTTCTTGCCCGGCTCGGGCGCGCGCTTCTTGAAGAAGAGCTTGCGGGCCGCCAGCACCATCAGCAGGGCGAAGAGGGCCGCCCCGCTGATGCCCACCACGTCGCCCGTGGTGAGGCCGTCCGAGGGGGGCACGCCCGTCCCGGGCTGGGTGGTTTCCCCGTCCGGGGTGGGGGCGGGGGAGGGGGCGGGCGGCACCTGCGCGGTCAGGGCGTCGAGGGCATTGGGGGTCTTCATGGGCGCGGCTCCGCATACACCAACACGCCGGTGGATGCAGCGCCCCCGGCCGAGTAGAAACAGCGGGCCATGCGCCTCAAGCTCCCCACTGTCGTGCTCCCGTCGGTTCTCCTGCTGGCCAGCGCCTGCATCGTCGAGGCTCCCGGTGGTGCCAGCGCCGAGCAGCGCAAGGCCGCCACGGTGACGCAGGTTCCGGCGCTCTCCGTGCGCAACGGCGCGAACCTGGGAGGCAAGGTGGAGCTGGTGGCGGCCACCGTGCAACCCGGGCGGCTGACGCCCGGCGAGCGCGCCCAGGTCACCCTCTACTTCAAGGTGCTCCAGGCCATCGATGAGGACTACCTCATCTTCGTCCACGTCGAGGACGCGGGCGGCCGCATGGAGCGGATGAACCTGGACCACAAGCCGGCCAACGGCATGCTGCCCACGTCCCAGTGGAAGCCGGGCGAGACGGTGAAGGACGAGTTCTCCATCTACCTCCCCGCGGACGCCAACCCGAAGGCGCTCAACATCTGGCTGGGGCTGTGGGACCCCCGCACGGACACGCGCCTGACGCTGACCAACCCGGACGCGGTGCGCAACGACGGGAAGAACCGCCTGCTGGTCGCGCAGGTGCCCGTGGCGCGGTGAGGGAAAAGCGTCGGAGTGGGCCGTAAGCCGGGTTCTGTTCCCGCCCCTTTCGGGACGGGCGATGAACATTCATCTAGGGCCCTGGTTGCCCAGGGGCCTCATCAGCGAGCAACCCGAACGCATGGGGCGGGCAACCCCTGTCCCCCGGACAGCGGGGACGCGCTCCTATTGGCTCTTGCTCCAGGTGGGGTTTACCGAGCCGTCCGAGTCACCCCGGACGCGGTGCGCTCTTACCGCACCGTTTCACCCTTACCCGCCCCTCGCGGAGCGGGCGGTCTGTTTTCTGTGGCACTTTCCTGCGAGTCGCCTCGACTGGCCGTTAGCCAGCACCCTGCCCTCTGGAGCCCGGACTTTCCTCCCGCCACCCAGGATTGCAGTGGCCGGCGTTCATCTGGACCACTCCGACTCCTGCCCCTTACAACAGGCCCGGGAGGGCGGTCCACTCCGGGCCGCGAGGCTCAATCCCAGGGGGGCTCCCGGGCAGGGAAGCGGGCGTGCTCCTCGTGGGCCCACCGTGCCATGGCCTTCGGGTCCACCTCCTCGAGGGGGAACTCGACCCAGGCCGTGCTGTGCGCGCCCTGGCCACGTGGGGGCGCCCAGGGCGGCCGTGACTCGGCATCGAAGTGGACGCGCAGCCGCCGCTTCCCGCCCTTCACCGGCACGAGGGAGAAGGAGAGGTTGGGCTCGAGGAAGTGATAGGCGGGCCGAGGGCCCCGCATGTCGACGGTGCCCATGTTCTCGAACCAGCGCGCCAGTGAGAGCAGTTCCCCTGTCTCCAGACTGGGGTCCACCTTGGTCCAGGGCTCCTGTCCTGGCACCTGGACGGTGAAGCGGATGAGCAGCCAGTTCAGGCTGTCGACGGTTCCATCCGGGAACTGGTAGCCGACGATGTCCAGCCGAAGCGAGTGGCCGTGGGAGGCCCGTAGCTCGAGCGCCATCCGAAGAGTCTACATCCGCTCGTCGATGGCCCGGTTGCTCATGGCGTCCGCGTCCGCGTTCTTCGCGCGCGGGATGTGGTGCAGCTTCACGCGGGTGAAGCCCGACAGGAGCTTCTTGGCCTCGTCGAACAGCGGCCGCAGCGTGGCGCTCTTCACCTGGTACTGCCCGCCCAACTGCCGGATGAGCAGCTCGCTGTCCGCGTAGACGTCCACCTCGCGCGCGCCCAGCGCCTTCGCGTGCTTCAGGCCCAGCAGCAGCCCCATGTACTCGGCGTGGTTGTTCGTCTGCGTGCCGAGGAATCGGCCCAGCCGGGCGACCACGTGTCCCTCGGCGTCCGTCACCACCGCCCCCGCGCCCGCGGGCCCCGGGTTGCCCCTGGCGGCGCCGTCCGAATAGACGCGCACGCGGGGCAAGGGCTCGGAGGGTGGGGGAGGGGACAGCGCCTCGGCGGGCGCCCGCGCCACCTCGTCCCCGAGCGGCGGGGACGGGTCCAGGCGGGTGGCGGCCTCGTCGAGGAGCTGACCCAGGTGCTCCCGCGTGAGGCCGCGGAAGGCGCGCACCGTCGACGAGAGCGGCTCCTCGCGCGCGATGTGGCGGAGGATGTCGACCAGCGACGGCGCGGGCATCCGTGCGGCCTACTTCGCCGCCGCGGGCGTTTCCTGGAGCGCTTCCACCGCGTAGATGATGCGGTTGCAGGACGGGCAGATGTCCGTGCCGAGCGAGGTGCGCAGCTGGTTGTAGAGCTGCGGGGGCACGTTCATGTTGCAGCCCTGGCAGGTGCCGGCCACCACGCCGACCAGCGCGGGCAGCTTCTTCTTGCGCACCACCTCGTAGCGCCGCAGCAGCGTCGAGTCGACGCCCTCCGCGACACCCGCGCGGCGGCCCTCGAGCGCCTTCACCTGCGCCTCGGACTCGCCCAGCTTGCCGCGCAGCTCACCCATCCTCGCGGACAGGCCCTGCTGCTTCGTAGCGAACTCCGCCTCCTTGCCCTTGAGCGCCTCGCGAGCCTGGCCGAGCTGCTTCGTCAGCTCCACCTGCTCCTCGGCCATCGTCAGATTGGCCTTCTTGGCGATGTCGATTTCACGGGCCAGGGCGGAGTACTCGCGGGTGGAGCGCTGTTCTGCCAGGCGCGCCTCCCACTTCTTCACCTTGTCCTTCTCGTCCGTGATGTTCTGCTCGACCTGGGTCTTCTGCCGCTCCATGTCGGCGACCCGTGCGCGCTCGGCCTCGATGGCGCTGCGAGCCACCCCCAGCTCCCGCTCCAACTCGGCAATCTGACGGGGGTGGATGTCCGCGGCCTTCCGGAGCGATGCGACCTCCAGGTCCACATTCTGAAGCTCCGCCAGCGCCTTCAATTTCTCCCGCAAAGTTGCTGCCTCCCACAGAGCCGCACCGTGTACGGCCGCGCGCTCTTGTACCAACAAGGATGATGGGGGTCCAACGCCCAAATCGACCCAGAGTCATCCCCCGGGCGCTCGGGGCGCCATCCACCATTTGAAAGAGCTTCACGCACCCGTTAGACGGGAACACGTGCTCCGCGCCATCTTTCTCCGCTCGCTGCCCCTGTTCGCGCTCGCCTTCGCCTGCCGCGAGTCCTCCTCGCCGCCCCCGTCCGTGCCCGCGGCCCCTCAGGCGCAGGCCCCCGCGCCCGCGCGCCCCGCGGCCGACGTGAAGTGGGGCGTCATCGAGGGGCGCGTCCGGCTCACCGGCACCCCGCCGCCTCCCACCTCGTCGCCCACCAGCGGCACCGTGGTGTCCGTGTGCGGCGAGCAGACGGAGGACCGCTCCCTCGTCGTGGGGAGCGAGGGAGCGCTGGCCTACACGGTGGTGTCCCTGAAGTCGGCGAGCGCTTTGCCCGCACCGGCCCAGCCGCCCGCCGAGCCCGTGCTGGACCAGAAGAAGTGCATCTATGAGCCACCCGTCCTCGCCGCGCGCGCTGGCGGCCAGCTCACCCTGCGCAACTCGGATCCGCTCGTCCACAACGTGCGCGCGTCCTCCAGCACCAAGCGCTCCTTCTTCAACGTGGCCATGCCCCTGGAGGGGATGAGCACGCGCAAGCCGCTGCCCGAGGAGCCCGGCGTCGTCCCCATCCGCTGCGACATCCACCCGTGGATGCGGGCCGTGGTGCGGACGTTCGACCACCCGTACTTCGCCACCACCTCCCCGGACGGCCGCTTCCGGCTGGAGGTCCCCGAGGGCGCCCACACCCTCGTCTTCTGGCACGAGCGGCTGCCCCAGGCCGAGAAGACCGTGAATGTCCGCGCGGGCGAGCGCGTCCAGGTGGAGCAGGACTGGGCCGTCACGGACCTCCAGCAGTAGCCCGCGCCGGCCGTTTCCAACTTTCTTGGCGAAAGGGCGGAAGGTTTTCGCCCCAGCACGTACTAGGAGGTGCGGCGTGTGCGTCCGGATTTCATTTCCGCTGCGACGGGAAAATTGCTACGCTGCTGCTGGGTTTCAACACGAGAGGGGGGCATGACGATGCAGCCCAAGAAGCGCACCACACTGACGAGCCCGATGCAGACCCTGGAAGCGCCCCGCAAGGAGCCGCGGCCGGTGGGGATGCAGGAGATGGGACCCGGCCTCTACGAGCAGATCCGCCGCGCGCTCACGGAGCTGGCGCTGGCATCGGGGACCTGAGCGGAAGCACGTCGGTCGTGAAGCAGGCCCGGCACGCGCCCCGCGAAGGGCGCACCGGGTGGACACAAGCCGCCTCGTGAGGACGTCCGAGGCTCGCAGGCCTCCTGGCGCTCGCCAGGAAGCCCGCACACCCCTGAATCAGGTGTCGTCGTCGTCGGGCTCGGCGGCCGCGCTCTCGTCGTCGTCGAACGAGTCGAGATCCTCCTCCTCTTCCTCGCTCGCGGCTGCTGGCTCCTCGGGCTCGGGCTCGATGACCTTGGGAGCGGCGGCCAGGCGGCCACGGCGTCCCTCGGGCTGAGGCTTCAGTGCGGGGCTTTCCCGTTGGTCCGCGCCGCACTTCGGGCACAGCGGGTCAGGCTTCTTCATGTCGTAGAACTTCGTCTGACACTTGAAGCAAACGAACTTTGAACCGAGGTCCTTCGCCGGCATTCGCCACCTTCTGAATAAGGCGAGAGAAGACAGGGGCAGAGGCGGGCTCCATAGTTGGGCCGCACGGCGGAGTCAACCGATTGGTTTGCGCGGGAGATTTCTAGCGGTAGCATCCGGGACCTCGTTTTCCCCCCGCGAGCCGGACGCTCCCCTTGAACTTCACCTGCGACAATTGCCAGAAGCGGTACTCCATTGCGGACGAAAAAGTCCGCGGCAAGACGGTCAAGGTCCGTTGCAAGAACTGCCAGAACGTCATCACCGTCGAAGGACCCGCCGAAGAAGAGAGCACCCGCGTGGTGTCGCTCGCGGACGTGGAGCGGCTCAGGGCGCAAGAGCGCTCCCTGGCCGACCCGTCCGTCAGCGTCCCCGCGCCGGTGGCCTCCGCGCCACCGGTGGCCAAGGCGCCGCCCGCGGCGCTCCAGACGCCCTGGGACGATGAGCCCACCAGGGCCGCGCCCTTGCGCGCCACGGGCTCGCCCTGGTTCGTGATGGTGAAGAACAAGCAGGAGGGCCCGCTGGACGAGGGTGCCCTGCGCGAGCTCATCGCCACGGGCACCATCAGCGGCCGGAGCTTCTTCTGGCAGCAGGGCATGGCGGACTGGAAGCGCGGCGCGGACGTGCCGGAGCTCGCCGGTCTGTTCGTTCCCCCGCCCGCGCCGGAGCCTCCTCCGCCGCCCCCGCCGCCTCCCGTGGCGGAGCCGCCCGCGCGCGCCGCCGCGAAGCCCGCGCCCGCTCGCCGCGAGCCGGAGCCGCAGCATCCGGTCTTCTCCGAGCCGGAGCCCCAGTTCCCTCAGGAGCCGGAGCCGCAGGCCTTCCAGCAGCCCGAGCCGGAGGAGCCTCAGTCGGCGCGCCAGTGGGTGCCGGAGGAGGATCCGGACACGACGTACTTCGGCGAGCCGGACCCCCGGAACCAGCCGCAGCCCGTGGGTCGCAAGGGCGCCGCGCCAGCCGCGACCGCCGCGCCGCTCAACGAGCTGTTCTCCGACCTGGATCTGCCCGAGAAGGGTGGAGAGCAGGACGAGGCGCAGGGCGGCAATCCGTACGACGACTCGCAGGGCGAGGAAGGCGGTGAGGAGACCCAGGCGCCCGCGAAGCGTGATCCTCGCGAGAACACGCGCCAGGTGGCCAAGAAGGCAGGGGTGACGCGGCGCAACTCGCCGATGAAGTACGTCGCCGTCGTGCTGCTGGTGCTCCTGCTGCCGCTGGTCGTCGCCTACGTGTTGTCGGAGGCGCTCGGGGTGATGCCGCTGAAGGTCACCACGGTGGATGCGCAGGGGCAGGCGGTGGAGCAGTCCGTCTTCACCGGCGCGGGTGTGGGCGCGCTGCGCGACAAGCTCCTGGGCAACACGCCGCCTCCGGTCGCTCCGATTCCGAAGGCGCCGCCTCAGGCCGCGCCGGTCCCCACCGAGCCCAAGGCGGCGGAGCCGAAGGCCGCCGAGCCCACGCCGGGCGCGGAAGGAGCGGCTGCGGCTCCGACGCAGGAGCAGGTGCAGGCCGTCTACAACGACGCGGAGAAGAAGGACGTCGCCCCGGAGGTTCGCGAGGGGGCGGAGGTCGCGGCGGCGGACTCGGAGGACGTCGGTGGGCCGTCGGACGAAGAGGTGGAGCGCGTTGTGGAGCAGGCGCAGACCTCGTTCCGCGACTGCGTGGAGCAGGAGCTCAAGCGCAACCCGTCCTACAAGGGCGGCAAGGCGACGCTCACCGCCACGGTGGGCACGTCCGGCGCGGTGAAGGAGGCGAAGTTCGACCGCAAGGAGCTCAACGCCAACGCGAACGCGGTGGGCTCGTGCATCCGTGAGCGCGCCCGGCGCATGACGTTCTCCAGCTTCTCCGGCGAGGACATCGAGCTGGAGATTCCGCTGGTCCTCTCCGGTCGGTAGCGCGTCCGGCTCGGCCTGGGTGGCCTCCTCGTGTCGGAGGAGGCCACGGGCTTCGAGCCGCAGTCGTCGAACGGGAGCACGGGCGTCCTCGCCCCTTGGGTGCGCGCACTCCTGGCCAAGGCCGGTGACGAGCGCGCGGGGTGATGCCTCCGGACATCACCCCGCCAACGGCTGTCACCAGCAACGCGGGCCTCCACGGACCGAAGGCCTGTCCATGGGCCCAGGAAGTACGGGAGCTTGGCGCCCATACCAGGTCGCACGGGGACTGGCACACGCGGTGCTTAGGGGACGGGCATCCCCTTGGCTCCGAGAGGCCCTGTCCCATGGCGATCTCCTCCCTATCGCGTCCGACCTCCCCCTCCTGTGCGAAGCGCCTGCCCGAGGCCGCTCAGGCTCCGCAAAGTGTCGTGGTGAAGGTCGTCAACCCGGATGGCTCGGCGGTGAAGACGGTGGACTCCGCGAAGCAACCCCAGGAGTTCGCCGCGCTGCTGAAGAAGCTGGGCCTGACGAAGGAGTCCCTGCTGAAGGGCGACGGTGGGAAGGGCTCGTGCCCGAAGCCCACCGAGTCGCGGAGCTTCCAGCAGAACTGGAGCCGCGACAGCTTCGAGCCGGCCAAGGCCAGGCCGCCCCAGCCCGCGCCGGCTCCGGCTCCCGTGCAGGCTCAGGACGCGAAGCGTCCATCCTCGGGCAAGAGCGCGGACGCGGTGGCCCAGGACATCGCGAAGGAGGCCACGTCCTGGAAGTACGACTACTCGGGTGGCAAGACGTGGGACGCCGCCATGAAGAACGCCAGCAACTTCGACGCGAGCAAGTCCGGGGTCTGCGTGGACATGGCCATCGAGGCCGAGCAGCGCTTCGAGAAGGCCGGCGTGGATGCGCGCGTCGTCTTCGGCAAGACGGCCCAGGGCGACCATGCGTGGGTGGAGTTCAAGGACGACAAGGGGCAGTACCAGGCCTTCGACCCCACCGCCGCGGCTTGCACCAAGAAGGCCGACGACGCCGTCACTCCGTATGACGGCGGCGCCTATCAGTACCAGGGGGTCACCGAGCGGCACGAAGCCGTCACCTGAGGTCTCCGCCGGGCCCGTCGCCCTCCAAAGCGACCCTGGAGAGGGGTGCTCGGCGGCGGCGCGGGGGAGTCCACCTGCGAGCCTCGCGTCGCCCCGCGTGCGAGGCTCAGGCGCTCGCTGGAGGGTGGACCTCGGTGATGCCGAGGCCCAGCGCGCCGCGGGCGCTGAGGCGCGCCACGCCCCGCTCAGAGGTCGAAGTCGCCCGGTGGCGGCGTCTTGCCCTTCTTCGCCCGCTCGCGCGCCGCGCGCACCTCCTCGCGCAGCGCCTCGGTGGCCTCCGGGTCCACCGTCATTGTCTCCAGGTGGATGACGTCGCCTTCACGCGCGCCCTCGGGGAGCGAGGCGAGGGGCCTGGTCACCTCTTGCCCGTCCACGATGAGCACTGCGACCTCATCTTCGATGCGGTCCAGGGTGGCCCGCGACTGGGTGGGTTTCTTCTTCACGGGTTGCAGTCCTGCGCGGGCCGCCGCTCACGAATGGCCTCCTCGCGCGTCTTGTAGATGATGAGGTTCTCGGCGTGGATCTTCCGCGCGCCGTCGCAGTCGGGGATGTGGAATTTGTCGCGCTTGCGGCTCGCGTGGTACGGCCCCTTGTACTTCTTGTTGTTGCGCTCCTCCTTGGGCGGAGCCGCTGGAGCCTCGGTCGTCTTCACCGGCTCGACGGGCACCTCCTCGACGACGGGCTTCTTCTCGACCAGGGGCTTGCCGGCCCAGAAGTCCGGGAGCGGCGTGGGGCCCTGGCCCACCAGCGTGTAGCGCATGTCGCTGGGCGTGCCCTGCTTGAGCCGCTGCGGAGAGATAACCAACGACTTGCCGTCGCTGACCACCTGCACCTCGCCGTGCTCGTCGGTGCGGAACACCTCCAGGTGCGCGGCCTTGAGGCGCTCCAGTGTGGCGGGCGCCGGCGCCTTGAACGCATTGCCCGCGCCCACGGAGATGACGGCGGCGCGAGCCCCCACGCGCGTGAGGAACGCCGCCGTGGTGGCGGTATCGAGCCCGTGCGCCCCCACCTTGAGCAGGGTGGACTGCACTGGCACTTCACGCGCGAGCAGGTACGCCTCCGTCTGCGCCAGCGCATCACCGGTGAACAGCACCGACGTCTCGCCGTACGACAGGCGCATGACGATGGAGTTGACCTCCAGCGCGGCCGAGGGCGCGTCCAGCAGCGGCTCGCTGGGCGCACGGGGCCACAGGATGGTCAGCGACACGCCGTCCCCCAGGTTGATGCGCTGGGGCGCGTTGGGCGTGGACGTGGGCGGCGCGGGGGAGACGACCTGCACCCGGCGCTCACCGAGCTTCGTGAGCAGCGCGTCGTAGTCCGGCGGCGCGGTGGGCAGCTGCGGCTCCATCAACTGGCGGGCCCCCACCCGGCGCAGCACCGCGTCCAGCGCGCCGTGGTGGTCCACGTGGGGATGCGTGAGGACCACCAGGTCCAGGGGCTTGGTGAGCAGCTCCGGCAGGCGGTTCACCAGGTGCCGGGAGGCGCTCTCAGGACCCGAGTCCACCAGCACCGTGGTGCCGTTGGGCGCCACGATGAGCGCCGCGTCCCCCTGGCCCACGTCGAAGAAGTAGACGCGCAGCTTCCCGTCCGGGGCCGCGCCGAAGTAGCGCCGGGCCTCCGGGGCTCGGGCGGCGGGGTCCGGCGCGGGCTCCTTGCAGGCCCCCAGGACGAGCAGGGTGCCCAGCAGGGCGAGTAGGCGCGAACTCATGGATGGCAATCCTCGGAGGGGCGACGCTCGCGCAGGGCGGCTTCGCGGTTCGGGTACACGGTGCGCTCCGACTTGGAACGCTTCAGGGTGGAGCACGTCTCGCGGTGGAATACCTTGCTGCCCTTGAGGCCGATGTAGCGCTCCTGGCCCTCGGAGCCGCCTCGGGGCGAGGCTCCACCCGTGTCGTCGCGGGATTGTCGCGCACCGGCCCCCGGACGTTTCGTCTCGGGCGCCGGGGGCGGCACCAGGACGGGGACGGAGGGAGCGAGCCCCTGGCCGCCGGACACCACCACCATGGCGCCGTCGCCTCCGTGGGTGCGCAGCGTGACGGTGTTGCCGTCGCTGGCCGCCACCACCTCGCCGTCCCGGTCCGTGCGCAGCACGTGCGCGCCCACCGCGCCCAGGCGCTCCAGCGTCTCCGATGCTGGGTGGCCATAGTCGTTCTTCGCCCCGCAGGAGATGACGGCGGCCTGGGGCTTCGCGGCGGCGAGGAACGCGGCGGTGGAGGAGTGACGGCCTCCGTGGTGCGCCACCTTCAGCACGGTGGTGCTCAGGTCCAGCCCCTTCTTGAGCAGCATCCCCTCCGTGTCCGGCTCCGCGTCGCCGACGAGCAGGAACGCCGTCTTCCCATACGTCAGCTTCGCGACGATGGAGTTGGAGTTCGCATCCGAACGCGTCCCGACGAGGAAGGGCTCCTTCGGCGCGCGAGGCCAGAGCACGGTGAGCGAGACGCCCTCGCCCAGGCCGATGGTGAGCAGCCCGTTGGGGGACGAGGGGCCCGGCTCCGGGTTCATCACCTGGCCCACCGTGTCCCCGACGACCTCCAGCAGGTCGCGGTACGCCTCGCTGGGGTGGTCGAAGCCGGGGTCCATGAACCGCCGGGCCCCAATCGTGCGCAAGGTCTGCGCGAGCCCACCCAGGTGGTCCAGGTGCGGGTGCGTGAGGATGACCAGGTCCAGCGGCCCGTTCACCAGCTCGCGCAGGCGCTTGTTGAGCCGCTCGCGCGCCTCGGGCGGGCCGCCGTCGATGAGCACCGTCTTGCCCGTGGGCGAGATGACGAGGGCCGCGTCGCCCTGGCCCACGTCGAGGAAGTGGACCGTCAGCGGCTTGTCGGACGTCGCGGTGAAGGGGGAGGGCAGGCCCGCGGCGAGACCTGGCAGCGCGGCGAGCAGGAGGGCGAGGAGACGGAACCAGCGGAGACGGGACATCACGAAGGGGACTCTACCGCCACGCTCCCACCCTCGGCACGTCAGGTGTGCGCGGGAAACGAACGACTCTCCCGAGCGCTTCCCGAGGACCGCGAAGTGGGCTAAGGGGCCGCCATGTCCGACTCCAAGGACCTCTCCAAGTTCGTCGAGGAGCTCGCCGACCAGGTCCGCCGCCACGTGTCCGAGTGGACGGCCACCCGGGAGGACTCGCCCGGCGAGTTCCCTGTCGACCTCGCTCCGCCCGCCACGGCCCCCGTGGACCCGGCCTCCATCCGCTCGGCCGCGGACCTGGCGCCGTACATCGACCACACGCTGCTCAAGCCCGAGGCCCGCGCCGAGGACGTGGCGAAGGTGGCCCGCGAGGCGCGTGAGCACGGCTTCGCCACGGTGTGCGTGAACAGCGCGCAGGTGGCCACCGCGGCGAAGGTGCTCGCCGGCTCCAGGACGGTGCCCATCGCCGTGGTGGGCTTCCCCCTGGGCGCCAGCCTCTCCTCGGCCAAGGCCTTCGAGGCGCGCGAGGCCATCCGCGCCGGCGCGCGTGAAATCGACATGGTGCTCAACGTCGGCGCGCTCAAGGCGCGCGACCATGCGCTCGTGTTCCAGGACATCCGCGCGGTGGTGGACGCGTGCCGTCCGGTGCCGGTGAAGGTCATCCTCGAGACGTCGCTGCTCACGGACGAGGAGAAGGTCTTCGGCTGCCTGCTGTCGAAGTCCGCGGGCGCCGCCTTCGTGAAGACCTCCACGGGCTTCGGCTCGGGCGGGGCGACGGTGGAGGACGTGGCGCTGATGCGACTGACGGTGGGCGAGGGCGTCGGCGTGAAGGCCTCCGGCGGCATCCGCTCCTCCGAGGACGCGCTGAAGATGCTGCGCGCGGGCGCAAACCGACTGGGTGCATCCGCGTCGGTGGCCATCGTCAACGGGCAGGTCTCCACCGCGAAGTACTGAACCGGCGGGCCCTCGATGAACGCGAAACAGCGAGACGAACTCAAGGCCCTGCTGCTGGCGCTGCACTCCGAGCTGACGGAGAAGGTGCCGGCGAAGATAGAGCCCAACCGCACCGACGATGCGCGCATCGGCGGCGACGAGGACGAGCAGCCCCTCAACGAGATGATGCAGGCCATCGCCTCCAACCGGAACCGGAACATGGACGGCGTGCTGGCCCGCGTGCTCAAGGCGCTGGGCAAGCTGCGCGACGAGCCGGACTCCTTCGGGGACTGCGAGGAGTGCGGCGACGAGATTCCGCTCGGTCGCCTCAGGGCCATGCCCTACGCCGAGCTGTGCGTCACGTGCCAGGGCGGCAAGGACGGCCCCAAGGGCCGCGCCACCCGCCGCAAGCTCACCGACTACTCCTGAAACCCCACAGGCGCCCGGGCACGACGTCGCGTGCGCCCTCTTTCGAGACACGAGGCAACGAGGCTCCATGAGCGACAGCGGATTGAGAGAGCGGGCAGAGGCGTGGCGCCTGGCGGACCCGGACCCCACCACCGCCGAGGAGCTGGCGCGGCTGCTCGCCGCGAATGACGAGGCGGAGCTGGCGGACCGCTTCGTGGGGGACCTGGAGTTCGGCACCGCGGGCCTGCGCGGCGTGCTGGGCGCCGGTCCCAACCGGATGAACCGCGCCGTGGTGCGCCGCACCACCGCGGGCTTGGCGCGCTACCTCAAGGCGCAGGTGCCGGACGTCGCCACCCGGGGCGTGGTGGTGGGACGGGACGCGCGCCGGCTGAGCGCGGAGCTGGCCGAGGACACCGCCGCCGTGCTCGCCGCCGAGGGCATCCCCGCGCACGTCTTCCCCGAGCCCGTGCCCACGCCGCTCACCGCGTACGCGTGCCTGAACCTCAACGCCGCGGCCGCCATCATGGTGACGGCCAGCCACAATCCACCCGAGTACAACGGTTACAAGGTGTACTGGGGCAACGGCGCTCAAATCATCCCCCCGCACGACACGGGCATCGCCGCGGCCATCGCGAAGGTGGAGCCCGCCAACCGGGTGCCGCTGCTCGCGCCGGACGCCGCGCGCAAGCAGGGCCTGTGGCGCGACCTGCCAGACTCGATGGGGGATGAGTACCTGCGTGCCATCCTGGGCCTGCGCGTGCACAAGAAGGGCTCGTCGACGCTGTCCATCGTCTACACGGCGATGCACGGCGTGGGCGGCGTCTGGGCGGAGCGGGCCCTTCGCGACGCGGGCTTCCCGCGCTTCACCCCGGTGGCCGAGCAGCAGCAGCCGGACGGGCGCTTCCCCACGGTGCGCTTCCCCAACCCGGAGGAGCCCGGCGCCATGGACCTGTCGCGCGCCACCGCCGAGCGCGTGAAGGCGGACCTGGTGCTCGCCAATGACCCGGACGCGGACCGGCTGGCCGTCATGGCGCGCGAGTCCACGGGCGGCCTGCGCATGCTCACCGGCAACGAGGTGGGCGTGCTGCTGGGGCATTATCTCCTGACCCAGGGGACCAAGCGCGCCCGGCCGCATGTCGTCACCACCATCGTCTCCTCCACGCAGCTGGGCGACATCGCCCGCTCGCTGGACGCGGCCTATGACGAGGTGCTCACGGGCTTCAAGTGGATCGCCAACCGCGCCCTGGAGCGCGAGCATGCGGAGGGCACGCAGTTCGTCTTCGGCTACGAGGAGGCGCTCGGCTACACCGCCGGCACCGTGACGCGCGACAAGGACGGTGTCGGCGCGGCGCTCGTCATGGCGGACCTGGCCGCGTGGTGCGAGGCCCGGGGCACCACGGTGCTCGGGTACCTGGAGGAGATTCAGCGCAAGCACGGCCTCTACGTCGGCGCCCAGCGCAACGTCACGCTGCCGGGCGCTGCCGGCGCGCAGGCCATCCGCGGCATCATGGACGCGTTCCGGGCCCGGCCTCCCTCGCACATCGGTGGCGAGGCGGTGCGCGCGGTGCTCGACTACCAGCGCGGCGTCAACGGCCTGCCTCCGTCCAATGTGCTCGCGCTGGAGCTGGAGGGCGGCGGCCGCGTCACCCTGCGTCCGTCCGGCACCGAGCCCAAAATCAAATACTACTTCGAGCGCAAGGAGACGCCCGCCGCGGGCGAGCCCCTGGCCCAGGCCCGCGCGCGCGCCGAGTCCCGGCTGACCGCCTTCATCGACGCCTTCGTGGCCCTGGCCCGTGAGCGGGGCCAACCCACCTGAGTCCTGAATCACTCCTCAACTCCACACCCCTGGCCGCGCGCAGTCGCCGCGGCCCCTCACCGAAAGGCATCGTGTGAAGCGCCTCGTCCCTGGACTCCTCCTCGCTTGTCTCCTGGCCCTCCCCGGCACCGCGCTGGCGCGTGGGCAGGGCTGGTCCATCCTCGCCGCCGACACCCTGGGGCGGGGCAACACGGCCTTCTCGGGGCAGATTGGCTGGCCGGGCCTCACCCTGGGCGTGCTCCACGGCACGTCGGAGAAGGTCGATATCGGCGGCAAGTTCAGCTTCAACTGGGGCCGTGAGGGCTGGGTGCGCCACACCTCTCCCGGCATCAAGCTGCAGGGCTGGCTGCGCGTGGAGCTGGCGAAGGCGAACAACGTCTCCTTCGCGCTCACCTTCCAGCCCGGGCCGCTGTTCTACTTCGATGACGGCGACACGGACGTGGGCCTGGCGCTGCCGGTGGCCTTCGTGGTGGGCATCCCCGTCAGCAGCGCGCTGATGGTGAACGTGGGCCTGGACATGCCCTTCCACGTGTACTTCGGCCGGAGCATCGGCCCCGTCATCCCCATCCTGGTGGGCGGCGGCCTGGAGTACTTCATCGACAGCAAGCTGGCCGTGTCCTTCAACCTGCGCATGGGGCCCGCCCTCATCCCCGACTGGGACGAGAGCGAGTTCGCCATGGAGGCCCTCTTCGGCATCGCCTACCGCTTCTAGGCGCGGCTACCAGGAGGACGTCTGCTCGGGCAGCTCCACCGTGAAGGTGCTGCCCAAGTTGACCCGGCTCTGCACCGTGAGCTTGCCGCCCATGGACTCCACCAGGGCGCGCGCCACGGTGAGGCCCAGGCCGGCGCCCTTGTCCGGCGGCTTCGTCGTGTAGTAGGGCTCGAAGACGGCCTGCAGCTCGTCCTCGAAGATGCCGATGCCCGTGTCCTTCACGAAGAGGCGCGGGCCGAAGTCGCCGAACATGTCCGGCATCTCCACGCCCACGTGGATGCGGCGCGGGCGGTCCATCACGCACTCCACCGCCTCGGCCGCGTTGGCGAGCAGCTCCACCAGCACCTGCTCCAGCTGACGGCGGTTGAACACCACCGCGATGGGGTCCTCGGGCAGCACCACCGTCACCTCGGCGGTGAGCAGCCGGCCGTTGTCCCGCAGGCGCTCCACCACCGCGGGGACCAGCTCCCGCAGGTCGAAGCGCTGGATGTCCTTGGGGTTGGTGGGGCCCAGCGACAGCAGGTGCTGGCCGTACAGCCGCATCTGCTCGCCCGCCACGCCCAGCTTCTTGAGCTCCTCGGCGTCCGGCGGCAGGCCCTGCACCGCGCGCTCGCGCACGTGCCCCAGCGCCCGCTGCAGGCCCTCGCCGATGTGGCCCAGGTTCTGCGCCACGTCCGCCGCCAGCGTGCCCACGCGCGCCAGTCGCTCCATCTCCACCCAGCGGGTGCGCGGGTCCAGCAGCTCCTCGGCCCGCTGGCCACCGCGCTCGCGGTGCGCCTTGAGCTCCAGGAGCGTGTGCACGCGGACCTTCAGCTCCAGCGGGTCCAGCGGCTCGGTGGTGAGCAGATCATCCACCCCGGCCTCCAGCACCTGACGCCGCGTCTGGCGGTCCGCCCGCCGCGTCAGCATCAGCACCGGCACCGGCGGCCCGCCCAGCTCCGCCTGGAGCCGGCGATAGGCCGCGAGCCCGTCCGTCCCCGGCCGCTCCACGTCCAGGAGCACCAGGTCCGCGGGCTGATGGGCCTGTGCCCCGCCCGCCGGCAGCACGTCATAGCCCGCCGGGGCCAGGATGGAGCACAGCCGCTCCATGCCCTCTGACTCCACGTCCACCGCCAACACGCGGGGGCGATACGCCTCGGTCGTTCCCGTCGTCTCCAGCATCACCCACCCCCGCCGTGTTGACCGGGCCGACCGGGCCCGGGGTTCACAAGGAGTCCCTACGAACCTTGCGTCTGAATGGATGAAACCTCCCCCCGGTGGCCTCCTCCATCCCGGCGCGGCCCGACACCTGGGCTACATGCCAGTCGCGTGCCGGACCGTGCGTCGACGCTCTGTGTCTCAATCCCGGAGAAACCCGGAGATCACCCCAGTAACGGCAGGGGGTTGGAGTGTCGGCTTCCTCCATTGCCCGAAGGAGCCGACGTCAGCCACCCGACACCTGGGTGTCACCCATGACCAAGAATCATTTCATACCCGGGTGCAGAAGGACACCGCCTGGGTATTCGAGGCTCAGCGGGACTCCTGCTCGTATGGGACGCCGAGTGCGGCGGGGGTGCTGTTTCGCTGTCCCTGGAGCGTGAGGACCACGAGGGTGAGGACGTAGGGCAGGGCGAGCAGGACGCCCTGGGGCACGACGTCCAGGAGGCCCGGGGCGCTGGAGGCGAGGCCGATCCGGAGCGCGTTGCCGAAGGCGAAGAAGGCGGCGGCGAGGAAGGCGCCCAGCGGCGTCCAGCGTCCGAAGACCATGGCGGCCAGGGCCATGAAGCCCAGGCCCGCGGGGGTGTGCTGCTCGAAGCGGTCCAACACGGTGGTGGAGAGCACCGCGCCGCCCAGGCCCGCGAGCAGTCCGCCGCCCAGCACCGCGCCCCACCTGAGCGCGGGGACGGACAGGCCCAGCGTGGCGACCGCGTGGGGCTTGTCGCCCACGGCGCGCAGGCGCAGGCCCAGCGGCGTGCGCGTCAGGACGAGCTGCAGGAGCACGGGGAGCAGCAGCGCCAGGTACGTGGGCGCGGCGTGGCCGGAGAGCGCGCCCAATACGGGCACGGACGACAGCCCCGGCAGCTCCCACGTGGAGAGCTGCTGGATGGAGGGCGTGCCGTTGGGGCCGAAGTGCGTCTCCAGGAGGAAGGTGCCGCCGGCCAGGGCCACCAGGTTGAGGGCGATGCCGGACACCACCTGGTCCGAGCGCCAGCGGATGCACAAGAAGCCGTGCACCGCCGCGAGCCCCGCGCCCGCGAGCATGCCCATGACGACGGCCAGGGGCGTGGGCATGACGAGCGCGGCCACGGCGGCGCAGAAGGCGCCCACGCGCATCATGCCCTCGACGCCGACGGCCACCACGCCCGCGCGCTCGGAGAGCACCGCGCCCAGCGCGGCGAAGACGAGCGCCGGGGCGGCGTCCAGCGTGGCGAACAGCAGCCGATGGAGGACCTCAAGCATGGGGCACCTGCGCGGTGGGCGCGGCGGGCGAGGCGACGGGGGCGGGCGCGGCGCGCCGGCGCAGCACGGCCAGCCAGATGAGGCGGCCTGCGACGAAGAGCAGCGCGAGGCCCTGGATGAGCTCGGGGAAGCTCTTGTGCACGTCGAGCAACTGCATGCGCGTGCCGCCCGCGCGCAGCACGCCGAAGAACAGCGCCGCGGCGCCCACGCCCAGCGGATGGTTGTTTCCGATGAGCGCGATGGCGATGCCGTCGAAGCCGTAGGGCGCGCCGAGCGTGCCCGGGTAGCGGCCCTCGGTGCCCAGCACCAGCACCGCGCCGGCCAGGCCCGACAGCGCGCCGGCCAGCGCCATGGCGAGTCCCGCCCGTCGCGCCACGGGGATGCCGGCGGCGCGCGCGGCCTCGTCGCCCAGTCCCACCGCGCGCGTCTCGAAGCCCGAGCGCGTGCGCGTCAGCCACGCCCACACCGCCACCGCGGCGAGGGTGGCCAGCACGAAGCCCAGGTTCAGTCGCGAGGCGTCACCCAGCAGGCGCGGCAGCGCCGCGGTGGGGTGGATTTCGGCGGTGCCGGTGATGGAGGCGCCGGCCTCCGCGGTGCCGCGCAGCGGGCCCACGACCAGCCAGTTGTCGACCAGTCGCAGCGCCACCCAGTTGAGCATGATGGTGGAGATGACCTCGTGCACGCCCCGGTAGAGCCGCAGCAGGGCGGCGATGCCCGCCCACGCGGCACCGGCCAGCGCCGCACCCAGCAGCGCCGCGGGGATGTGCAGCACGCTGGGCAGCGCCACGTGCGCGCCCACCACCGCGGCCGCGAGCGCGCCCAGCAGCATCTGCCCCTGCGCGCCGATGTTGAACAGGCCCACCTTGAAGGCCACCGCCACCGACAGCCCGGTGAAGGTGAGCAGCGCGGCCTTCATGGCGGCCTCGCCCAGCGGACGGGTGAGCACGGTGGCCGGCGCGTCCTCGAAGAGGAAGCGGGGCCAGTCGCCCACGCCGCCCCAGAGCATCTGGAGGTACGCCGCGGTGGCCGTGGCGAGGCCGCCCTCGTCGCGTGTGAAGGCGATGAGCAGCCAGCACACCCCCAGCGACAACAACACCGACAGCACCGACGGCAGGGCCTGCCGCGTGCGCTCACCCATGGCCCGGCTCCGCTCCCAGCATGCGACGTCCCAGCTCCTGCTCGTCGTACTCGGGCCGGGTGAACTGGCCCGTCACGCGCCCCTCGAAGAGCACGTAGACGCGGTCCGCCAGCGCCAGCACCTCTTCCAGGTCCAACGACACCAGCACCACGCCGGTGCCCTGGGCCCGGGCCTCGCGAAGCCTCGCGTGCACCTGGGCCACCGCGCCGATGTCCAGGCCTCGCGTGGGCTGCACCACCACCAGCAAGCGGGGCCGCGCGTCCAGCTCGCGCGCCACCACCACCTTCTGCTGGTTGCCTCCGGACAGGGCCTGCAGCGGCAGCGTCGGCTCCGGCGGGCGCACGTCGTAGGCGGCGAGCAGCTCCGTGGCCCGTGCGCGGCGTCCGTCGAAGTCGATCCACGGCCCCTTGGCGAAGGGCGGCCGGTTGTGCCGACCCAGCGCGATGTTCTCCTCCACGCTGAGCGCCTTCACCACCGCGCGGCGCAGCCGGTCCTCGGGCACGTGGCCCACGCCGCGCTCGCGCGCCTGGGCGGGCGTCAGGTGCGCCAGCTTCCCTCCGAGCAGCGTCCCGGTGCCCGACGTCAGGGGACGCAGGCCCGTGAGCACCTCCGCCAGCTCGCGCTGGCCGTTGCCGTCCACGCCCGCGATGCCGACGATTTCGCCCGCGCGCACCGTGAGGTCCACGCCCTGGAGCGCGGGCCGGCCGTTGTCGCCCTGGGCCTGCAGCCCCGACACCTCGAGCAGCACCTCGCCCGTGGAGGGCGTCTCGGGGGCCTGCGTGGCGGTGTCCGTCGGAGCGGCGCGCGCGGTGTCGCCCACCATGAGGGCGGCGAGCGCGCTCGCGGAGGTGTCCGCCGGGCGCACCTCGGAGACCAGCCGTCCCCGGCGCATCACGGCGATGCGGTCCGCCACGCCGAGCACTTCCTTGAGCTTGTGGCTGATGAGCACCACGGAGCGCCCCTGCTCGACGAGGCCGCGCATCACGCGCGCCAGCTCATCTGCCTCCTGGGGCGTGAGCACGGCGGTGGGCTCGTCGAGGATGAGCACCCGCGCGCCCCGGTGCAGCGCCTTGACGATCTCCACCTTCTGCTGCGAGCCGACGGTGAGCGTGTCCACCCGGGCCCGGGCGTCCAGCGCGAAGCCGAAGCGGGCGCACGTCTCGGACACCTCCGCGACGGCGCGCTCGTAATCGAACAGGCCCCGGCGCGTGGGCTCGCGGCCGAGCACCACGTTCTCCGCCACCGTCAGCGTGGGCACGAGCATGAAGTGCTGGTGCACCATTCCGATGCCCCGGTCGATGGCGTCGCGCGGGCTCTTGAGGCGCACGGGCGCGCCCTCCACGGACACCTCACCCGAGTCCGGGTGATAGAGCCCGTAGAGGACGTTCATCAGGCTGGACTTGCCCGCGCCGTTCTCGCCCACGACGGCGAGCAGCTCCTTCTCGCGGATGTCGAGCGACACGTCGTCCAGCGCCGTGACGGCGCCGAACCGCTTCTGGATGTGCCGGAGGGAGATCAGGGCGCGGCGGCCTGGAAGGAGGCGAGGTCCGCCGGGACGGAAGGCACCTGGATGTCGCCGGAGATGATGCGCTGGCGCAAGGCCTCCACCTTCTGGAGCGCCTCCGCCTTGCCCGGGAAGTCCACCCGCACCTCGGCCATGGCCACGCCGTTCTCCTTGATGCCCAGCACCTGCTCGCTGGCGGTGAACTTGTCGTCCACCAGGTCCTTGGCCGTCTGGTACACGACCAGGTCCGTGTGCTTCAGCATGGAGGTGAGGATGGCCTCCGGCGCCACGTGCGACTGGTCCGAGTCCACGCCGATGGCATAGACGCTCTTGCCCGCGGCTCGCGCCTCCTTCACCGCCTGGATGACGCCGATGCCGTCCGAGCCGGCCGCGTGGAAGATGACGTCCGCGCCCTTGGCGATGAGGTCCTGGGCCACCTGCTTGCCGGCGGCC
The DNA here is from genome assembly GCF_020037095.1 of Myxococcus sp. XM-1-1-1. Classification (NCBI taxonomy): domain Bacteria; kingdom Pseudomonadati; phylum Myxococcota; class Myxococcia; order Myxococcales; family Myxococcaceae; genus Myxococcus; species Myxococcus sp. XM-1-1-1. Next base: position 234,803 of record NZ_JAIQDH010000008.1, read on the forward strand.
ATGTCGTTGAAGCTGCCGGTGTAGACGGACATCAGGGCCTGGGCGGCCTCGGGCTTCGTCGTCTTCACGCCCGCGCGGTAGCCCACCTCGAAGCGCTGGATGAGGGGCACCTCGATGCCGCCCACGAAGCCCACCTTGTTCGTCTTCGTCACCAGGCCCGCCAGCGCGCCCACGAGGAAGCTGCCCTCGTGCTCCTTGAAGAGGACGGTGCGCACGTTGGGCAGCTTCAGCGCCTTGCCCTGCGAGTCGAGCACCTGGCTGTCGATGAGCAGGAAGCGCGCCTTCGGGTTCTCCTGGGCGGAGGTGCGCACGGCGTTGGCCAGCAGGTAGCCGTTGCCGATGGTCAGCTGCGAGCCCCGGTCCACGAGCAACTGGAGGTTGGGGATGTAGTCCTCCTGGGCCTTGCTCTGGAGGACCACGGGCTGGATGGGCAGCGGCTTCAGGGTGGCGGCGATGGAGGACAGGTGGGCGGGGAGCGACTTGCTCACCTCGTCGGGGGCCGCGTCCACGTACTTGCCGCCCTCATAGCGCTTGCCGGCGGCCCACAGCTCCAGGCCGCGCAGGGCGGCGTCGTTGAAGGAATGGTCACCCCGGCCGCCCACGTCGATGACGAGGCCGACGGGGAGGGGCTTCTTCGCCGCCTGCTGGGAGGTGGCGGGAGCGCCCGCGGGGGGCGACTCCTCCTTGGACTTGGTACAGGCGCACAGGAGGGCCGTGAGGGCGAGGACCTGGAGGCGAAGCATCATGGCTGGCTATCTACCAGATGCGGCGGCGCCTTTCGCGGAAGTGCATGGGGGGCCTCGTTCCTGGTATGGGCAGTCCCCGTGCAACCCTACGAGCTCATCAAGGCAAAGCGGGATGGAGGCCGGCTGGAGCCGGCGGACATCGCCGCGTTCATCCAGGCGTATACGGCGGGAACGGTGGCGGACTACCAGATGGCGGCCATGTGCATGGCCGTCTTCTTCCGGGGGCTGGACTCCCGGGAGCTGGGGGCCTGGGCTCGGGCCATGCTCAATTCGGGCGAGGTGTTGGACCTGTCCGACACCCCGGCCGTGAAGGTGGACAAGCACTCGACGGGCGGCGTGGGGGACAAGGTGTCGCTCAGCCTGGCGCCCCTGGCGGCCGCGTGCGGGGTGCCGGTGCCGATGATTTCGGGCCGGGGCCTGGGCCACACGGGCGGGACGCTGGACAAGCTGGAGTCCATCCCGGGCTTCAACGTGAACCTGTCCACGGCCGAGTACCGCCGGCTGGTGCGCGAGGTGGGCTGCTGCCTGATTGGCCAGACGGCGCAGGTGGCGCCCGCGGACAAGAAGCTCTACGCGCTGCGTGACGTGACGGCGACGGTGGACTGCATCCCGCTGATTGCCTCGTCCATCATGAGCAAGAAGCTGGCGGAGGGCATCGACGCGCTGGTGCTGGACGTGAAGGTGGGCAGCGGCGCGTTCATGAAGCGCGACGAGGATGCCCGCACGCTGGCGAAGACGATGATTGGCCTGGGCGCGGAGATGGGGCGCAAGGTGGTGGCGCTCCTGACGGACATGGACCAGCCCCTGGGCCGCAAGGTGGGCAACGCGCTGGAGGTGATGGAGGCGGTGGACATGCTCCGCGGCGAGGCGCCGGAGGACTACACCGAAATCACCTACGCGCTGACGGCGGAGATGCTGGTGCTGGGCAAGAAGGCCGCCACCGTGGACGAGGCGCGCGAGAAGCTGCGCATGTCCGTCGAGGACGGCAGCGCCATCCGGAAGTTGAAGGAGATCGTCCAGTCGCAGGGCGGAGACCCGCGCTCCGTCGACGACTACTCGCTCTTGCCGCAGGCGCGCGCCACGGTGGACGTGGTGGCGCCCCGGGATGGCTTCGTGACGGGCATCGACACGGAGGGCGTGGGCCTGGCGGGCGTGGCGCTCGGCGCGGGCCGGCAGCGGGTGGACAGCAAGATCGACCCGGCCGTGGGCTTCACGCTGCTGAAGAAGACGGGCGAGGCGGTGAAGAAGGGCGAGCCTGTGGTGCGCGTGCACTACAACGACGAGGCGCCCGTCGAGGGCGTCAAGGCGCGGCTGCTCGCGGCCTATCGCTTCGGCGATGCCGCGCCCGCGCCGCGCCCGCTGGTTCGCGAGCGCGTGGAGTAGGTGAGAAGGGGGGGCGCGCCTCGGTGGTGCGCCCCTCTCGGTTGCACGGAGGCGCCGCGCGAGTGCGGGGCAGGGCGCTCTGCGTGGGGCGCCCCTTTGCGCGACGCGGTGAAGTGCCCCGCGTCCGCGCTCCCTCAAGTGTACAAGGCGGAGCGTCCGGAGTGGCACGCCCCTTCCGCGACGGTGAAGCGCTCCGCGTTTGCGGCCTCATGTGTGCGCGAGGCACGCGCTCGGAGCGCGCAGTCATCGTCTACGGCTTGCTGATGCTCTCCGCGGTCGCAGGTAGGGCGCCTGGGCCGAGCAGTGGTCCCTTCTCGGTCCGCTCGCACCCAGGAATCTCCTCACCCCACGGTGCTCACGCGCCCTGGCCTCCGTCCACGTCGAGCACGGCGCCGGTGATGTAGGAAGCGCCCGGTCCGGCGAGGAACACGATGCTCTCGGCGACCTCCTCGGGACGGCCGAAGCGCCCCAGGGGGATGGTCGCGTTGATGGCGGGCTTGTGCGGCTCCAGCCCCGCGGACATGTCCGTGTCCGTGAAGCCCGGCTGCACCACGTTGACCGTGATGCCGCGCGCGCCCAGGTCTCTCGCCACGCCCTTGGTGTAGCCCACCACCGCCGCCTTCGTCGCCGTGTAGTCCGCCATGCCCGGCATGCCGACGCGGCCCGTGATGCTCGAGCCCACGGTGATGATGCGCCCACCCTCGCCCATCACCTTCGCCGCCTCGCGGATGGCCGCGATGACGCCGGTGACGTTGACCCGGTGCTGCCGGTCCAGCACCGCCACGTCCTGCTGCGCGTTGTCGATGGGACTCTGCGTCGCCACGCCCGCGTTGTTCACCAGGATGTCCAGCCGCCCGAAGCGCTCGGCGACGGCCGGGATGAGCTTCGCCGCCTCCTCCGCCACCGCCTGGTCCGCCTGGAAGGCCGCCGCCCGCACCCCCTCGGACTCCAGCTCCCGCACCAGCGCCTGCGCCTTCTCCGCCGACGCCACGTAGCTGATGGCCACGTCCGCTCCCTCCCGCGCGAGCGCCCGCGCCGCCGCCGCGCCGATGCCCCGCGAACCCCCCGTCACCAGCGCCACCTTGCCTGCGAGCTTCTTCGACATGTTCGTCATCCCTTCAATGAGGTTGTGTACCAATTGGTACTGAATCGGGCGCACGCCGGGCGCGCTCCGCGCGGGACACGCGAGCCGCACGCATTGGATTCGTACCGGCCGGTACAGATATGCGGCGCTGGCCGGCCCGGGTCAAGGGGATTAGTATCGAACGGTATGAAACCAAAGACGGCAGCCGCCCCGGTGGGGCGTCCCCGGGGTTTCGACGTGGATGAGGCGTTGGACCGTGCGCTGCGGCTGTTCTGGCGGCAGGGCTACGAGGGCACCTCGCTGTCGGACCTGACGGAGGCGCTCGGCATCAACCGGCCCAGCCTCTACGCGGCGTTCGGCAACAAGGAGTCCCTGTTCCGCAAGGCGCTGGACCGCTACGTCGAGCGCCACCTGTGCCTCTACCGCGACGCCTTCGCGAAGCCCACGGCCAGGGAGGCCGTGGAGCACCTGCTCCTGGGGCTGGCGGACGCGCAGACGCTGCCCCGCGAGCCCAAGGGCTGCATCACGGTGCAGGGCGCGCTGGTGAGCGGGGCGGACGCGGCGCCCATCCAGGGGGAGCTGGCCGCCCGGCGCGCGGCGGGGGAGCAGGCCCTGCGCGAGCGGCTGGAGCAGGGCCAACGCGAGGGTGACGTCCCCGCGCACGTCGACTGCGCGGACCTGGCGCGCTACTTCACCACCGTCACGCAGGGGATGGCCGTGCAGGCCGCCACCGGGGCCAGCCGCGAGTCGCTGCGGCGCGTGGCCCGGACGTCGCTTCTGGCGTGGCCGACCTGAGCCTCGCTCCGGTCTTCACCTCGGCCCTGGAAAGAGGCATCTTCGCGCGCGCCAACGGCAGGGGCGCATGAACACGGGCGAAGCGCTGTATCTGCATCCGGGTGTGAAGGTCCGGCCCTGCGAGTGGGGCTACGGCGTCTTCACCGACGAATTCATCAAGGCCGGCGAGCTCATCGAGGAGTGTCGCTATCTCAAGGTGCTGCAGAAGCACACCCGGCACCCGCCGCTCGACGACTACGTCTTCCAGATTCGCTGGAGCGACCGCGAGCAGCAGCCCGCGGGGGACTGGGTCGCGCTCGTGCTGGGCTACGGCATGCTCTACAACCACGCCAAGGAGCCCAGCGCCGCCTACTACCGCGCGGTGGACCGGGACCTCTTCACCTTCTACGCCCTCCGGGACATCCACCCCGGCGAGCAGATCTGCATCAGCTACGGCGAGGAGTGGTGGGACTCCCGGGGCCAGGGGGGCCCTCCCTGAGCGGGCCCGTGGCTTCGACGCGGGGCGCAAGGCGCCTCACTCCCGGTACAAGACATTCTTGGGGCAAACCCGCGTCACCCATGAAAATCGGCGCCTCCCCGGCGGGTGGGCAAGCGTATGATGGGCGGCAGATGGTGCATCAGGAACACGTGACGGACGCGCTGAGGGCCGTTCGCCGGGGGGCCTGGGAGAGGAAGCCACACCCGGGCTTCGACCTCCCCACGGGGCTTTCCCTGGCGCGGCCGGGCGGGCCCGTGACGTGTCCTCGAGCGCGCCGCGTGCCGGGGGCTGCCCCGGCGGGACTTCAACGGATGCCAGCAGTCATGCGAGCGGAGCGGGTGTGGATGCGCACCTTCCGGAGAGGGTGTCTCCGGAGGCGGGCCGTCCCGCGGGCGCTCCCGACGGTGACGCGGGCATGAGTGGCAGGACTGGAACGGCGATGGCCGAGAGGAACGACTCGATGAGCGACAAGGCCGAGGACCGGCGCGACTCCCCCCGGATTCCCATGCGCCTGAAGGTGCGCCGGGCGGGAAGCTCGACGGAGTTCGAGACACGTGAGGGCGACCTGTCCATTGGCGGCTGCGCCTGGAACGGGCCGGGGCTGGAGGCGGGGGCCCAGGTGGAGGTGCGCTTCCAGCTCCCCATCCTCCCCGACGAGGTCGAGGCCCGCGGCGAGGTGCTGCACGTGACGAACGGCCCGCAGGGGCCCGCCGCGCACGTGCGCTTCGTGGACCTGCCGGTGGAGGCGGAGCTGGCCATCGCCCGCCACCTGGATGACCGGCGGCTGGCCGGCGAGCCGGGCTGAGTCCACCCGCGGCACCTTGTTGGAGGAGGGCGACATGGCGGACGAGATTGCCTGGGAGCGGCTGTACGAGGAGGCCACCCGGGTGCGCGAGCGGGCGCACGTGCCGTACTCCCGCTTCCCCGTGGGGGCGGCGGTGCTCTACGCGGACGGCTCCGTGGTGGCGGGCTGCAACGTGGAGAACGCGACCTACGGCCTCACGGTGTGCGCCGAGCGCAACGCCCTGGCCGCGGGCGTGGCCCAGGGGCGCAAGCAGCCGGTGGCGGTGGCCGTGGTGGCCAACCCCGAGGCGCCGGTGCCCCCGTGCGGCATGTGCCGACAGGTGATGGCGGAGTTCGCGGGGCCGAACCTGCCCGTGCGCAGCCGCTCCCCGAACGGGGTCGAGGCGCGCTACACCCTGGGCGAGCTGCTGCCGCACGCCTTCACCAAGGACTTCCTCTAGAGAGAGCGCGAGTACCCGTGGATTTGCTTCTGACCGGCGGTACCGTGGTGACGATGAACCGCGAGCGCGAGGTGCTCGTGGGCGCGGACGTGCTCGTGCAGGACGGGCGCATCGCGAAGGTGGGCCGGGGCCTGAAGGCCCGGGGCACGCGGCGCGTGGTGGACGTGACGGGCAAGGTGGTCCTGCCCGGCCTCATCCATGGCCACCTGCATGCCTGCCAGACGCTGTTCCGCGGCCGCGCGGACGGGCTGGAACTGCTCGACTGGCTCCGCGAGCGCATCTGGCCGTACGAGGCGTCGCATGACGCGGCCTCCATGCGCGCGTCGGCGGACCTGACGTTCGCGGAGCTCATCCGCTCGGGCTCCACGGCGGCGCTCGACATGGGCAGCGTGCACCACTACGACTCGGTCTTCGAGTCCGCGCGGGACTCGGGGTTCCGGCTGGTGGGCGGCAAGGCGATGATGGACGCGGGCGCCAGCGTGCCCGCGGGCCTGCGCGAGTCCACCGCCGACTCGCTCTCCGAGAGCCTGGCGCTCTTGGAGAAGTGGCACGGCACGCACGAGGGACGCCTGCGCTACGCCTTCGCGCCGCGCTTCGTGTTGTCGTGCACGCCGGAGCTGCTGCGGGAGGTGGCCCGGCTGTCGCGCGAGAAGGGCGTGCGCATCCACACGCACGCGAGCGAGAACGCGAAGGAGACGGAGGCGGTGCGCCAGTACACGGGCGGCCGCGACAACGTCGACTTCTTCCACACGGTGGGGCTCACGGGCCGGCACGTGACGCTGGCCCACTGCGTGTGGCTGTCCGCCGAGGAGCAGGAGAGCCTCCGCGAGACGCAGACGGTGGTGTGCCACTGCCCCGGCTCCAACCTGAAGCTGGCGTCAGGCATCGCCAAGGTGCCGGAGCTGCTCGAGGCCGGGGTGTCGGTGGCGCTGGGCGCGGACGGCGCGCCCTGCAACAACACGCTCGACCTGTTCCACGAGATGCGGCTCGCGGCGGTGATGCACAACCCGCGCGTGGGCCCGCTGGCGATGACGCCCATGCGCGTGCTGGAGATGGCCACGCTGCACGGCGCCAGGGCGCTGGGGCTGGAGGACGAGGTGGGCTCGCTCGAGTCCGGCAAGCGCGCGGACATCACCGTCGTGGACCTGGGCGGCCTGCACGCGGGGCCCACGCCGGAGGACGTGCTGGTGCCGCTGGTGCACTCGGCGCGCTCCAGCGACGTCACCCACGTGTTCATCGACGGGCGGCCGGTGCTCAAGGACGGCGTGCTGACCACGCTGGACGCGGCGTCGGTGCTCTCCAGCGCGAAGTCCAACGTGGAGCGCATCCTCAAGCGCAAGAAGCAGCGCGCCCGGGGCTGACGGGCGACGTCAGGCGGGCAGGCGCACCACGAAGGAGGTGGGCCAGCCCGGCGTGTCCTCCACGGCCACCCTGCCGCCGTGGGCCTCGGTGGCCAGCCGCGCGAAGTACAGGCCCAGGCCGTAGCCCCGGCGGCTGTCGCGCTCCGGGGCGCCCTGCACGTACTTGTCGAACAGCTTGTCGCGCAGGTCCGCGGGGATGGGCGGGCCGTCGTTGCGCACCGCCAGCCAGGGGCCGCGTGCGTCCGCTCCACCCTCCAGGCGCACCTTGCCGCCGGTGGGCGCGTAGCGCAGGGCATTGGTGGCCAGGTTCTCCACGACGCGCGTGAGCAGGTCCGCGTCGCCCTGGAGGGCCAGCCCCTCGGGCAGGGTGATGTCCAGGGTGAGCCGGCGCGCGCGGGCCACGCTCTCCAGCGAGCGCCGCACGTCCTCCAGGAGCCGGAGCGCGTCGAGCGGCACCTTGCGCGGCGCCAGCCGCCCCTGCTCCAGCCGGGACACGTCCATCAAGTCGGTGATCATGCGGTCCAGGCGCGCGGTGACGGCCAGTCCCGTGTTCGCGGACTCGTTGAGGGGCCCCTGGGGCAGCTCCTGCTGCATCCACGACAGCGTCATCGTCAGGGCCGACAGCGGCGAGCGCAGGTCATGGACGAGGAACTGCGTGAGCAGCTCCTTGTCTCGCTGGAGCGCGCGCAGTTCGTCGTTCTTCTCGTGCTCCTCGTCGAGCAGCCGGGCGATGAGGGTCCGCGCCTCCTCCACCTCCTGGAAGCGTCGGGCCTCCAGGGCCCGGTCCACCTCCACGCGGGTGAGGGCGCCGGCGAGCACGCGCAGCCGCCCGGTGCCGTAGTGCTTCACCGCGGCCACCATCATCAGCGTGACGACGGCGATGAGCACCGCGCCCCAGCCCACGCCCGCCTCGCGCATCAGCGCGGCCTGGGCCACGGACGACAGCGCGGCGGTGCCGTAGACGACGATGGGGCGCAGGGTGAGCCCGCTGAGCGTCACCACCAGCGCGAAGAGGCCCAGGCTGAAGCCCGCCACGCCCGCGGGGAACGGGGAGATGGGCAGCGCCAGGTGTTGGAGGCCGTACACCAGCGCGACGTCCACCGGGGCCTGCAGCACCCCCAGCCAGCTCGCCTCCGGGCGGTGCCTCACGACGAAGAGCACGGCGGCCACGCCCACGTAGGGCGCGAGCAGCAGCGGGTAGGGCGTCCAGTCCTCTCCACCCGTCAGCCAGAGCGTCGTGGTGACGAGCAGGAAGAGCGACGCGCCCACCAGCCGCACCGCCGCCCCCGTGCCCAGGATGCTCCGGCGTTGGGCATCCACCGCCCTCGCCAGCGATTCGTCATAGGAGGAATGGGGCCAACCCGGGGCGATGTCCACGCGGGGGGAGGTTTTCCCGCTTCGCGTCCGTGGAGCAAGCCCCCCAACCGGGGGAGCCCACCGGATAGCGGCTCGAGGGGCCTCACGCGGGGCTTGCGAGCGGGAAGGCGCGGGTGGACTTGTGGGTGGTCGGCAATCGCCTTAGGTGAGTTCGCGTAGCACTGATCAGAGGGGTGATGTGGCTGCTTGCACGCCCCGGAGTTCGTGTAAGGTGGCTGCAAGTAGGTCTGGACGGAGGTAGACCAGCGATATGTGGGACAGACTCAAGAGGGCGTTGCGCAGCTTCGCGGGCTTCTTCGTCTCCTCCATCGAGGATCCGGAGCTCATCCTCGAGCAGAACATCCGTGACCTGAACGACCAGGTCCCGAAGATGAACGAGTCCATCGCCATGGTTCGGGCGAACGTGACGCTGCTGGAGAAGGAGAACGCCAAGTACAAGGACGACGTGCGCGGGCTGACGGCCAAGGTGAAGGCCGCCATCCAGGCCGGTCGCGACGACCTGGCGGCGCAGTACGCGACGAAGCTCCAGGTGGAGAAGGAAGCGCTGGAGCGCAACGAGGCGCAGCTGAACACCGCGCGCCTGGCGTACGAGAAGGCGCTGAACGTCAAGAAGGCGTTCATGCGGGAGAAGGACCGCAAGACGGCGGAGGCCATGACGGCCATCCGTGACGCGCGGCGCGCCAAGTGGCAGGCCAAGGTGGCCGACACGATGGAGTCCTTCACCGTCGCCGGCATCGACTCGACGCACGACGAGATGCTGCGCAAGGTGGAGGAGCGCACCGCCGTGAACGAGGCGCGCATGCAGATGGCGCTCGAGTCGGTGGACCACCAGTCCGCGCAGATTGAGGAAGAGGCCGAGAAGATCCAGGCCAACGAGCTGGTGAAGCAGTTCAAGATGGAGATGGGGTTGATGGACAGCCCCGCCCCGGTGTCCGACGTGAGCGGGCAGACGGGGAAGACCATCGGCAAGAAGGTCGGCGTCGAGTAGCGTGTCGGCGCATGCAGAAGGGAAGAGCCCCGGACACTGACGGATGAAGCTCCACCGCGGACCAGGTCTCTTCCTCTTCTTGTTCCTGTGTGTGCTGGGCGCGGCCTGGGTGGTCGCGTCCCGCATGGGATATCTGGACACCCTCCAGGCCCGCTTCTTCCCCTCGGTGCGCGAGGCGGTGCGGCTGTCGCCCGGCGACTTCCCCGCGGGCGTGTCCGCGCCGGTGGCGGACGTGGCCTCGGTGCCGCTTCGGCCCGTGCTCATCGGCTTCACGGCGCGCGGCTCGGCGGCGAGCCTGCTGGTGGCGGCCGGCGGGGCGACGACGCTGGACAACCCGGCGGCGCCTCCGGGCGCGGCGCAGGGCGTGCTGAAGACGGCCTATGCGCTGGATGCGCGCGCGGTGCTCTTCGCCCGGGAGGAGGAGCTGCGGCAGGCCCTGGCCATCGGCGCGGAGAACGGCGGCGTGGACATGGGCTTCCTGTCGGTGGACCGGCTGGCGTCTTGGGCGCCGGGCCTGCGGGACGCCGCGCCGCGCACGTTGCTGCTGGTGGGGCGAAGCCGGGGGCAGGAGGCGCTCGCGGCGGTGGGCGTCACGGACCTGGCGAGCCTGCGGGGCAAGCGCGTGGGCGTCTACCCGTTCAGCTCCACGCACTACTTCGCGCTGTGGGTGCTGGCTCGGGCGGGGTTGAGGACGACGGACGTGAAGTGGGTGGACCTGCCGTCCACGCTGGACGCGGGGCGGGCGCTACGCGAGGGCCGCGCGGACGCGGTGGTGGGGCTGTGGGGCGACGTGGAGCTGGCGGCGCGGGACAGGGGTGGGGCGGTGCTGGCGACGACGGCGGACGCGCCGCACCTGGTGGCCACGGTGCTGGTGGCGCGGGGGGACTTCGCGGCGCGCTACCCGGACGCCGTGCGGCGGGTGCTCAGAGGGATGCTGGACGCGGGGCAGGCGGTGCTGAAGGACCCGGCGGCGGGGGCGAGGATGTTGGGGGAGGTGGCGCCGTACCTGGGAGACCCGACGGAGGCCATCCGCAGCGCGCCGCCGGCGACGCTGGCGGACAATCGAGCGTTCTTCGGTCTTTCCGGCGAGGCGCCGGTCACCTATGACGAGCTGTACCAGAGCGCCGCCGCGCTCTTCCAGAAGCTCAAGCAGGGACCACCGGTGCCACTCGCGGAGGATACGAGGGACCTGGGGGCGTTGAAGTACGTGTCGGAGGCGCGCGGTCCCTGAAGCAGCGGCGACCGAGCGACCGGGCAGGGGAGGTCGGACGTGGCGAAGAAGTCTCCGAACTACATCAAGGCCGCATTCATGATGCCCGCCAACCTGATGGGGTTGGGCACGGCGGCGGCGTCCGCGGCGGTGACGGGCGAGCCGTTGCCCGCGCTCATCGCGCTGGGGTTGGAGGGGCTCTACCTGGCGCTCTTCTCGTCGATGCCGCGCTTCCAGCGGGCCATCCGCTCGCGGGAGCCCTCGGACCCGGAGGCGGCGCGCAAGGCGGTGGACTCGCTGCTGGCGGACCTGGCGCCGTCGCAGCGTGAGCACTACCAGCAGCTGGTCGGGCTCAAGGAGAAGATCCTCGCCAACTACCGCAAGCTGCCGGGCGGCAAGGTGCTGGAGTCCGACAGCGAGCCCCGGCTGGATGCGCTCCTGACGTCGTTCCTGCGGCTCATCTCCACGCTGAACCAGTACCGCTCGTACCTGAACAGCTCCGACCGGGGAAACCTGGAGAAGGACGTGCGCGAGCTGGAGGAGGACGTGGCGCGCGAGACGAACCCCCGGTTGAAGGACGTGAAGCAGAACCGGGTGGACATCCTGCGCAAGCGGCTGGCGCGCTTCGAGCAGGCGAGCGAGAGCCGCGAGGTGGTGAGCCACCAGCTGGCCGGCATCGAGGACATGATGCGGCTGACGCACGAGCAGTCCATCGCCATCCGGGACCCGGAGGTGGTCAACCGCCAGCTCACCATGCTGAGCGCGGAGGCCGAGGCCACCGAGGAGTCCGTGCGGCAGATGGAGCAGTTCCTGGAGTTCACCGAGGAGACGCGCGGCCCGCTGCCGCATGGCTCGCGGGTGCGCTGAGCCCGGGCGTCCAGGGGCCTGGCCTCAGTCCTGGTCGGGCCCGGTGCGCCGGCGCGATGACCGCAGTGCCCGGGTTCGTGTGAGGAGCCACCGTGGGGCCTCCTCCAGGAACGTGAAGACGGCGACGAAGACGAAGCCGAGAAGGGGCAACGCGTAGGCGCCCAGCCAGCCTCCCAGCGCGAGCCCGACGAGGCCGAGCAGGGGATGAAGGACCCAGCCCTGCACGGCGCCGATTCCGGCGCCGGCGAGGATGCCGAGGATCACCAACAGCTCGATGAGGGGCATGGGCGGGACGCTCCTGGGAGAGGAGTGCGCTCGCCTGTTCAATCCCCGTGCCCTGGGGGCCGTCGAGGAGGCTCGACCGCGAGCAGGTGCCTGCTCGCGTCAATCTGTCCCGTGCGGGCCCGTGCGGGCTGACGTGAAGGAGCCCCAAACCGCGCCTTCCTCAGGGGCGTCAGGGCCAGGCCCTCTCCAAGATGGGAGGAATTGACCTGTCATTGAGGGTGGATGTGGCCGTTCGCGAGTGAATGGGGTCTGGCAATGAATTGGGTCCCCGTCCGCGGGGATGCGCGGTTCGTCCCAGGGCGTGAAGTGAAGAATTGCGTCTTGGAATGATGGGGTGGTGTCTGTTCTGTGGCAGGATTGAGCGCTGAAGAGTACGGGGCCGGCGAAATGGACTGACATGGATGGCGTTCGTTTGGGCGTCACGCTGGAGGACTCGCGTGTGCGCCGAGGCGTCGAGCCCGGGGTGCTCATCACCTTGGGGAGTGTCGCGCTCGTCATGGCCCTGGCGTTGCCGCGAATCCTCGCGCGCGTCAGGGATAGCGATTTCCTGGAGCTGGCGGCATCCATCCAGGACGACAGCTTCTACTACCTGCTGCCCGCGTATCACTTCAAGACGAAGCTCTTCTTCACCTTCGATGGGCACTCGCCGAGCTATGGCTTCCAGCCGATGTACGAGCTGCTTCTGGCCGGGCTCGCCTTCCTCCACGAAGACTTCGAGTCCTTCTTCCGTGGCGCGATGGCGATGGGCGTGTGGCTGCACGTGCTCACCAGCTTCCTCATTGTGTTGCTGGTGATGCGAGTCGCCGACGCGAAGGCTCCATGGCTGAGGGCCCTGCAGCTCGCGCTGGCGGGCGTGGCGGGGCTCTTCTATTTCACGCGCGGCACCGTGCTGCTCAGCGCGATGACGTGCAAGGAGAACGCGCTGACGGCCCTGGTGTTCGTGGGGTTGCTGCTCGTGGCCACGACGGATGCACGGACCCCCGAGGAGCGCCGCCGGATGTCCGGGGGGGTGGGGCTGGGGCTCTCCGCGCTGCTGCTGTGCCGGATGTTGCCCACGTCGCTGGTCATCGTGGGGCTGGTGGGGTTCGGGGCGCTGCTGCGCTGGCGGCGGCCCTTGGCGTTGCTGGGCGCGTTCACGGTGCCGCTCGTGCTGTGGTTCGGTTATGCCACCCTTGCGTTCGGTCACCCGCTGCCGACCTCGGCGCGCGTGAAGGCCCTCGCTTCCAGCTCCCTGCCCATCACCTGGGACGTGGTGTCCACGGAGGGCTGGGGCTACTTGCAGAGCGCGTTGACCTTCGCGATGGGGATGCCGGGGCGGTTCTACCTGCCGCAGCAGGACGTGGGGCGGATGGTGTTCGGTTCGACTCGGGGCGCGCTCTGGATGACCCTCGCCGTGGCGACGCTCGTGGCGCTCATCCTCGCGGGCCTCTGGCGGAGCCGTCGGGAGCAGAAGGACTTGCAGGACGGTTCGGGCGTCATCGGACTGGTGGCCGCGCTCCTGGTGGGCCTGCTCTTCGCCTACGTGGCGCAGGGCTCGCTCATCGCGACGCGTCGGCCCGGCGAGCTCACGTACTATGTCTGGTATGTCTTCGATGCACCGGTGCTCTTCGCCGTGGCGCTCGGCGTCGCGTGTGTCCGAGGGCTGTCGATGCTGGAAGACGCGCGTGAGTCCTGGCGCGAGAAGGCCCTTCCAGGAAGGCCCGCGACGCTCGCCCTCGGCGTGGTGATGGTGGCGGGGGCGCTGGCGGTCTTCATCGCGCGGGTGCCCCGGGAGTACGGCAAGCTGTCGCGGCTCCAGCCCTTCACGTCCTTCGACCCGGTGTCGCAGTCCTGGCCGCACACGATGATTCGCGCGGGGCTGTGGCTGAAGCAGAACGTCCCGCTCCAGCCTGGAGAGCGGGTGGCCTGCTACAGCTGCGGCTCCCTCGGGATGTTGCTGCCCGAGCACGTGATGAACCTGGATGGCCTCGCGAATGATGACTCGGCGCGCTACCTGCTCGGCGGCTCCACCACCACGCCGTACGTGACGAAGATGCGCCCTCGCTTCTACATCGACGTCCACCCGGTGGACTTCGACGCGGCGGGCATCCAGGTGAAGCCGCTTCACATCCTGCCGTTCGGCTTCAAGCGCAAGCCGGGCTATCTCATCGCGGAGCTGAGCTACCCGTCGCCCTGAGAGGGGCAGCCGACCGGGACCTCGCGGGACAGGGGGCGGCCAGACGTGGGACGTTGGCTGGCCGTCATACGGCCTCCTCGGCCGGGAGCCGGACGTCCGCCCCGCACAGGATTCCATTGACTCTCCGGCCCAGCCGTCCTGTCCTGCCGTCATGTTCCGCCGAGCCTGGTTTCCGACCCTCCTCCTCCTGCTCGCCGTCGCGGGCTGCTCGCGCTGTGGCAAGGACCAGGGCCCCGTCGCCCCGAGTGCCTCTGGCCCGGCGCGCTACCTGCCACGCGACGCGCAGGCGTCCGTCGTCATCCACGACCTCGGCGCGCTCGGAGAGAAGCTCGCGCGCTTCCAGCACCTGAAGGTCGCCTCCTTCGCCGCGCAGTTGCAGAGCTTCTCCTCCGCGGAGGGCTACGTGAACGCGGTGATGCGCCAGATGGGTGTGGACCTGCGCAGCCGCCAGGCCCTGGAGGCCGCCGGGCTCGCCCCGGAGAAGGGCGCCGGCGCCGCGTTCCTCGGTGAGAGCCGCGCCGTCTCCGTCGTCGGCGTCAAGGACGCGCAGAAGCTCGAGGAGACCTTCGCCGGCTTCGCGCGCACCCGCCTGGGCGCCTCCGAGCGGAAGGAGGAAGGCGGCGCGGGCGGCAAGCTCGTCACCTTCAGCCGCCCCGGTTCCGCCACCGCCGCGCTGGGACTCTTCTTCATCGACGGCGGCCAGTTCGCCCTCCTGGGCGTGGGCCCGTCCGTCGCGTCGCTGCGGCCCCTGGCCACGCAGCCCGAGGACAAGTCGCTCACGAAGGAGGCCGTCCTCACCGCGTCCCTCGCGCGGCTGCCCTCCAATCGCGACTTCCACGTGTACCTCCCCGGCGGCGCGGGCCTGCTGGTGCCCGCCGGCACGGTGCAGGGCCTCACGCTCACCGGCCTCGTCGAGGAGCGCGCCCTCACCCTGCACGCCGACGCGCCGTGGCCCGACACCAAGCCGTCGCTCGCGGCGCTGGACCCGGTGAAGGACGCCGTGGACCTGCGCGGCTTTTTGCCCCAGGACAGCTTCCTCGTCGCGCGCTTCCAGGGAGACCCGTCGCACCTGGACGGCGTGTGGCCCTACCTCGTCGGCGACTACCTGACGCGCGCGGTGCAGAAGAGCGGGCTCGACGTGAAGGCGGAGGTGCTCGACAACTTCAAGCCGGGCACGGTGCTGGGCATCTCCCTGTCGCCCAAGGTGCAGCTGGGCTCGGGCATGCCCGCGCTGGACCTGCGCCGCACCAACCCGTTCCGCTTCGTGAACCTCGTCGCCCTGTCGGACCTGGAGAACCCGGAGCGCACGAAGGGCCTGCTGGAGAAGCTGCCCCAGCTCGCCACCGACTTCGGCGCCAAGGTGGAGGCCGCGGACCTCAAGGGCCAGCGCGTCTACCTCACGTCCTACCGAGCGGGGGAGGGCGCCCACTTCGCGCTCGCGCCCAACGGCAAGCTCCTGGTGGCCTCGCCCCAGTCGCAGCTGGAGGCCTCGCTCGCCGCGCTCACCCAGAAGGCCGCGGAGGGCCAGGTGGCCGCGGACCTGAAGGACGTGGGCAAGGACGCCGCCTTCAGCGCGGTGCTCGACTTGCGGCGCCTGTCGGACTCGGTGAAGAACCTTCCCTCGGAGGCGTGGGGCATCGGCGGCTTCGCCATCAAGGCCACCACCGTGCGCTGGCTGGAGGCCACCGACGATTTGCGCGCGGTGACGCTGGCCGTGTCGCGCAAGGAGCGCGCGCTCCAGGCCGAATTGTCCCTGCGCCTCACGCCGACGGCTCCGTCCTCCACCACGACCCAGCCGGCCACTCCGTGATTCAAGCCCGAGACGTCACCAAGGAATACCTCGATGGCGATGGCACCCGGGTGCGGGTGCTCGACGGGATGTCCCTCGACGTGGACGACGGGGACTTCGTCGCGGTGGTGGGCCCGTCCGGCAGCGGCAAGTCCACGCTGCTGCACCTGTTGGGGGGCCTGGACATCGACTACCGGGGCGAGGTGAAGGTGGGCGGCGTGACGCTCAGCGGATTGAAGGACGCCGCGCTCGCGCGCTTCCGCAACACGCACGTGGGCTTCGTCTTCCAGTCCTTCCACCTCATCCCCAACCTCTCCGCGCTGGAGAACGTGCTGCTCCCCTCGTACTTCGGCCCGCGCACGCCCGAGGCCGTCAAGCGCGCGGAGGCGCTGCTGGAGCGCGTGGGCCTGGGCGCGAAGAAGGACCGCGCGCCGGTGCGCCTGTCCGGCGGCGAGCGTCAGCGCGTGGCCATCGCCCGGGCGCTCTACGGCGGCCCGAAGCTGCTGTTGTGCGACGAGCCCACGGGCAACCTGGACGCGGCCACCGGTGACGGCGTCATCCAGTTGTTCCGCGAGCTGCACAAAGAGGGGCTCACCGTGCTGGCCGTCACCCACGAGGACCGGATGAGCGCGGCCGCCCGGCGCGTGCTGCGGCTCAAGGAGGGCAAGCTCGTGGAGGAGCGCGCCACGTCCCAGGTGGCCTCGGGAGGTGTCCCGTGAGGTTGGATGCGCTGTCGCGACTGGTCCGGCTGAGCCTCGCGCGCGAGCGCCGGGGCGCGTTCTTCTCCGCCTTCGGCGTGGCCATGGGCGTGGGCACGCTCGTGTTCTTCATCGGCCTGGGCCTGGGCGTGGGCGCGGTCATCCGCGAGAAGATCTTCCCCACCGACGCGCGGCTGGTGGACGTGGTGCCCTCGTCGGTGTCGCTGGGCTCGCTGCTCGGCGGCGGCAAGCTGGACCGGGAGGCGGTGGAGCGGCTCACCGCGCTGCCCGGCGTGGAGTCCGCGTACCGGAAGATGAACGTGCGCGTGCCCGCGGTGACGCGCTACGACGGCGTCTTCTTCGGCACGAAGCTGCGCATGGGCATGGAGGTGCTGGCCATGGGCGTGGAGCCGGCGCTCGTGAAGGGCGACGTGCAGATGGGCGAGTTCAAGGACCCCGGCGAGGGCCAGCCCATCCCCGCGCTCGTGTCCACGCGCCTGTTGGAGCTGTACAACAAGACCTTCGCCCCCGCGCGCAAGCTGCCGCAGCTGTCCGCGAACATGATTGTCGGCTTCGGCTTCCCGGTGGAGTTCAACCGCTCCTACGTGTCCCAGTCCGCCACCGGCCCCACCACGTCCGCGCAGACGCAGGTGGTGGGCGCGTCCGACCGCGCCATGTTCGCCGGCATCACCATCCCGCTGGAGACGGCGGTGCGCCTCAACCGCGCGGCGGGCGTGGACGCGGACAGCTACTCGGGCGTGACGCTGGTGGCCAAGGACCCGTCCCACGTGCCCGCGCTGGTGGACGCGGTGAAGGGGATGGGGCTGGAAATCGATGACCAGGAGCGGCGCATGGCGGAGAACACCGGCGCCGCGGTGGCGCTCACCACGTCCGCGTTGGCGCTCCTGTCCATCCTCATCTGCTTCCTGGCGGCGGTGAACATCGCCCACGCGCTGTCGGCCTCGGTGCGCGCTCGCGCCAAGGAGATTGGCGTGATGCAGGCGGTGGGCGCGTCGCGCTCGGACATCCGGGCCATCGTGCTGGCCGAGGCCGCCGTGGTGGGGCTGGCCGGGGGCGCCATCGGCACCGGGGTGGCGCTCGCCGCGTCCCTCGCCGTCAACCGGCTCGCCGCCAGCTACCTGCCCAACTTCCCGTACAAGCCGGACAGCTTCTTCTCCTTCCCCTGGCCCGTGGTGCTCGGGGGTGTGGTACTGGGACTCCTGGCCGCGTTGGCGGGGGCCTACTTCCCCAGCCGCCGCGCCGCCGCCACCGACCCCGCACGGACGCTCGCAGGATGACGCTTCCCTCCCGTAAGACGCTGTTGGGCAACCTGCTCAGCCTGGCCGCACTCGGTTGGATCTACGGAGGAGACCTCGCCGACGCCGTGCGGGCCCGGAGCGCGGACGTGTCCGCCCTCATCGAGCTGCCCTCGCCGGTAAGGCCCGCGGTGGTGCTCGGGCTGGCGGCCCTCGCCGTGGGCGTGGCCCTCTTCGGCGGGCTCGCGCGGGGCAGGGCCGACGACTTCAAGGGCTACCGCCTGCTGCCCATCCTCCTGGTGGGCGCGCTCTTCTTCGACCTGATGCTCGCCGAGAGCCGCATCCCCATCGAGCCCACGGACGCGGCCTCCATGGCCCTGCAGCGCTTCCAGAAGCTGGCCCAGGAGCAGTCCACCCAGGACGCCGTCGTGGAGGACCCCCGCGTGCTCCAGACCTTCCTGGAGCAGCTCGGCCGCCCGCCCTACCTGGTGCGGGGGGAGCAGCTCCCCGGGTACACCCTCCAGGTCCGAAAGGACTGCGAGGGCCCGGTACGAGAAGCCCCAGGGGTGCGCCCTGGCACGCTCCTGTATTGCGTGGCCCCCGAGCGCAAGGGCGCGTGGGTGACGCTGGTGGGCCTGGCCGCGGAGACGCGCTTCGGTCCTCCCGAGGTGCTCTCCGTCGGGGGCCAGACGCGCTTCCTGCTCGTGCAGCCCGCCCTGGGCGAGGAGGCCCCCGAGCCGGGCACCGCCTTCCGCGACGCCCAGGCCCCCTCCACGGATGTCGCCGCGGACGCGGGGAGCACCTCCAGTCTCCAACCTTGAGAAAAACGCGCCGCTACGCGCCTGTTGCCTGCTCGCCTGGAGGGCGCGTGGGGAGGTGCCGTGTGGTTGACCCTGCGGACGGGCGATCGCTAGGCTCGCGTTGAACGGACCCTCCCCCACGTGACGACCTCTCAACCGAAGCGGCAGCCCATTCCATTTGGGAAGTACCTCCTTCTGGACCGCATCAACATTGGCGGCATGGCGGAGGTGTGGCGTGGCAAGCAGTTCGGCGCGAGCGGCTTCGAGCGGCTCGTGGCCATCAAGCGCATCCTGCCGAACATCGCCGAGGACGAAGAGTTCATCTCGATGTTCATCGATGAGGCGAAGATCAGCGTCCAGCTGAGCCACGCCAACATCGCGCAGATCTACGAGCTGGGGCAGATCGCCAGCAGCTACTTCATCTCGATGGAGTACATCCCCGGCAAGGACATGCGGGCCATCTTCGACCGCTGCCGGAAGAAGGGGGAGCCGGCGCCGGTGCCGCTGGTGGCGTTCTGCATCTCCAAGATGTGCGAGGGCCTGGACTACGCCCACCGGAAGAAAGACGGGATGGGGCGGGACATGAACATCGTCCACCGCGACATCTCGCCGCAGAACGTCCTGCTGTCCTTCGAGGGCGAGGTCAAGGTCATCGACTTCGGCATCGCCAAGGCCGCGGGCAAGGCGACCAAGACGCAGGCCGGCATCCTCAAGGGCAAGTTCGGCTACATGAGCCCGGAGCAGATCCGCGGCCTGCCGCTGGACCGCCGCTCGGACGTGTTCGCCATCGGCGTGTGTCTCTACGAGATGCTCACGGGCGAGCGCCTCTTCGTGGGCGACAGCGACTTCAGCGTGCTGGAGAAGGTGCGCAAGGCGGAGGTCCCCGCGCCGTCCACGTACAACCGGCGCATCCCGGAGACGCTCGAGAAGATTGTGATGCGCGCGCTCGCCAAGGACGTGGACGAGCGCTACCAGTACGCCAGCGAGCTGGGCGACGACCTGCAGCGCTTCCTCATCACCAGCGAGACCATCTTCGGCCGCAAGGACCTCATGCAGTACATGAAGTCCACCTTCGCGGAGGAAGTGGAGCGCGAGAAGCAGCGCCTGTCCGACTACGCCGACATCCGTCCCCCCGAGGGCATGCTCGCGGCGCTGGACGCGGCCGGCTTCAGCAGCATGCCCTCCCAGGCCGCCGCGCCACAGCCCGTCGCGGCGCCTCCGCCCGTGGCCGTGCCCGTGGTGCAGCCGGTGGCCCCGCAGCCCCGGTCCACCGCGACCATGGGCGCCGTGTCGCCCGGAGGCGTGCGCCGCTCGCCCACGCTGGCCGCGCTGCCCAAGCTGACGGCGGCCACCGCCGCGCCCGCGCCGAAGGAGGACGAGGTCCAGGCCACGCAGCTCGTCTCCAGCGACCACGTCTTCGAGGACAGCCCGGAGCCCACCACGCAGCCGGGCGCCAACGTGGGCCGCACCGTCACCCCCCTGGAGACGCGCGCCCAGGAGGAGGACGAGGAGGAGCCCACCACGGGCAAGACGGCCGTCCTGCCGGTGGCGCCGCCCCAGGCCCAGCCGCAGCCTCCGCGCCTGTCGCAGGCGTCCATGCCGGTGTTGTCGCCGTCCGGACCGCCGGTGGTCCGTCCCTCGACGACGGTGCCCACGCTGGTGCCGCCGGAGGTCGCCGCGTCGGCGCCCCGCGGCAGCCGGGGTGGGGGAGAGTCGCTGCCGCGCATCGTGCGCGAGGCGCCTCCCGACGTGTCGCAGGGCATCTCGCGCTCGGCGCTCCCGCCCGACGTGTCGCAGGGGATCTCCCGCCAGGCGCTGACGGAGGGGCTCCAGGGAGGCTCGCGTCCTCCCTCGCCGCCTCCCATGCTCGGCGCGGGCGCTCCGGTGGCCAAGCCGCCCGCGCGCCCGGTGGCGCACGAGGAGGAAGAGGAGGAGGAGCGCTCGACGACGGCGGTGCCCGCGCTCGGCCGACGGGGCCTGGACAAGCGGGTGCTGTACGCCGTGTGCAGCCTCGTGGCCCTGGTGGTGCTCGGTGGGTTGGGCTGGGCGCTGTCCCGACCGGGGCAGGGCTACGTGATGCTCGACCTGCAGCGCGTGCCGTCGGAGGTGCGCGGCCGCGTGCAGGTGCTGCTGGACACCCAGCCCATCGCGGTGGAGGGCCCGGGGACATCGGTGCTGCGCGAGGTGACGGCCGGCCAGGTCATGGTGACGGTGAGCGCGGAGGGCTACAAGACCTTCGTCCGCACGCTCGAGGTCAAGAGCGGCAAGGAAGTCATCCCGGTGGAGGTGGTGCTGGAGAGCCTGGTGCGCACCGCGTCGCTGGTGCTCGTCACCCAGCCGGCCGACGCCCAGGTGAAGGTGGACGGCAAGGTGGTGCGCGAGCAGGGCCAGACGGACGCGTTCATCAAGGGCGTTCCGGTGGGCGCGGACCCGTGGGTGGTGGAGGTGAGCGCCCCCCAGCACAAGGCCGCGTCCAAGCGCGTGTCGGCGTCCGGTGAGGGGCCGACCGAGGTGGCGGTGAAGCTGGAGCCGGTGGTGTCCAAGCTGTCGGTGCGCATCGACTCCAAGCCGGCAGGCGCGGTCATCTTCGCGGGCAGCCGGGAGCTGGGGGCGACGCCCACCACGGTGCAGGTGTCGCCGAACGAGCGCCAGCTCACCCTGAAGCTGCGCTGCCACAACGACGCGGAGGTGGAGGTCCCGGCGCCCCAGGCCGGAGAATCCATCGCCACGACGACGGTTTCGCTCAAGCGCCAGCCGCGCTGCCGTTAGATTCCATGAAATCGAGCCCCGCTTCCCTTCGTGGGAAGCGGGTGTGTCGACTCCCTTCCCGTGGGGAGTGACAGGAGGCGTGTGTCCGTGAGCAAGGTACGCAAGGTCCACAAGGAAGATCCGCTGGCGGACCTCCCCCGCTGGGCGCAGCAGCTTGCGCGCAAGTACTACACGAAGACGGTGAGCACCTTCCTGCTCTACGGAGCGGTGAGGGACCTGCAGCCGCTCAAGATGGAGGACGACTCGCTGGGCTTCGGCACGCTCAAGACGTTCCTCGCCGAGGAGCTCTTCGGCGGGCGGGACCACGTGCTCTTCTATGATCGCTCGTCGGGCATCCGCTCGGCCACGCCGGAGACGCAGAAGGACCTGGCGCGGACGATGTCCGGGTACGACGCGATGTACGGCACGGACTACGCGAAGGTCATGCCGAGAGACCCGGGTCGGGCGCTCCAGATATTGGAGAACTTCCTGCGGATGCGGCTGAGCGAGGGGCGCTCGCTGGCGCTCATCATCGACTTCGCGGAGACGCTGGTGCCGGGCGGGGAGATTTCGCACCTGTCCTCCGAGGACCGCTTCGTGCTGGCCACGCTGGACAAGTGGGCGCACGACCCGCAGTTCCTCGCGGGTGACGTGTCCGTGGTGCTGCTGGCGGAGAACCTGGCGGACATCGCGCCGCGCATCTCCCGCAACCCGTACGTCGCGCCGATTGAATTGCCGCTGCCCACCGAGGAGGAGCGGCTGGAGTACGTGCGCTACAAGCTGGAGGGAAAGCGGCTGCAGTCGCTGTCCGACGTGCCGCTCGCGGGCCTGGCGAAGATGACGGCGGGTCTGTCGCGCATCAACCTGGACCGGGTGCTCACCGAGGCGCTGGAGCGCGAGGTGCGCATCACCGCGGAGCTCCTCAAGGAGAAGAAGAAGGAGATCATCCAGGCGGAGTGCCACGGCCTGTTGGAGTTCATCGAGCCGGCGCACACCCTGGACGCGGTGGCGGGTCACGCCAAGGCGAAGCAGATGCTGCGGCAGGCCGCCTCCGCGCTGAAGAAGGGGCGCCTGGAGGTCATGCCCATGGGCTACCTCTTGTCGGGCCCCGTGGGCACGGGCAAGACGTTCATGGTGAGCTGCTTCGCCGGGGAGATTGGCATCCCGGTGGTGAAGTTCCTGAACTTCCGCAGCCAGTGGCAGGGCGTCACCGAGGCCAACCTGGAGAAGATCTTCAACCTGCTCAAGGCCCTGTGGCCGGTGGCGGTGATGATCGACGAGGCGGACACGTTCCTGGGCAACCGCGACTCGGGCGGGGACTCGGGGACGAGCAGCCGCGTGTTCGGCTCGATTGCCTCCTTCATGGGCAACACGCAGTACCGCGGGAAGATCGTCTGGTTCCTGATGACGGCGCGGCCGGACCTGCTGCCCATCGACCTGAAGCGGCAGGGGCGCGCCGAGGAGCACCTGGCGCTCTTCTATCCGCAGACGGACGCGGAGCGCGACGAGCTGTTCCAGGCCATGTCCAAGAAGACGGGCGTGTCCGTGGAGGGCATCGAGTCCTACTCCAAGCTGATTCCGGAGGGCGTGCGCGCCTTCAGCGGCGCGGACATCGAGGCCGTCATGGTGCGCTCGAAGTTCCGCGCGCTGGCCGAGGGGCGCGAGGCCGTGTCCAA
This sequence comes from Myxococcus sp. XM-1-1-1, assembly GCF_020037095.1. NCBI lineage: Bacteria > Pseudomonadati > Myxococcota > Myxococcia > Myxococcales > Myxococcaceae > Myxococcus > Myxococcus sp. XM-1-1-1. Next base: position 257,764 of record NZ_JAIQDH010000008.1, read on the forward strand.
GGAGGACCTGGTCGCGGTGCTCGCGGACTTCGTGCCGCCCAGCTACCCGCTGGAAATCGAGCTGCAGAACCTGGTGGCGGTGCAGGAGTGCACCAGCCGCGAGCTGCTCCCGGAGGTCTACCGCACGGTGGACCGCGACCTCATCACCCGTCGGGTGCGGGAGCTCAAGGCGCTGCTCGAGGAGGGGTAGCGGCTCGTCGGTCAGGAGACCGGCACCGGGGCGACGGCGCCCAGGTGCGGGTCGTTCACGTGCTCCACGATGGCCACGCGGTCCCCCGCGGACAGCGCGTCGTGGAGCACGATGATGGCCTCGTTCGAGTGACGGATGCAGCCATGGGACACGTCCATGCCGAGCAGGGCGGGGGCGTTGGTGCCATGCAGCTCCTCGGCGGAGTGGCGTCCGTCCGCCCACGACAGGTCGAGGATGCGCGTGCCGAAGACGTGCTTGTCGTTCCAGAGGCGAGCCCCGGCGGCCTCGGCGGCGGCCTGGTCCAGACGTGAGCGGACGACCTTGAGGCCCGCGCGCGTGGGCGTGGCCTGGGTGCCCGAGGCGTTGGGGAAGATGTCCACCAGCCGCCCTTCCGCGTCGTAGAGGAAGGTGCGGTGCTCGCGCAGCGCGACGATGACGCGCACGGGCTGGCCTTCGTAGACGGCGGGAGGAATCCCGCGCGACTGTCCACGGGCACCGGGCGCGGGTGCCAGCGAGTCGAGCGCCTTGAGCGTGGCCGCGTCCAGCGCGCCCGTCACCTTGACGCCCGGAAGCGTGCGGCTGGCGTGCACCTGGAAGTTGCGCAGCGCGCGGACCGTCTGGGGACCGAACTGTCCGTCCGCGCCGCCGTGCAGCGCGAAGCCCATCTCGAGCAGCGCGCCCTGCACCGCGCGGATGCCCTCACCGCGTGAGCCCGGGCCGAGCACCTCCTGTCCGGAGGCCACGGGCGACAGCTGTACGACGTTGGCGAAGCGCGCGTTGCCGAGCGGGGAAGGCGAGGGTGTCCATGTGGAGAGGCCCCAGCCGTTCACCGAGCCTGCGAGCGGGGTGGTGTCGTGTTGGGAAACCCGCGACGAGGTGGCCGGCTTCACGGCGCCGAGGCCAGCCTTGGATACGAGTGACGCGCGGGCTTGCGCATCCGCCAGGCTCGCGGGCAGCGCGAGCGTGGGCTCCAGATTCAGCGACGCGCGAGCTTGCGCATCCCCCCGGCTCGCGGACAGCGCGATTGTGAGACTCGGCTCGGGCGGCACGAGGCCCTTCGCGCTTGCGAAGCTGGAGGCCATCGGCATCACGGGGGGCAGCTCGCGCGAGGCGCGCGCTTTCGCATCATCCTGACGCGCAGACAGGGGGAGCACGGGCCTCGGCTCTGGTGGCACGTGGCCCTTCGCGCTTGCGATGCTGGAGGCCATCGGCATCGCAGGGGTCGCCTCGGGGGCCACGCGGGCGATCTCATCCGCCAGGCTCGCGGAGAGCGTGGGCCTCGGTTCGACGGAAGCGACTGTTCGCGAGTTGGCATCCAGCTCGCCGACGTCCGACACGCGCGTGCGGTCGCCGAACCACGGGGTGGCGCGGGTGACTGGGTCCGGAGGGAGGCCCTGGCGTGAAGTGGACCCGGTGAGGTCGACGCGCGTGACGCCGGCCCGCACGGCGGTGTCTTCGATTTGAGACGTCCCGATTCCGTGGGAGGGCCGTCTCGTTACCGGGATGCTGGAGACCTGCCGTGGCGCTGGCTCCACGATGTTGCCGGAGGCCCGGGAAAGGTGTGTCCCGAGGCTGCTCGGAGCGAGGAGCGGGTCGGTGTCGGGCGGGAAGGGGTGGGTGAGCGCGCCGTTCCGCGAAATGGGCGAAGTCATGCGCCCACCCGATGCAATTCACTCGCCCGGCGTCATCATGTCCGGAAGGCCCCTGTCGAGAAGGCGCTCACGGCGCGCTCAGCGAGAGGACCTTGCCCGTGGGGATGGTGCGGTGGTCCTTGATGTTGTTCCACCGCATGATGTCCTGGACGCTGACGCCGTAGCGCTGCGCGACGGACCAGAGCGTCTCGCCCTCGGCCAGCGCGTGCACCTTGCCGCCGCTCACGGGCTTGCCCGCGTTCGACGCGACCTGCCTGGCCACCACGACGGTGCCCGCGCGCTCCTGCACCTGCGCCGTGCCCTGGGGCCACACGTACACGAGCGAGCCCACCTGCAGCGTCGGGTTGCGCCGGCGCAGGTTGTTCCACTTCTTCAAGTCATCCACCGACACGTTGAACTTGGTCGCGATGACCCAGAGGCTGTCGCCGGACTGCACGCCGTACGTCACGCGCGTGCGGCCGTTGAGCGTCTCCGTCTTCACCGGGCCCGCGGCCACGGGACCCTTGGGCGTGCCGGCGGGCACCTCGTCCTCGGGGCGGTGGGCCACGACGCCGCTGCGGCGGGCCTGGGCCACCTTGCTCGCGATGGCACCGCCCGTGGCCCCTGCGGCCTTGCTCGCGGGGATGGGGATGACCAGGTCCGCGCCGAGCTTGAGCGTGCGCGCGCTCTTGAGCCGGTTCATCTGGAGGATGGCCTCGGAGGCCGTGCCGTAGCGCTCCGCGATTTGCGACAGCGTGTCGCCGCGCTTCACCTTGTGCACGCGGAAGGTCAGCCGCTCCGCGGGGGAGATGCGCTTGAACCCCTCGACGAACTGGGGGCCCGCGCCCTTGGGCAGCCGCAGCTTGTAGGGGTGCTTCGTGCTCGCGGGGGGCGTGCACCACCGCTTGAGCTCCGGGTTCAGGTCCTGCACGTCCTGGATGTTCACGCCCGCCGCGCGGGCCACCACGTCCAGGTCCGTGGCGTCGGTGAGCTCCACCTCGTCGAACTCCAGCGGCTGCTCGTAGTCGAACTCCTCGTCGGAGAAGCCGAACGCGGACGGGTTCTTCGCGACGAGCGCGGCGGCGATGAGCTTGGGCACGTAGTGCTTGGTCTCCTTCGCCAGGCCCTTCTCCTCGGAGAGCGCCCAGAAGTCGCGCGTGCCGTGGCGGTCAATCATGCGCCGCACGCGACCGGAGCCCGTGTTGTAGCCGGCCCATGCCAGATACCAGTGGCCCAGCTCCCGGTAGAGGTCCTTGAGATAGGTGGCCGCGGCGTGGGTCGCCTTGAGGGGGTCCCTGCGCTCGTCCACCCAGAAGTCCTGCTTGAGGCCGTATTGCTTGCCCGTGCTGGAGATGAACTGCCACGGCCCGGAGGCGTGCGCCCACGAGTAGGCGTGCGCGGAGAAGCCGCTCTCGATCATCGCCAGGTACACGGTGTCCAGCGGCATCCCGTGCTTCTCGAGGATGGGCTGCATCACCGGCAGGTAGCGCGCGGAGCGGGACATCCACTTGCGGAACCAGCGGCGCCCGGGCCCCTGGAAGAACTGGATGTACTGCGCGACCAGGGGCTGCATCTCCACTGGGATGTCGTAGCGGTCCTGGATGCTGCGGACGTCGAACGTGGCCAGGTTGGTGATGAGCGGGAGCTGCTCGGGAGAGTCGTCCTCGCGGAAGGTGGGCTCCTCGAGCGCGTCCAGCATGCGCATGCGCAGCGGGTTGGCGAGGCCCAGGCGTCGCAGCGACTGCATCACCTCGGCGCTCGGCTTCGCGGTGGGGTCCAGCGTCACGCTCTCCAGCGCGCGCATCTCCTCCAGCTCCGCGGACTCGGACTCGACGACCTCGCGAGTGGCCTCGGGCTCCTCGTCTGCGTCGTCAGGAGCGCCTGCGAGGGCGCGCGCTTCGTCGGCCTCGTCATCCCCCGGCGCTGCGTCGGTCGCGGGAGCCACCGGCTCCTGCTTGCTCGCCATGTCCGTGCCCGAGGTGCCCTCGGCCTTCACGTCCTTCGCCGCGTCGGCGGTGCCCGCGGCGGGAGGCGCGACAGCGTTCGATGCGCCCTCGACCTTCGTGCCCTTCGCCACGGTCGTCGCCGAGGTCGAACCTGTAGAAGGCGAGGCGACCTCGGCTTTCGTGCCCGTCGCCGCCGTCGCGGAAGGCGAGCCCGTGGAGGGCGAGACACCCTCGGCCTTCGTGCCCGTCGCCGCCGTCGCGGAAGACGAGCCCGTAGAGGGCGAGATACTCTCGACCTTCGTGCCCTTTGCCACCGTCGTCGCGGAAGGCGAGCCGCTCGACGGCGATGCGCCCTCGACCTTTGCGCCCTTCGCTGAATCGGCCGTGCCTGCGCGCGACGGCTCGGTCGCCAGCCCGGTGGGGCGCGTGGCCGTGCCGCTGTCTGGCATGCTCGCCTGCGCGGTGGGAGCGATGGTGGTGGCCGTCGCGGGCGCGGGCTTCGGTTCAGCCGCGGCGGGCGCCGGCGTCTCGCTCGCGGCGAGCACGCGCATGCCGGCGGGAGGCGGCGGCATGGGTGGCGGCACTCCCTGCGAGGCGGGGAGCGAGGCCAGGTTCAGCACGAGGAGGCAGAAGGGCAGCATGCGGTCGCAAGAAGAGTGCGCCCAGAAGCAGGCGAAGCCCCAAGTATTCGCCCTTTTTCTTGACAGTCAAACAACGAGTCGCCCGGTATGGCCGAATGAAGCACCCACCGTGGGTGCGGCCTGCCAGGCAAACGCTGCGGGTTTACGGCTTCGCGGGTTTCCGCTCGTCCGCCGGCTTGTCGGGTGACGCGGCGGCCAGGGGCTTCCCGTGACCCGGTCCCAGGATTCGCGGCAGGTACGTCGCGAAGTCGAAGTGCGGCGAGTTCTCCGGGTTGTGGCAGGTGACGCACAGCGCTTCACCCGGCGACGCGATGATGTTGTCCGCGCTCGGCTCCTCCGAGTGCACGGAGCCAGGGCCATGGCAGCTCTCGCAGCCCACGTCCTCGCGCCCCGCCACCTTGTCCAACCGACACACGCCGTCCGGCTGCTCCCAGCCCGTCACGTGACAGCCCACGCAGTTGAGGTGGTGCTGCTTGCCCACCTCCTCCAGCGTCTGCCACGCGTGGTGGTGCTTGGACTTCTCCCAGACGGGGAAGCTCTCCTCGTGGCACGAGCGACACGGCTCGTTGCCCACGAAGCCCGCCTGTCCCTTCGCGGGAGCGGGGCAGTCCTGGCCGTGCTCCTTCGCCCACGCGAGGTTCAGCTTGCCCACCTCCGAGTCGTAGCGCGCCACCAGCGCCTGCGCGTCCGGCAGCGACGGCAGCCCCGACTCCAGCGGCACGAAGCGCACCGTGAAGCCATTGACGTCGGGCGACGCGGCGGGCGGCGCCGACACCAGCGCCTGCTTGCGCGCCACCAGCTCGTCGCGCTTGCCCTGCTTGAGCGCCTTGAGCTTCGGGTCGATGCCCGGGAGGTTGATCTCCTTGTCCAACAGCGCCGTGCGCTGCTCCAGCGCGGCCACCTCGCGCTCCAGGTCGGCCTGTCCCTTCTGGAGCGAGAAGCTCCCGGGCGCCTTCGCGTAGCTCAGGTCCACGCGCACCAGCGAGCGGCCCTTGCTCTGCGGCGCGACCACGGGGACCGTGGCCTTCACCAGCCGGTTCTGCTCGCCGCTCAGCTCGGACGCGGAGCGGGTGGCCACCAGCACATCCACCGCGAGCCCCGGCAGCTCCGCCGCCTTCTGCGCCTCCTCCAACGGCGCATCCAACAACCCCAGCACGAAGTCCGCGCCGTCCGAGCGGGCCTTCGCGCTCGCCGCCACCAACTGCTCCGGCGAGTCCGCCGCCACCACGCCCACCTTGCGAGGACCCGCGGGCAGGAGCTTCACCGCGCCGTCCGCCACCTCGGGCAGCCCCAATCCCTGACGGAAGGCCGCGCCGCGCGTGTCGTCCAGCGGGCCGGTGGCGCGCACCGACAGCCCCATCATCCGCATGGCGTCCGCGAGCGCCTTCGCCTTCAGCTCCTCCTGCGGCACCTGCCCGGGCTTGAGCGTCTTCTCCCCGAAGAGACTGTTGCCGCCGTCCACATAGTGCACGGGCAGCGCGCCCCGGCGGGCCTCGCTCACCTGGAAGGCCGCGCGGGCGATGCCACCGCGCATGTTCTCACTGCAGCCACACGGGCCCAGGTAGCCCTGCGTGTCCGCGGAGACGAAGAGGATGGCGCCCGGCGAGGAGGCCGCGGCCGTGGGGGACGCGCCCGCCTCGGGTGTCTCGGGCGGGCGGGGAGCGGGGTCCGTGCGCCTGCAGCCTCCGAGCACCAGCACCAGGCCCCAGAGGGCGGCGACCAGGACGGGGCGCAGCATGCGAATCACCAGAGGATGCTCTGCACCAGCTCGTCGATCTTCTCGCCCATGGCCTCCAGCCCGTTCTCCTTGGAGAGGAAGCCGTCGGCGCCCACCTGCTCGGCCAGCTTGGACAGCTCCACGTCCGGGAGGCTGGAGAACAGGACGATGGGGATGTCCTGGGTGCCGTACTCGTTCTTCAGGGTGCGACAGATGTCGGTGCCCTTGGCCTCGGGCATGTGGATGTCCGTGAGGATGAGGTCCGGGCGCCAGGCCTGGAGCGTCTTCTCGAACTCCATCAGCGTGGAGGTGGCGACGACCTCGTAGCCGCGCGCTTCCAGCACGGCCTTCTCCATGGCGAGCGTGATTTCGCTGTCGTCAATCAGGAGGATTCTTCGCTTCTCGGACACGTCGACCTTCCTTGGGCGCCGTTTCTATCCTACCCCCAGCCGGCGCACCAACGCCTTTCCCACGGGGTGAGAGGGGTGGTGTCCCCGACGTCCCCCTCGGCGCCCCTCCGCCAGGGGGCCAGGCCCCGACTTCTTCCGGCAAAGCAGCCGAAAAGGAGTAAGGAGGGCCGCATGATGCACACAGACGGAAGGGCCTGGGTGGCCCTCCTCGTGATGGGACTCGTCCTCGGGGCGCTGCCCTCCCAGGCGCTCAACTCGGGTCTGCCGCCACCCTCCGCGGCGATGGACCGCCAGACGCCCCATGCCACGGCGCAGGGCTTCCTGTCCGCCGCGCACCGGGGGGACTACGCCTCTGCGGCCCACTACCTGGACCTGGACTTCATCCCCAAGGCCCAGCAGCCCGAGCGCGGCGCCCAGCTGGCGCGCCGGCTCAAGTTCGTGCTGGACCGCAAGCTCTCCATCGACCTGTCGGCGCTCTCCAAGGCCCCCGAGGGAGACCCGGCCGACCCGCGCTTCGACCTGGTGGGCACCATCCCCCTGGACGGGGCCAACGTGAGCGTCCGGCTCCAGCGCGTGACGCAGGACGGCGCGCTGCTCTGGGTCTTCAGCGAGTCCACCGTCCGGCTGGTGGACCCCCTCTTCGAGGCGTACGGCCCCCGCGTGGCGGAGTGGCTGCCGCCGGTCTTCTTCTCCGGCACGGTGCTGGGCCTGGAGCCGTGGCAGTGGCTGGGCCTCCTGGTGGTGCTGCTCGCCTCGGTGGGGCTGTCGCTGCTCCTGGAGAAGGTGTCGCTGGCGTTCGGCCTGAGGCTGGCGCGCTGGACTCAGATCGAGCTGGACGACCAGCTGGTGGCGGCGGGGAAGGGCCCCTTGCGGCTGCCGTTCTTCGCGGTGCTGCTGGCGGTGGGCACGTCCTTCCTGCTCCTGCCGCGCCCCACGCAGACGGTGTTCAACCGGGTGAGCTACTCGCTCATCATCGTCGCGGTGGCGTGGTTCATCCTGCGCTTCCTGCGGGTGTTCGCGGACTTCATCCAGAACCGGGTCAATTCCGAGAGCCGCGACCCCGCCCGGGCGCGCTCGCTGCGCACCCAGTTCGCCGTGCTGCGCGCCGTCTTCGAGGCGGCGACATACGTGGTGGCCGCCGCGCTGCTCCTGATGCAGTTCGAGGTGGTGCGCAACGTCGGCGTGTCGCTGCTGGCCTCGGCTGGTATCGCCGGCATCGTGATTGGTCTGGCCGCGCAGAAGTCCATCGCCACGCTGCTGGCGGGCATCCAGCTGTCCATCACCCAGCCGGTGCGCATCGGCGACCAGGTGGTGGTGGAGACCGAGTTCGGCACCGTGGAGGAGATCACCCTCACGTACGTGGTGCTGCGCGTCTGGGACCAGCGCCGCATGGTCATCCCCATCACCTACTTCCTGGACAAGCCCTTCCAGAACTGGAGCAAGGTCAGCCCCGAGCTGCTCGGCGCCGTCACCCTCCAGGTGGACTACTCCACGGACGTGGACGCGCTGCGCGGGGAGCTCAAGCGCATCCTCGACCACGAGGCCAAGGCCCTCTGGGACGGCCGCGTGCAGACCGTCGTGGTGCTCGAGGCCCAGGACCGCACGCTCACCATCCGCGCGCTCGTCAGCGCCGCCAACCCGGACCGGCTCTTCGAGCTGCGCGCCCTGGTCCGCGAGAAGCTGGTCATCTTCCTCAGGGCCCACCCCCAGTGGCTGCCCTTCACCCGCACCGAGTCCCGGCAGGCGCCCCCCGTGCAGGTCGACCCCCAGCCGGACGCTCCCCAGGACGCCACCCCTCCGGGGCCTCGCGCTTCCTGAGAGAACGGCCCGGGCCCAAGGTGCGCTTGCCAGCCCGAGCGGTGTTTTGAATATTGGCGGGGGCCGGACGTCGGACGCAGTGGAATTTTCGCACCTACCGCATGTGGGAGTCTTCGAGATGAAGCGTCATTCCAGGTTGTGCGGAGCCCTCCTGTCGCTGGCCGTGGCGGCGCCGTTGACCGCGGCCGCGCAGGAACGTGGCCGCACGGATGGGCCCGAGGAATCCGAATATGGCAAGGGCGGCTACTCGGGTTCGAGCAGCACGGGCGTGTCGTTCCAGCTCGAGTGGGGCGCGGCCGTCAACGCCGAGGAGCCTCCCCGGGACGCGCCCGAAGGCCCCCCGCTCTATGTCGGCGCCACGGTGTCCTGGTGGGGCGCGGACTGGTTCGCGCTGGACGCCAACGTCACCTACGTCTTCGACGGCGGCCGCACCAACGTCATGGTGGGCCCGCGCTTCCGCAGCTGGGGCTGGCCGCTGGTGTTCTCGCTGGGCCTGAAGGCGGGCGCCATCTACACGCCCGACTACGTGGACGACGCGTCCGGCAGCGGGCGGGGCAACAAGGAGGAGCTGCACTTCGGCATCTCGCCCCAGGTGGGCGCGGAGGTGCTCATGGGCTCGCGCGACCGGGTGTCGCTCGGGTTGTTCTACACTCCGGACATTCCCATCGGCGGTGGCGGCGTGACGCACCGGTTGGGCATGGCCGTGGGTTATCGCTTCTAGAGGGGGAGGTCCCGACATGATTGCCCAAGTCCTCGCGGCGACCCTGGCGCTGGCGGCGAGCCAGTCGCCCGTCAGCCTGTCCACGGCGAATGGAAGCCCTCGAATCGCCCTGCCGTTCCCCGAAGGGAACGTGCAGACCTACAACATCATCCAGTGGGACCCGAACAACCTGCCGCGCATCTACGAGCGCTCGGACCAGCTGCCCCTGACGGACGAGGAGCTGACCAAGCTGTCCCAGGCGGGCTTCGAGCCGGCGGACCTGGTGAAGATGATTGAAGAGCGCCGCTGCGCGTGTGACGCGAGCGCGGACGGGCTCATCAAGCTGAAGAAGGCGGGCGTGGACAAGAAGGTGCTGGCGGCGGTGTCGCGCCACGGCATCACGCCCAACCGGGAGCTGGAGCTGCTCATCACCCTGGACTTCACGGGGGAGAGCCGCGTGGCGCGCGAGGCGTTCCTCTACTTCTTCGTGGAGGACGGGGACCTCACCCGCGTCTTCACGGCGAACATCTCGGAGCTGCTGCAGCGCCGCAACCGCCACGAGACGAACGTGGACCGCAGCGACATCCTGGTGGCGCGCACCGTGCGCCGGGTGCAGCTGGCCGGCCGCGTGCCCCTGAAGACGTACGGCAAGCACTCGGTGATGGTGGCCGCCAGCGCCAGCCCCACGCTCACGCATCCCTCCCAGCTCAACGCGCAGGAGCGCTCGAAGGCGCAGACGTACACCTTCGACTATCCGCGCGCCTCGCTGATGAGCCAGTGTCGCCTGACGGCCGGCTACCGTCGCGACGCGGTGCTCGCCTACAAGTGGAACTTCGAAGGCAGCCGCTTCGAATGCGAATGGAACTAGGAGTCACCGCACCATGAAGATTCATCGCCTGCTTCTGACCGCCTGCCTCGCCGCCTCGCTCGCTGCGTGTGGTGGCCCGCGTGCCTTCACGCGTGGCACGTACGAGGACCCGAACGAAATCGAGATGCTGTCGGACCAGTTCAACGAGAACGACCTGCAGCTCATCGCCAAGAAGATGGCGGAGTCGCTGGCCTCCTCGCCGCGCTTCTCCACGCCCCGGCCGGACGGCTCGCTGCCCATCGTCCTCGTGGGCAAGCTGAAGAACAGCACCTCCGAGCACATCGACATGCGCTCCCTGGGGGACAAGATCCAGACGGCGCTCGCGCAGACGGGCCGCTTCGCCATGGTGGACCAGGCCGCGCGCCAGGACATCGCGGAGGAGTACGAGTACCAGCAGTCCGGCTACGTGAACCCGAACGCGGCGAAGGGCCCCGGGCAGCAGGTGTCCGTGGACTTCCTGATGTCGGGTGACCTGGCCTCCATCATCCAGGAGGTCGGCCGCGACAAGCTCGTGTACTACAAGATGACCGCGAAGCTCAGCAACGTGCGCACCGGCCTCATCGAGTGGACGGACGAGAAGCAGATCCGCAAGAAGTTCGAGAAGCGCGGCGTGAGCTGGTAGCTCCGTCGACGGTGGCCGCCGGCTCGTGGTGAAGGCTCGACTGCTCATGATTCCTCTCCACCACCCTCCGGCGCGCCCCCGTGGTTGGGGCGCGCTCGCGCTGGTGAGCGCGCTGCTTTTGTCCGGCTGCGCGGGGGACTACGTGTCCCGCACGCGCGGCGTCCGTGAGTCGTATCAATCGGGGCGCTACAACGACGCCCTGGCCGAACTGGAGGCCCTGGCCAAGGACGGCTCGGCGAAGGACACGCTGCTCATCCTCTTGGACAAGGGGATGGTGCTGCACTCGGCCCGCAAGTGGGCGGAGAGCAACGCGGTGCTGGAGCAGGCCGAGAAGCTCAGCGCGCAGCTCGACGCCGTCTCCGTCAGCGAGGAGGCCGGAGCGCTGGTGACGAACGAGCGCCAGCGCGCCTACCGCGGCGAGGACTTCGAGAAGCTGATGATCTCCGTCATCCAGGCGCTCAACTACGCGGAGCTGGGCGACGACGAGGCGGCCATGGTGGAGGTGCGCCAGGTCAACGAGCGCCTCCAGAAGATGGTCGTCGAGGAGAAGAAGCCCTACCAGCAGCTCGCCATCGCCCGCTACCTGGGCGGCGTCATCCGCGAGGACCAGCGCGACTGGGACGCGGCCTACATCGACTATGCGAAGGCGTACGAGCTGGAGCCCCGGCTGGGCGAGCTCGCGGAGCCGCTGCTCCGACTGGCGAAGTACACCGGACGCGACCAGCTCTACGAGGAGCTGAAGGCGAAGTACCCGGGCGTCGAGCACCCTCCGCTGGCGCGGGACGAGGCCCAGATCGTCGTCGTCGTGGAGGCGGGGCTCTCCCCGGAGAAGCAGCCCGCGTCGCGCGACGTCAACGGCGGCAACCTCATCGAGGTGCCCGTCTACCGGGACCGCGGCAGCGCGCCGCAGGTGGGCGTGACGCTGGGCGAGCAGCACGTGCGCGCCGTCACGGTGACGTCCATGGCGGACGTGGCGCGGCTGCACCTGGACACGCGCATCGGCGGGATGCTGGCGAAGCAGATTGCCGGCGTGGCGGTGAAGGCGGGCCTGGCGGCGGGCGTGGGCGCGGCGACCAAGAGCGAGGAGCTGGGCGCGCTGGCCTTCCTCATCCTCAACGCCGGCAACGCGGCGGACCTGCGTTCCTGGCTTTCCCTGCCTGCGGAGTTCCAGGTGGCGCGCTTCCGGGTGTCGGCGGGGAGCCACGTGGTGCGGGTGGAGGGGGGCGGGAGGGTGTCGGAGCACACGGTGGACGTGAAGCCGGGACGGGTCGGGCTGTTGGTGGTGAGGCGCTACTACTGACGTGACGGATTTGTTGTAGGGTGCGCGCCCCATGTCGGTCCTGGCCACGGTGGCCCTCTACTCACTCATCGTCGTCATCGGCGCGCTGTTGGGCGCGCTGGTGGTGCTGTGGAACCAGCAGCAGACGCAGTTGGTCCGCTTCCTGGCCTTCGCCGCCGGCGTGATGTTGGGCGCGGCGTTCTTCCACATGCTCCCGGAGGCGTACGAGGGCGGAGGCTGGTGGGCCTTCGCGCTGGTGCCCGGGGGCTTCGTCTTCTTGTTGGTGCTGGAGCGCTACCTGGTGGCGCACGCGGGGGAGGACCTGCCCGGCGACCACATGTCCGGCCATGGCCGCCACACGGAGCCCGGTCAGGTGCTGGGGCTCACCGCGTTCCTCGGCCTGTCCACGCACACGCTGTTCGACGGAATCGCGCTGGGCTCGGCGGTGGAGGAGGGCGTGGGGTTGATGGCGCTCATCGCGATTGTCGCGCACAAGGTGCCCTCGGCGCTGTCGCTCGCGTCCATCCTGAAGACGGAGGGTCGCTCGAAGGGCTCCATCCTGCTGCTCTCCACGCTGTACGGGCTGATGGTGCCCGCGGGCGCGCTCATCTACTTCGGCTTCGACGCGGTGCTGCGCTTCGAGAGCATGGCGCCCAAGGCGCTCGCGTTCTCCGCGGGCACGTTCCTGTACATCGCCGTGTCGGACCTGCTGCCGCACGTGCACCGCCACGGCAAGGACCAGCCGGGCCGCAACGTGTTGGCGCTCTTCGTGGGCCTGGCGCTCATGTTCGCGCTGGCGCGGCTGGTGGGCCACCCGGCGCACTGAGGTCCTCGAGCATCCCCGTCGTCGAGGAGGCTCGAGGAGGTGTTCGAGGTGGAGTGGCCGCTCACGCCGCCGCCGCCGGCATGGTGGGCGCGAGCGAGCCCCGCGACAAGCACCGGGTGATGCAGGCGAGCAGCTCGGTCAGGTCCCCGGACTTCCTCAGGAAGACGTCGCCCGAGAGGCTCGCGAGCCGCTCCATGCTGCTGTGGACGATGCGCGGAACGTGGCACAGCGTCTCGTCGGCGCGCAGGTGCCGGCACAGCTCCAGGCCGTTCATCCCCGGCATCGACACGTCGGTGAGGATGAGGTCCGGGGGCAGCGCCTGCGCGAGCGCGAGGGCCATCTCGCCGTCGCGGGCCGAGGCCACCTCCCAGCCCTCACCCCGGAGGGCCTCGGTGTAGATCTCGAGAAGGGTGGAGTCGTCGTCGACGAGAAGGATGAGAGCCATTGCGGGTGTCTCTAGCAGAGGCGGCCTTGCCGCTGTTCCACTGTCCTGGTGACGCGCCAGGGTGGATGTGAATTCAAGCAGGAGGCCTTGGGCGCCACGCGACGGAGGTGTGATGTCCGTCGCCGGTGTGGAAGCCGCGGGAGCGCCAGGTGAGCAACCTGCCGGGCGCTCGTGGTTGACACTTCCGGTTTCGAGCGTCGGACCCGAGGGTGAGACAGCGCCGGCCCCTTGCCCGTCTGTCCGCCCTGTCGCTGCGCGAACGGGGGCGAGGGTGCACCCTCGGGAATAGTCGGCCCGAGAAACGCGAGGTGCGCGGGAGCTCGTGGACCGACGGGGAGGCGGACGCGTCATGCTCACCGTGGGCGACCTGATGACCCGGGATGTCGTCACGCTGGACGAGACCGATGACCTGGTCCGAGTGGACGACCTGTTGAAGCTCCATCACATCCGCCACCTGCCCGTGGTGCGCGACGGCCGGCTGGTGGGGATGGTGAGCCATCGCGACCTGCTCCGCGCGCTGTCGCGGCAGCTCGCGGCTGCCGGCCACGAGCCCATCTCCGTCACCCGGCTCATGTCACGGGATGTGGAGATGGTGCGGCCGGACCTGCCGGTGCGAGAGGCCATCTACAAGCTCCTGGACCATCGCTTCGGCTGTCTGCCCGTGGTGGACCGCGAGCGCAGGCTGGTGGGCATCATCACCGAGGCCGACTTCATGCGCATGGCCGCGCGGCTGCTGACGGCCGCGGAGGCCCGTCGGGAAGACGCGACGGAGGCCTCCGCTCACTAGGGCGGGCTGGTGCGCGCGCATGCACGAGGACGCCTCCATGTCGGGTGACGGCTCCGCGCGCGACCCGTCGGAGCCCGCCTCTGGCCGACACAACGTGTGGGGCTGGTTGCCGGGCGTGGTGCTGCTGGTCGCCTTCACGGTGTTCGTGGTGCTGCGCTTCGGGGAGGAGAAGCAGTTCGCCCAGATGCTCCAGCGCGCGAGGCCGGAGTGGCTGCTGGTGGGCGTGGCGCTCCAGTTCCTCTCGTACCTGACGATGGCGGGATGCTGGCGGGTGGTGCTGGAGGTGGAGGGCGTGAAGGCGCCCTGGCTGCGCACCGCGAGCCTGGCCTTGATGAAGCTCTCGTTCGACCAACTGGTGCCCACCGCGGGCATCGGCGGCTCGGTGGTGGTGATGAAGGGGCTGCAGCGGGAGGGCGCGCCGCCCCGGGCGGCCACGGGCGCGCTGCTGGTCGACATGGTGTCCTTCTACCTGGCGCACGCGGTGGCCGTGGCGGTGTCCATCTTCATCCTCTGGTATCGCGCGTCGCTGCACGCGGCCCTCCTCGGACTGGCCACGGCCTTCGCGGTGCTCGCGTGCGCGGTGCCGTTCGGCATCCTCTGGCTGACGCGGCATGGTGGGTGGCGACCGCCGCGCTGGGCACGCCGCATCCCGGGGCTCACCTCGCTGCTCGAGTCCATCTCCCAGGTGTCGCCCGCGCTGGTGCGGGACACCTGGCTGTTGGTCCGAGCGAGCGCGTTCCAGCTCGCGACCTTCGCGCTGGATGCGCTCACCTTGTCGTGCATGTTCCAGGCGGTGGGGCACCCGGTGGACTTCGCCGCCGTGTTCGCCGCGTTCATGCTGGCGACGCTGGTGATGACCCTGAGCATCATCCCCGGAGGCGTGGGCACGTTCGAGGCCACCGCGGTGGGGACGCTGTCGTCGCTGGGCGTGCCGGTGGAGGTGGGGCTCACCGCGGTGATGTTGCTGCGCGGGTACACGCTGTGGCTGCCGCTGCCGCTGGGCATGGTGCTCCTGCGTCGGATGTTCGGGGGGCGCCTGCGCGAGGCGATGTCGGAGCGCTCGTCGCTGGTGTCACCCACGCACGAGCCCGCGTGAGGGCGAGGCACGCTTTGACTTGGCTTTCGCGCCGGAGGACCGGAGGATGCGCGCGCCCGAGCGGGCACGCCTCCCATGGAAAAACGCACTGACTGGTACGAGCACCCCGAGTATTACGAAGCCATCTTCGGCACCGACACCGTGCGAGAGGTGGACTTCCTCCAGGCGCTGAGCGAACGGCACGGCACGGGGGGCAAGCAGTGGCTGGAGCCCGCGTGCGGCGCCGGTCGCCTGGTGGCCGAGGCCACGAGCCGGGGACTGAAGGTCACCGGTTACGACATCTCCGAGGCGATGCTCGCGCATGCGCGCAAGCGGCTGACGCCCGCGCGCCGCCGTCAGGTGAAGCTCTCCGTGTCGCGCATGGAGGAGTTCTTCGAGCCCTCGCTGGAGGGCAAGGTGGACGTCGCCCACAACCTGGTCTCCACCTTCCGCTACCTGGACAGCGAGGCGGCGGCGCTGGCGCACCTGAAGGGGACGCGGCGGCTGCTCAAGCCCCAGGGGCTCTACGTGCTGGGCTTCCACCTCACCGACTACGCGCGCACGTCGGCCGAGCACGAGCGCTGGCTGGGGAAGGTGGGCAAGGACAAGGTCGTCTGCAACACGCACGAGGGACTGCCGGACCGGCGAGCCCGCCGCTCGCCCATGCGCAACCGGCTGCGCATCACCGGGCCGGGGAAGGACTGGCTCATCGAGACGACCTGGTTCTTCCGGACGTACGACGCGGCGCAGGCGAACCGGTTGTTCCGCAACGCGGGCCTGCGCGTGGTGGCGGCGTATGACTTCGACTACGACCTGAGCACGCCCGTCGAGCGAGGCAGCCGCCGGTTGGACCGGGTCTTCGTCCTGCAACCGGTGCCCTCGGAGGGCTCGGTGGTGGAGGTGAAGAAGCCCTCGGCGGATGCGCGGAAGAAGGTCGCGCGTCGCGCGAGCGCTCCGCGGAAGTAGCCGGCGACGGAGCGCGTCAGGACGGGACGACGGGGCGGAGGGGGCAGTCGGTGCCGCAGGGGCCCTCGGTGTAATCGAGATGGACCCCTGTGAGGCCACAGTGCTTGCACCCCTCCCCGCCGCAATCGGGGCATTCCACCGTGCCGAAGTCGTGATGCGCTTTCAGGTGTTCGAGGACGCAGATGGCCATGGGCCTCTCCGGGTCCGCGCCCTCCATCGAGTACTTCGATGCAAGCACTCGGACCATCATGGTGAGATTCTCGTCCGCGCGGTTGTCGCGCCACACCGCGATGAGGCGCAGGATGACCTCGGTACAGGCCACCGCCACCAGGACGACCAGCAGGAGGCTCAGGACGCTCTTCACTGGAGGAGCCAGCTCGTGGCCGAAGACGACGAGCGGGTCCTGCCAGGCGATGAGCAGGATGGCGACGATGGGGGTCCCCACCAGCATCTGCCCCCACTGTTTGAGGAAGTCGGGCCTGCGTGGTTCGCGCTGCTCCTCGGGTGCGTCCATCGGATGTTCCCCCTGTGTCAAACCCCTCGCGCCGCCGAGCGCGCGCGGGGTCTAGCACGGGCTTTGGGTGAACCCGGTCATGCAAAATTTGCGGGGGGGAGGTCCAATCCCTCTCAGGCCGCGGCGCCCGCCTTCGTGAGGACGTAGCAAAGCTCACGCAGCGCGGCCCTGCGCATGGAGGCCACGTCGGCGAAGCCCTCGTCGCGCGCGGCCTGCTCCAACTGCGAGGGCACCATGCGCCCCTGGTTCTCCTCGAAGTACCAGGCCCACAGCGCGCCCTCGGTGATGCCCGCGTCCTCCAGCTTGGGCAGTGAAAGCCCCGCCGCGTCGAGCACCTGCTCCTTGTCGCGCGCGCGTTCCAGCAGGGTGGCGTACTCGCCCGTCAGTCGCAGGTGGTCGGCCAGGTGCCGCAAGACATCCGGCTCCATGAGCGCCTCCACCCAGCGCACATGGGACTCGTCCCGCAGCAGCCGGGCGACGTCGTCCACGTGCTGCTCCGTCTTCCACCGCTCGAAGGACTCCGGCGTGAGGTGCCGCTCGTGGCTCAGCGCCTCCTTCGTCGCGTGCAGCTCCCCTGCATCCGGGACGCGCCCCAGCCGTCTTGCCTCCTCCACCGCGAGCGCTCGCGCCATGCTCGCCCGTCGCGCGTCCTTCAGCTCTCCGCGCAGGCGAAGCTCATCGAGGAGCGCCTCGATTCCCACGCCATCCGAGGCGCGTGCCGTCTGTCGAAGCGGCTGCCGCGCCGCGCGCCGTCGCGCCTCCTCCCACGCATCCGTGTGCTGGAAGGGGAAGCGGGTCTCCTTGGGCGAAAGGCCCGCCTCCACGCGCGAGCGAATCATGCGCAGCATCGCCACCGCGTCCGCGCGCTTCACATCCACGCGCCCCTTCGGCAGCCAGGCCTCCAGCGCCTCCGCTTCCGCGCGGGGAAATCCGGACAGCAGCTTCGGCCACGCGCGCTCCACGTAGAAGAGCGCCTTGGCGCGCTGCTCGAGCGAGGCGCGAACAGGCTCGCTCACCGCACCCGCTGCCTGCGCCGCCGCGAGCGTGGCGCGGATGTTGACCATCGCCTCGGACAGGGGGCGCCAATCATGCTCGGCGCTCGCGTGCGCCACCGCGACCTCGTCATCGTCCTCCAGCACGCCTTGACGGAAGTCCTCGAAGACGGAGCCCACGCCCTCCATTCCGAAGGTGGCCAGCTCCGCGGCCCGCAGCGCCCCCATGCTCGAGGCCCCGAAGACGTGGATGCCCTCTGACATCGCCCAGAGGAGCTCCTTGTGCCAGACCGCCGGCACGTGCTCGAAGAACCCGTCGATGATGCCCAGGGCCACCGGCTTCTCGCACGCCGCGCGGTAGACATCGCCCTGCTGAGCGGGAGGCAGGTACACCGCGTCGAGCTCCAGCTTCGCCTCCTCGGCGCGCAGCGTGGGGCCGGTGAAGATGAAGACCTTCATCGCGGGTCTCCGCGCATCATCTGCCGTGCCCTTGGGCCTGGCTGATATCCGGGCGCCTCGTGCGTCGTCTCCAGTCCCGGCACCACCACCCGCACGACGGGCAGCCCCAGCTCCGGCTTCGTCAGGTCCACCGCCACCACCTGGCTTGCGCCCACCGAGCGCACCCTCGCGAGCACCCACGCGAGGTCCTCCTCGAACGTGTCCGCGTCGTGATGGGGCGCTTGTTGGAACTCCCGCACCGCGGGCTCCTCGGCCAGCCGCTTGCGCAGTCGCTCCGCCGTCACGCCCTCGCGCGCGGTCTCGTACGCCTTGCGGTGCAGGTCATCTCGTGCCCCGCTGATGCGCGTGAGTCGACTCTGCGCGGCCTCCGTCATGGCGCGCAGCAGGGCCACCGCTCGCGAGGGATGACAGCCCATGCCACCCGCCACCGCGACGGGGCGCAGCGGCTCGGGCTCCCGGTCGACGATGTAACAGCTGAACGCGGGCACTCCGATGTCGCTCGTCGTCTCCCAGACGCCCACGGCCATGCCCGCGCGCTCGTAGAGGTCCAGCACGTGGCGACATCCGGCGTCGTCCACCGAGTCGAGTTTCAGTCGCGTGCCGGCCTGCGCCTGCTCGCCACGCACCTGCCAGAGCGCCGTCGCGTCGCGCTCCACCACTTCACACAGCCCATGCAGCATCGCCTCGAGCACGTGGTTGCCGGAGGCCAGCCCATTGCTGCTCATGAGGAACGCGCCGCTCCCCGTGGGCAGCGGCAGCGTGAAGTCCGTGTGCACCAGGTCGAAGGGCAGCCACAGCGGGCCCGAACCCAGCAGGTCCACGCCCTCCACCCAGAGCGTGCGCCAGTTGGGATGGAACAGGCTCACCGACAGGCGAGGCAGCCTGTCCACGTCGACCACGGGCGCGCGGAAGCGCAGCTCGTTGTACGTGGCCAGCTTCAGGGGCAGGGTGACGTGCTCGGCGTGGTACGCCTCCACCGACTCCATCAGCCCGGACGCCTTCGCCGCGGCGAGGCTCGTGCCCTTTCCCTGCGACACCGCCAGCGAGCGCGCGTTGGGCCGCGTCACCATCACCACCGGGAGGCCAATCGTGTCCAACCCCGTGACGTTGGCGACGCGGGTGATGCCCATGACGGGCATGAACCGTTGCACGCGCTCCAGCGTCTGCTCGGGTGTCATCACCCGGTGGGTCCCCTGGCGGAACTGCTTGGACGTCCCGGGGGACGCGCTGCCGGTGTCGAAGTTGAAAGGGCGCATCAAGGCTGGGGGTCGGGATTGCGGTAGACGGGGCCCTGCTCGCCGGCCTTCAGGTTCGCGCCCGGGCTGTAGCTCAAGAGGATGCTGTTGAGGTTGAGCAGGAAGCAGGTGATGGGCTCGGCGGCGTCGGACAGGTTCTCGGCCGCCGTGCTCGTGGGCGCCGCGACGTAGGCGGGCACCGGGAGGTTGGCGACCACCGTCTCGTTCTTCAGGAGCGTTTCCAGATCTCCCGTCAGGCTCTTGTCCTTGGGGGACAGCTTCTGGGCCTTCTGCCACTCCTCGGGCTTGAGCCAGTAGATGTTCCCGTCCGGCGCGTAGATGAGCAAATCCGACTGGTCCACCGAGCACTCCAGGCGGGCCTCGATGCGGGGGAACTCGGTGTCGTTGTTCTTGGGCGCGGCGATGACGGTGGCGGGCTTGATGTTGTCATCCAGTCCGGAAATCTCGAGGACGTCCGGCGCCGGCTGGGAGAGGCCGATGGAGCCGTCGCTGCCCTCGATGCGGAAGTTCATCTTGCTGGTCACGTTCTCGGGCAGGTTGGGACTGCGCGACGGGACGCCCCACACGGTGACCTGGGTGGAGAAGCCCTCCAGCAGCGTGACGCGCTCGGGCTTGAAGAAGAAATACACATACGGGCCTGCCATGCGCACCTCGGAGACAAGGCCACGGGCCCCGAGGCCCTGGCGGGTGGAAGGAAGCACCTGCGGTCAATCCAGTTACAGATAGCAGAGCCGCCGGGCCGACTCACAGGCCTGGAGGAGCGCGCTCCGCGCTTCCTCCTCCCGACCCGCGTCCGCCAGCGCCAACGCCTGCGTCAATCCCTGCGTGAGCACGTCCGGCTGCCGCTGCTGGTGGGCCTCGAGCATCGCCCGGGCCTGCTCCAACGCCTGGGGCAGCGCCCCTTCCGAGAGCTCCACGGCGAGCAGGGGCCAGCGCGCGAGCCATTGGAAGGGGTACACGAGCGAGAGCGCCTGCCACAGCCGCAGCGACTCCGTGGCGGCCTGTCTCGCCGAGACGAGGTCCCGGGCGCGCGAGGCCACCCAGGCCCGGGTGGCGTGCGCCGCGCCCAGGTAGTCCGACATGCCGGAGCGAGTCGCCAGCTCCAGCGTACGCTCCGTCGCCTCGCTCGCCTCCGCCACCCGCTCCCTCAAGCGGAGGATGACGGTGAGGTAGGTGAGGCAGCGCGTCTGCAACGTCACGTCCCCCTGCCGCTCGGCTCCGCGCAGGGACTCCTCCATCCAGCTCTGTGCCTCATCCAGCGCGCCATGGAAGAGCAACACCATGGCGACCACGCACCGGGCCCCCGCGTGCTCCGCTTCCCCCTCGGACTCCAGCGCCGCTTCCGCGTAGGCCCGGGCGTGGGCCACGGTCTCTGTCGATGCTCGATAGCGTTCGCTGCGCAGTTGCATCTGCACCAGCGAGTTGAAGAACCGCGCGCGCTGCAGCGGCGTGCCGTGGGCCTTCATCACCGGACGCACTCCCTCCACCAGGGCCCGCATCTCGTCGAGCTGGGCCAGCCAGTAGTGCACGGTGATGCGCTCACCCTGCAGCTGCACCCACTCGTGCCACCACGCGGCCTCCACCTGCCCGGGCAAGGAGGAGACGCTGTCGGGCATGGGACCCAGCTCGGCCTGGGCCTGGGCATACACCCGCAGCGCTTCCTCGTTCTGATGGTGCGTCTGCAAGGACTTGCCCACCTTCCGCAACACATTGGCGCGACGGACACGCTGGGTCTGCTCAATCCGTGCCAGGGCGTGGAGGAAGGCCTGACGCGCGGCCTGCTGTCGTCCGGTCAGCGCGAGCACCTCACCCAGCGATTCCCAGACGACATCCAGCGCCACCTGGGGCGCGTCCGGGCCGGACGCATGCGCGTTCCCCGAGGACGCCGCGGCCTCGCGCAGCGCGGACTCGTAGAAGGAGATGGCGTCACCATTGGCATACGCCGCGCGCGCCGCGTCCGCCGCCCGCGCGAACCAGCCGCTGGCCCGCTCGGGCACTCCCGCGCGGGACCAGTGGTGGGCGAGCCCCGCGGCCAGCGGCGTCAGGCCCGAGGGTGAAGTCGCGCCTTGCATCTCCAGTCGCTCCGCGCAGCGATGGTGCAGCACGCGTCGTCGCGTGTCGGCGATGCGCGCGTAGGCCACCTCGCGCAGCTTGTCGTGCACGAAGCGCAGCCGGCCCCCGTCGGACTCCTCCAGCACCTGCCGACGCCGCAGCTCCTCCACGGCCTCCGCGCTCGCGCCCTCCGGCAGCGCGGCGGCGGACAGCAGCAGCTCTTCATCCAGCTCGCGCCCCAGCACCGAGGCGACCTCCGCCAGCGCGCGCCCGTGCTCGCCCAGGTCCGACAGGCGCCGCTCGATGAGCTCGGCGATGCTGCCGGGCAGGGGCAGGGGCCGGCCGCCGGCGCTGCCTTGCCCCTCGAAGAGCCACTCGCCGGACGGCGCGCGGAAGAGCAGGCCCGCGTCGATGGCGGCGCGCAGGTACTCCGCGATGAAGAAGGGGTTGCCGCTCGTCTCGTGCACCAGCGCGTCGACGAAGGGCTCGGGCACCTCGCGCAGCGCGAGCATGCCGCGCACCATCTGCCCCGCGCTCCTCGCGTCCAGCCGGCCCACCTCGACTCGCACCGCGTCGGACGCGCCCACCACCTCGCGCAGGGCCTGTCCCATCTGGTCCATCCGGTAGGTGCCCACGAGCAACACCGGCCGCTTCGCCAGGTGCCGCGCGTCCAGCTCCAACAGGAAGCTCAGCGTCAGCTCGTCCGCCCACTGCAAGTCATCCAGCACCAGCAGCAGCGGCTGCGCCTCCGCCAGCGCGCACAGCGTGTCGCGCAGCGCCGACAACACGCGCAGGCGCGCCTCCTGCGCGGGCAGGGCAGGGGGCTCGGGCAGCTCGCGCTGACCGGGCAGCTGCGACAAGGACGGCTCGTACGCCTCGAGCACGCGGCCCCGTGGACCGAGCAGCCGCGCCGACTCGGCCGCGCCGCGCTCGTTGCAGCGGTCCGCCACCGCGAGCAGCAGCGGACGCAGGGGTTGGAGGGGCGCGGCGTGTAGATCCGTGCCGCCCTCGCCCATGGCCACGCACTCGCCCGTCACCACCGCCATGCGCCGCCAGCCCGCCTCCGCCGCCAGCTCCAGCGCCAGCCGCGTCTTGCCCGCGCCGCTCTCTCCGCCGAGGAAGACCCGGCCGCCCTGTCCGCGCGACGCCGCGTCGAGCGCCGCCAGCAGCCGGCCCAGCTCACCACCGCGTCCCGACAGGTCCGGCCGATACAGATAGGCCGGCGTCCGGGGCGCCGCGGCGGCGCCCTCCTCACCAGGCTCCGCGCCCAGGGCCTCGAGCGCGGACGACACGTCCTCCGCGTACCCGGGCCGCTCCTGGGGGCGCTTGGCGAGCAGCCGCAACACCAACGCGTCCAGCGCCGCGGGCACGCCCTCCACGCGCAGGCCCGGCGGCACGGGCGTCAGGTGCAGGTGCTGATGGGGCAGCGGCCCCTCTCGGCCGGGGACGAAGGGCGGCCGTCCCGTGAGCTGCTCGTAGAGGATGCAGCCCAGGGCGTAGAGGTCCGCCCGCGCGTCCACGTAGTCGCCCCGGAGCTGCTCCGGCGCCATGTACGTGTCGCTGCCCACCACCACGCCGCTCACGTCCAGCGTCTCGCGCCCCCGTGAGCCGCCGAAGCGCGCGGCGATGCCGAAGTCCACCAGCACCGGCGTCCCATCCGGACGCAGGAAGACGTTCTCCGGTTTGAGATCCCGGTGCACCAGCCCGTTGCCGTGCAGGAACGCCAGCGCCGAGCACAGCCGCCGGGTCAGGTTGAGCGTTGTCTTCAGCCGCTCGCGGTCCAGCGCTCCCGTCCCCGGCGCGGGCGTGGCCAGCCGCAGCGTCTGTCCCCGGAGCAGCTCCATGGCGTACCAGGGCAGCCCCCGCGTCACGCCCTCCGCGACGATTCGCACCACGCCCGGATGCCGGAGCCGGCGCAACGCATGGATTTCCCGACGGATGCTGGCCAGCGGAACCTCCGAGGCCGCGCGCACCGTCTTCACCGCCACCGCCTCGCCCGTCTCCAGATGCTGCCCCCGGTAGACGACGCCCATGCCCCCCTGCCCGAGCACCTCGAGCAGCTCGTACGGACCAATGGTCGCCCCCACCCCAGGCAGCGTGGGAAGCCGAGAAAAATCCGTCATAAGGGGCGTCAAGCATAGCGAGCCCCCCTCACACGTCCCATCTGCGTCGCGTTGGGACGCGGCTGCGTACCAGTTGGACGCGGATTCGGGCCTCTGGAGGCCCCTTTCGGAGCCAAACCCCTGAAAAGACGTGAAATGCGTGTCTGGCATGAATCACGCATGGGATTCCGACGCGGCGCCACGGGAAACCGGGTGCCCAGCCGTCAGCGAGGTTCGGGAACGCGGAAGGAGGGGCCGCTCCTTCCGCGTTCTTCATCTCCGCTACACTGCCTCCCCTCCGATGCGGCCCTTGGCGGGTACTCTCGGATGGCACCGGACGGAGGCGAGTGGATGCACGAGGAGATGCCGCAGCTCATGAGCGCGCTGCGGGGGGCGAAGGATTTCGAGACCGCTGCGACCACCACCCTCAAGCACATGTTGGCCGTGGCGCAGGACGCCGTTGCGTCCAGTCGGTACGCAGCCCGAGCCCGCGTGCTTCGCGGAATCGTCCACCTGCGCCCGGGGGAAGCCTACCGGCGCCTGGCCGCGCTGGATGTGGGCGCTACTGAGATTACGGATGCGAGTGTGGGGACGCCCTTCTTCACGTCGGCGACGGCGTGGCGGGCGGTGGTGGAGCATCGCTGCGCGGTGTCCATCGACGTCAACGTGGGCACGGTGCAGCCGCACGCGCCGGACGCCCCGGTGACGGGTGACCCGGGGCTCGCGGGGTTCCACAGCAACGAGAGCCGTCAGCGCTTCCTGGGCCGCCACGCCACGCACGTGTGCGTGCTGCCCCTGCGCACGCCGGGCGGCAGCATCGAGGGGATGATCTCCCTGGAGGCGGACTGCCTGGCCGCCATGGGGCAGGAGTTCGTCTGGCGCGAGTCGGGCGAGCGGCTCCAGCTGCTGGCGGACGTGGCGGCGCCGTACCTGGCCGGCCTGCCGCAGCGTCCGGTGGCGACCCCGGAGGTGGACGAGTACCTGCCGGTGGTGGGGCGCTCCATGGCGGAGCTGTTGCCCATCCTGCGGGTGTTCGCGCTGCAGGACGAGACCATCCTCATCAGCGGCGCGACGGGCGCGGGCAAGTCCCGTCTGGCGCGCTGGTGCCACGAGCGCTCCAACCGTCGGGGCAAGCCCTTCGAGACGTTGGACCTGGTGACGGTGCCCGAGGACCTCCAGATGGCGGAGCTCTTCGGTTGGAAGAAGGGCGCCTTCACGGGCGCGGTGCGCGACGCGCCCGGCAGCGTGGCGCGCGCGGACGGCGGCACGCTGTTCATCGACGAAATCGACAAGCTGTCGCTCAAGGCGCAGGCGGGCCTGCTGCACCTCTTGGAGTCGCGCAGCTACCGCCCGCTGGGCGAGGGCACCGGTGAGCGTCAGGCGGACGTGCGCTTCATCATCGGCACCAACGCGGACCTGCACGCCGAGGTGCGCGCGGGCCGCTTCCGCGAGGACCTCTACTACCGCGTCAACGTGCTGCCCGTGCGCATGCCCGCGCTGCAGGAGCGCCAGGACGAAATCCCGCTCTGGGCGCAGTACATGGTGAAGCGTCGCCACCGCGAGCGCTCCCCCGAGGGCAGCGCGCGCGTGACGCCGGACGCGGAGCGGCTGCTGGTCGGCAGCGCGTGGCCGGGCAACCTGCGGCAGCTCGACAACATCGTGCGCCGTGCGTACACGCTGGCCATGGTGGAGCACGCCGTGTCCGGTGGCGAGCTGGTGCTCCACGAGAAGCACGTGGCGCGCGCGCTCGACTACGAGCAGGCGCCGGGCGGCAAGCCGCTGCCGGACGCGCTGAAGGCGGCGGCGCAGGCCTTCGTCGCGGAGGCGCGCCGTCGCAACGCGCCCCTGGACCTGGACCTGGCGGACGCGTTCCGGGGACTGGTGCTGGGCATGGCCATCCGGCAGGTGGGGCGCGATGACGGCTTCAAGCTGTTGGGCCGCGAGAGCCTGGTGAAGAACCGCAACCACCACAAGGCGCTCAAGCGCGAGCTGGAGAAGGTGGAGGCGCTCTACAAGGCGCTGGGTGAGGACGCCTCGCCGTTCGCGGACCTGCTCTCCGAGGACGAGGCGGCCTGAGTCGACGCCAAGTGGCCCGCGGTACAATGCTCGCGCAGAGGAGCCATTGCTAGCTTCCGAGAGACACGACACTCGGGGGTGAGAACGGTGAAGCTCCTCTCTCAATGCGCCATCGTCACGGGTGGTGCGCAGGGAATCGGTCTGGCCGTCGCCTCGCGGCTCATGCGCGAGGGCACCCACGTGCTCGTTTTCGGACGCACGGAGACGAAGGTGGTGGAGGCGGCCGAGCGTCTCAACCGCGAGGCGGAGGGTCGCGCGCGCGCCGTCCCTTTCGCCGGAGACGTGTGTCGCGTGGATGACGTCGAGCGCGCCCACGAGCGCGCCACGCGCGAGCTGGGGCTGCCCGGCATCCTGGTGAACAACGCGGGCACGGTGTCGCTGTCGCTGCTGATGGACCTGCCCGAGGACGAGCTGGACCGGCTGTTCGCGGTGAACCTGAAGGGCCCCTTCCTCTGCTTGAAGACCTTCGCCCGCGCGCTCATCGCCCGGAATCAACCGGGCGCGGTCGTGAATGTCTCGTCGCTGTGTCAGACGGTGGTGTCGGAGGGGCTGGGGCACTACAGCGCGTCCAAGGCGGCGCTCGCCCAGCTCTCACGCGCGGCGGCGCTGGAACTGGGGCGTCACAACATCCGCGTGAATGTCGTCGCGCCGGGCGCCACCCACACGCCCCAGGCCGCGGCCTTCATCGAGGGGCCGACGATGCACCGCGAGCTATTGGCGCGAACGCCCCTGGGCCGCGCGCACGCGCTGGCGGACGAGGTGGCGCGGGTGGTGCAGTTCCTGTGCTCCGAGGACTCCGGCTGGGTGACGGGCGAGAGCCTGGACGTGGACGGCGGCAACCACCTGCGCGGGCTGCCCAACTACTGGGAGGCGCTGAACCCGCCCCGGTAGCCGCCCGACGGCGGGGAGATTCCCGTCGCTCCCCGGGCCAGCTCGTCGCACACGAGCGCCTGGAGTCGGAAGGCCATGCGCGCCTCCTGGATGATTTCGCGCGCCTCGTCCTCCTCCAGCTCCAGGCCGTCGATGCGCGAGTGCAGCCGCACGCGCAGCGCCGTCAGCTCGTCGGGCGTGGCGGAGCCGTGGAACAGCGTGCCGCGGGAGTCCTCGAGCTCGAAGGCGCTCGCGACGAGGCGCGAGCGCTCCGGCGCGGTGAACAGGTCCAGCACGCACCGCGCATAGACGTGCGCCACGAGCAGGTGCGGCGCGTCCTCGGCGACCTCGCGCAGGCGCTCGGCGTGCAGCCGCGTCTCCACGCACGCGAAGGTCTCCGTGCGCGTCTCGCCGCAGAAGTACGCCAGGTCCGCCTCCAGCGCGTCCGCGCGCCGCAGCTCCGGCATCAGCAGCACGGGCGTCAGTGACGTGCGCGCGGCGCGGGGCAGCACGCTCTCGTACGTGGCGTAGAGCATGTGGAGCTGGCGCAGGTAGCTGACGTAGTGCTGGGCGCGGACGTACTGGCCGTAGATGCCTTCCCACGAACCGCCGAAGAGCGACTGGAGGAACACGGAGCGCTCGGCCTGCTCGTGCGCTCGGGCAGTGCCTTCCGTGAGCAGCACGGACAGTGGCGCGGAGGTGGGGGCCACGGGCTGGAGGGCCTCTGCCTCGCTCTCGCTCAGTCGACGCACGCGCGCGGACTGCTCGTTGCGCGGCAGACGCAAGGTCCCGGTGGCGCTCACTGCTTCCACCCGCCGAACGTCGGGGCCTGCATCGACGGCGCGCTCTCCGCCTCGTCGGCGTGCGGGCGCTCGGGCTCGTCCAGGTTGTGCACCGCCTCCGCCAGCGTCATGCCGATGGCGCGCAGCACTTCCTCTTCGACACGAATCGTCACCGGCCCCATCGCCAGGTGGATGTGACCGCAGGTGCAACGCGTCACCTCGGCGCATGGCCCCCGCGCGAGCACCCTCTTGCCGCATCCCTGACCGAGCATCGCGTGTCTCCTTCTTGATGATTTTGATTTTGATTATCGAAATCAATAAGATGATGCGCGAAACCCGCCCGGGAGTCAATCCCGAGGGGAGAGGGGGCTGGATGATGGGCAGCGGGCGCCAACCCCGGGAGGGTCGCTGGAGGAGGGAGTCGCGTCGGCGGATTCAAGCGCCTCGATGCGAGAGGAGCCTGAGGCCGGTGGGCTGCGTCGTCCGTGTCACCCCGGGCGAGGGGGGCTGGATGTCAGTGGGATACGCGCTATCGGGAGTCACCGCTGAGAGGGTGCTGGATGACGCGCAGGAACCTCGTCGTCAGGAGTCGCCCTGCGAGGCTGCTCGATGACAGTAGGCGCCGCGTCGTCGGAAGGCATCCTCGCAAGGGTTACTCGATGACGGTGGGCTCCTTTTCGTTGGGAGTGTCGACGTCGGTAGAAGCGTCGGCCGCGCTGGGGCTGTCGATGGTGGGCGCTTCGACGGGAGCAGGCGCATCGACCGTGGTGGGGGCATCGATGGTGGTGGGCGCATCGACGTCCGTGGGCGCATCGATGTTGGGGTTCGCCTCGCCCTCGTCGGGAGTGTCGGTGAGGGTCGTCGCGTCGACGTCGTCAGCGGAGTTGGCGTCCAGGGGCTGGCGCTCCTTGTCACGCAGGCCCGCGAGGACGCTGTTGCCATTGTCGGCGGTCTTCAGCTCCGCGTAGCGCGCTCGCTCGTAGCGCCTGGCGTGTCCCTCCTGGAAGAAGAAGGACTCCGCACCCAGTCGGAAGCGGCCGTCCCTGATGCGGTATCTCAGCCTGTGCTCATCGGGAGCCAGGGGGACGACGGCCGAGTCCATGCGCGCGAAGGTCCCCACGCCGTCGCCGTCGAGCTTCAGCACGAGCACCCCGTCCTGGGGAAACTTCTCGTACTTGTTGTTGAGCTCCCGCGTGAGCGCGTAGTCGAGCACCATGTAATCGCCCTGCATCAGCGAGCGAGGGTCCCGAGGCGCGAGCTCCAACAGGATGCCCTTGCCGGTGGAGAGCACGCGCTCCTTCTGGACCGTGAGGCCCAGCGGCACGGCGAGCGCGAGCAGCAGTCCGACGAAGAACAGGGGCGAGCGCATCAGCGTGCCTCCACGGGGGACGGCGCCTGGGGGAAGCGGCGCGAGAGGAAGAGCCGGAGCCCGAGCAGGACGAGCCCGCTGCCCATGAGCGCGAGCGCCTTGGCGAGCAGGGTGACGCTCAGGTCGTAGTAGTACCAGGCGCCCGAGGCGAGCAGGAACGCGGTGGCGATTCCCACCATCAGGTTGCTGCGCCGATGGAAGCCGAGCGCCAGGAGCCCCACCGCGCAGATGACCGTGGGCGTGTGGACCGTGAGGACGGCGACGAGCGTGAGCGCGGCGAAGACGGCCGCGCCAGGGGCTCCGGAGGGGGCCAGGTCGTGCTCCCGCATGATGTGCCACACGGTGTAGAGGGTGATGGCGGTGAGGCCCAGCGTGAGCAGGGGCATCGGCAGCGTCAGGGACCACTCGTGTGTCTCGACGAGGAACGACGCGAGGCGCGTGAGCATCGCGGCGGGCAGGCCGCAGGCGAGCGCGAAGCTGACGGGGCCGACGAGGTCTCCATACTTACCGGCCCGCAGCCTCGCCTGTTGCAGGAAGAGCCAGTGGAGGAGTCCCGTGCACGCGAGCAGTCCCAGGTCCATGACCTGCCCGGACACCAGCTCCAGCAGGAGATAGAGGCTCGCCGCGCCCGCGCCGAGCGTGGCGAGGAAGCGCAGGGTGGCGTCCGGGTAGACGAAGAGCAAGACCAGGCAGAGGACGAGGCCGGCTCCGACACCGGCATTGTCCGAGCCCAATTGAGCGACCCCGGCCCCTGCCATGCCCACGCCGGCGAGCGTCAGCGCGAGCGTGAGCTGCTCCAGGAAGACGCCATGGATGGTGCGCCGGAGCGCGACGGCGGCGATGACGAGGACGATGCCT
Organism: Myxococcus sp. XM-1-1-1; assembly: GCF_020037095.1. Lineage (NCBI taxonomy): Bacteria > Pseudomonadati > Myxococcota > Myxococcia > Myxococcales > Myxococcaceae > Myxococcus > Myxococcus sp. XM-1-1-1. Next base: position 287,015 of record NZ_JAIQDH010000008.1, read on the forward strand.
ACGACGGCGAACACCTCCTCTTCATCCCAGAGTCCCACGCAGGCGAAGAAGCTCAGCAGGAAGAGCGCGGCCAGCCAGGCGCCGAAGGCGGCGAAGGCCTTCACGAACCAGGGGGAGGCGGTGCTGGTGCGCTGGTGCACCTCGAGCGTGGAGCGGGCGCGGGACCCGGCGAGCTCGTCGACCTGGCCTTCTCGTCTCAGACCCTCGAGGACCTGTTGGATGGATGGGCGCAGGGACATGTCAGGACTCCTCGGAGGCGCCCGTGGCGCGGGCCTCGGCGCGCAGCCAGCTGACGGCGACGGCGACCTGGATGATGATGAGGATGGGGAGGATGAAGAGCCCCAGCTCGTCCTTCGTGCCCTCGAACACCACGCGGCCCAGGCCCGTCGTCACGAGCGTCATCGCCGAGAGCGCGCCCAGGGTGAGCAGGAACAGCTCGCCGCGCAGGTGCCGGTGGAGCGCGTACTCCGCGGCGAAGGTCCCGAGCAGCAGCACCAGGGCGGCGAGCCCGCTGAGGCGGACCTCACTGGGGATGATGATGAACGACGTGCCGACGGCGAGCAGGGGCAGCACGGCCATCGTCGCGAGGACGCGGGGCAGCCAGCGGCCTCGCAGCCAGGAGACACCCTGGTTGGCGAAGTGCTCGTGGGTGGCCCACGCCAGGCCATTGAGCAGCCCGAGCACCACGGCGAGCCAGCCCTTCGCTGCGTCACCCCCTCCGAAAACCTGGTCCTGGAACAGCGCGATGCCGGTGTTCACGAGCACGAGGAAGAGCAGCCACAGGGGCGGGAAGCGCGCCGCGAGCACCCAGGGCAGGATGAGCGCGGCCCAGCCGACGAACAGCTCGAACGCGTCCGCGCCCGTCTGATACGCCTGCCCGTAGACGGCCAGCATCGCGCCGACGAGGACCGACGAGGCGAAGAGGCTGCACTGTCCCGCGAGCGTGTCACCGAGCCTGCGCGCGAGCAGCGCGGTGCCGAGGATGCCGACGCCGATGAGCCCCAGCTTGGCGAAGCGGTGCATCTGCGCCCAGTTGTAGGCGAAGAAGTAGATGACGCCGGAGAGCACCAGCAGCGCGCCCAGGCCGAGCAGCACGGTGGAGACGAAGCGCCGCCACGCGTCGGACGTCGGTGTAGCCGTGGAGAGCGCGAGCGCGCGCTCCAGGGCGTCGGGAGGAATGACGCGGGCCTCGGCGAGCGCGCGCAGTCGCTCGGGTGTCGCATCGAGTTCGAGCAGGTCTTTCGGCACGCTCGGAGTCTATCCAAGAGTCGTACCCGACCGGGGCTCTCCTCGGCACGAGGCGCGGGGACACGCGGTGGGATGGCCGCCTGCCCACGGGTTGTGCAGCGCGCTGCACACCGGGAAGGGTGGTATACGCAGCCGTGCACGGCGGTCTTCCGCCCGTGGTGAGGTGCACATGCCCGAGATTCCGGACGAGGTCCACGAGCGCATCCAGGCGCTCTGCGCCGAGGGGGATGAACTCGCCGAGAAGGGCGACCCCGCCGCGGCGCTGCGGTCCTTCAAGGCCGCGTTCCAGCTCATCCCCGAGCCGTGGATGGAGTACGAGGCGACCACGTGGGTCTGCACGGCCATCGGTGACATGCTCTTCCAGATGGGGGAGTTCTCGCGAGCCCGCGCCGCGCTCAAGGACGCCGTGCACGCGCCCGATGGCCTGGGCAACCCGTTCATCCACCTGCGGCTGGGGCAGTGCGAGTTCGAGCTGGGCGACCTGCGGCGCGCCGGTGACGAGCTGGCACGGGCCTTCATGGGCGCGGACAAGGAGATCTTCGAGCAAGAGGACCCGAAGTACCTGCGCTTCCTCGAGACGTTGCTGCGTCCCGCCCAGAAGTCCTGATGGCCCCGCGGCCAGGAGCGCGCCATGTTCCAGGTTGGACGCAGTCGTCTCCTTCGTGTCGTCGCCTGTTGTTGGGGGATGGTGCCCGCACCGGCCCTCGCTCGAACCGCGCAGCCCGTGGCCTCGCCCATGTCCACCTCTCCGGTCGTCACCGTCCCCGAACCCCACGCGCTCGCGGAGCGGTGGGACCAGGTCCATCTCGCGTCGCTCCCGGTGGCGCCGCTCGTCCGTCACGCCGATGTGGAGCGACACCTGAAGGACTTGAAGGCGCGCTCACCCGACTTCTTCCGGCTCGAGGTCGTGGGGCACTCGGTGGAGGGGCGCGCGCTCCACCATGTCGCGCTGGGCACGGGCTCGCGTCACGTCCTGCTCTGGTCCCAGATGCACGGGGACGAGCCCACGGCGACCACCGCGCTGTTGGACCTGCTCGAGTACCTGAGGACCCACCGTGACGAGCCCTGGGTGGCGAGGTTGCTCTCCACGCTCACGCTCCACGCGGTGCCCATGCTCAACCCGGATGGCGCCGAGCGCTTCCAGCGCCGCAACGCGCAGGGCATCGACATCAACCGCGATGCGCTCGCGCTCCAGACGCCCGAGGCGCGGACGCTCAAGAAGCTGCGTGACGAGCTCCAACCGTTCATCGGCTTCAACCTGCACAACCAGGGCTGGCGACATGGGGTGGGGGACACGGGCCGGCCCGCGTCCATCTCCGTGCTCGCGGCCGCGTTCGACAAGGCGCGGAGCGACAACTCCGGGCGGCTGCTCGCGAAGAAGGTCTGCGCGGTGATTCGCGACGCGGTGGAGACGCTCGCGCCCGGACAGGTGGGGCGCTACGACGACAGCTTCGAGTCGCGGGCCTTCGGCGACAACATGACGCGATGGGGGACCCCCTCGGTGCTCATCGAGACGGGGGCGTGGACCTCACTGCCTCCGGACGAGCCCCTGGTGCGACTCAACTTCGTCGCGCTGGCCACGGCGCTCGATGCGCTCGCGAGCGGCCGGGCCGAGGCGGCGGATGTCTCGCGCTACGAGTCCATCCCCCAGAACGAGAGCTCCGGCATGGTGCATCTGCTGCTCCGGGGCATCGGCCTGTTCGGCGCGGATGGAAGGTCCTTCACCGGCGACGTGGGCATCGCCGTCAACCGGGCCGTGCGCGCCAAGGGCAAGAAGCGGGTGCTCGCGCACGTGGGGAAGATTGAAGAGCTGGGAGATTTGCGAGTCCTCGGCGCCGTCGAGACCGTGGATGGCGCGGGTCTGTTCGCGGTGCCGCTGTCCGGCAAGGGCGCGAAGCCGGGCGATACGGTCCGGCTCACGCAGCCCGCGCGTCAGTCGCTGTCCCTGGGACAGCGTGGCGACCTGATGCTCGTGAAGGCCCTGGATGTCGCCGGCACGTACCGCATCGAGCGCATCATCCGCTTCGACCCGTGAGCCGCACACGTTGCTCCGAGGATACTCGCGCGCGTCCGCATCTCCGAAGGACGCCCGCTTCGTAGGCGTCCTCCGCGTCTCGTCCCCACCACGTCGTGGAGGTCCACGGGCATCCGCGGCATCGACGCGGGCGCGGTGCGCTACGGCGCTCCGCTCGCGGCGAGGAACGTCTTCAGCTCGGGGAGCACGCGCTCGGGACGCTCCTGATGGGGACTGTGGCCCGCGTCCACGCGCACCAGCCTCGCGTTCGGAAAGCGCCGGGAAGCCTCCTCGGCGAGCGACAGGGGCAGCACGTCCTCGCGCTCACCCCAGACCAGGAGCACCGGCGCCGTGACTTCACCGAGCCGCTCCCGACGGTGGAACACCGGCCCCATCAGCGGCACCAGGCTGTCGAAGGCCCGCGCCGCCTCGTCGTGCCCACCCGGCGCCGACATCAGCTCGTAGTCGAGCGCGCCCAGCCGCTCCCCCAGCGGCGTCGGCGCGGGCGGCATCATCCGCGCCCAGGCCCAAGGCCCCAGCGAGCGCGCCAGCCGCTCCGGTCCCGCGCGGAAGAATGCCCGCGCCTTGCGCGCCATGTCCGGCCCCAGCCCCATCGCGTCCACCAGCACCAGCCGCTCCACCGGCACGCGCGAGCGCAGCGCCAGCTCCACCCCCACCAGTCCCCCCAGCGAGTGACCCACCACGGACACGGGCCCGGGCGCGAGCTGTTCGAGCAGCGCCTCCACGGGCGCGGTGAAGAACCCCACTCCCTCCTCCGCCGAGCGGACGGGCCCCTCGGTCGGCGAGGACATCCCGAAGCCGGGCAGGTCCACCGCGAGCACCCGGTGCCCCCTCGAGATCGCCGTCAGGTACGCGAACCACAGGGAGGCCGCCCCGCCGCGCCCGTGCAGGAGCACCACCGTGGGGCCCTGGCCCCCCTCCAGCACCCTCAGCGCCCCCCCTCCGGGCAGCCAGTGCACCGTGGACGTCACCGCCGGGGCCAACTGGGCCAGCAGCCCCGCCTCCACGGGCCCCGCCGAGGGCGCCTGGGCCCAGGCCGAGCGCTTCATGGCCGCCCCCCACAGCCCCTGGAAATTCGCGAGGTGGGACGAGAAGTGGGGGACAATGGGGCCATGGACACGGTCCTCGGGGACAAGGGGACCCAACTTACCGGAATGCCCGGGCTTCTGCGGTGTTGAGCCCGATACCCGGTCAACCCTAGGCTGCCCGCCGCCAGTCTCATCCGAGGCGTCATGAACACGGACATCCGCGCGCTCACCGAACGCGTGCAGCAGGAAAGCAGCTTCGTCGAGGTCCTCAACCAGGAAACCGGCAAGGTCATCGTCGGCCAGCGCTACATGCTGGAGCGCATCCTCATCGGCCTGTTGTGCAACGGCCACGTGCTCCTGGAGGGCGTGCCCGGCCTCGCCAAGACGCTCACCGTGCGCACGGTGGCGGACGCGCTCAGCGCCACGTTCATGCGCATCCAGTTCACCCCGGACCTGCTGCCCGCCGACGTCGTGGGCACGATGATCTACAACCAGCAGGCCGCGAACTTCACCGTCCGCAAGGGCCCCATCTTCGCGAACATCGTCCTCGCGGACGAAATCAACCGCGCCCCCGCCAAGGTGCAGTCCGCGCTGCTGGAGGCCATGGCCGAGCGCCAGGTCACCATCGGCGACCAGACCTTCGGGCTGCCCCAGCCGTTCCTCGTGCTGGCCACGCAGAACCCCATCGAGCAGGAGGGCACCTACCCGCTGCCCGAGGCGCAGGTGGACCGCTTCATGCTCAAGGTGAAGGTGGGTTACCCGACGCGGGATGAGGAGAAGATCATCATGGACCGCATGTCCGGAGGCTCCACGCCCCGGGCCCAGCGGGTCATCGCGGTGGAGCACCTGGTGCGCGCCCGCGAGCTCGTCCACCAGATCTACATGGACGAGAAGGTGAAGGAGTACATCCTCAACGTCGTCTTCGCCACGCGCGAGCCGGGCAAGTACGGCCTCAAGGACCTGGCCGACTACATCCAGTTCGGCGCCTCGCCGCGCGCCACCATCTCCCTGGCCCAGGCCGCGCGCGCGCATGCGTTCCTGCGCCACCGTGCCTTCGTCACGCCCGAGGACGTGAAGGCCATCGCCTTCGACGTGCTCCGCCACCGCGTGGCGATGACGTACGAGGCCGAGGCCGAGGACCTCACGCCGGAGAAGATCATCCAGCGGGTGTTCGACCGCGTCGAAGTGCCCTGACCTCCCGCCGAGCGCCCCGTGCTGCCCAAGGACCTCATCCGCCGCATCCGCAAGCTGGAGATCCGCACCCGCAAGGTGGTCTCCGACATGCTCGCGGGCCAATACCACTCGGTCTTCAAGGGCCGGGGCATGGCCTTCTCCGAGGTGCGGCAGTACCAGCCCGGCGACGAGATTCGCATCATCGATTGGAACGTCACCGCGCGCATGAACGAGGCCTACGTCAAGGTCTTCACCGAGGAGCGTGAGCTCACGGTGATGCTCCTGGTCGACGTGTCCGCCTCCAAGGAGTTCGGCTCGAAGGAGCGCACCAAGGCCGAAATCGCGGCCGAGGTCGCCGCGCAGATCGCCTTCAGCGCCATCGCCAACAACGACCGGGTGGGGCTCATCCTCTTCTCGGACCGGGTGGAGAAGGTGGTGCCGCCGCGCAAGGGCCGCACGCACGTGCTGCGGCTGGTGAGCGACATCCTCACGTTCCAGCCCGCGGGCAAGGGCACGAACCTGTCCGCGGGGCTGACGTACCTGACGCAGGTGGCGAAGCGGAAGGCCGTCACCTTCCTCGTCTCCGACTTCCAGGCGCGCGACTACGAGAAGCCGCTGCGGCTGGTGGGGCGCAAGCACGACCTGGTCCCCGTGGTGGTGGAGGACCCGCTGGAGGAGGCCTTCCCGCGCCTGGGGTTGGTGGAGATGGAGGACCCGGAGACGGGGGACCGCTTCGTCGTGGACACGAGCGACCCGCGCGTGCGGGGCCGTTACGCGCGCGCCATGCAGGCCGCTCGCGACGAGCGCCGCAAGCTCTTCAAGAAGCTGGAGCTGGACCACGTGGAGCTGCGCGCCGGAGACGACCACGGCAAGGCGCTCGCGCAGTTCTTCCGCGCGCGGGCCCGGAGGATGGCGGCATGAGCCGGTGGATGGCGCGCTTCGCGATGGGGCTGTGCGTGGGCGCGCTGACGCTCGCGTCGTCGGCCGGGGCCCAGGCGCCGCAGGGGACCGCGCCCGCCGCGGCGAGCCCGCCGGGGGCTCCCACGCACGAACAGACGCAGCCCTTGGACGTGTCGGTGCGCGTGGACCCGCAGCAGGTGCGCATCGGCGACCCGTTCACGTACCACGTGGTGCTCACCCATCCGAAGGACCACCGCTACGAGCTGGCGGTGCCCAAGGAGACGGGGGACTTCGAGTTCCTCGACCAGACGCGCCAGCGGCAGGACGGCGCGGAATCGGCCACCACGACGTTCGCGGTGCGCATGTCGGCCTTCGCGCTGGGCACGGTGCAGGTGCCCGCGCTCGCGTTCGACGTGGCCACGCCGGAGGGCCCGCGCCAGTACTCGCTGCCGGGTCGGCAGATTGAAGTGACGTCCACGCTGCCTCCGGAGGCGGAGGGGCAGGGCGCGGACCTGTTCGACATCCAGCCGCCGCAGGAGGTGCCCATCCGCTCGTGGCGCCTGGTGCTGGCGGTGCTCGGCGCGCTCGCCGCGGGCCTGTTGGCGTGGGCGCTCTTGCGCTGGTGGAAGAACCGCCCCAAGCACGTGTACGTGCCGCCCCCGCAGCCCTTGGACGTGCGCACGCGCAAGGCGCTGGACACGCTCAAGGCGGAGAACCTGCCCGCGCGCGGCCGCGTGAAGGACTACTACTTCCGCCTGTCCGAAATCGTCCGTGGCTACCTGGGCGAGCGCTACGGCTTCGAGGCGTTGGAGTGCACCAGCTCCGAGCTGATGTCCTCGCTGCGCCGCCTGGCCCCGCCGAACCTCCCCGAGGACAAGCTCATGCGCTTCGTGTCCGAGTCGGACATGGTGAAGTACGCGCGGGCGGACGCCTCGCCCGAGAGCTGCCGTGACGCGCTCCTGTTCGGCTACGAGCTCGTCGACAAGACCTACGTTCCGCCCCAGCCGATTCAAGCTCCCGACAATGCCGCCGCTCCCCGCGTTCAATAACCCCGAGGCGCTCTGGGGGCTGCTGCTCGTCCCGCTCCTCCTGGTGCAGGCCTGGCGGGAGCGTCGCGCTCGCGCGCCCCTGCGCTTCTCCGCGGCGAACGTGTTCGCCAGGAGCGGCAAGGGCCTGCGCACGTACATGCTGCCATTGTTGCCGCTCTTGCGCGTGGTGGCGGTGACGGCGGCGGTGCTCGCCATCGCCCGGCCCCAGGTGCGCGACTCGCGCGTGCGCGACTTGTCCGTGGAGGGCATCGACATCGTGGTGGCGTTGGACCTGTCCACGTCGATGGAGGCCGGCGACTTCCGTCCGCAGAACCGTCTGCACGTGGCCAAGGAGGTGCTCACCGAGTTCCTCGCCAACCGCGTGAATGACCGCATCGGCCTGGTGGTCTTCGCGGGCGCGGCGTACACGCAGGCGCCGCTCACGCTGGACTACGGCGTGCTGAAGGAGGTCATCAAGCAGCTGCGCACCCGCGTGCTGGAGGACGGCACGGCGATTGGTGACGCGCTGGCCACGTCGCTCAACCGCCTTCGCGACTCGGAGGCGAAGAGCCGCGTGGTGGTGCTGATTACCGACGGCGACAACAACGCGGGGAAGCTGTCGCCCATGGACTCCGCGAACATGGCGCAGGCGCTCCACGTGCCCATCTACACCATCCTCGTGGGCAAGGGCGGCAAGGTGCCCTTCCCGCAGGGCACGGACCTGTTCGGCAACACCGTGTGGCGCGAGACGGAGATTCCCATCAACCCCGAGCTGATGCAGGACATCGCGGACCGCACGGGCGGCGAGTACTACCGCGCGACGGACCCTGAGGGCCTCCGGCGCGGCCTGCAGAAGGTGCTCGATTCGCTGGAGCGCTCCAAGCTGATGGAGGGCGGCGCGTCCGCCACCTACCGCGAGGAGTTCCATCCGTTCCTGCTGGCCGCCTTCGGCCTGCTCGCGCTGGAGCTGCTGCTGCGCTCCACCTTCCTGAGGGTCTTCCCGTGACGCCCGTGGAACCCTGGCGCTTCACCGTGCTCGGCTATCAGGCGGGACTGGCCCAGCCGGTGTTCCTCGGCCTGGTGCTGCTGGGGGCCCTGTTGGGCTTGCTCGCGCTCATGCTGTCCCTGCGGCGCCGCTCGCGTGTGCGCGCGGTGCTGCATGAGCGGCACGCCGAGCGCTTCACGCCGGGCATCTCCGTGTGGCGTCCGGCCACGCAGGGCGGACTGTACGGCCTGGGGCTCATGCTGTTCGGCTTCGCGCTGGCGCAGCCGCAGTGTGGAACGAAGAGCGAGTTGACCAAGCGGCGCGGCATCGACGTGGTGGTGGCGCTGGATGCGTCCAAGTCCATGCTCGCGCGCGACGTGCAGCCCAGCCGCCTGGAGCGCGCCAAGCTGGAGCTGACGACGCTGCTGGATGAACTCAAGGGCGACCGCGTGGGCCTGGTGGTCTTCGCGGGCGATGCGTTCATCCAGTCGCCGCTCACGTCGGACTACTCGGCGGTGAAGCTGTTCCTGCGCGCGGTGGACCCGGAGGTGATGCCCCAGGGCGGCACCAACGTGGGCTCGGCGCTCCGGCTGGCGAAGCAGGTGTTGGACAACGCGGACCGCGGCTCGAAGGAGCGCGTGGTGGTGCTGTTGTCGGACGGCGAGGACCTGGTGGGCGAGGTGGGCGAGGCCAGCGACGCGCTGAAGGAAGCGGGCGTGCAGGTGCTGACGGTGGGCGTGGGCTCCGAGTCCGGCGAGCCCATCCCCGTGTATGACCGGCGCGGCGAGTTCGTGGACTACAAGAAGGACGGCGCGGGCGAGACGGTGATCACGCGCCTGGACCGCGCGGGGCTGACGGCCATCGCGGAGGCCACGGGCGGCGCGTTCTTCTTCCAGCCGCGCGGCGTGGCCATGGGGCAGGTGGTGGAGCGCATCGACCAGATGCAGAAGAGCGAGCTGGAGAGCCGCGTGACGGTCCGCTACGACGAGCGCTTCCAGACCTTCGCGGTGCCGGGCCTGGTGCTGCTCGTGTTGGGAATGATTCTCCTGCCATCCACGCGCCGGAGGTCGACGCCATGAGCGCGCGGTGGCTGGGGCTTGCGTGGCTGCTCATGCTGCCGTGGACGGCGCTCGGCGCCGGGCCGCTGGAGCGCGACCACCCGATGGTCCAGAAGGGGCGTGAGGCGTACCTCGCGGGGAACTACGAGGAGGCGCTGAAGGCCTTCGACGAGGCGAAGAAGGAGCGGCCGCACGACCCGACCGTGGACTTCAACCGGGGCGACGCGCTGGCGAAGCTGGGCCGGGTGAAGGACGCGCAGGAGGTGTTCCGCGGGGTGACGGAGTCCAACCGGCCCGACCTGCGACAGAAGGCCTGGTACAACCTGGGCAACCTCGCGGCCACGACCGGGGACAGGGTGGAGGCGCTGAAGTCCTACCGACGCGCGCTGACCTTGGACCCGCAGGACGTGCAGGCCCGGCACAACTACGAGGTGGTGCTGCGCAACCTTCCTCCGCCGCAGGACAACGCGGCGGATGGAGGAATGGACGGTGGGGGAGACTCCGGGACGGATGGCGGGCGCCCGGATGGTGGCGAGGATGGCGGCACCAAGGCGGACGGCGGCGCGCCCGTGGACGGCGGCACCGACGGCGGCGCGGATGGTGGCGCCGACGGTGGGACGGAGGATGGTGGCAGCGACGGCGGCGCGGATGGCGGCGGCGATGGGGGCGCGGACGGCGGGGGTGACGGCGGCGCGGATGGCGGCGACGGCGGCGACCAGGGGCCTCCGCAGAAGGGCGATGGCGGCAGCGACGGCGGCGCGGATGGCGGCGGCGATGACGGAGATGGCGACCCGCGGGATGGCGGCGCGGATGGCGGCAGCGAGTCGGAGAGCGACTCGGAGTCGTCGGGCGCGGATGCGGGCGTGAGCCCGTCGGACCTGGACCAGCAGGAAGCGGAGCGCTTGCTGGATGCGATGAAGCAGAACGAGAAGAATCTCCAGCTCTGGCGTTTCCAGCAGAAGAAGAAGCAGAGGAAGCCCAATGAGAAGGACTGGTAGCTTCGGCGCCGGGGTGGTGTTGGCCGTGCTGGCCCTGCTGGTCTCGGGGCCGGCGTGGTCGGCGGGCCTCGAGTTCTACCAGACGGTGGACCGGCAGGAGGTCGGCAGCGAGGACACCTTCCGCCTCACGGTGGTGACGGCGGATGCGCCCCCGGACGCGAAGGTGCGGCTGCCGCAGTCGGACGACTTCGAGGTGCTCAACAGCTCGCGCAGCACCCAGCGCTCGGTGTCCTGGTCCGGTGGTGGCCCCGCCAACATCCAGGAGGTCACCAAGTACGTGATGGTGCTCCGGGCGAACCGGACGGGGAAGCTGACGATTCCGCCCGCGGAGATGACGGCGGGGGGCAAGACGCACCGCACGGACTCCGTGCAGATTGTGGTGATGCCGGGGAAGCTGGGGCCCGCGCCCGCGCAGTCGGGCCGCAATCCGCAGCGGCTGCCGGACCCGTTCGCGAACTTCCCCTCGCGCCTGCCGGACCCGTTCGCCAACGACGAGGAGGAGGACACGCCGAGCATCCCGCGGGGCGACTCGGACCTGTTCCTGCGCGCGAGCCTGGACCGGGACCAGGTCTACGTGGGCGAGCAGGTGACGCTGTCGCTCTACATCTACTCGCGCGTGGACCTCACCAGCGTGGACGCCGTCACCATGCCCAAGCTGGAGGGCTTCTGGACGGAGGAGGTGGAGAGCCCCACGCAGCTGTCGGGCGAGCAGAAGGTGGTGGATGGCGTGCCGTACCGCGCCTATCTGCTGCGCCGCCGCGCGCTCTTCCCGGTGAAGGCCGGCTCGCTGGCCATCTCGCCGGCGGAGGCGGACATCACCACGGGCTTCCTCTTCGCGGGCCACCGCGTGCACCGCGTGTCCAACGGCCTCAAGGTGAAGGTGGCGCCGCTGCCGCCCGGTGCGCCGCCGGGCATGTCCAACGCGAACGTGGGTGCGTGGCGGCTGTCCACGGACGTGTCGACGACGCGCGTGGAGCTGGGCCAGCCCGTCACGGTGAAGGTCATCCTGGAGGGCACGGGCAACGTGAAGAACGTCACCCCGCCGAAGCTCACCGGCCCCTCCGCGCTGAAAATCTATGACCCCACGACGACGGACAAGGTGGCGCCGCAGCGCAACAAGGTGCAGGGCCGCCGCGTGGTGGAGTACCTGGTGATGCCGCAGCGCACGGGCACCTTCACGCTGCCCGCGTTGGAGTTCCCCTTCTTCGACGTGCGCGCCCGCTCCTACGAGGTCGCGCGCACCGAGCCCATCACCCTCACGGTGGAGTCCGCGGCGGGCAGCCCCACGCCGCCGCCCACGTCCTCCGCGCACGTGGCGGACGCGGCCAACGAGCAGAAGAACGTGCTGACGGCGGGCGGCCTCAGGCCGGTGCGCTACCAGGCGCGCTTCGTGGCGCCGTCCGAGCCGCCGTGGAAGCGCGGCTTCTTCATCCCGATGGTGCTGGCGCCGCTGGGGCTGCTCGCGGGCGTGGCGCTCGTCGGCGGCCTGCGGGGCCGGCTGGCGACGCGCACCGAGTCGGACAAGAGCCGTCAGCAGGCGAAGGCCGCGCGCAAGCGACTGGTGGAGGCGGAGAAGCTCCAGTCGGGCGCGGACGCCGGGGCCTTCTACGCCGAGGTGGAGAAGGCGCTGCAGGGCTTCCTGGGCGCGCGGCTGGGGGGGCCCGTCATCGGCCTCACCCGCGATGTCATCGGCGAGCGCATGAAGGCGGCGGGCGTGGCGGACGAGCGACGCGGGCAGGTGCTGTACGTGCTGGAGGCGTGCGACCTGGGCCGCTACGGCGGCGGGGGTGACGCGGCGGCGCGGCAGAAGGTGATGGACGCGGCGCTCGCCGCCATGGAGGGCTGGGCGTGAGCGGCTACTACTCGCCGGAAGAGGCGCAGGACGTCTTCCTCAAGGCCAACGAGGCCTACGCGCGCGAGGACTACGCCGCCGCGCAGGCGGGCTACGAGAAGCTCCTGTCCCGAGGCCACGGTGGGGCGGACGTCCTCTACAACCTGGGCACCACGCACCTGGCGCGCGGGGACCTGGGCCGGGCGGTGCTCGCGCTGGAGCAGGCTCGCAAGCAGGGCGGCCGCGCGCCGGACCTGGAGGCCAACCTGGCCGTGGCCCGCGCCCGACAGGTGGACAAGGTGGTGGGCGCCACGGCGGAGGAGGAGTTCCTGCCGCGCGTGACGGCGGCCACGGACGGCAACGTGGTGGCGTGGACCTTCCTGGGCACGTGGGTGGGCGCGCTGCTGCTCGTGCTGGTGTGGCGGTTTCTCGCGCCGGGGCGTCGCACGGTGGTGGGCATCCTGGCGGCGCTGCTGTTCGCCGTGGCGCTTCCCTCGGGCGTGCTGCTGGCCGCGCACGCGCACGTGGATGACACGGTGCATGAAGCGGTGGTGCTGGCTCCCACCCTGGTGGCCCGGGAGCTGCCGCAGCCCGGCGCGCGCTCCATCTTCGAGGTGCATGCGGGCCTGAAGGTGCGCCTGCTCGAGGAGACGGGGCGCTTCGTGCGCATCCGGCTGCCCAACGGCCTGGAGGGCTGGGCCGAGCGCGAGGGCGTCGCGGAAATCTGAACGACAGGGCTTCCTGGAAGGAGCCTGGATGCCGGTGCTCCTGCAGGAGTAGACTGACTCAGAGGATATCGGGTTTTCCTTGGAGGTCGGTGCCCAGTGTTCGAGGTCGAGGTCCACGTCGGCAAGAACCGGCTGGTGGTGCGCATCTGGGGAGACGTCGACAAGGAAGAGGCCCAGCGCGTCGGCGATGCCGCGGTGAGTGCCATCGACCGGATGCGTCCGCGGTTCGACCTGTTGTCGGACCTGAAGGGCGTGACGTCGTTGGACTACGAGGGGACGGTGCACCTGCGGCGCATCATGGAGGCCGCGAAGGCGCGAGGCTTCCGTCGGGTGGTGCGGGTGGTGGGGCGCTCGGTGGAAGCGGCGCTGCACTTCGAGCGGACCAGCCGGGAGATGGGCTACGACGCGTATCTGGCCTTCTCGTTGGAGGAGGCCGAGCGGTTGTTGGACGGCGGAGGACCCTGAGCGGCGCGGTGTTCAGCCGCGTCTGCCGGTGAGCCGCGCGAGGAGGCCGGGCTTGCGGTCCTTGCGCTCGCCGGCGTTGGCCGCGGAGAGCGCCGTCACCTTCAGCAGGTTCTGCTGGAAGACGGTGTTGCCCGGCTCCAGCTCCACGGCGCGCTCCAGCAGCCGCGCCGCCTGCGCGTAGTCCTTGCGCTGGTGGATGAGGATGAGGGCCAGCTTGCTGTGGAGCGCGGCGGCGTCGGGGGCGCGGTCGATGGCCTTGGTGAGGACCTCGATGGCACGCTCCACGTGTCCGGCGCGCTCCAGGCGCACGGCGCGCTGGAGGAGGTCCTCGGGCGAATTCGGGGCCGCGCCGGGGAGCGGCGCATCCAGCGGCATCGAGGGACGCTGGGGACGCGTGGCGTGCTCGACGGGCGTGGGGGCCACCTTTCCGGGGAAGGGCACGGCGGGCAGGGTGGTCGCCCCGCTGGGCGTGACGAGCGGCGGGGGCGTCCGGGCGGGCTGTGCGGAAGCGGCGGGGTGCACCACGCGCGAGGCGCCACCCAACTGTGGATGCGAGCTTCGCAGCGTGGGGGCTTCGTCCGAGGGGATGACAGGGCTCGCCGGGGTGGCGGGCCGCGACGCGTGCGCCGCTCCTTCGAGGGGCCCTGGCCGTGAGGGAGTCGCTCCGATGAATGCGCCGGGCCGAGAGGCTGGCGGTCGCGCCAGGCCCGCGGGCAGGGGGCGCTCCCCGGGAGCGGGGCTCGAGGCCCCACGGGGCGCGGCTCCGGGACGCAAGCCCCGCGAGGGCTTCGCGGGCGCGTCATGCGAGGGTGTATCCAGGGGCCTGTCGCGTCGGGTCGGACGGTCCTCGATGGGCTCCTCGTCACCGAGCGCCATGGGCGTCAGGCCGTCCTCGTCACCCAGGGCCATCGGCGGCAGGGGAGCCTCACCCGAGAGGGTGGGGACCTGCACGTCCCGGAGGGTGAAGGGCTCCGCCTCCTCGTCCGCGCCGAGCGGCTCGGGCTCCAGGAACTCGGAGCCGTCGAGCACGGGCATCTCGGCCGTGAGGCTGCGCTTGGGCGGCGGGGCCGGCTCGCGCCGCAGCTCCACGACGCCGCGCTCCAGCAGGCCCTTGAGGACGACCTTCACCTCGATTTCGGGCAGCCGCGCCGCGAGCGCGAGCTGCGGCACCGCGAGGACGCCATCGACGAACGACGCGATATGCGCCTCGAAGGGATGCAGCGGCTGCAGCGCGATGTCCAACCCGGCACGCAGGCGCGGCACCGTCTGCGCATCCATGGGGATGGTGAAGCGCGCGGTGGCCAGGTGGTGGGCCGCGGGCTTCTGCGGCGGCGGCCGGGGCAGCTCCATGGTCCGGGTGCGCTGGGGCGGAGAGAGCATGGCCCGGACGATGGTGGGCTCGGTGACGACGTACTCCCCGCTGGCCTGCTCCGGGTCCAGGAGCAACCCACAGTGCTCACACTGGAAGTCGTCTCGCCCCACCGTGCCTCGGCACTCAGGACATTCTAGTTTTGCCGCCATTTCAGGCCCATCATAGCGCTCCGGGACAACGGAGAACCGAAGCCTTGGAGGGAGGGGCGTGCAGGAGGTGACCTGGTGGGGTGGAATTCCGAGGGGCGCGGGTGGCGCGGAGGGCCTGCTGGCCCGGGGAGCGGTCGGCCGGCCGGGGCTCGGAGACGAAGGGCGGATTTCCCCGTGAATCCCAGGCAGACATGTCGGATGCGTGGTGCTCCACACAAATGAATGGCAACCCTGGTGCGCGTGGTGTCGGCGGGGCTATACCGCGCGCGGCAGGTGGCACCGGAAGTGGGGGTGGCGCGCCCGCGAGTCATCGCCCTCGAGTCGTCCAGCGTCGCGCCGGAGAAACATGGTTGGCATGTCCCAGGCACCCTTTCACATCCTGCTCGTGGAGGATGAACCCGTCATCCGGGAGCTGGTGCGCTCGATGTTGAGCGACGGCACGGTGGACGTGGTGTGCGCGGCCAACGGGCTGGAGGGGCTGAAGCTGGCGCGCAGCCGCACCTTCCACCTCATCCTGATGGACGTCGTCCTGCCGCAGCTCGACGGCATCTCCGCGTGTCGCATCCTGAAGAGCGACCCCGTCACGGCGGCGGTGCCGCTCTACATGCTCACCGCGAAGGCGAAGAAGTCGGACATGGAGAGCGCCACGCTGGCGGGCGCGGACGGCTACATCCACAAGCCCTTCCGAGGCGCGGAGCTGATGGCGCTGGTGGAGCGGCTGCGCATGGCGCCGCCCCGCTCGGAGCCGGCCTGAGCTTCAGGGCAGGCGCGGGTGGAGGAAGCGCGCCAGGGCGATGAGGTCGTCCCAGTCCAGCTCGCCGAACTCCAGCGCCACGCCGTTCGCCTCGCGGCGGCGGATGGTGCAGGTGGTGACGATTTCGCGGTCCCCCGGCAGCGGCAGGGCCAGGGTGAGCTGACGCTGCGAGTCGCCCGGGTGGGCCAGCAGGAACAGGCCCGCCATGGACACATCGCGGGCCCGGGCCATGACGGCGCGTCCCGGCAGGAGCACCTTCACGGCGATGTCCGCCTCGACGCGCGGGTGGAAGCGCTCGGCGATGTGGGGGCCACCATTGGAAGTCTGCATCTGCTCCTCCGCGTGCGACAGGGTGCGACAACTCTGAGGCACCTGGCGTGCGAGGCAAGTTTCCGTCCCGTCCGCCCATCCCATCGTCCGGACGCTCTTCCCGGCGGGTGGAGTCCGGTGGGCGCCGAGGCAGGCGGGATTGCTCGGGATTTCTCCTGGCATGGCCCCTGAACAGGGGCTTCCGGCACCCATCGCCGGAGGTCTTGCTTGGAACCGAGTCAGCGCAGCCCGTACCTGTTGAGCACCACCCGCACCCTGCCTCGGCAGACGCCGCGCAACGACTTCGGGACGGTGCTGGCGCACGCGGCGCACACCGTCGTGAACAAGGGGGCGGGCGTGGTGGGCGGGATGATTCCGACCGGCGCCATCCTGAGCGCGGCGGTCTCCAGCACGAAGCTGGCGGTGGCGCAGGTGGCGCCCATGAAGACGTCCGACTTCGCGTCCACGGCGTCGGCCTCCACGGCGTCGGCGTCCACGGCGAGCGCCTCGCTGGGAACGGGAGGCACGTCGTCGGGGAGCACCGATGCGTGGGAGCTGTTGAACGCGCAGAAGGAGCTCAGCGCGGAGGGCCAGAAGTTCAATGCGGCCTATCTGCATCTGCAGAACGAGATGCAGCGCGAGAGCCGTGAGCACAACGCGGTCTCCAACATCATGAAGGTCCGCCACGACTCGGCGAAGGCCGCCATCAACAACATCCGCTGAGAGGGCATGGCAGCCATGAGCGTGGACAAAGTGGGCGCCGTGGGGGGCCCGGGCCTGTCGCCCGTGGAGCCCGGGCGCGAGCGGTTCGGTCAGGTGTTGGAGGGGGCCCGGAACCCTGGACGGAGCGGAGGGCCTCCCGTGTCGGTGGAGGGGGCGACGCGTCCGGTGGGCGAGGCCTCCGCGGGCGTGGTCCGGGCCGAGGGCACGGGGGCGCGGGCTTCCGCGGGGTGTGCGCGGGCGCAGGCGGGCGAGCGGGTGGATTCGGTCCAGTCGGCGAGGGAGCAGCAGGCCGCGCAGGTGGTGGAGCGCGTGGGGCAGGCGCAGAAGCGACTGGACCACATCCTGGGGCTGGCGGAGTCGGGCCGGGACTTCTCGTCGGCGGAGCTGCTGTCACTGCAGGCGCAGGTCTATCGGGCGAGCCAGGAGCTCGACCTCGCCGGCAAGGTCGTCGAGAAGGCGACCGGCGGCGTCAAGCAGGTCCTCCAGACGCAGGTTTGAGCGCGCCATGTCATCGACTTCCCGAAGGTGGCTCGCCGTCCTGTTGCTCCTGGGGACGGCGGCGTGTCGAGAGCGCATCCAGCACGGACTGGATGAGCGGCAGGCGAACGAGCTCCAGACGGTGCTCATCCAGCGAGGGGTGGAGGCGCGCAAGGTCCTGGAGGCGGGCAAGAAGCCCTCGTGGTCCATCGAAGTCATGGGCGACCAGTCGACGGAGGCGGTGAGGGTGCTCGCGGAGCTGGGGTTGCCGAGGCCCGCGGCGGAGGTGGGCTGCGACGTCTTCGGTGGGAGCGGGCTGGTGCGCACGCCCACGGAGGAGGGGCTGTGCCGCGTGCGCGTGCTGGAGCGGGGCCTGGAGAAGACGCTCCAGTCCATGGAGGGGGTGCTGCTGGCGAGAGTCCACCTGGTGGTGCCCCCGCCGCCGCGTCCGGGTGTCGCGCCCATGCCATCGAAGGCGTCGGCGATGGTGCGGGTGATGCCCGGCCAGGCGGCGAGGGTGCGGCAGGGCTCGGAGGTCCTGAAGGCGCTCGTGGCCGGAGGCGTGGAGGGGCTGTCCACCGAGTCGGTGTCGCTGTTGGTGGACGAGGTTCCCGCGAGGGGCGAGGTGGCCGCGGCGCAGGGCCTGTCCTCGCCATGGCGGCTGCGGGTGCTGCTCGCGGTGCTCGGCGTGCTGGTGACGGGGCTGTCGGGAGCCCTCGTCTGGGTGGCGCTGCGGATGCGGCACTTCCGCGAGCTGAGTGCGACGCCCGTGGTTCCGCCCGTGCCCGCGCGGCCCGTGTTGTCGCCGGGTGCGGCGCGCAAGGTCGCCTGAGAGGAGGGACACTCGACATGGAAGCGACACGTGTGGGGCGGGTGCGTCGTCCGGCGCGGAAGGAGGAGGTGCCCGTGGCGCCGCCACCGCCGCCCGTGGACCTGGAGGCCACGGTGCACCGCCCGCTCCTGGTGGTTCCCCTGGAGCGGTACGCGCTGGTGGCGTGGGTGCTCGGGCGGGAGCGGGCAGGGGAGCTCTTGGAGGGGCTGGGAACGGGGGCGATGCGGCGCGCGAAGGTGCACCTGCGGACCCTGGCGGCGATGCCCTCGGCGCGGCGGCAGGCGAAGGTGGCGCTGGAGTTTGGTGAGCGGGCTGACGCCGCCGCGAGGTTGAAGGCCTTGATGGAGGAGGCGCCGGAGCCGCTTCGCAAGGAGGTGTTCCGGCGCCTGCCGCCCTATCACCGCACCCTGTTCCCCGGGAGGGTGGTGGAGCCGGTGGACCCGCTGGCGCCGCCGCTGCTGACTTCACTGGCCGAGCGGCTCATCCGCGAAGCCACGCGCTGACGTCCGTCCTGTTCTGCGTACCGGGCATCCCGAGCCCGGATTCCAACACCGTCCAACTCCGCGACTTCACGACACGGCCCCCTGGCGGGGGCCGTGCACGAGAGGGGTGCGTCGTCTCACTCCCCCCAAGAGCCTTCTTCGATGAACCTGGACACCGAACCGTCGATTCCACACGAGCCGCGCAGACTGCGCCGGCTGGGGGCACGCAGGATGAGCCGGGCGCACCTCGTGCTCGCCGCGCGTCCCCGTGTCGCGAACCAGGGGCGTCAGGCCTTGGGGGATGTCTGCGAGGCGCTCGGCCGTGAGCTGGGTTGCTCCGTGACGGCCGAGGCCCGGTTGTTGGACGCGGTGGTCTCTCCGCTCGGTGGGCTGATGCGGCCGGCGGTCTTCGTCCTGTTGGAGCTGTCGGCGGTGGGCGGCGTGGCGGTGCTGGAGTTGGAGCCCGCGCTGGCCATCGCGGCGCTGGAGCGTATCGCGGGCGCGGGTGGCAGGGCGGGTGTGGTGACGGAGCTGTCCCGTCTGGAGGACGCGACGCTGGCGTACCTCGTGCTGGTGGGGCTCTCGGCGGTGCGTGCCCGGTCGGAGCTGTATCCGGTGCTGGCGCCGCGCCTGGTCGCGCTGACGATGCGGGGCGAGGACATCACGGCCCGGCTGCGGGGCCGGCAGCCCCTGGTGGGCGTGGAGCTGCGTGTCACGGTGGGGCAGGTGAGCGCGGGGGCCCGGTTGTTGTTGCCGGCTCCGCTGCTCCAGAGCGTGTTCCTGGAGTACCCGGTGGAGCGCGGCGCGAGTGTCGCGCCCGAGGTGCTCGCCGCATCGCTCGAGCTGAGGTGTCTGGTGGGGCGCATGCCGCTCACGAACCAGGCGCTGGACGCGCTCGCGGTGGGGGACGTGGTGGTCTTCGAGGGTGTGCGCCGTGAGAACGCGCGCCTCCTGGGAGACGGACGGCTGGTGGGCCGTGGCTTCTCGCTCGCGGGGACGTTCCATCCCGAGGGCTTCTGTCTGACGCGCGCGCAGGTCCGTGCGCCCTTCCCGGAGTCGAACATGCAGGCCTCGAATGAACGCAGCAGCGACGCAATGCCCCCGCTCCCCGTGGACGTGGAGGTGGAGCTGACGCGGGTGCTCGTGCCGCTCTCGGAGCTGGCGGCGTTGAAGTCGGGCGTGGTGCTGCCGCTGCACATCAACGCGAGCACGCCCGTGTTGTTGCGCGTGGGCGACCGGGTGGTGGCGCGCGCCGAACTGGTGGACATCGAGGGCGAGGTTGGTGCCCGCATCCTGGCCCTGCTGCCGTGAGCGCGCCCATGAATGCCCGTCGGTTCTCGTTCTCCCCGCGCGCTCGCTTGCAGGTGGCGACGCTCCTGGTGCTCGCGCTGGCCCTGCTGGGGCCGATGGGAGGGGTGTCCATGGTCTCGGTGGCCCGGTGCGTGCTCCTCGTGGGCGCACTGGGGGGGCTTGGATGGTGGTGGAGACGGAGGGCGAGGGGGACGAGCGCGGCGGGCCTCGAGCGCTTGAAGGTCGTCTCCCGGGCGGGGCTGTCACCGCGGTGTGGTCTTGCGCTGGTGGAGGTGGAGGGGCGCGACTTCCTGGTGACCTTCGGGGATGCGTTCGCGCACGTGCATGCGCTGCCCGAGCGGCGACAGGCGGCTCCGTTCGTCCTGGCGCCGGCCCGTCGGCCTCGTCCGGGACGTGGGATGCGCAGGGGGATGCGGTCATGAGCGGCGGACTGGGGTGGCTCGTGCCGTTGGTCGCCGCGGCGTCCCCGGAAGGGATGCTCGGTCAGCAGTCCTACGCGGGCAGTCCGCTGTCGATGATGGGGATGCTCGCGCTGATGTCGCTCTTGCCGTTCGCGGTGCTGATGCTGACGAGCTTCTCGAAAATCGCGGTGGTGTTGTCGCTGGCGCGCTCGGCCATGGGGACGCAGCAGGCGCCGCCGACGTTGGTGCTGACGGGGCTGGCGGCGGTGCTGACGGGCCACATCATGGCCTCGGTGATGGAGCGGATGTACGACGCGGGGCAGCTCGCCTACCAGGAGCTCGAGTCCGGCTCCGGTGCGCGGATTCTCGACTCGGCCGCTCGGGTAGCCGAGCCCCTGCGCGAGTTCCTGGTGAAGCATGGCAGCGCCGAGGAGCGGGCCCGCTTCGTGGACCTGGCGCGTGAGCTGCGGCCGCCGGAGGAGGCGGAGGCGGTCCAGGAGACGGACCTCTTCGTCATCATCCCAGCCTTCGTCATCACCGAGCTGAAGGAGGCCTTCCAGATTGGCTTCCTCGTCTTCCTCCCGTTCCTGGTGCTCGACATGGTCATCGCCAACGTGTTGCTCGCGCTGGGGATGCAGACGCTGTCGCCCAGCCAGGTGAGCCTGCCCTTCAAGATCCTCCTCTTCGTGGCGGTGGATGGTTGGTCGCTGCTCGCGCGCGGCCTCATCCTCGGATACCGGTGACGCGATGACCCAGGACGTGTTGCTGTCGCTGGGCCGTGAGGCCTTGTTGTTGATGGTGCTCGCGTCGCTGCCGCCCGTCGGGGCCAGCCTGCTGGTGGGCTTCCTGTCGGGGCTGTTCCAGGCGACGACGCAGCTGCAGGAGAGCACCCTGTCGGTGGTACCCAAGCTGTGCGCTGCGGTGTTCGCCCTGGTGCTCGCGGGGCCGTGGATCGCCGCCCAGCTCACGCGCTTCACCCACCAGCTCCTGACGCTCATCGCGGAGGTCTCGGTATGAACCTGGAGCTGGTTCGCTCGTCGCTGGAGGCGCTCGGGCCGGACGCCGCCGTGGTGGCGCTGTGCTGCGCTCGGCTCGTGCCCGTGGCCTTCCTGTGCCCCGTGCTGGGTGGACAGGCCACGCCGCCGACGGTGCGGTTGGGGCTGGTGCTCTCCCTGGCGTTGTTCCTCCTCGTGGAGGGAGGCGTGGAGTTGCCGGCGCCTGTGACGTCGTCGTGGACGCTGGCGGGCTGGTTGCTGCGGGAGCTGGCCTATGGCGTGTCGGTGGGGATGGTCTCCGCGCTGCCGTTCGACGCGGCGCGGATGGGGGGACGGTTCATCGACCTGTTGAGGGGCACGTCCGCGGAGGCGAGCCTGCCGGTGTCGGGGAGCCGTGAGTCCGCCACGGGCGAAGGGCTGCATCAGCTGCTCGTGGGGCTGGTGATGTCGGGCGCGGTGGCGCCGCTCGTGTTCGGCGCCTGGGTGCGTGGGTTCGGCGTGGTGGGGTTGGGGGCCTTCGTGCCGACGGAGGCCGCGACGCTGCACGTGGTCGTGCTCGCGGGAGGCGCGCTGGCCACGGGCCTGGCGGTGGGCGCGCCGATGGCGGCGGCGATGCTGACGGTGGATTGCTTCCTGGCCATGGCGTCGCGCGCGGCGCCGCAGCTGAACCTGCAGGAGCTGGGAGCGCCGCTGCGCATCCTGGGGGGCGGCGCGGTGTTGTGGTTGGGGACAGGCGTGTTGTGTGAGCGATTGCTGGCGGAAGTCGTCTCCACGGGCGGGGCGCTCTCGGTGTTGGGGGAGCTGGCCCGATGAGTGGGGAGAAGACGGAGCAGCCCTCCGCGAAGCGTCTGCGCGAGGCTCGCCGCAAGGGTCAGATTCCGCGCAGCCGACTGTTGTCCTCCAGCGCGGTGACGTTGGGAGGCGTGCTCGGCTTCATGGCGGGCTCGGCGCCGCAGGTGGCGCGGCTGCGGGACTGGACGTCGCGGTTGTTCCTCGAGCAGCAGGGGGCGGGCGCCTGGGAGGAGGGGCTCTGGATTTTCATGGGCATGAGCGGGCCCGTGCTCGGCGGCGCGCTCATCGCGTCGCTGGGCGTCAGCGTGGCCACCGTGGGGTTCGAGATGAATCCCGAGCACGTGGCGCCCCAGTGGGAGCGTGTCAGCCCCGCGGCTGGGATGAAGCGGCTGTTCAGCGTGAAGCCGTGGCTGGAGCTGGGCAAGGCGCTGGTCGTGGTGGCCGTGGTCGCGATGTTCGTGTGGAGCGAGGTGGAGGAACTGGGGCCGCAGGTGCTGCGGACCGCGTGGCTCGCGGGCGGCGAGGGGCTGCCGCTCTTGCTGGGGCGCATCGAGGGGCTGGTGCACACCCTGGCCTGGGTGCTGGTGGTGTTGGGAGTGGGGGACTACCTGCTCGCCCGACGGAGCCACTTTCGTGAGCTGCGGATGAGCCGGGAGGAGCTCAAGCGCGAGCACAAGGAGAGCGAGGGAGACCCGCGCCACAAGGGACAGCGCAAGGCGTTGCACCGGCAGCTCGCGCAGGGCGGACCGGCTCGGGGCGTGGCCCGGGCCACCGCGGTGGTCGTCAATCCCACGCATCTCGCGGTGGCGCTCCGTTACGACACCCAGGAGTGCGAGGCGCCCTACCTCGTCGCGAAGGCGCGTGAGGAGGAGGCGCTCGCGCTGCGCGAGGAGGCACGTCGGCTCGGCATCCCCGTGGTGCGGGACGTGCCGCTGGCGCGGAGCCTCATCCACTACGACCTGGGGGAGCCCATCCCCGAGGAGCTGTACCAGGCGGCGGCGGTCGTCCTCCGCACGGCGATGGAAGCGCGGGACGCGGACGAATCATCTCGGAGACGGACTTCATGAAGGCCCTGACGTCGTGGTTGTCGAAGGTGAAGAGCTCATCGGACCTGGTGCTCGCGGTGGCGATGGCCGCCGTGCTGGGCGCGCTCATCATCCCCCTGCCGGCGTGGCTGCTGGACGCGGGCCTGGCGCTGAACCTTGCGGCGGGCGTGGCGCTGCTGGTGGCGGCGCTGCGAGCGAAGGACGCGCTGAAGGTGACGTCCTTCCCGACGTTGCTGTTGTTCACCACGCTGTTCCGACTGGCGCTCAATGTCTCGTCCACGCGGCTGGCGCTCGCGGAGGGGCACGCGGGCGACGTCATCCAGGCGTTCGGTGAGTTCGTGGTGCAGGGGGACTACGTGGTCGGCGGCGTGGTGTTCGCCATCCTCTCGCTGGTGCAGTTCCTGGTGGTGGCGAAGGGCGCGGAGCGTGTCGCGGAGGTGTCCGCCCGGTTCACCCTGGACGCGATGCCAGGCAAGCAGATGTCCATCGACGCGGACCTGCGCGCGGGGGCCATCGACCAGGCTCAGGCCCGCAAGCGCCGGAGGGATTTGGAGCGCGAGTCGCAGATGTTCGGCGCGATGGACGGCGCGATGAAGTTCGTGAAGGGCGACGTCATCGCGGGCCTCGTCATCGTCGCGGTGAACCTGCTCGGTGGCTCGCTCATCGGCGTGTTGCAGGGAGGGTTGTCGCTCTCCGAGGCGGCCGCGACGTTCGCGCTCATCGCCATCGGTGACGGGCTCGTGTCGCAGGTACCCTCGCTCTGCATCACCGTGGCGGCGGGGCTCGTCGTCACGCGGGTGGCCTCGGAGCGCGAGGAGGACTCGCTGGGCGCGGAGATCGGCGCGCAGTTCTTCGGCGAGGCCCGGACGCTCTGGGTCGTCGCGGGACTGTGTGGCGTCCTCGCGCTGATGCCGGGCATGCCGCACCTGACGTTCCTGGTGCTGGCGGCGGCCCTGGCGGGACTCGGGTATGCCCTGTCACGCGGCGCGGCCCGTCCGGTGGCGGCGGCAAGCGAGTCGGAGGCGTCGGGCGAGAAGGCGGGGGCTTCCGGGAAGGAAGCGGCTCCGCCGATGAGCGCGGCGCTCCCCGTGGGTGTGTCCCCGCTCACCCTGGACCTCGCGCCGGACCTGACGGTGCTGACGCAGTCCTCCGGGGGCGCGTTCGTGCATGAACAGCTCAACGCGGTTCGGGACGAGCTCTTCTTCGAGCTGGGCATCCGTGTCCCCGGCATCCGCGTGAGGACCCAGGCCGCCTATCTGTCCCCGGGGGAGTATCGAATCCTGGTGGACGAGGTCCCCGCGGGCGGCGGGCAGCTGACCCCGGGCGTGCTCTATGCCCTGGCGCCTCCGGACGAGCTCGCGTTCCTCCAGGTGAAGGCGGAGCCGGCGGTGGAGCCCTCGACGGGGAGGAGCATCAGTCGGATTCCGGAGTCGGGCCGCGGCCCGGTGGAGCTCGCCCAGGTCCAGGTGCTGCGCCCCGAGGCGCTGCTCGCCGAGCACCTGCGCGTTGTGCTGCGGAGCCGGGCGGCGGAGCTGTTGGGGCTCCAGGATGTCCAGGGCCTCCTGGAGGGGCTGGAGCCGCGTGCGCCGATGCTGGTGAAGGAGGCGCTCCAGAAGGTGCCGTTGCCGCTGTTGACGGACGTGCTGCGCAAGCTGCTCCAGGAGGGCGTGAGCATCCGGGACTTGAGGGCCATCCTGGAGGCGCTCGTGTCACCCACCACCGAGGGGGACGCCACCGCGCTCGCCGAGCGCTGCCGACAGGCCCTGCGTCGCTACCTCAGCCACAAGTTCGCGCCCACGGGGCCGCTGTATGCCTACCTGGTGGACCCCGAGGTGGAGGAGATTCTCCGGGCCGCCGGGCCCAGGGGGCTCGCGCCGGACCCGGAGCGGGTGGCGGAAATCCTGGAGGGGGTGCGTCAGGTCGCGACGGGCGGGAAGGCCGTGCTGCTCACCGCGCCGGATGTGCGCAGGTCACTGCGCAGGCTGTGCGAGGGGGCGTTCCCGGACGTGGCGGTGCTCACGTACGGCGAGCTGGATGGCGCCCTGCAGATTCGTCCCATCGGTCGGCTGTCGCCGGTGTCCCATGGGATGTGAGGGTGGGTCAGAGGCCGGTGCCGGTGCTGCCGGGGCCCTTGCTCTCGGGGGACGCCAGGTCCGCCTGGGCCTGCTGGGGGGCGGGGCGGTTGACCCTGTCACGCAGCTCCTTGCCCGTGCGGAAGAGCAGGCCCCGCTTGGGCTTCACCGGGATGACCTGGCCCGTCTTCGGGTTGCGACCCTGGTAGCCCTGGTAGTTCTTCACGTGGAAGGCACCGAGGCCGCGAATCTCGATGTTCTCGCCGCGACAGAGGGCATCCTTCATCGACTCGAAAATCGTCTCGATGGTGGCCTCAGCCTGCTTCTGCGTCACGCCCCGCTTGGCCACGAGGATGTTGATCAGATCGGACTTGAGCATCGGACGCTCCCGCAAACCCGGTGACCCCTTCGCAACAGGGCACTCTGGCCCGTGGTCGAATCAGGAAAACATAACAGAACGCGCCGGCACTGCAAGCAGGGTGGACTCCCAACCACCTAGAAACTTTACGGATTTCCGCTGGCTGCCATTCGGGGGGGCTCCGAGGGGGCCTCCTGGGCGACTTCAGGCCGCAGGGGCGCCACCAAGTCCGTCCAGCGCGTGCGTCGCAGGCGCTCGACGCCGAGGCAGTCCGCCTCCTGGAAGAAGTGCTCCACCTGCTCGAAGCCGGTGGCCTTGGGGCCATCCCAGGTGTCCGCCCCGCCGGAGATCATCACCCCGTGCACGGCGAGGGTGGTGTCGGCCAGGGTGAGGGAGGCGGGGTCCCTGGCGGGCCTCAAGCCCCCCCGGCGCAGGCGCTCCAGGAGGCCGGCGGTGACCATGCGGTCGACCACCTCGTGGACGAGCGACTCGGGGACGCGAAGCCGGGTCGCCAGCACCCGGGGCGTGGGAGCTGGACCTCCGTCCACCCACGTCAGCGTCGTCTCCTGGGCGATGCGCGAGGCGACCAGCTCATGGGCGCGTGGGTGGGTGCCGAAGGCGAAGAGGGAGTCGCGGAAGGCGGTGTGCTCGACGGCGTAGGCGAGCCGCGCTCCAAAGAGGAGCACGAGCCAGCTGACGTAGACCCAGGCGAGGAAGAGGGGCAGGGCGCTCAGCGAGGCGTAGAGCAGGTTGTAGCGGAAGCTGCGCGCGGCGAACTCGGCGTACACCGACTTGGCCAGGATCCAACCCAGGCCCGCGACGAGCCCCCCCGCCAGGGCGGAGCGGACCCGGACATGGGCGTAGGGGGTCCAGAAGTAGAGCAGCGTCAGGCCCACCACGGCGATGAGGGTGGTGCCGAGCGCGATGAGGACGCTGGCGAAGGGCAGGCTCTGGAGAACGCCGCGCACGGCCCGCGTCCCGGTGAGCGAGGCCGCGAGGAAGACGGGGCCCAACAGGAGCAGGCCCGAGTAGATGAGCAGCCGGGTGCCCCAGGGGCGCTGGCGGCGGATGCCCCACAGCTCGTTCACCGCGCCGTCGATGTGGCGCAGCAGGGAGCCCGCGGACAGGAGGATGGCCAGGAAGCCGACGCTGCCGATGGCCACGGAGTTGCTCTGCTCGAGGAGCTGGTTGAGCACCGCGGCGGACTTCTCCTGGACGCCGGGGGCGAGCATCTCCCTCACGACGAAGCGCAGCCGCTCCTCGAAGCGGTCCTGGTGGAACGCGTTGAGCAGGACGAGGCCCACCGTCAACAGCGGCACCAGCGAGAACATGCTGATGTAGGTGAGCGCGGCGGCGCGGAGTCGGAGGTTCTCTCCGCGAAAGCCCTGGGCCACGGTCCTCGCGGCGAGGAACGTGTCGGTCGCGAAGCGGCCCACCTGGGTTCCCTGCACGGGTTCCCAGACGCGCAGCGCCCAGTCACGGGCACGCTCGCGCGTGCTCCGCCACCACGACGCTGGAGTCGAGGGCGTGGCCAACCTCAGGCGCTCCTGCCCATGCGCTGGCGCACCGCGCGGTGGCACGGTGGATGGTGAGGGTGCTGGAGTGGAGCGGAGGTGGGTGTCATCCGGGGCGGAAGCAGACCGGGAGCCGACGACGCTCCGCGACATGGAGTCGCAAGGCTAGCCAAACCTGTACCTCCAGGGCCAGCCCACCTCCCGTGGATAGGCGCCTGTCGCGGCACATTGACCGACATCCAGGAGGCCTCGTGCGAGCCAGGGCCGGACGCAGGCCTCATCGTTGAGAAGAGGGAGGCGCGCGCATCCGTCACGGGACGTCATGCGTGATTCGACGGTGCCTGCTCCCACAAGCGCGATTCTTCCGGCTCCTGGCCGAGGATTGGGGTGACGCGGAGCCTGATGGCTGGCCCCTCCCAGCGGTCCGGACCTGGCACCGGGCCCAGACCACTTCGCACCCATGAAGGGGCGGCAGTTCCAGTCCGTGATGCCAGAGGAGGGTGCTGCCGTTCCAATCCCGAGGGTGAGGAAGTGGGCCACTACGGAGCCCACTCCACTTGGCTTCCATGGGATGGCTGATGCCTGGGTGAGAAGGGCGGTCACCTAAGCGCCGCCCCGCCTCACCTCGCGGAATCAGGTCGAGCTACCGCCCGACGGCTCCGAGCCACCCTGGCCCGATGCCGGAGGCGTCGAGCCACCACTGCTCTCGCCGCCGTTGCCTCCCGCGGAGCCCTGGTTGCCACCGCGCTCGCCACGCTCGCCGCCCCGGTCACCGCGCTCGCCGCCTTGTTCGCCGCGAGGACGGTCACCGCGTTCGCCGCGCTCGCCCCGTGGGCCGCGGTCACCACGCTCACCGCGTTCGCCGCGCTCACCGCCACGGTCGGCACGCTCACCGCGCTCGTTGCGCTCACCACCCCGGTCGCCGCGCTCACCGCCCCGGTCACCACGCTCGCCGCCACCACGCTCACCGCGCTCACCGCCACCACGCTCACCGGCCCGGTCACCACGCTCACCGCGCTCGCCCCGGTCACCGCGCTCACCACCCCGCTCACCGCGAGGACGGTCTCCGCCACGGTCCGGACGACGGCCGTCACGGCGGTCATCGCGCCGGTCTCCGCCGCCACCACCACCACCGCCCCGGTCCCTGTCGCGATCCCTGCCGCCACCACCGCCCCGGCGGTTCTGGTCCTGCCGCCCGAAGCCGCCGCTGTCCGGCTTGCGCTGCTGCATCGCCAGCTCGCCGTCACCCGAGCCCGGGGACGAGGCCACCTTGTGCTCGGGGCCCGTCGCCGAGCGACCGTAGATGTCGTACTGCTCGCGGTGGTAGTTCTGCTGCGCCTTGACCTGGATGGACTTGTTGTAGCGGTCCATCAGGTGCCGCAGCTCGTTGCGCTCCTCGCCCTGGAGCAGGCGCGCGACCTCCGCGTTGCAGTTGATGACCAGCGTGGAGTCCTTGTAGCCCGGCGCCTCCCGGCGAATCTCCCGGAAGATCTCGTACGCCACCGTCGTCGCCGTCTTCACGAAGCCGTTGCCGTCGCAGTACGGGCAGTCCTCGTGCAGCACCCGGCCGATGGACTCGCGCACGCGCTTGCGCGTCATCTCCACCAGGCCCAGCTCGGAGATGCGCAGCACGTTGGTCTTCGCCTTGTCGCGCCCCAGCGCCTCCTGCAGCGCCTTGAAGACCTTGTCCCGGTTCTGCGCCTTCTCCATGTCGATGAAGTCGCAGATGATGATGCCGCCGATGTTGCGCAGCCGGAGCTGGTACACAATCTCCTTGGCCGCCTCGACGTTGATCTTGGTGATGGTCTCCTCGAGGCTCTTCTTGCCGACGTAGCGTCCCGAGTTGACGTCGATGGCCGTGAGCGCCTCGGCCTGGTCGATGATGAGGTAGCCGCCGCTCTTCAGCCACACCTTGCGCTGGGTGGCCCGCTGCAGCTCCTGCTCGATGCCGTACGCGTCGAAGACGGTGTCGTCGCCCTCGTGCAGCGCCACCCGGTCGCGCAGCGCCGGGTCCTGCGCCGTAACGAAGCCCAGGATGCGCTCGTACTCCTCGCGGTCGTCGACGACGAGCTTCTCCACGTCGTGCGCGAACAAGTCGCGCGTGGCGCGCAGGATGAGGTCCAGGTCCGGATGCAACAGACCGGGGCCGCCCCGCTTCTCGTTCTTGCGGACCACCTGGTTCCACACCTCGATGAGGAACCGGATGTCGCTCTCGAGCTTCTCCTGCGGAACGTTCTCCGCCACCGTGCGCACGATGAAGCCCGTGCCGGGCGGACGCAGCCGGTCCACGATTTCTCGCAGCCGCCGGCGCTCCTTCTCGTTGGAGATGCGGCGGCTGATGCCCACGTGGTCCACCGTGGGCATGAACACCAGCTGACGGCCCGGAATCGAGATGTGCGAGGTGAGCCGCGCGCCCTTGGTTCCGATGGGGTCCTTGGAAATCTGGACCACCACCTCCTGGCCCACCTTCAGCAAGTCCTCGATCTTGTCCGTCCGGCGCTGCTTGACCTTCTCCTTGCCGTTGCCGTCGTCATCGCGCTTGTCGCGGCGCTTCTCGTCCTGCTTGTGACGGCCCTTGTCCTTCTCCTTCTCCCGGCCGCGCGGCTCGCGCGCCTCCCGGGCCTCGCGCGGCGTGCGGCGCTCACCGGAGACCTCGGCGGGACGGGCCACGGCCAGCGCGCCCTCCTCACCGGCGGGCGGCGGAATCAGCTCGCTCAGCGCGGTGGCCGCGGCCGGCGGCGGCTCGGGCTGCTGCTGCGCCGCCGCCACACCGTCCTCGGACACCGGCGCCTGGGACGCGGCCTCGGCCGACTCCGACGCGGGGGAGGGGACCTCCTGCACCGCCACTGCCACGGACGCGGTCTCCACCGAGGCCGTCGCGCCCTCCACGGACACCGACACCTCGCTGGCCACCACCGTCACGGAAGGCTCGCTGGCGGACGGCGCGGCCTCGGACGTCGTCGGCGCGGCCTCGGCCACGGCGGACTC
This sequence comes from Myxococcus sp. XM-1-1-1, assembly GCF_020037095.1. Taxonomy (NCBI): domain Bacteria; kingdom Pseudomonadati; phylum Myxococcota; class Myxococcia; order Myxococcales; family Myxococcaceae; genus Myxococcus; species Myxococcus sp. XM-1-1-1. Next base: position 317,067 of record NZ_JAIQDH010000008.1, read on the forward strand.
CGTCCCGGAAGCCACCTCCACCGACGGCGCGTTCGCCGCCAGCTCCAGGCGGGTGTCCTTCGGCAGGCCCTCGAGGTGCGCGGGAGCCTCGGCCGACAGCTCCTCGACCTCCGCCTCCGCCGCGTGCTCCACGGGGTGGTGGTGCTGCGGACCCCCGTTCCGGGCGGCGGCCTCGGCGGCCTCGGCCTCGGACTCGGTGGGGACGTCGGGCGCGTCCTCGTGCTCGCCCTCGGTCAGCTCGAACTGCGCCCGGGCGAAGTCCGGGTCGTAGACGACGTCGCTGACGTAGAGGAACGCGGCCTTCTCCAGGCCGATGTCCACGAAGGCCGCCTGCATGCCGGGCAGCACCCGGACCACGCGACCCTTGTAGATGTTGCCGACGACGCCCTTGTCCTTCTTACGCTCGAGATAGAACTCCGCGATGTGCCCGTTCTCGACGAGCGCCACGCGGGTCTCCCGACCCGCGGCGTTGATGACGAGGATGCTGCTCATGGACGAATCCTGGACGCGCGCGCGGTAGGGCGGACCTCACCGGACGGGAGGCGGCAAGACGCCGCGCCTGCGTGCACGCTGCGAAAGGAGAGGCGGCCTCCGGAGGCCCTCCAGTCAGGACGTCCTCCCCGGTCTGTCCGGGAACGGCACACGTCACGCTGTCGAGGGCCAAGGGGACCACCGCCTGCTCCTCCGAGTTCAATTGCTCCGCTTTGCCACCGGCACCCTGCCGGGCGGAGCCTTGTCTTCAACCGCGTTCGAGGTCCTCCACCACGCGCGTGCCGCCCGCTCCTTCCTTCCACACCCGGTCGGTGCCCTGCAGTGGGTCACCTTGGGGGGGCGACTTGGAGCCCCGGCGCAGCCGACGCGCCCGGAGGTATCCGGGAACGCAACCCGTCAAAAATTCAAGACTGGGCGTGACCTTCGCCAATGCGGAGCGTCACACAAGCGCCCAGAAACACGGGGAGTTTTTCACGCCCCCGGCACACGTGTAAAGCCGAGAAACGGCATCCATCCACTGTCGGGCAGATGCCGGGTGCCTCCCTGGCAGGTCTCAGGCCTGGGCGGGGGCCTGCTTGCGGCCCTCGGGCTTGTCCAGCCGTCCGCGGGGCCTGCGCACCAGCCTCAGGCCCGTCCAGGTGGCGTCGATGGTGCAGATTTTGTTGTCCACCAGGCCGATGTCGAGCGCCGCCTGGCGCACGAAGTCCTCGGAAAGGGTCGTCTTGACGCCCTCGCCGCCGGGCCAGCAGACCCAGATGCCCCCGGTGAGGGCCATGGCGCGCGCCAGGGCGGGCAGCCGCTGCACCAGCTCCGTCGCGTCCTGGGAGAAGAAGAGGATGACATCCAGGCCCGTCTGCGCGGTGATGAGGAACTCCACCCCGTCCGGCAGCGGATTGAGCTTCTGCACGAAGCCGCGCGGCGGGTTGATGACGGAGACCTTGGACCCGGCCCGGATGCCCAGCATGGCCGGCAGGGATGCCAGCGCGTAGGGCGTCATGATGTGCGCTCCACGATGAAGTGACGGTACTCGCCGGTGGCCTCGCCGTCCGTGCGCTCGACGCCGGTGACGCGCGCCTGCTCGGGACCTCGGTGACACCACCGGATGAACTCCTCCAGCATCTCAGGCTCTCCCTCCGCCACCGCCTCCACCGAGCCCTCCGAGCGGTTCCTCACCCAGCCCGACAGCCCCAGCCGCGAGGCCTCCACGCGGGCGCTCTCCCGGAAGAAGACGCCCTGCACCTTGCCCTGGATGCGCAGGGACACCCGCCTGGAACCGCTCATGAACCGAATGCCTCACCCTCTAGGCGTCCGCTCGCAACAGCCCGAGGAACGCTTCCTCATCCAGGATTCTTACCCCGAGTTCCTGGGCCTTCTTCAGCTTGCTGCCCGCATCGTCGCCGGCCACCACGAAATCGGTCTTGCGCGAGACACTTCCGGCGACCTTCCCACCCCGCCGCTCGACCTCCTCCTTCGCCTGCTCCCGCGTCATACCCGTCATCGAGCCGGTGAGCACCACCGTCTTACCAATGAACGGGCCTCCCGTGGCCACCTGGGGCGGGGCGGGTGCGACCCCGGCGTTGAGCAGCGCGAGGATGGCCTCGCGGTTCTGGGGCTCCTGGAAGAAGGTGTGGATGACCTGCGCCATGACCGCGCCCACGTCCTTGACGCGGGAGACGTCCTCCAGGGACGCGTCGAAGAGCTGCTTGACCTGGGGGAAGGCCTCCGCGAGCGCCTTGGCGGTGGCGTCCCCCACGTGGCGGATGCCCAGCGCGTAGAGGAAGCGGCGCTGGGTGGTCGTCTTGGAGCGCTCGATGGAGGCCAGCAGGTTCTCCGCGCTCTTGTCGCCCATGCGCTCGAGCGTCATCAGCTTGGGCTTGGTGAGCGCGTACAGGTCCGCGAACGTCTTCACGGTGCCGGTGGCCACCAGCTGCGCGGCCAGCTTGTCGCCCAGGCCCTCGATGTCCATGGCGATGCGGCTGGCGAAGTGGCGGATCTTCTCCACCAGCTGCGCGGGGCAGGACGCGCCGGTGCACCGGATGACGGCGCCGTCCTCGTCCTTCACCGCCACCGCGCCGCACACCGGGCAGTGCTTGGGGAACTCGAAGGGCCTGGAGTCCTCGGGGCGCTTGGAGAGCACCGTGGAGACGATCTCCGGAATCACGTCCCCCGCGCGGCGCACGAAGACGGTGTCGCCCTTGCGCACGTCCTTGCGCCGCAGCTCGTCCTCGTTGTGCAGCGTGGCGCGCGCCACGGTGACGCCGCCCACCTTCACGGGCTTCAGGTGTGCCACGGGCGTGAGGGCGCCGGTGCGGCCCACCTGGATGCCGATGTCCTGCACCAGCGTGGACTCCTCCTCGGGCGGGAACTTGTACGCCACCGCCCAGCGCGGGCTCTTGGAGACCTGGCCCAGGCGCTTGCGCTGGTCCTCGTCGTCCACCTTCACCACCATGCCGTCCACCTCGAAGGGCAGCTCGTGGCGGCCCTTCAGTGAGGCGTCATAGGCGGCGCGCACCCCGTCGATGCCCGCCGCGCGCACGTAGCGGTTGATGGGCAGGCCCAGCGACTTCAGGTACTCGAGCTTCTCGATGTGCGTCTTGAAGGCGGGCACGCCCTCGGTGGGGACACACTCGTAGAGGTAGACGGAGAGCGGACGCTGCGCGGTCTCCTTCGGGTCCAGCTGGCGCAGGCTGCCGGCGGCCGCGTTGCGCGGGTTGGCGAAGAGCGGCTCGCCCTCCTCCTCGCGCTTCTCGTTGAGCTTCTGGAAGTCCGCCTTGCGGATGAAGACCTCGCCGCGCACCTCCAGGAGCTCGGGCACCTTCACCCCGTCCTGGGGGAACAGCTCCATGGGCAGGCTGCGGATGGTGCGCAGGTTGCCCGTCACGTCCTCGCCCGTGGTGCCGTCGCCGCGGGTGGCGCCCTGCACGAAGAGGCCCTTCTCGAAGCGCAGGGCGATCGCGAGCCCGTCCAGCTTGGGCTCGCAGACGTAGTGGACGGCGGGGATGCCGAGCATCTTGCGGATGCGCTCGTCGAACTCCACCAGCCCCTCGTCCTCGAAGAGGTTGGCGAGCGACAGCATGGGGACGCGGTGGACCACCTGGCCGAACTCGTCCGCGGCCTGGCCGCCCACGCGCTGGGTGGGCGAGTCCGGCGTCTGCAGGGTGGGGTGCTGCTCCTCCAGCCCCTGCAGCTCGCGCATCAGCGTGTCGTACTGGATGTCGCTGATCTCCGGCGAGTCGAGCACGTAGTAGCGGTGGTTGTGGTGGGCCAGCTCACGACGGAGCTCGCGGGCTCGGGCTTCGGCTTTCTGGAAGTCGTCCACGGTGGGCGGTCCTTACCCCAAAACGCCCCCGCGTGAGGGCGTGTCCATGGCGCGCAATCTAGAGCGACACCCCGACATCGCGTCGACTGCCTCCCGCCATGTCCGCCGCGTGCACGGGGCCACACGCCCCGCCACGTAGGCCCCGCCTCATGCCGGCGGTGAGGCGCGCCCGCGTGATGCCCGTCGTGCGGGGCGGGGTGGGGGGGCGTCAGTCCTGCCCGCGCGGGCCCACCCCCAGCGAAGAGACTCGTCGGGTCCTGGCGTGGGGAGCCACGACGCCCCGTGGCGGGTGGGAAATGTCCGCCGCCGGGCTCATGTTGCTCATCAGGAAGAGTCCGGAGGGTGGCCCTCAAGATGCCTTGACAGGCCTGGAGGGGGTCAATAACGTCCCTCGGCGGTTCACTGGCGCAGGAATTTCGACGGCGCCATCTCTTCCCCAAAACCAATCGGCCCGCGCCCGCGCAGTCCCCTCCAGGGATTCCGGTAAGGGTCGCTCCTCACTGGAGAAGGTGCTTCCGAGGCCGAGCGGACATCTCCCCCGGCAATCGAGCGTCCGAGTCCTCGGGCACCCCACACCTCCCCAAGCGTTCCCAGCCATGCGCAAAGCCCGTACTTCGAGAGAGAAGGCCGCCGACGTCGCTGTTCCAGTCGAGGCCGACGACAAGCCCCGTCGCAAGCGCGCGGCGGCGAAGACCGCCGACAGGGAGGAAGCCGAGAAGCCGTCCCGTTCGCGCCGCGCCCCTCGCCGTGACGAGGACACGGGCACCGAGGTGGAGGGCGACGCCGCCGAGGCGAGCGCCGAGCCGCCCCGCCCCGTGCTGACGCCGATCTCCCGTCCGGTCCGCGACGACGACCTCCAGGAGGCTCGCATCTCTGGTGAGGACGAGTCCCCCGCGGCCTCGCTGCCGCCCCCGCCGGAGGCCCCCGAGGCCCCGACCATCACGGAGGTCAGCCGCGACGGCGCTCCCATGCAGGTCATCAAGCTCAATGACCTGAAGCGGATGAAGATCACGGACCTGTCCCGGATGGCCCACGACGTGGGCATCGAGAACTACCAGGGTCTGAAGAAGCAGGACCTCATCTTCGCGCTCCTGGGTGGCATCGCGGACAAGCGCTTCGAGGTCCACGCCGAGGGCGTGATGGAGCTGCTCAGCGACGGCTTCGGCTTCCTGCGCAGCGCGGACAGCGACTACCAGCCCAGCCCGGACGACATCTACGTGTCCCCGTCGCAGGTGCGCCGCTTCAACCTGCGGCCCGGCGACACGGTGACGGGCCCCATCCGCCAGCCCCGCGAGGGCGAGCGCTTCTTCGCGCTCCAGAAGGTGGACAAGGTCAACTTCACGGACCCGATGTCGGACGCGGCGCGCGAGCGCATCCTGTTCGACAACCTCACGCCGCTGTATCCGACGCGCAAGCTCAAGCTGGAGCACGAGTCGTCGGAGATGACCACGCGCATCATCGACATGTTCTGCCCCATCGGCCTGGGCCAGCGCTGCCTCATCGTGGCGCCCCCCAAGGCCGGCAAGACGGTGCTCCTGCAGAACATCGCGCACGCCATCAGCCGCAACCACCCGGACGTCTACCTCATCGTGCTGCTCGTGGACGAGCGCCCCGAGGAAGTCACGGACATGGAGCGCAGCGTGCGCGGCGAGGTGGTCTCCTCCACCTTCGACGAGCCCGCCACGCGCCACGTGCAGGTGGCGGAGATGGTCATCGACAAGGCCAAGCGCCTGGTCGAGCAGAAGTACGACGTCTGCATCCTGCTGGACTCGATCACGCGGCTCGCGCGCGCCTACAACACGGTGGTGCCCGCGTCCGGCAAGATCCTCTCCGGCGGCGTGGACGCCAACGCGCTCCACAAGCCCAAGCGCTTCTTCGGCGCCGCGCGCAACATCGAGGAGGGCGGCTCGCTGACCATCATCGGCACCGCGCTCATCGACACCGGCAGCCGCATGGACGAGGTCATCTTCGAGGAGTTCAAGGGCACGGGTAACTCCGAAATCGTCCTGGACCGCAAGCTGATGGAGAAGCGCATCTTCCCCACGCTGGACATCAACAAGTCCGGCACGCGCAAGGAGGAGTTGCTGCTGGGGCCCGGAGACCTGGTCCGCATCACCGCGCTGCGCCAGGTGCTGCACCCGTTCACCCCCATCGACGCGATGGAGTTCGTGCTCAAGCACATGCGCCCGACGGCGACGAACGCCGACTTCCTCGGCTCGATGAACCGCTAGAGGTAGCCATTGGCCCGGGGAGGACCCATGTTGGGTCCCATGCTCGTCCGCCTGCTTCCCCTCCTCGTGGGGGTGACACTCGGAACCGTGGGATGCGATGTGGACCCCCTGGGGCCACTGCTGGACCCGCCGCCGGTGCTGTCCAGCCGCACCTGTTACACAGACGACGATTGCGTCGCGGACGCGTGCTGCGGGCTGGGAACGGCCGTCACGCACGCGGACGAGGGGCCCAACTGCCGCGGCGTGAGCTGCACCAGCGGCTGCCCCGAGGGCTCCATCGACTGCGGGCGCTGCATGCCCATCTGCCGCGGAGACCGCTGCGCCGCCGCCTGTCAGTGAGGCCGTGCCTCTCCCTCAGGCCGCGGGCGTCTGCTGCCCCGGGGTGGCGACGGCCGGCTGCGGCTCGGCGCCCGGCAGCGTCACCACAGCCTGGGGCTGCGCCTTGAGGCGCGCGTAGTCGAAGCACGCCACGAGGATGGCGGTGATGGGCACCGCGAAGAGCGCGCCGATGAGGCCGAAGAGCCGCTCGCCCGCGATGAGCGAGAAGGCCACGATGACCGGGTGGATGCGCGCGGCCTGGCCCATGATTTTCGGGTTGAGGAAGTACGCCTCCACCGCGTGGATGCCGATGATCCACAAGAGGATGGCCACGCCCTTCTGGAAGCCGTCCGCCAGCGCGATGAGGACGATGGGCACCGAGCTCAGGATGGTGCCGAAGATGGGGATGAGGCTGAAGAACGTGGCGATGGTCGCCAGCAGGAACGCGAACTTCACGCCGAAGAGCAGGAGCCCCACGAAGGTCAGCGCGCCGTTGACGACGCAGATGGTGACCTGGCCGCGCACCACGCCGGACAGCGAGCGGTCCAGGCGCTCGGCGAGCTGCCGCGCGTCCTGCGCGTACTCGGGAGGCACCAGCGTGCCGCAGTAGCGGCGGATGGCCTGCCCGTCGATGGAGAAGAAGGCCGCCACCATCAGGATGAAGAACAGCATGAAGACGCCCGCGGCCACGCTGGCGACGATGCGGCGCGACACGTTGACGATGTCGCCCAGGTTCTCCTGCACCAGGGACGCCACGCGCTTCACCGCGTCCCCCATGAGCTGCTCCAAATCCAACGCCAGGCTGAACTGCCCCGCGCCGGCCGCGTCCGCGCCCTCCAGCGCGCGGTTGGACAGCGCCACGGGGATGCCCTGGGCACTCAGCCACGTCTCCGCGCGCTGCGCGAGCACCTGCACCTGCTCGGGCGTCAGCGTGTTGGCCAGCGCCATGAGGTCGCGGCTCACGCGCGCCATCTCCCGGTACAGCTGGGGCACCAGCGCGACGAAGAACAGGTACACGCCGACGAAGAAGCCCGCGTAGATGAGCAGGATGGCCACCCAGTGCGGCACCTGCCGCCCGGCCACCTTCACCCGCGTGATTCGCGACACCAGCGGCTGCACCAGATAGGCGATGAGCGCCGCGCCCGCGAAGGGCATCACCACCGAGCGGAACGTCACCAGGACCAGGGCCACCACGAGCCACAGGGCCCCCAGCACCCACAGGCGATGGCGACGGTCGACGATGGGCGTCGGAGGCGGAGAGTCCACGGGCTGCGGCGACATGTCTCGGGCTTATGGCACCGCCCGCGCGCTGACAAGGCCCGCTCGCCCACGTTCTCGTTCGTGCCCCAAGCAGGGGCTCGCCCGGGTGCCGGGGTGACGGAAAGTTTCCCCCATCCCCGGTCCAACCGGCGGGGCTGCTCAGGCGGAGGGCTGCTGGAGGCGGAGCTTCCGCTCCAGCCGGTCCAGGCACTCGTGCATGTGCTTGCGCTTCACCCGCCCCTCGGTGGCCTCGCCCAGCCCGTGCATCTGCTCCGTCAGCCAGCGCGACAGGAACAGCAGGGCCAGCCTGTCGTCGGGGCCCAGGCCGCGCTCCAGGTAGCGCTGGTGGCGCATGTAGTCGTCATACGCGTCCGTCTCGTGGGACAGCTCCCAGCGCGTCAGCCGCAGGGCCTCCGTGTACACGGAGGGGGAGGGGCGGGGACGGGGCTCGGTGAACAGGGGCGCGAAGTGGCCTCCGGTGTCCAGGTCCACCTCCTGCACCGGCGGCGGCCAGCGCTGCAGGTCCTGCGCGAGCAGCTTCGCCACCTCCTCCACCAGGTGCTCCAGGAGGGTGACGGGCTTCAGGTCGAAGAGATGGTCCCACCGCGAGGGCATGTCCCCCTCTCTACCTCAAGAGGCGGAGGGCGGCAGCGCGCGCAGCGCCGGGGCGTGCTCGCCATACCCCGCGGCCAGCTCGCGCCGGATGACCTGGTAGACGGACTTGCGCGTGAGCAGCTCCCCATGGCCCGCGTCGGGCAGCTCGTGGTTGAAGACATTGGGCTGTCCGTCGACCTTCAGTCGCGCGGAGGTCCACGGCGTCACCTCGTCCGTGCGCGAGTAGAGCGACGTCACCCGCACGTTCCGGGGGAACGCGCCGGTGGAGAGCTGGCGCAGGAAGGGGGACACGGGCGTGAGCTGCCACATGCTGCGGCTGAACCAGCCGAGCGTCGCGCATCCCAGGTACGCCAGGGGGCACCCCTGGTGCGGCGTGCCCAGCGTCACGAGGTTTCGCACCCGTTGGTCTCCGCCCAGGCGCTTCACGTAGTACGTGCCGATGAGGCCACCCTTCGAGTGGCCGATGATGCTCAAGGGCCCCATGTGCGGGTAGCGCGCGTACATGCGCTCCACCTTCTCACGCACCTTCTCGGCGAGCGCGTCGATGCCGTGCGTGTTGAAGCGGTCCAGCGCGCCGCCCAGGTGGATGGACCACACGGCGTAGCCCTCGCGCCGCAGCCGCTGCTCGAGGACCTCGAACACCCGGCGCGTGCTGAAGAAGCCGTAGAGCAGCAGCACGGGCCTGGGGCAGTGGGCGAAGTCCGTCCTCCGGACGATGCGGTTGGCGTCCGCGTCCAGGTGGAGCTGGCCGATGAGGCTCTTGAGCCGGCGGCTCCACCGGCGATAGCGCGGCAGGAAACGTTTCATGGCGCACCCGAGCGACGCGCGAGGCGCCGTCCGGGCTCAACCTGTGGATTCCCACCACCCGCTGCAGGCGGTGCGGGGCGCTCGCGAACCGCGAACGCTCGCTGCTCAACGTCCCGCGTCCGCGCCTCCCGGGCCCGCGTCGGGAATCCCACCATCCCCCGTCCCCGCGTCCGTGCCACCATCCCCGGGGCCGGTGATGCAGCAGGCGGGCACCTGGTCGAAGTACAGCGCCGACTGCGAGCAGAAGACCCGGATGTCCCGGCGGTGCGCGCCGCAGCCGGTGACGAAGCGCCCGTCCTCGCACACCGGCTCGGGCGCCGTCGCCGGGTCACACGCCGTCAGGCTCAGCGCGCACACGGCCCGTGAGCGATAGAAGCGCGCGTCGCTCCGGTCTCCGGCGACGACAGTGCACGTGGCGCCCCGGTCGCACTGCTGGAAGACGGGGCCGGTGGAGCAGGGGCCCACGGTGCAGGCCGTCTCACAGTTGAGCGCCTCCCCCTCGTCACAGCGGGGCGCCTGGTCGCACGGGTTCCCGTCCGAGCAGGAGGTGACGAGGAGGGCGAGCAGGAAGGACAGGAGGATGCGCGGCAAGGGAGGCCTCGGGAAGCGGGTCAGGTGAAGCGCTCCAGGAAGTTCATCAGGATTCGGCGCCCGAAGGGAGTGGGAGCAAGGCTCGCCAGCAGTCTCGGCACCTCCTCGCCGGGCGCACGCCCCCGCGCCAGCGCCTCCTTCTCCAGTCCCTCGCGCCGGGCGTCGATGACGGCGCGCAGTGCGTCGGGGCCCGCCTCCGGGTGGAACTGCACGCCCCGGACCTTGGGGCGGAAGGCGAGCGCCTGCGTGGCCGTATTGTCGTTGCCCGCGAGCACCCTCGCGCCCTCGGGCATGCACGTGACGATGTCCTCGTGAGTGGCCTGGGTGGCGAAGAGCTCCGGCACGCCGTCGAACAGCGCGTCCCGGCGTCCCTCCTCGGTGAGGCGCACCTGCACCGTGCCCGTCTCCCGGCCGCGCGGATTGCGCGCCACCTGTCCGCCGTACGCATGCGCGAGCAGCTGGTGACCGAAGCACACGCCGAGCACCGGCGTGCCCGCCTCGGCGGCGCTCAGCATGAAGTCCGCGGCGCGCTCCATCCAGGGCTCGAGCTTCGTCACCGACAGCGGTGAGCCCGTCATCATCACCGCGTCATACGCGCGCGCGTCGCGGGGCAGCGGCGCGTCGCGGTGCACGGGGAGGATGTCGAAGCGATGACCCTCCAGTCCAATGGTGCGCAGGAACCACTGCTCGTAATCACCCACACTGAGGCGCACGGACACGGCCGCCTCGCCGGCTTTCAGCAACAAGACGTTCTTCACCGCCGCAGGTTGCCGCGTCTGGACGTCATTCCTACCCTGTCGTGCCACCTGTGTTCGCTCCTGGCCAATCCGTCTGGAACGCCCCCGTGCGCCCCGAGGAATCCCCATGATTGATGCACGCTCCCTCTCCCCACGGCTTCCCGTCCTGCAGCTGCTCATCGACGGACAGGGTGTGGACCCCATCGAAGGGGGCACCTTCCCGGTGGTGAACCCCGCCACGGGTGAGAAGGTGTGCGACGTGCCGAGCGCCACCGCGGCGGACGTGGACCGCGCGGTGAAGGCCGCCCGGCGCGCGTTCGAGTCCGGCCCGTGGAGCAAGATGTCCGCCCGTGAGCGCGGCAAGCTCATCCGAAAGCTCTCCGACCTGCTCTGGCAGCGGCGCGAGGAGTTCGCGCTCGTCGAGTCGCTCAACAACGGCAAGACGTTCCGCGACGCCATCCGTGGGGACGTGGCGCCGGGCGCCGGCACGCTCGCGTACTTCGCGGACTGGGCGGACAAGGTGCATGGCGAGGTGCTGCCGGTGGACGGTCCCTTCCACACCTACGTGCTCAAGGAGCCGGTGGGCGTGGCGGGCCTGATTGTCCCCTGGAACTATCCCACGTGCATCCTGTGCTGGAAGCTGGGCCCCGCGCTCGCCGCCGGCTGCACCGTGGTGGTGAAGCCCTCCGAGATGACGCCGCTCACGGCGATGAAGCTGGGCGCGCTCGCGCTGGAGGCGGGCTTCCCGCCCGGCGTGCTCAACGTGGTGCCCGGCTACGGAGACCCCGCGGGCGAGGCGCTCGCGCGCCACCCGGACGTGGACAAGATTTCGTTCACCGGCTCGGGGCGCACCGCGCGCCGGCTGATGCAGGCCTCGGCGGGCAGCAACCTGAAGAAGCTGACGCTGGAGTTGGGCGGCAAGAGCCCCCAGGTCGTCTTCGCCGACGCCGACATGGACCGCGCGGTGGAGGCGTGCTTCTGGGGCATCTTCGGCAACAAGGGTGAGACGTGCAACGCGGGCAGCCGCGTGCTGGTGCAGGACAGCGTCTACGACGAGTTCGTGGGCCGGCTCGCCGAGCGCGCGAAGAAGCTGCGCGTGGGTGACCCGCTGGACCCGTCCACGGAGATGGGCGCGCAGGTGAGCCAGAAGCAGCTCGACACCATCCTGGGCTACGTGGAGAGCGGGCGTCAGCAGGGCGCGCGGCTGCTCGCGGGCGGCGAGCGCGACACGGAGAGCGCCAAGGCGAAGGGCTGCTTCATGAAGCCCACCGTCTTCGGCGACGTGAAGCCGGACATGAAGATCGCCCAGGAGGAGATCTTCGGCCCGGTGCTCGCGTGCATGCGCTTCAAGGACGACGCGCAGGCGCTGGAGCTGGCCAACGGCACGCTCTACGGGCTGGCCGCGTCGCTGTGGACGCGCGACGTGGCGAAGGCACACGCGCTGGCTCGCAAGGTGAAGAGCGGCGTGGTGTGGATCAACTGCTTCAACGAGTTCGACGATGCCGCGCCGTTCGGCGGCTACAAGGAATCCGGCTGGGGCCGCGACTTGTCGCACCACGCGCTGGAGGGCTACCTCCAGACGAAGGCGGTGTGGACGAAGCTGCCCACGGACACCTGAGCATTCCCTCACCCCACGAAGGAAGGTCCCGATGCCGACCCGTTCCAAGGCGAAGGTACTCACGCACCCGGCCGTGGCTCGCAGGGCTCGCGCGAAGGAGCGCGGGGGGCCGGTGCGCGGCGCCGCCGTGCCCCGGGACTCGGGTGGCGCGGACTCGATGCGGCGCTGGCTGGACGAGCGCGGCGCGAAGAAGGTGAAGGTCGGCGCCGTCGACATCGATGGCGTCTGGCGCGGCAAGTACATCTCCGTGGACAAGTTCCTCAGCGCCGCCAAGAGCGGGCTGGGCTTCTGTGACGTCGTCTTCGGCTGGGACTTGAGCGACGAACTGCTCGACAACACGCAGGTGACGGGCTGGCACACCGGCTACCCGGACGCGCACGCCACGGTGGACCTGTCCACGGGGCGGATGATTCCGTGGGAGCCGGACACCGCGGCGTTCCTGCTGGACTTCGTCAACCCGGACGGCACCCCGTTCGAGGCGAGCCCGCGGCAGCTGCTGCAGAAGGTCGCGGCGCGCGCGCGGGAGCAGGGCTACCTGCCGCGCTTCGGCGCCGAGTACGAGTTCTTCATCTTCAAGGAGCAGCCGCACACGCTCCGGGAGAAGGGCTTCCAGGAGCTGACGCCGCTGACGCCGGGCATGTTCGGCTACTCGTGGCTGCGCACGTCGCTCAACGCGCCGCTGGTGCACTCGCTCATCGACGGATGCAACGGCTTCGGGCTGGACATCGAGGGCTTCCACACGGAGACGGGCCCCGGCGTGTTCGAGGCGGCCATCCGGTATGACGACGTGGAGCGCTCGGCGGACAAGGCGGCGCTCTTCAAGACGGTGGTGAAGGAGCTGTGCGCGCGCCAGGGCCTGTCCGCGTGCTTCATGGCGAAGGTGAACGCGAAGCTGCCGGGCTGCTCGGGGCACGTGCACCAGTCGCTGTGGGACCCGAAGGGTGAGCGCAACCTCTTCCATGAAGAGGGCGCGCCGCACGGGATGAGCCGGCTGATGCGGCACTACATCGGCGGGCAGATTGCCCTGATGCCGGAGCTGACGGCGCTCTACTGGCCCACCATCAACAGCTACAAGCGCAGCGTGGAGAACACCTGGGCGCCCACCACCGCGGCGTGGGGCCTGGAGAACCGCACCTGCGCGGTGCGCGTCATCGGCGAGAGCGCCAAGGCGATGCGCATCGAGTACCGCCAGCTGGGCGCGGACATGAACGCGTACATCGGCATGGCGGTGAGCCTGGCCGCGGGCCTGTGGGGCATCGAGAACGAAATCGAGCCGCCACCCGCGTGCAACGCCAACGCGTACGCGTCCCACGAGGCCGCGCCCCTGCCGCGCAACCTCAAGGACGCGGTGACGCTGCTGAAGCAGAGCGAGCGCGCCCGGGAGCTGCTGGGCGAGGGCTTCGTGGACCACTTCGTGCGCACGCGCGAATGGGAGGTGCGCCAGTACGAGCGCGCCGTCACCAACTGGGAGCTGGAGCGCTACCTGGAACTCATCTGATGAGCCCGAGGGAGGAACCCGAGATGAAGCCGTTCGACATCCCCACCGAGCCCCGTGTCACCGAGATGGCGTGGCCCACCCGCATCGTCCTCGGCGCGGGGGCCCTCCAGCGGCTGCCCGCCCAGGCGCAGCGGCTGAAGATGAAGCGCCCGCTGCTGGTGACGGACGCGGGCGTGGTGAAGGCGGGCCTGGTCTCCCGCGTGCTGGAGGTGCTCAAGACGGCGGGCCTGCCGTGCGCGGTCTTCGACAAGGTGGAGCCCAACCCCACGGAGAAGGACGTCTTCGCGGGCCTGGAGGTCTACCGGAAGAACGACTGCGACGGGCTCATCGCCCTGGGTGGAGGCAGCGCGCTGGACGCGGGCAAGCTGGTGCAGCTGCTCACCACGCACGAGCCGCCGCTCAGCCGCTACGACGACGCCAAGGGCGGCGACCAGTACGTGAAGGACGACCTGCCGCCGCTCATCGCCATTCCCACCACCGCGGGCACGGGCTCGGAGGTGGGGCGCTCGGGCGTGGTGACGCTGGAGGACACGGGGCGCAAGACGGTCATCTTCAGTCCGCACCTGCTGCCGGGCGCCGCCATCGTGGACCCGGAGCTGACGCTGGGGCTGCCTCCGGGGGTCACCGCGGCCACGGGCATGGACGCCTTCACGCACTGCCTGGAGGCGTACCTGTCGCAGGGCTTCCATCCGCTGGCGGACGCGGTGGCCATCGACGGCATCCACCGCGTGAGCCGCTCGCTGGTGACGGCGGTGCGCGAGGGGACGAACCTGGCGGCGCGCACGGACATGATGGTGGCCGCGATGCAGGGCGCCATGGCCTTCCAGAAGGGCCTGGGGGCGTGTCACGCGCTGGCGCATGCGCTGACGCCCATCTCCGGCGTGCACCACGGCCTGGCCAACGCGGTGGTGCTGCCGGTGGTGATGGAGTTCAACCGCGCGGCGAGCACGGCCAGGCTGGCCCGCGTGGCGGTGGCGATGGGCGATACGTCCAACGCGCGCGAGGAGGTGCTCGCGAGCAACGCCATCGAGCAGGTGCGCAAGCTCAACGCGGCCATCGGGATTCCCGCGCGGCTGCGGGACGTGGGCGTGCGCGAGGAAGACCTGCCGCTCATCGCGCAGAAGGGCTTCCTGGACGCCTCGCACCTGAGCAACCCGCGCAAGGTGACGGAGGCCGACCTGTTGGCCATGGCCCGCGAGGCCTGGTGATTCAGGGGAGGTGACTCGAGGAGGTCTCGCGTCCTCCTCGGGTGATGTGCCCAGGCGCCCGTGTGGCGCGACGTGAGCGATACGCGCCGAGCCGGTCTGCGTCCGGCTCGCGTGGCGCTCAGGCGGTGTGACACGCGCGACATGCGTCGAGGAGGTCTCGCGTCCTCCTCGGGTGTCGAGCTCAGGTCCCTTCGTCCGCGGCCGCCGGCTGTGCGCCTGCGGTGCCTCCGTCGCCGAGCACCGTGGCGCCCAGGTCCTGGTCCGGCGCGGCGCCGGAGCCCGAGTCCGTCACCTCGCCGTGGGTGCCCACCACCGCGCCGGTGATCTCCGCGGTGCCTTCCTCCGGGACGAAGTCCATCGTCTCCACGAACACGCGTCCCGGCAGCCGCAGGTCCATGGCGCTGATGCGGTCCTGTCCGCGCAGGTCGTAGAGCTGCTGCGCGACGGGGCCCGCGGGGATGCGCTCGTCGGAGAAGAAGATGTAGACCTTGACCTTCCCCTCCTGTGTCGGGACGCGGAAGCTGGTGTTGGCGACGGGCTTGTTCGCGTCGCAGCGGATGGAGCGGTTCTCCCGCGTCAGCGTGAGCTGACGGATGACGCCCTTCTCCGACACCGTGTAGAGCATGCAGTACGGAAGCTGTCCGGCCGAGGGGATGACCTCCATCGTCGCGGGCCCCGTCTTGCGGACCTGCGCCCGTGTGCCGCGGTCCTCTTTCTTGCCGTTCTGGCAACCCACGCTCATCGCCGCCACTGCCAGCACCATGCTCCAGCGCTTCATGTGTCCCTCCCGGGGCGTGGAAGATCCACCATCCGCGTTCGAAAGCCTACTCCGAGCGTCATGCTCGGGGGATGGGCTGTCGCCCGCCCGCCTGGAGGCCGCGCGATACAAAGACCGTAAGTGCACATCCGTGCGCTTCGACACCGGAGCCCGAACCCTCGTTCATTCCAGTGTCCCGCCGCGCGCACCGCTCTCAGCGGATCCTCAGTTTGCGCAGCGCGTCGACCGCTTCGTCAAACCCTACGATGACGAACAGCACCAGCGTGGCGACGAGCGCGGCGTTGACGAGCCAGCCGTTGCGCAGCGAGCCCACCCAGTCCCGCCGGTTGTTCATCCACAAAAGGGTGGCGGCGAGCAGTGGCATGAACAGCGCCCCCACCACGGCATACGCGAGCTGTGCGCGCTGCAGCGGCGCCCAGAGCATGGGCAGGGGCACGAGCGAGAGCGCCACCAGATACAGCTTCCACGCGCGCGTCGTCCGCAGATCCACGAGGCCCCGGGCCTCTCTGCGCTGGATGCGCAGGAAGTCCGCGAAGAGGTAGGGGACGCCCTCCCAGACGCCCAGCAGGCTGGAGAACACGGCGCCCCAGAAGCCGGCCAGGAACACCCAGTAGCCCACCGGCCCGATGATGGCCTCCAGCCGCGTCGCGAGCACGGTGGCGACCCGCAGGCCCGTGCCCTCCAACTGGAGCGTCGAGCCGATGATGACCATGGCGGCGCCGAACATCCCGGTGAGCGCGTAGCCCACGGCCAGGTCCGTCTGACAGATGCGCAGACCGCGCGGGCCCTCGCGCCCCTTCTCCCGAATCCAGTAGCCGTAGGAGAGCATCGTCACCGTGCCGCCCACGCCGCCCAGCAGCCCCAGCACCCAGGGCGCGCCCTGGTCCGGCAGCGAGGGGACGACGAGTCCGCGCGCGGCGGCGGCCCAGTCCGGCTCCGAGGCGAGCGCGGTGAAGAGCACCGCGCCGAACATCAACGCGATGCAGGCGGCCATCAGCTTCTCGAAGAGCCGGAAGCCGCCCAGGCCCACGAGCGCCAGGCCCACCAACGAATGAATCACGCCCCACAGCCGGCGCGACGTCTCCGGGTCACTGGCCAGGGGCCACAGCGCGTCCCCCGCCGCGCCGCACGCGGAGATGAGGGCGCCACCGGTGAAGAAGCTCCAGCCGAGCAGGTAGATGAAGAAGACGTAGCGCAGGCCCGCGCCCAGGCGGGCCCAGCCCTCCAGCACGGTGGTCCCGGTGGCGAGCTGCCAGCGGGCCACGCCCTCGTTGAGGAAGCCCTTGAGCACCGAGCCCACGGCGGCGGCCCACAAGATGGACACACCCACCGCGGAGCCTCCGAGGCTGGCGGTGAGCAGGTCTCCAGCGCCGACACCCGTGGCGGCGACGAGGATGCCAGGAGCGAAGCGCGCGAACAGCCCGGGCTTGTCACTGGCGAGCGGCTGCGCGGAGGACGGTGCGTTGCTTTCCATGGCGGTGGCGCAGGAGGCTACCACCCCCATTCGAGCGACACGTCCACGTCACCCGTGCAGCCCAGGAGAGGAGGTCGCGGGCCGTCTCCCCCCGAGCCGAGCTGGCGGAGAATCGTCGCCCACGCATCGAGGAAGGCTCGTGGAGCCAACACCTTCTGGAGCGCGAGCGAGTGAGCGAAACCGGGCTCGGCCAGCTTGTCCTGGAGACGCTGTGCCTGCTGGTGGACCTCGTTCGCCGCGCTGGCGAGCCGCTCGACGCTGAGCTGACGAGGGTGGGCCCGGTAGGGCTCCGGCGTCGCATGACAGTCCTCGACGCGCGCGAGCAGCTCACCCAGGCTCGCGAGGGTGCTCTCCGAGAAGGTGAAGCGGAAGTAGGTGTTGGGGGTCGTCGACAGCTCGGTCATCGCCTCGAGCAGCTCCGCCAGCGAGGACCAGCCGAGCCACAGGTACAGCTCCCGCGGCTCATCCACCAGGTTCACGACCCACTTCGGATGGATGTCCCGCGCGTCCATGCCCACAAGTCTGCCACGACTCGTCGTCGCGCGTGTCGGGAGTCACGGCGACGCCCGGTGGAGCACGTCGCGCCTCACCCACCGAGCGCCTGCTCGATGAGGTCCGCGGCGCGCTTCGCCCCTCCCTCGTCGCGAAGCTCACGCTGAATCGCGGCGGCCCGCTCGGCGAAGCGGGGCTCCGTGGTGAGTCGCTGGAACGCCTCGCGCAGCGCCGCCGCGGTGGCCTGCTCCGTGTCCAGCCGCAAGCCGACGCCCAGCTCGACGATGCGGTCCGCGTTGGCGAACTGGTCGGTGGCCTGGGGCACGGCCAGCATCGGCTTGCCGCACCACAGCCCCTCCTGCGTGCTGCCCATGCCCGCGTGGGTGAAGAAGACATCCGACTGCTTCAACACCGAGAGCTGCGGCAACCACGCGTGCACCTCGAAGTGGGCGGGGACCTCCCCCAGCTCCGAGCGCTGGACATGTCGACCGATGTTCAGCACCACGTGCCAGTCGGGCAAATCTCCGAACGCCGCCATGCACTGGCGATAGAACGCGGGCTGGTTCGTGAACGTGGACCCCAGCGAGATGAGCAGCACCTTCTTCGCGTGCGCGGGCCTGCTCCACGTCCCCTGGTGGGCGCGCTGCTCGTCCAGACACGGTCCCACGAAGGTGAAGCGCCGCGTGTCCACGCGGTCCGCGTTCGGCTGCATCGCGCGCGGGATGAGCACGAGCGAGCGCGGCGGCAGACCGACGAACAGCGTGGAGTCCGTCTCCGCCACGCCGCAGTCCCTCAGCCACTCGGAGAAGCGACGGTAGTAGTCCGCGCCACCCGGGGCCGCGCGCAGCGCCTCCATCATCGGCGCCATCTCCTCGGTGTAGCCCTCCCACGCGACGAACGTGGGGGAGAGCTGGAGGGCGGGCTTCCCCCAGTTCTCCGCGAGGATGCGCGCCGTGTAGCCCGCGATGTCGTAGAGGAACAGGTCCGGCCGGTCCTGCTCCCAGGCCGCGCGCAGCCTGGGCAACTGCTCCTTCGCGTCCTTCAGGAACACCTCCAGCTGACCAATCGTGTCCTCCGGCCACTGCCGGTCCGCGACGCCTTCTCGCGGCAGCGTCGACGGATAGGGCACCAGCTTCGCGCCCGTCTGTTCGATGGGCTCCGCGAAGGAGGCGTCGTTGGCGTAGCTCACGCGATGGCCCCGGGCCACCAGCTCTCGCAAGACCTCCAGGCTCGGGTTCACATGGCCGTGCGCGGGGATGCTGACCATCGCGATATGGGCGCGTCGCTTCATGGAAGGGCTCCTGGATTGAGACGAGACGGTCCGTCTCGTTTGGCCACCATGAGGCCCGGGGTGCTTGTTGTCAAGACGAGACGTTGCGTATCGCCACCGCCCCGCTAGCGTGTGCCCCATGAGTGAGGCGAAGACGCCGGACACGGGGCGGCGCAGTGAGCGCTCGCACCAGGCCATCCTGAAGGCGGTGGTGGAGCTGGTGGGGGAGCAGGGCTACACGCGGCTGACCATCGAGGCCATCGCCGCGCGGGCGGGGGTGGGCAAGCAGACCATCTATCGCTGGTGGCCGACCAAGGGCGCGCTGGTGCTGGACGCCTTCGCCGCGCTCATCGGGGACGTCGCGCCGCTGCCGGACACGGGCGACGTGGTGGCGGACCTGAAGGGCGTGATTCGGGCCACCGTCGCCGAGCTGGGCTCACCGCGCTTCGAGGTGCCCTCGCGCGCGCTCACCGCGGAGTCGCAGATGGACCCGACGCTGGCGAAGCAGTTCGTGGACACGCTGCTGCGGCCGAACCTGGAGGTCACCAAGGAGCGGCTGCGCGCGGCGCAGAAGGCGGGGCAGGTGGCCCGGGACGTGGACCTGGACGTCGCCGTGGAGCTGTTCTTCGGCCCGCTGTTCCACCGTTGGCTCTTGCGCACCGCGCCGCTCTCCGAGTCCTACGCGGACACGGTGGTGGACTACGCCCTGGCCGCGCTGCGCCCCCGGAAGTCGCCGGGGGGCAGGGGCTGACAGAAGGCGCGGCTCACATGCCCGGGCACTGGCCGGGCTTCATCTCGTTCGCCGTCTGGTGGACCTCGCTGCTGAGCTGCTGCTGCTGGGACGGGTCCATCGCCGTGTAGACGATGACCACGCCATCCGGCGTGTCCTGGACGCTCGCGCTGGAGGGCATCGTCGGCGCGCCCGCCATGCCGGCGCCTCCCGTGCCGCTGTCATCGCGGCCGTACTGCTCCTCGGTGTCGCTGTCGCCCAGGTCCTCGCGCTGCACCTCGTCCAGGACGGAGGTCTCCTGCGCGCGCTGGGTGCTGGCGGCCTGCTCGTGCAGCATGCGGCGGCTGCGCTGCTGCAGCTCCGCCACCTGCGTGGGCTCCGGCGTGCTGAGGACCAGCGCCACGCCCTCGGGCACGTCCTCGGCCCGGGCCACCGCGCCGGGGACGGCCATGGGGCAGTTGGCCTCGGAGACGCCCTTGTGGTGTTTGCCATGGTGCTTGCCGTGGGCGTCGTCGGGCGGCGGCGCGCCCTGCGCCATCGAAGGTGGCGGCTGGGGTGGGGCCGGAGGCTGCGTGCTGGCCTGGGGCTCGGCGCCCTGGGACTGCGAGCCCCGCTTGGAACAGCCGACCGAGAAACACAGCGCCGCGGACACGGCGAGAATCGACGGAAGCCTGAACAGCTGCATGTGGATGTCCCCCTCCGGGCGAGAGCCCGACTCGCGGAAGGTGGACAGGGGGGCGGAGGCCGCCAACGTCGTCCCCACCGCGCCCGGGTCGCCCGCCCCGCCCTGGAGACGGGGGTTCCATCCTCGAGGGGACGCAGCATCGTGCCGGGCGACACCTGGGAGGCCTCAGGTGATGACTCGCGGACGCCAGGACGGTGTTCGACGGGGCTGCTCGTCGGATGCGCAACACGCCGCGCTCCGAGCCGACATCCAGGGGAGGAGGTCCTCCGTCCTGGTTCGTGGAGGAGCCAGGGACTCCGACAGGGGCCCTGCCCGACAGGAAGGATTGTGTATGAGAAGGCTCGCGGTGCTCGACCTGGATGGGACGCTCACCCCGGACACGCTCGGGGCCTTGCTGGTGCGTGAGCTGACGGCGCGCGGTGTCTGTGATGGGACGGTCGTGCGCGAACTCCTGGCGGCGGTCGAACGCCATGACGTGGGCGGACAGGACTTCTTCGACGCCGTCGCGGATGTCTACCGGGGCTGGGAGCGGCTCTTCGCGGGTGTGGCGGTCCCCAGCGTCGAGCGCGCCGCGGAGGATGTCTGGGCCCAGGCGCGAGGTCACCTGTTCGGGTTCGTCCGGCCGCTGCTCCGGATGCTCGAGGCCGAGGGGTTCCTGGTGGCTCTGGTCTCCGGAGGGCCTATCGAGATGGTCCATCTGGTCGCGGAGGACCTGGGCATCGACGTGTACCGGGGCGCGCAGATGGCCATCCAACGCAATCGCTATACGGGACAGGTGCTCCAGGGGCCTGGCCGCAGCGGGGGCAAGCCGGGCATCCTCCAGGAGCTGGCGTCGCTCCACCGCGCCTCGCTGGAGCGCTCCCTCGCGATGGGCAACTCCCTCTCCGACGGGGAGATCCTCGCGCTGGTGGGCTTCCCCCTGGCGTTCGAGCCCTCACCGGAGCTGGCCGACCTGGCGGTGACTCGCGGGTGGAGCCAGGTCGACCGGCACGATGTGCTGCATGTGCTCCCGGTGCTCCTCGCGGGGGAGCAGGGTGGGGAAGGTGTGCCCAGTGCGTGAGGGGTGTTCCCGGGTTGCTTTTGCATCCGGGTTGGATGTTTGTGCTGGAGGTGAGGAGGCGCTTCGGGCGTGGGTGTGAGGGTTTGCGGTCGTCCTTGGTCCAATGGTTAGGATGGACTGTTTCCCTTCACCCCGAGGAGCGTCGAATGAAGCGATGGACTCGTGTCTGGATGGCCGTGGTGTCGTTCGCGGTGTTGTCGGCCTGTGGTGGTGTGGATGCGCAGGCTCCGCTGGAGCAGGAACTGGGGGAGCAGGAGGCCCGCATCGATGTCTGTGGTAACGGCCTGTGTTTCCGGCTGGAGCCGCAGTCCTGTCCCGAGGACTGTCCGTACAGTGGCTACTGCGGCGACGGCATCTGCCAATCGTCCTACGAGTCCAGCGCCTGGTGCTCGGATTGCTCGGCGGGCCCGGGGTGTCTGGCGCCGGAGGCCGCGCGGCCAAGTGAGCCGGAGGGGCTCATCGATGTCTGTGGTAACGGCCTGTGCTTCCGGCTGGAGCCGCAGTCCTGTCCCGAGGACTGTCCGTACAGTGGCTACTGCGGCGACGGCGTCTGCCAATCGTCCTACGAGTCCAGCGCCTGGTGCTCGGATTGCTCGGCGGGCCCGGGGTGTCTGACTCCGTAGCGCCCGCGTCACCCGTGAGCGAGGGCCCCGTGGGTCATCACGGGGGCCTCGTCGCGGCTCAGCGAGGCTCGGGCCGCACGTAGACGATGACCTGCGGCGTCTCGTCCAGGTACAGCCCCGTCGCCGGCGTGCGCGTGTTGAACGCCTGCCACGTCTGGAACTCGTACTCGCGGAACTCCTGGTGGTACTGGTACGCGACGATGTCCGCCTCGAAGGGGCTGCCCACCGCTCGCAGGTCCGGCCGGAGCATCCCGTTGCGCTGGTAGTCGCGGAACGAGCCGCCGTGCACCTCATGCAGGAACAGCCGCGCGTTCGGCTTCGCGTGCTCGTTGATCCACGGCAGCACGCCGGTGACGTGGCTGGACCAGAACTGCCGCTGCATCCCCAGCGTCGCCGCGCCGGGCAGCCCTCCGGCCAGCTCCGAGTACGCCGCCGTCCCGTAGGGGAACACGCGCGCCGAGTACACCAGCGCGGGCGCCAGCAGCACCGCGAACACGGGCGCGAGCACGGCGAGCGCGGGCACCGAGGGCTTCTTCTCGCGCAGCCGCTCCAGGAGCGCCGTCGAGCCGCGCGACACCGCCTGTCCCGCGAGCAGGCCCAGGAACACCATGGACGGGAACCAGTGCTTCACCCCGCCGAAGTGCGGCACCTGGGGGTGGCTGATGATGAGGATGGACGTCACCGCGTTCACTCCCACCAGCGCCTCCACCATCGTCACCGGCCGCACCCACGCGCGCGTGCGCTCCATCTGCCCCAGCACGCCGCGGCCCGCGAGCGCGAGGAAGCCCGTCACCATGGGCGCGAAGAGGCTGGTGGGCACCGTGAGCGCCGTCTTCACCAGCACGTACGCGAGCGGGAAGGGCGGCTCGCGCAAGAGCGTGCCCAGGTAGAACCAGGCGTAGTGGTTGTGCTTGGCGTGGAAGGCCAGGTACCACGCGGTGCGGTCCACCGGGTGGTGCCAGAGGTAGGGCCAGTGCAGGTAGAAGATGACGGGCCCGAGCACCGCCATCGCCGCGATGGGGACGAGCGCCCGCGTCACCTGCGCGTTCACCTTCTCCACGCCCTTGAGCAGCCACGTGCCGCCGACGGCCAGCCCCATGAACAACAGCGTGTGGGGGCTGAGCAGGAAGAACTTCCGCTGGAAGCCCTCGCCGCCGCCCAGCGACAGGATGAGCAGCCCGTAGAGCACCGCCACCGAGGCGAACAG
Source organism: Myxococcus sp. XM-1-1-1 (assembly GCF_020037095.1). Lineage (NCBI taxonomy): Bacteria > Pseudomonadati > Myxococcota > Myxococcia > Myxococcales > Myxococcaceae > Myxococcus > Myxococcus sp. XM-1-1-1. The sequence continues at coordinate 340,080 of NZ_JAIQDH010000008.1, forward strand.
GCCGACGAAGCGCAGCAGCCACCCGCGCGCCTGGGGCTCCGCCTCGCTCGCCTCCCACGCGCGCCACAGCGCGAAGGGCGTCAGCACGAAGGGGAGGAACAGCGCGTTGTGCTTGGCCGTCAGCGCCAGGCCGAAGGCCACGCCGCACGCCACGCCCCAGCGCACGTCCTCCAGCGCGCGCCAGAAGCAGTACACGACCAGCAGCCACAGCGCCGCCACCGGCACGTCGAAGCACGCCAGCTCCGCGTTGAAGTACTGGCGCGGCACCAGCATGAACGCGAGCGCGGCGAACAGGCCCGCGGCGCGGCCGTACAGCGCGCTGCCGAACAGGAAGCTCAGCGCGGGCACCAGCGCCGCCAGCGCGAACGCCGGCAGCCGGAACGCGGCGGCCGAGCGCATCCACCCCAGCGTGTCGTGGAAGAGCAGGTGGCTCAGCCCGAACAGCGTCTTCATCAGGACGGGGTGCTCGTGGTTGTAGTCCCACGCGCGGACGATGGCCGCGTCCGTCAGCGCCCGCGTCGGCGACTGGAACAGCTGGCGGAACCAGCCCGCGTACCCCTCCGCCGCGGCGAAGTAGACGCTCTCGTCGCGCGTGAAGCCCACGTGGCCTTCGGTCCACCACAGCGCCACGAAGGCCAGGGCCCACAGCGCCCACGCCCAGCGCTTCTCCTCGCGGGTCGCCGGCCTGCCCGTCATCCCTTCACTCCCACCGCCGGCTCCACCGCCAGCACGTCCAGACACACCTGCCGCCGGTCCGGATTGCGCGAGCGGACCCACACCTTCACCGTGCGCGGCGCGCCCGGGGGCAGCCGCACCTCGGCCTTCTTCACGCCCTCCTGGCCCGGCGCGATCGCCACGTCCAGCAGTCGCTCGCCGCTCGCCGCGTCGTCCACGCCCAGCAGCGCCGTCGTCAGCTGCGCGTCCTTGGGGAAGGCGTACTCGAAGATGATGCCGCCCTCGAGGCTGAGACTCACGTCGCCGGGCACGCCGTCGAACTCCGCCACCAGCTTCTGGTCTCCCGGCGGCGCGGGCATCCACAGGCAGTGGCGCGGCTCGTAGAGGACCTCGTGCCACTCGGCGGCCACGTAGATATTGCCCTGGCCGGGGCAGCGGTGCGCCGAGCCGCTGAACGGGCACGCCTGCCGCGCGCCGTCGTCCGACTCCAGGTACACGCGCGCGCGGGAGACGACGTCAGAGGCGGTGAAGCGGCGCGGCCGGTGGCGCCCGTTCTCGTAGAGCGTCAGCGTCAGCGAGCCCTCGCGCTCGGGCTCACCCACGGCGCGGCGCTCCGGCAGGAAGTCCTTCAGGAAGGCCGCCTCGTCCGAGCGCGGCAGCTCCGGTTGTCCCAGCACCCAGACGCGCGGGTGCGCGGACAGGTCGTCGGTGTCCGAGCCCAGGTAGCCGTAGACGGGCAGGCCCGGAGGCACGAACAGGCGCGCGCGCTCCGTCCACCAGGGGAACAGCAGCACCGCGTCACCGGGGCGGGCCTGCGACTGGAGCCGCCGGGCCACCGCGCGATAGCCCTCCTCGGTGGGGAGCTTGCCCGGCAGCCGCAGGTGGAAGAGCAGGCACAGGAGCGCGACGAGCAGCAGGCCCCCCAGCTCCAGGAGGGGCAGCGCGCGTGGGAGGCTAGGACTTCGCAAGACGAATCTTCTGCTCGCTCTTTTCCCGGCAGAAGGTGCAGAAGATGGGCTCACCCTGGGAGAACGACGGCGTCCAGGGCGGGTACATCGAGCACCGCGGGTCCAGGCAGTGGTGCAGCTCCCACAGGTGGCCGAGCTGGTGCAGCGCCTGCCGCGCCACGGGCTTGAAGCCCGTCTCCAGGTCCTTGTGCGGCTGCAGCGAGATGATGGAGCGGTCCTTGCCCTGGCGCGCGAAGCCCGGGGTGGGGGCCACGCCGCTGGGCAGCTCGCGCTCCTTGAGCTTGCGCGTGGTGAGCAGCAGCACCTTGTCGTCCTGATAGGCGCGGATGCCCTTCACCTGGTCCAGCAGCTTCTCGGCGTCCAGCGGCTCGCCCAGCCCCGGGGGGATTTCGGCGCTGCCGGAGTGCTCGCTGCCCACGCCGAACGCCGTGTAGAGCGTGCGGTTGAGCTTGGCGAGCTGCTTGTCGTCGAAGGGGTCCAACGTCACGACGCGAATCACGGGGAATCACCTCGGCACGAAGAGGGCCCGCGTCAGGGCCCCCTGGATGGTGTTGGCGGTCAGTCCTCGCTGTCGGCGGGCTTGGCCTTGGGCGGACGGCCGCGCTTCTTGGGCGCGGCGGGCGCCGCTCCCTCCACTTCGGGCGGCTTCGGCTTGGGAGGACGGCCGCGCTTCTTGGGCGCGGCGGGCTCGGCGCCCTCGGGGGGCGCCTCCGGCTTCGGCTTGGGAGGACGGCCGCGCTTCTTGGGCGCGGCGGGCTCGGCGCCCTCGGCCTCCGCGGGCTTGGCCTTGGGAGGACGGCCGCGCTTCTTGGGCGCGGAGGACTCCTCATCGCCCTTCTCCTCGGACGACTCCTCGCCCTCCTCCTCGGAGGCGCTCTCCTCGTCGGACTCGGACTGCGGCTCCTCGTCGGAGGGCAGGTCCAGGTCTCCGTCGAGCCCCAGCAGGTCTCCGTCGAGCCCCAGGTCGTCCTCGTCGCCCTTCGCGAACTCGGCGGCGGTGCGCTTGGGGCGCTCGCGGCCGGGCGGGAAGAGGACCAGGTCGATGGCGTCCTCCGCGTTGACCTCGGCGGTGCCGAGCGCGGTGGCGACCTCCGACACCAACAGGTGCCGGGCGTTGTCGTACAGCTCACGCTCCTTGGTCGGCAGGGGGCGCAGCTCGCTCAGGACCTGGAGGTCCTTGACCACCTCGGCGAGCCCCAGGATTCCGCCCTGGGTCATGCGCTCCTGGTTGGTGCGTGCGCGCTGCTTCCAGTCCAGGTCGGCCTTGTCGCCGTCGGAGCGCAGGAACGCGAAGAGGTTCTTCACGTCGTCGGGGCTGGCGACCCGGCGCACACCGATGGCCACGACCTTTTGCTGGGGCACCATCAGGAGGGCGTTGTCCTCCTCGCGGCGCATCGTGACGAAGATGAGCTTCTGTCCCGCCACTTCCTTGGTGTCGATGGCGGTGACGCGGCAGACACCCTGATTCGGGTAGACGACCCGGTCGCCGACCGCGAGCTGGTTGAGTGACGCGGACCCTTCAGGCATGTCCCCCTCGCGGGCAGGTAGACGTCAAACGGAGGCCCGGGCTTAGCACCGAGTCGCGCTCGACGCCACGAGATTACCGGTGAACCGACGCCGTGCGTTCGCCCGTCCGCTGAGCCTCCAAAAGGATGCCCAGCAGCTCCTTCTGCCGCGCGTCCAGCGCCGCCTCCACCTGCGCCTGCGTCGGCTCCGCCTCGCTGCTCCCGGGACGCGCGTCCACGCGGCCCGACAGCCCCACCGTCCCGAGCACCACCGCTCCCACCACGGCCACTGCCACCAGCTTCAACATGTTGAGCCCTCCTTGTCGCTCAGGGTAGGGGGAGCGACTGGAGGATCAACTTTTAGGCGACAGGCCGCTGCACGGCTGTAGCAGGGCTCACTGCGCCGTGCGGCCGTGGCGGTGCTCGGCGGGGGCCGTCTGGCCGCCGGTGGGGTGGACCACGGGGATGACCTCCAAGAGGAGGGTGCCGGTGTTGTCGGCCAGGTTGTCGTCCGGGAAGGCGAGCTGGAGCCACGACGCCCCCCTGAGTCGGGTGGGCTGCCCCACCTCCAGGAGCGCCAGGCCGCTGGGCGAGCCCTCGGGACCGGGGCCGGTGCCCACCAGGCCGAGCACCCGGCCCACCGGGCCTCCGCCCAGGCCGCGGGTCCGGGCGGGCTCGGCGGTGTAGCGCAGCACCACGTCGTACGTGGTGCCCGGGTCCAGCGCGCGGAGCACGAAGCGGTCCGCGCGTGACAGCTTCACCGCGTGCTGGCGCGAGTCCAGGCGGAAGGGCGCGAGGCTCGCTCCCCCCAGCTCGCGGATGCGCACCTGGAGCCCGCCCCGGTTGTCGTCCCGGCGGGCATCCAGCGCGAAGACGTGGAGCACGGACGCGTGGCGCACCAGCTGCTCGTCGGGGCCGAGCACGCCGAAGGAGTCGTGCGCGGGCAGGTTCGCGTCGCCCTCCAGGAAGTAGCCGGCGTGCTCGACGGACATGGGGCCGCCCAGCGACATGCGCCCCTCGGTGTGCACCAGGTACGTGCGGGCCGGGTCCAGTTGCACGCGCGCGGCGTTGGTGACGGGGACGCGGAAGGCGTGGCTCACCGCGGACAGGCGGATGCCGCCCGGGGCCCAGTCCATCTCCGGTACGGGGGGCGCGTGGTGTGCGCGGGCCGACGTGGCGGACGCGGCCGGAGTGTTCATCCGAGGACGAAGCCGCGCGTGCACGGCCAGGGTGGTGCCCCGCTCGGCGCGGACCACCTGGCTCCACGGCACCATGCCGGGGATGTGGACCTCCAGCAGGTGCTCGGCGTCCGCGGGCAGGTGGGTGAGGAGCGCGGGCGTGAGCGTGTCCAGCGGGCGGCCATCCACGCGGATGTTGGCGCCCGGCGGCGACGAGCTGAGCTCCACGGAGAAGGTGCCGTTGCGCCCCAGCATCATCACCACCAGCGCCACGCCCATGGCCGCGAGCACCGGCGTCCCCAGCGCCATGGCGTTCGGCACGCGAGGGCGGAGCGGCACTGGCGCGTCGGTGGTCGGCGCGGGCTCGGGAGGAGGGGCCTCCGCGGTGGGTGCGTCGGAGGACGGGCCGGGGACGGCGGGGATGGGCTGGGTGGTGCGCTCGCGGCGGCCCTCGGGCGGGCGGGGCGCGGCGGGCGTCTCCAGCGGCGTTTCGAGGGGCGCGGACGGCAGCTCCCGGAGGGTGCGGCGCTCGGCGAGCGGGCGCGTCCAGCGGGCCATCTGCCCCAGGAACTCGCGCGGCAGCAGCACCGGGCGGCCGTCCGCGACCAGCTCGGTCTCGAACAGGTAGCCCATGAAATGGGCCAGCGCGCTGGTGGAGACGTCGGGCGTGGCGGTGTGCAGGTAGCGGGTGAGGACCTCCGCGAAGGCCTCGGCGGTGGGGTAGCGCTGCTCGCGCTCCACCGCGAGCGCGGTGAGGAGGATGCGCTCCAGGGCCGGTGGGATGTCCGGCTCCAGCTCGCGCGGCCGGGGGAAGTCGCCCACCGCGATTTTTCGCATCACGTCGGTGACGGAGCCCTCGAAGGGCAGTCGCCCGCACAGCGTCTCGTACAGCAGGGTTCCCGCGGCGAAGATGTCCGCGCGCGCGTCCAGCTCCCGGCCCCGGGCCTGCTCCGGCGCGAAGTAGGCGTACTTGCCCTTGGCGTCGCCCGCGTCGGACTCGTAGCCGCCCGCCATCCGCGCGCGGGCGATGCCGAAGTCCACCAGCTTCACCTGGCCCTCGAAGCTGAGCAGCACGTTCTGCGGGCTGACGTCGCGGTGGATGATGTGCAGCGGCCGGCCCCGGTCATCCAGGCGCGTGTGCGCGTATGCCAGCCCCTTGAGCACCTCCACCGTCACCAGCAGGGCGAGCGGCTGCGGGAGCGTGTACAGTCCCTTCTCACGCGCCCGGCGCAGCACGCGCGACAGCGGATGCCCGTCCACCCACTCCATGGCGATGAAGTACTGGCCGTCGACCTCGCCGAAGTCGAAGACCTGCGCGATGTTGCCGTGGCTCAGCCCCGCCGCGATGCGCGCCTCGTTGACGAACATGGAGACGAAGGCGCTCTGGTCCGCGTAGCCGGGGAGGATCTTCTTGATGACCACCGGCTTGGTGACACCCGCCACCGCCGTCATCCGGGCGCGGTAGATCTCCGCCATGCCGCCCGTCGCGATGCGCTCGAGCAACGTGTACTTGCCGAAATCGCGCCCTTCGGACGGGTGCTCCACGTGTCTTCCGGCTCCTCTGGGCGCACCGGGCCGATGTGCTACCCCACCACGACGCCCTTCGATGACCGCGTGAAGCTATCATCAAGGTCTCCGTAAACATTAACACGGGAAAATTCCGTTGAACACGCTTGCTCGATGGTTTGTCCTGCTTGGATTTCTCTGCGCGCCCCGCGTCATGGCGGCGCCCGCGGTGTTGCTGACGCCGGTGTTGGGGCAGCCGGAGCGGGTGATGTTGCAGGGGCGGGTGCTGAAGGAAGCGCCCGGTGACGGCAGCTCGGCGTTGACGCGCAACGTGCGTCGCCTGGCGGCTCGCAACTGGGAGGGCGCGAAGGTGTCGGTGCGCTTCCAGGGGGTGACGGCGACCCTCACCAGCGGGCATGACGGTGGGTTCGAGGTGAACCTCCTGCCGCCCGAGGGCAAGGCCTTCGAGGTGGGGGCGTTCGAGGCGGAGGCGTGGGTGGAGGGCGCCACCACGTCGGCGCGGGTGGAGGTGGTGCCGGCGGCGACGCCGCTGCTCGTCGTCTCCGACTTCGACGACACGGTGGTGGTGACGCAGGTGACGAAGCCGACGAAGCTGGTGCAGACGGCGCTGCTCAAGGACGCGGATGAGCTGGAGGTGGTGCCGGGCATGTCGGCGCTCTACGGGTGCCTGCGGGGCGGCGTGCCCTCGGCGTTCGCGCTGGTGAGCGGCTCGCCCGTCCAGTACCTGCCGCGCGTGAAGTCGTTCCTGACGCGGCACGGCTTCCCGGCGGGGTTCGGCGTGTACCTGCGGGACCTGGGGCCCGGCTCGCTGTCCGACTACAAGCAGCCCATCATCCGACGGTTGCTCACGCAGTTCCCGCAGCCGGTGGTGCTGGTGGGGGACTCGGGTGAGAAGGACCCGGAGGTCTACGCGCAGATTCGCGAGGAGTTCCCCGGACGCGTGAAGGCCATCTACATCCGTGACGCGGGGCGCACGAAGGACCCCCAGCGCTTCACGGACATGGTGCTCTTCCAGGACGCGCGCCAGGCGGCGGAGCACGCGGTGGGCCTGGGGCTCGCCGACGCGGCCTGTGTCGCGAGCACGCTGCCGAAGCCCGCGCGGACGCCGCCCGCGACGGCCAGCCCGTCACCCCCGTGACGTCTTGCGTTGAGGTCATGACGCGCGGCTGGATTCATGACGCACCGGGATGTCGCATGCGAGTGTTTCAAGGCGGGGAGGTGGGCCGGTCGTCGGAGGTGTCCTCGGGGACGCGGGCGGGGGTGACGTCGTGAGGTTCGGGGCGGTGATGGCGCGCGGATGCATTCATCGAGCGGCGCGAGTCTCGGGGCGACGATGGCTCGGGGGCCTTTTGTGCATGGGGCTCGCGCTCACGGGCTGTCGTGAGGAGAAGCCCGCGCAGCCCCTGCAGTCGCTGAAGCCCGAGCCGCTCCCGTCGCTGACCCCGGGGACTCGGGCCACCGCCGCCGACGACGGGGGCGCGCGGCCCCGGGTCGATGCTCCGGTCTACGGAGAGAAGCTCCCCGCTGGAGCGCTGCGGATGGCGCTCGCGGGTGAGCAGGTGCGCGTGGACGCGGAGACGTTCGAGCCGACGAACCCGGACTCCCTCGCGCGCCTGGCCTCGCGGGTGAAGGGCCGGGACGTGCTGCTCGTGCCGGACGCGGACACGTTCCTGGCGCAGGTGTCGGAGCTGTTCGCGGTGCTGCGGGACTCGGCGGGCTCGGTGTGGCTCGCGCATCCGGACGCGCCCGTCGCCTATCGGTTGGTCCTCCGCGACGAGGAGGGCTTTCGCGAGTGGCTGGCGGAGGTGGCCCCGGGGAAGCTGCGCATCATCCAGCGCGCGGATGGGTTCGAATTGAGCACGAGCGTGGGCAAGCTGCCCGGCCCGGACGCGAACGGCCCGTCGGTGCCGGTGCGCGAGGGGCGTCAGGACCTCGCGATGCTGCGCCGGGGCCTGGGGCTGTTGAAGGGGCGCTTCAAGCAGTCCGAGGACATCTGCCTGGTGCCCTCGTTCGGCACCGAGGTGGCGCAGGCGGCCAGGGCGCTCGGAGCCGTGTACACGGCCCCAGGAGAGCCCCTGTTCGAGACGCTGTGCCTCGTCTACCCGACGCCTCGGCGCGCCGGGGACGCGGGCTGAGGCTCAGGGCTCGAAGCCGAACTGGAACAGGTCCGACAGGCCGTTCGCGGTCCACGTCCGCGAGCCGACCCGCAGCGTGTCGTGGAAGCGTCCCATGACCGCGGGCCTGCCATCCGGGGTGACGGCGACGGTGCCCTCATCCAAGCCGGGGCTGCCGCGGTCCTGTCCGCCGGGGAAGGTCCGCACCCAGCGCCACGAGCCATGGATGCGGTCGAGCTTCGCGACGTAGACGTTGGCGGCGCTCGCCGCATTGCCATCAGGAACTCCCAGGGCCGCCGTATCCGGGCTGAGGCCCTGGTAGCCACACGCCGTCGTTCAGGTCCATGGCGATGGCGTCGATGTCGAAGGCGAAGTTCCACGCCCAGCGCTCCTCGCCGTCGCGTGTCCAGGCGGCGACGAAGGCGTCCTGGTCGATGCCGAGGTTGGCGGTGGACGAGTGCTCCCGTGCCGCGAAGGTGAAGGTGTTGGCGAACGTGCCGACCGCCACCACGCGGTTGCCGTGCGTGGCCACGCCGAGCGCGAAGCCGACCGCGCCGTCCAGCCGGCGGCGCCACTGGGGCTGCCCCGTGGGTGAGAGCTTGATGAGATAGGGCTCGACGACGCTGATGGGCCCCTTGGCATCGCCCGCGACGTAGATGGCGCCTTCACTGTCCACGGTGGCGGCGCGGCCCACGCCCTGGACGGTGTTCACGTCGACGAACGTCCACTGCTTCACGCCCTCGCCGTCGTACCGGATGAAGGTGAGCCGGGGGCTGTTGTCGGAGCCCACCGTGTATCCCCCGAGGCCGATGTTCCCCGCGCGGTCCGTCACGAGCGCATGGACGCTGAGCTCCGATTGCCGGATGGGGCGCAGCCACAGCAGCCGCCCCAGGGGGTCGAGCTTCATCAGGTGGGGGTCGTCGCTGAACAGGTTGCTGGTGATGGCGCCGGCGGGTCCTCCGAGGATGACGATGTTCCCCTCGGCGTCCGTCGCCAGGTGGAGCGCGTACCAGCCGCTGAGGACGCGCAGGAGTGACTTCTGCCCCTGCGGGGAGTGCCGCACGAGCGCGAGCCCCCGGCCCTCCGGCCCGCCCGGTGCCTGGATGGGACCTGTGCCCAGGTCCACGGTGCCGGTGAAGTTGACGAAGGAGATGAAGCCTCCGTCCCGGGTGGAGGCAATCCGCCCGGTCTCCTCGCTGGGGCCGGTGACGTGCTGGGACCAGGTCAACGCGCCCGCGGCCCGGGCCTCTCCGTGGACCGTGACGACGCCCGCGACGAACAACGCCACCAGCACGCTCGCGCTCGTTCTCATGACAGCCACCCTTCCCTGGAGGCGGAGCGCCTCCGGCCTGGAGTGAGGGGCCATGGGTGGTCATCGTGAGCGGTGTCGACGTCTGCGGGACCCCTGTGACTGTCGCTCACGCCACAGGCACGGGGCCCCGCACGTTCCGCTGCGCGGAAATACCGGACGCGAAGTGCGGAAAGCCGCGGGGAACGGACAGGCCCGCAGCGAGAAAAGGGCTGGCCCGCCTGCTTCTCCTCCTAAGATGGCGCGCTTCATAGCTTGCACGGTGGGCCGTGTGCCCGCCGGCGGAAGGGGTGTTCCTTCCGTTCACCTTGGGAGGTCTTGGATGGCCGCAGTGAATGAGCCCGCCGCGTCGAAGGAAAACCCCACCGGAGGTGCCTTCCTGTTCCAGGAGGTCGGCGCTGCCCGCGTCCTCACGCCGGAGACCTTCACGGAGGAGCAACGGCTCTTCTTCCGCACCGCGCTCCAGTTCAGCCGCGAGCAGGTGGTGCCGCAGTCCGAGCGCATCGAGCACAAGGACAACGCGCTGCTGCGCGAGCTCTTGCGACAGGCGGGCGAGCTGGGCCTGCTGAGCACGGACATCCCCGAGGCCTACGGCGGCACGGGCCTGGACAAGACGACCTCGCTGCTGCTCGCGGAGGCGATGGGCCTCAACGGCTCCTGGTCCGTGACGTTCGGCGCGCACGTGGGCATCGGCACGCTGCCCATCGTCTGGTTCGGCAACGCGGCCCAGAAGGCGAAGTACCTGCCGAAGCTCGCCACGGGCGAGTGGGTGGCGGCGTACGCGCTCACCGAGCAGGGCAGCGGCAGCGACGCGCTGGGCGCGAAGACGAAGGCGGTGCGCTCGCCGGACGGCAAGCACTGGGTCCTCAACGGCTCCAAGCTCTACATCACCAACGCGGCCTTCGCGGACGTGTTCGTCGTCTTCGCCAAGGTGGACGGTGACAAGTTCACCGGCTTCATCGTGGAGAAGGACACCCCGGGCTTCAGCGTGGGCCCCGAGGAGCACAAGATGGGCATCCGTGGCTCGTCCACGTGCCCGCTCTACTTCGAGGACGCGAAGGTGCCCGCGGAGAACCTGCTGGGCGAGGTGGGCCGAGGCCACAAGATTGCCTTCAACATCCTCAACTACGGCCGGCTGAAGCTGGGCGCGGGCGTGCTCGGCAGCATGAAGCTCAACCTGGCCAACGCCCTGCGCTTCACCCAGGAGCGCAAGCAGTTCGGCACGGCCATCGCCGACTTCCCGCTGTCGCGCGAGAAGCTGGCGCGCATGGCGATGCTCGTCCACGCGGTGGAGAGCATGACCTACCGCACCGCGGGCCTGGTCGACGCGCGCCTGGCCTCGCGGGACAAGAGTGCCCCGGACTTCGAGGCGCACCTGCTGGCCGCGGTGGAGGAGTACGCCATCGAGTCCTCCATCATGAAGGTCTACGGCTCGGAGGCCCTGGGCTACCTGCTGGATGACGCCGTGCAACTGCACGGTGGCGCGGGCTTCATCGAGGAGTACCCCATCGAGCGCGCCTACCGCGACGCGCGCGTCAACCGCATCTTCGAGGGCACCAACGAGATCAACCGCATGCTCATCACGGGCATGATCCTCAAGCGCGCGGTGAAGGGTGATTTGCCGCTGTTCTCCGTGGCGAAGAACATCGCGGACGAGCTGTCGCGCGGGGAGCGCCCCCGCGCCCGCACGGAGGACGCGCTGGCGGCGGAGGAGGTCGCCGCGGAGAGCACCAAGCGCCTGGCGCTGCACGCCCTGCGCATCGCCGCGGAGAAGTTCGGCCCGGAGCTGGAGAAGCACCAGGAGGTGCTCGCCGCGCTCTCCGACGTGATGATGGACGCGTTCGCGCTGGACTCGCTCGTCACGCGCACCCGGCAGGTGGCCGCGGGAGGGCAGGTGGACCCGGTGCGGCTGGCGCTGGTGCGCCTGTTCGCGTTCGACAGCGCCCCGCGCGTGTACGAGCGCACCCGCCGCGCCCTGTGCGCCACGCTGGAGGGCGACGCGCTGGACAAGGAGCTGACGCGCCTGCGCACGCTGGACGTCTTCACGCCGTACAACCCGGCCCACCTGCGTGAGACGGTGGTGACCGCCGTCGAGGCCGCCGGCGGCTACCCCTTCGCGGAGTAGCCTCCCGCCGCCCTCACGGCATCCGCGTCACCGCGTCCATGCCGAAGCTCACCCGCGCCTTCCACGGCGCGGGGGGCAACGAGCTCAAGGCCAAGAGCGCGTCCAGCCGCTCCTGCATGGGCGCGCGCAGCCGGCCGAACGTGGCGCCGAAGCCCGGCGTCGCCTCGGTGGCGTTCTTGCGCGGCGTGGACGCGGTCCACACCACCTCGCCGTGCAACAGCAGCGCGCCGCCCGTCAGGTCCATCTCCAACAGGAACGGCGTGCCCACGCGCACGTGGCGGGGCAGGGCGGGCGCCATCACGTCCAGCCCCACGCCGCCGCGCGAGATGTCGCGCACCAGGAAGGCCGGCGACAGGGGCGTCGCCTCCACCGCGCGCAGGTGCAAGGGCAGCCGGGGGAAGCGCCGCAGCCCCTCCTTCTCCTGCACGGAGAAGATGCGCTGGAGCACCGCGTCCAGCGCGGAGCGGTCCTCGGTGGCGCCGTAGCGCACGGTGAGCAGGTAGTCGCGCTCCGGGCGCGGCTCCACCTGCACCACCTCGCCCAGCACCTCCACGGGCCGCAGCGCGCCTCCGGCGTGCAGCTCGAAGGTGAAACGGGTGCCCAGCGGCAGGCTGCGCCGCGTGTGGAGGGTGGCGCCGCCTTGACCCACGCTGCGCGTGTACTCCCCCACCAGGGACTGCGGGCTCTTGTAGGCCACCTTCAGTCGCACGTTCGTGTTCACGCACCCGTCACTCTGCGCCCTTCTCGGGGGGAGCTCAAGTTTACCCCAGCGCCACGGGTAGGGCGCCGCGCCGCGCCAAACACCTGACCTTCCAGGTGTGACGGGTTGTCCGGATGTCGGCGTTGCACTGGCGGCGTGTTCCAACCTGTTGCGCTTTCTTGACCCCCCCCATGTGGGCGCGTATGAATGCCGCCCGGTAGTGGCAAGAAGTGGGAAGGAGTGGAGCTTCATCCCTTGATGGGCTGAAAAGGTGGATCGCCCCCCGTGTTCCGAGGCGTCTATGAGCACCAGATCGACGCGAAGGGGCGGACCAGCCTCCCGGCGAAGCTCCGGGAGACCCTGGTGGGGGCCTACGACGAGCGGCTCATCGTCACGACCGCGCTGGACCGGTGCCTGCACGCCTACCCGGTGCGGGAGTGGGAGGCGCTGGAGACCTCCCTCGCGCGGCGAAATCCCATGGAGCCCGGGGTGAAGACGCTGATGCGCCTGTACGTGGCCAGCGCCCAGGAGTGCCCGCTGGACCGGCTGGGACGGCTGCTCATCCCGCCGTCGCTCCGGACGTACGCGGGGCTGGAGAAGGACGTGGTGTGGGCGGGGATGGTGAAGGTCATTGAGCTTTGGAGCCGCGAGGGCTGGGCGAAGGCCCAGGAAGAGGCCCGCCAGGAGGCGGCCTCCGCGGACGTGATGAAGGTGCTCTCCGAGCTGCGGCAGCCGTAGTCCGGAAAGTCGACAGAGGGCTGAAGTCCCCAGAGGGTGACACCGTATGAATCAGGTTCTGGAGGTGCGGCGAGGAGCGGCGAGCGCGCTGGCGGGTGCCGGGCGCGTGGAGACGCTCATGCTGGAGGGCGAGCTGAGCGAGCAGGACCTGCTGACCCTGTGCGACGAGCTCACCCAGCGCATGCACCGGGGCCTGCGTCAGGTGGTGCTGGACCTGTCCGACGTCGGCCACCTCAACTACAAGGGCGTCAAGCCGCTGATGGCCCGCGCCGAGGCCTTCCGCCGCACCGGTGGAGATTTGAAGCTGTCCGGCCTGTCGCCGTACCTGGCGGCCATCTTCCGGGCCGCCGGCGCGCACGACGCCTTCGAAATCTACCCGCACATGAACGACGCTCGCGCCGCCTTCGGCCTCGCGCGGGCTCCCTTCGTCTGAGTGCTCGTGGGGGCCTTGGAATTCCAGCACCACACCGTCCTGCTGCGTGAAGCGGTGGAGCTGCTGCGACCGGGAGCGGGCAAGGTGATCATCGACGGCACACTCGGGGGTGGTGGCCACACGGAGGCGCTCCTGGCCCAGGGCGCGTCCGTCGTCGGCGTGGACCGCGACCCGGTGGCGCTGGCGGCGGCCACCTCCCGGCTGGGCCCCAACCCCCGCTTCCAGGGCCGCGCCGGCAACTTCGCCGACCTGCCCCGCGTCACCCGCGATTTGCTGCCCGTGGACGGCGTGCTCGTGGACCTGGGCGTGTCCTCGCCCCAGCTGGACGTGGCCGAGCGCGGCTTCTCCTTCAACAAGGACGGCCCGCTGGACATGCGCATGGGCCCGGACGGCCCCACCGCCGCGGAGCTCATCGCCACGCTGGACGAGCGCGAGCTCAAGCACATCCTCGAGGAGTACGGCGAGGAGCCCTTCGCCCGGCCCATCGCCCGCGAGCTCAAGCGCGCGCTGCCCACGCGCACGCTGGAGGCCGCGGAGGTCGTCAAGCGCGCCGTGCCGCGCAAGGCGTGGCCCAACCGCATCCACGTGGCCACCCGGACGTTCCAGGCGCTGCGCATGGCCGTCAACCAGGAGCTGGAGGCGCTGGACGCGCTGCTCTCCGCGTTGCCGGGCCTGCTCAAGGTGGGCGGGCGCGCCGCCGTCATCTCCTTCCACTCGCTGGAGGACCGGAAGGTGAAGGAAGCCTTCCGCGCGCTGGAGGGCCGCTGCACCTGCCCTCCGGGCCTGCCCGTCTGCGTCTGTCAGAGCGTGGGCAACTTCAGCGTGGTGACGAAGAAGGCCGTGTCCGCCTCGGAGGAAGAGGTGGAGGTCAACCCCCGCTCTCGGAGCGCGCACCTGCGCGTGGTGGAGAAAGTGCGATGAGCAAGGCGTCGTCCCAGCGTGGCTCCGTCTCGGTGACGGGCGTGCTGCTGCACCTGCTGCCCGCGGTCCTCCTGTTCACCCTGTTCGCGGCGGTGGGCATCCTCCACGTCACCAGCCGGGTGATGGTGGTGGACATGGGCTACCGGCTGTCGCGCGAGGAGGCCGAGAGCCGCTCGCTGACGCGGGAGAACGACCGGCTCAAGCTGGAGCTGGCCACGCTCAAGGCCCCCGGCCGGCTGGAGCGCGTCGCGCGTGAGCAGCTGGGCATGAGCATGCCCGCCGGCAGCGCGGTGGTGTCGCTGTCCGCGGAGAAGCCCTCTCGCGCCAGCGCCTCCGCCCAGGCGCCCCAGGACCCCAAGCCCGCCGTGCGCGTGGCTGGCCGTGGAGGCGCGGGCCGGTGAGGGACTTCAAGGCGACCCGGGCTCCGGAGCCCAACGCGAAGGGGCTGAAGCTGCGGGTGCAGCTCTTGTTCGGCCTCTTCCTGCTCCTCTTGGGAGTCGCCTTCGGTCGCGCCGTGCAGCTGCAGGTCTTCGAGCAGGAGAAGCTGCGGGGGATGGCGCAGGACCAGTACGTCCGCCAGATTGAGATTCCCGCCCGGCGCGGCGACATCTTCGACCGGCGCGGCACGCCGCTCGCCCAGAGCGTGGAGGTGGACTCCGTCTGGGTGGACCCGTCGATGCTGCCCGACGTGCGCCAGGCCTCGAAGCAGCTGGCCAAGGCCCTGAAGGTGGACGCGGACGAGCTGGCCGCGCGCCTGGCCCGCTCCAAGCGCTTCGCCTGGGTCAAGCGCCAGGCCAAGCCCCAGGAGGTCGCCGCGGTGAAGGCGCTGGGCCTGCCCGGCCTGGGCTTCACCAAGGAGCCCAAGCGCTTCTATCCCCAGCGCGAGCTGGGCGCGCACGTGATGGGCCTGGTCGGCATGGACGGCAAGGGCCTGGAGGGCCTGGAGAAGGCCTTCGAGGACGAGCTGTCCGGGCAGAACTCGCGCATGTCCGGCTTCCGTGACGCCAAGGGCCGCAAGCTGCTGGTGCAGGGCGCCACCGACCCCCTGGAGCGCCAGGGCGCCGCCGTCACCCTGACCTTGGACCGCCACCTCCAGTACGTGGCCGAGAAGGCCCTGGCCAAGGCGGTGGAGGAGGCCAAGGCCGTCGCCGGCATGGTGGTGGCGCTGGACCCCAAGACGGGGGAATTGCTCGCGGTGGCCAACCACCCGCGCTTCAACCCCAACACGCCCGAGTCCAGCTCCCGCGGCGGCATGCGCAACCGCGCCGCGCTGGATACCTTCGAGCCCGGCTCCACCACCAAGCCCTTCGTGGTGGCCACCGCGCTGGAGGAGAAGGCGATTACGCCCGACAGCGTCTTCTTCTGCGAGAACGGCGCCTGGCGTGTGGGGCGCCACACCATCAACGACACCCACTCCTACGGGTGGCTGGCGCCGCAGGGCATCCTCCAGGTGTCCTCCAACATCTGCATGGCCAAGATCGCCCAGGTGCTGGGCCGCGAGAAGATGGTCGCCGGCTACCACGCCTTCGGCTTCGCCGAGCGCACGGGGCTGTCGCTGCCCGGCGAGGGCCGGGGCGTCATCCCCTTCCCGAAGGCCGAAGTGTCCCTGGCCACCCAGTCCTTCGGTCAGGGCATGACGGCCACCGCGGTGCAGATCGCCGCCGGCTATGGTGCGCTGGCCAACGATGGCGTGATGATGCGCCCCTACCTGGTGTCGAAGGTGGTGGACCCGGACGGGGTGGTTCTGCTGGAGAACCGTCCCACGGAGGTCCGCCGGGTCGTGTCCAGCAAGGTCGCCCGGCAGGTGGTGGGCATGCTCGAAAGCGTGGTCGTCAAGGGAGGCACCGCGCCCCGGGCGGCCATGGATGAATACCGGGTGGCGGGCAAGACGGGCACCGCCCAGAAGGCGGACCCCGTGGCCCGGGGCTACTCGGACAAGCGTATCGCCTCCTTCGTCGGCATGGTGCCGGCCGAGGATCCTCGCATCGTCATCCTCGTGGTGGTGGACGAACCCAAGACAGACGTGTACGGGGGGCTCGTGGCTGCCCCTGCTTTCAAGGAAATTGCGACCGCCGCCATGGCCCACCTGGCCGTGCCTCCGTCTCGGACGGTGGCACCCGGGACGGCCGTGGCCGCCGCGTCCCCCGCGCCTGGCGCGGCGAAGCCGGTGGCCCGAACGGCCGTCGAGCCCGCCCGCCCGGCGTTGGAGGAAGCGGTCTCGGAGAGCCCTGAGCCCGGCACGGTGCGTGTGCCGGACGTCCAGGGAGCCGGGGGGCGTGAGGCCGTGGTGAAGCTGCTCGCCGCGGCGTTGGAGCCACAGGTACTGGGAAGTGGTCGTGTGGTGTCTCAAACCCCCGCCGCCGGCTCGCTGGTGGAGAAGGGGGCCCGGGTGACGCTGGAGATGGCGACGCGGCAATGAGGCCGCGCTTGCTCCAGGCCCCGCGCTTGCAATGCGTGTGAAGAAGGGGAAGAGATGAAGCTGACGGATGTCCTCGCAGGGTGTGGTGCCGAGCAGACCTCGGGTGGTCGTTCCGCGGTCGACGTCACCGGTGTGACCCAGGACTCGCGGCATGTGAAGCCCGGCGACTTGTTCGTCGCCATTCCCGGCACCAAGGAGGATGGTGCCCAGTTCATCGGGGAGGCCGTGTCACGCGGAGCCGTGGCGGTGGTCTCCGAGAAGCCGGTGCCCTCCTCGCAGGTGCCCTTCTTCAAGGTGGGCAGCGCGCGCAAGGCGCTGGCCCTCATCGCGGCGAACTTCCATGGCCGTCCGGCCGACAAGCTGACGTTGCTCGCCGTCACCGGCACCAACGGGAAGACGACGACGTCCTTCCTGCTGGAGGCGATGAGCGCGGCGGCCTACGTGTCCACGGGTGTCATCGGCACGCTGGGCTACAAGTTCGGCGGCAAGACGGTGCCGACGGCGAACACGACGCCGGACCCGCTGGAGCTGCACCGCATCTTCAAGGAGATGGTGGACGCGGGCGTGGAGACGGTGGTGATGGAGGTCTCCAGCCACGCGCTCGCGCAGGAGCGCGTGCACGGGCTGACCTTCAAGGCCGCGGGCTTCAGCAACCTGAGCCGCGACCACCTCGACTACCACAAGGACATGGAGGACTACTTCCAGTCCAAGCGGAAGCTCTTCGCGGAGAACCTGTCCGCCTCGGGCGTCGCGGTGGTGAACGGCGACGACACCTACGCCAGCCGCATCTACAACGAGCAGCGCGGCCAGAAGAAGATGGCGTGGAAGTTCAGCCGTCAGGGCAGCGGTGAAATCTCGGCCTCGGACGTCACGTTCTCGCTGGATGGCATCAAGGGCACGCTGAAGACGCCCTCGGGTGACATCGCGCTCAAGAGCAAGCTGTTGGGCCCCCACAACCTGGAGAACATCCTCCTGGCGGTGGGCATCGGCATCGGCGCGGGCTTCTCGCGCAGCGACGTGAAGGTCGGCATCGAGCGGATGACGCCGGTGGAAGGCCGCATGGAGCGCGTGGAGAACTACGGCCCGGGCGGAGCGCCCGCGGTGCTGGTGGACTACGCGCACACGGACGACGCGCTCAAGCGCGCGCTCGAGGCGGCGCGCTCCTTGGCCAAGGGCCGCGTCATCGTGGTCTTCGGCTGCGGTGGGGACCGGGACAAGGGCAAGCGCCCGCTGATGGGGCAGGTGGCCGCGGAGGCCGCCGACGTCGCCGTCATCACCAGCGACAACCCGCGCACGGAGGACCCGGACGACATCATCGCCCAGGTGACGCCGGGCCTGGAGAAGGCGGGGCTGCGCCGCATCTCCGCCGCCAAGGTGAAGTCCGGTGAGAAGGGCTACCTGGTGGAAGCGGACCGCCGCGCCGCCATCGAGCAGGCCATCGGCCTGGCGACCGGGGAGGACGTGGTGCTCATCGCCGGCAAGGGCCATGAGACCTACCAGCAGGTGGGCCAGGAGAAGCACAAGTTCGACGACCGGCAGGTGGCCGCCACGGTGCTGGCCGCCCGCAAACCCAGCTGAGACAAGGCGCGCGAGGCGGGCCCTCACACCCCATGGCAGCTCGATTCAGCGACGAAGAGGTGGTGCAGGCGACCGGGGCGACCCGGCGCCTGGGGCCCGGACCGACCGCCTTCGAAGCGGTCTGCACGGACACGCGGGCACTCACCCCGGGCTGCCTGTTCGTGGCGCTCGTGGGTGAGCGCTTCGACGCGCACGCCTTCGTGGACGCCGCGGCCAGGGGTGGCGCGGCGGGTGCGGTGGTGGGAAGGGGCCGCGCGCTGCCGGCGCTGCCCGAGGGCTTCGTGCTGTACGAGGTGAAGGACACGCTGATGGCGTTGGGGGCCCTGGGCCGCCACCACCGTCAGCGCTTCCGCATCCCCATCTGCGCGGTGGGCGGCTCCAACGGGAAGACGACCACCAAGGAGATGGTGGGCGCCATCCTGGCCACGCGCGGGCCGGCCCTGAAGACGGAGGGCAACTTCAACAACGAGATTGGTGTCCCCCTGACGCTGTTCCGGCTGGAGCCCCAGCACGTGGCGGCCGTCATCGAGGTGGGGATGAACCGCCCGGGTGAAATCGAGCGGCTCACCCGCGTGGTGCGCCCCGACGCGGGCGTCATCACCGTCGTCCAGCCCGAGCACCTGGAGGGGCTGGGCAGCCTGCAGGGCGTGGCGGACGCGGAAGGGGAGATGTTCCAGGAGATGGGGCCGGGCACCACCATCGTCGTCAACGCGGACGACGCGCTCATCCCCGCGCAGGCCGAGCGCAGCACGGCGAACCGGCTGACGTTCGGCCGGACGGACGGCGCGGACGTGCGGCTGGTGTCGGTGGAGACGAAGGGTCGTGACGGCATGGTGGCCACGGTGCGGCACCTGGGCCGCGAGTGGCCGGTGCGGCTGTCGTTCATCGGGCCGCACAACGCACAGAACGCCACGGCGGCCTTCGCGGTGGCGCTGGCCCTGGGCTACACGCCGGAAGAGTGCGTGCGGGGGCTGGAGGCGGCGCGGCCGTACTCGCGGCGGCTCAACGTGCTGGACGGGCAGGGCGGCGTGACGGTCATCGACGATTGCTACAACGCCAACCCCGCGTCCATGGACGCGGCGCTGGAGACCCTGGGCACGCTGGTGCCCTCGGGCGGCCGGGCGGTGGCGGTGCTGGGCGACATGTTGGAATTGGGCCCGGGCGAGCTGGAGGAGCACGCGCGCCTGGGCGAGCAGGTGTCGGGCAAGGCGGCGCTGGTGGCGTTCTTCGGCCCGCGCTCGGCGGAAGGCTTCAAGCGCGCGGGGCTGGCAGAGGCCGCGGCGCATTTCACGGAGGTGGAGCCGCTGGTGGCGTGGTTGACGCCGCGGCTGCGCCCCCAGGACGTGGTGCTGGTGAAGGCGAGCCGCGGCATGCGGCTGGAGCGGGTGGTGGCCGCGTTGACGGGCACCCCGACGTCCTCCGGAGGAAACCACTAGTGCTGTACCTGCTCTACGAGCTCATCCAGAACACGGAGGCGGGGCGCATCCTCAACTTCTTGCGCTACCCCACCTTCCGCATCATCGCCGCCGGGGTCTTCGCGCTTGTGCTGGGCATGCTGATTGGTCCGCGCCTCATCGCGAGCTTGCGGCTCAAGCAGCACGGGCAGAGCAACGTGCGGGAGGACACGCCGGACTCGCATCAGAAGAAGAAGGGCACGCCCACCATGGGTGGCGCGCTCATCCTCATCTGCATCGCGGCGGGCACCCTGTTGTTCGCGGACCTGAAGAGCCGCGTCGTCTGGGTGGTGCTGCTGCTCACCTTCGGCTACGGCTTCATCGGCTTCCTGGACGACTGGCTCAAGCTGTCCAAGCGCAACTCCAAGGGCCTGGCGGGCCGCAAGAAGATGGTGCTGCAGACCTTCTTCTACCTGGTGGCGGTGTTCGGCCTGCTCACCACGTGGACGCAAGCAGACGGCTCGTTCGGCCCCACGCTGCTCATCAACACGCGGCTGACCTTGCCCTTCATCCCCTCGCACTGGTTCAACCTGGACCTGGGGTGGTTCTACGTCGTGTTCGCGTGGGTGGTGGTGGTGGGCACGTCCAACGCGGTGAACCTCACCGACGGCCTGGATGGCCTGGCCATCGTGCCGACCATCGTCTCCGCGATTACGTTCGCGGTGCTCTGCTACGTGGCGGGCACCACGCTGAGCATCGCCGACTCGGTGACGGTGGGGGGCACCACGAAGCTGGTGGCCACGCCGCTGTACCAGTACCTGGGCATCCTCCAGGTGAAGGGCGGCGCGGAGCTGGCGGTGTTCTGCGCGGCCATCGTCGGCGCGGGCATCTCCTTCCTGTGGTTCAACACCTACCCGGCCTCCGTGTTCATGGGCGACATCGGCTCGCTGGCGCTGGGTGGGGCCCTGGGCGGACTCGCCGTGCTGTCCAAGAACGAGGTCGTCTCCGCCATCATCCACGGCATCTTCTTCGCGGAGGCGCTGAGCGTGATGATTCAGGTGGCCTCGTTCAAGATGACCGGCAAGCGTGTGTTCAAGATGGCGCCGGTGCACCACCACTTCGAGCTCAAGGGCCTGGCCGAGCCGAAGATCATCGTCCGTTTCTGGATCGTCTCCATCCTCTGTGGTGGCGTGGCGCTCCTGTCGCTGAAGCTGCGCTGATTCCCCCAAGGGGTGGTGCCTCCCATGTCGCTCTCGCTGTCCGGGCAGAAGGTGTTGGTGTACGGGCTGGCGAAGAGCGGCGTCGCGGCGCTCCGCCTGTTGTGTCGGCAGGGCGCGAGCGTGACGGCGCTCGACGCTCGCAGCGAGGAAGCCCTGGGCGACGTGGCCCGTGAGGTGAAGGCGCTGGGGGCCGCGCTCGTCACCGTGCCCGCGCCGCCGGGCCTGTTGGAGTCGCAGGCGCTGGTGGTGGTGAGCCCGGGCGTGCCGCTGGCGCTGCCGGAGCTGCGCGCGGCCGCCGCGGTCCGGGTGCCCATCTGGGGCGAGGTGGAGCTGGCGTGGCGTGCGCTCACCGCCGTACCGCTGTTCGGCATCACCGGCACCAACGGCAAGAGCACCACCACGGCGCTCACCGGGGAGCTGTTCGCCAAGGGCGGCCGGCGCACCTTCGTGGGCGGCAACCTGGGGCGGCCCTTCAGCGAGGCGGCGCTCACGCCCTCGGACTGGGACGCGCTGGTGGTGGAGCTGTCCAGCTTCCAGCTCGAGGGCATCCAGTCCCTGCGCCCGCGCGGCGCCGCCATCCTCAACCTCACGCCGGACCACATCGACCGGTACGCGAGCCACCAGGAATACGGCGAGGCCAAGGCGCGCATCTTCCAGCACCAGCGCGACGGCGACTTCGCGGTGGTGAACGCCGACGACGCGGCCGTCATGGGCCTTGCGACCCAGGCCCGCGTGCCGGTGTACGGCTTCAGCGTCACGGGCCGGCCGGTGGTGGACGCGCCGAGGCTCGCGGGGCTCGCGGTGGCGAAGGACGGCGGCTTCCGGCTGGAGTTCCTGGGCGAGTCGTACCGGCTGGACAACCGCGCGCTGCGCGGCGCGCACAACGCGCAGAACGCGATGGCGGCGGCGCTCCTGGCGCGGCTGGGCGGTGTGCCGGCGGACGCGGTGCAGGCGGGGCTGGACAGCTACCCGGGCCTGCCCCACCGGTTGGAGAGCGTGCGGGTGCTGGACGGGGTGGAGTGGGTGAACGACTCGAAGGCCACCAACGTGGACTCGGTGCTGGTGGCGCTGCGCGCGTTCCGGGACGGGGTGTGGCTGATTGCTGGTGGCAAGGGCAAGGGCGCGCCGTACGCGCCCATGGTGGAGGCGGGGCGGGGCAGGGTGAAGGGCGTGCTGACCATCGGCGCGGATTCGGAACTGCTCGCCCGGGCCTACGAGGGGCAGGCGGCGGTGCATGCGTGCGGCACGCTGTCGGCGGCGGTGGCGAAGGCGCGCGAGCTGGCGAAGGCGGGGGACACGGTGCTGCTGTCGCCCGCGTGTGCGTCGTACGATCAGTTCAAGAACTTCGAGGACCGGGGCGACAGCTTCAAGCGCCTGGTCGGAGCGCTGTGACGGCATGAAGACCTCTCCTCCGTCGAACGCTCCCGTGCGGTTCGACCCCATCCTCCTGTGCGCGGTGCTGGCCCTGGTGACGATGGGGCTGGTGATGGTGTACTCGGCGAGCGCGGTGCTGGCGCAGGACAAGCTCGGCGACAGCCTCTACTTCTTCAAGCGGCAGGTGACGGCGGCGGGCATGGGCCTGGTCGCCATGGCCGTGGCGATGAAGGTGGGGTGGCGCAAGCTGGCGCGCTGGGCGTATCCGCTGCTGCTCGCGGCCATCGTCCTGCTGGTGCTGGTGGCCATCCCCGGCATCGGCTCGACGGCGGGTGGCGCGCGCCGCTGGATTCGCCTGCCGGGCTTCAGCCTGCAGCCGGCGGAGGTCGCCAAGTTCGCGTGGGTCGTCTACCTGTCGTACTCGCTGGCGAAGAAGCGCGAGAAGGTGGCGACGTTCTCCGTGGGCTTCCTCCCGCACCTGGCGCTGTGCGGCATCCTGGTGATGCTTTGCATGCTGCAGCCCGACTTCGGCAGCAGCGTGCTGCTGGTCTTCATGCTGTTCGTGCTGCTGTTCGCCGCCGGCGCGAAGCTGAGCTACCTGGTCGGCTCCATCCTGCTCGCGCTGCCCCTGGCCTACGTGGCGATTGCGTCCAGCCCGTACCGCATGAAGCGCATCCTGGCCTTCCTGGACCCGTGGGCTCACCGGCATGACGTGGGCTACCAGGTGGCCGAGTCGCTGATGTCCATCGGCTCCGGCGGCGTGTCCGGCCTGGGCCTGGGCGACGGTCGGCAGAAGCTCTTCTTCCTGCCGGAGGCGCACACCGACTTCATCTTCGCCATCCTCGGCGAGGAGACGGGCCTCATCGGCGTGGGTGTGCTGGTGGTGCTCTACGCCATCGTCCTGTGGCGCGGCGTGCGCGCGAGCCTGGCGGCGGGCGAGTCGTTCGGCACGTACCTGGGGCTGGGCATCTCCTCCATCATCGCCTTCCAGGCCACGGTGAACATGTGCGTGGCCATGGGGCTGCTGCCCACGAAGGGGCTGACGCTGCCGTTCGTCTCGTACGGCGGCTCGTCGCTGGTGGTGCTGATGGGCGCGGCGGGCGTGTTGTTGTCGCTGAGCGCCAGCGCGCAGGGGGCGCCGAGGGGCGCCCGGTCGGGTTCGGAGCTGAGGGAGGTGGCGGCGTGAAGGTGCTCATCGCGGGAGGCGGCACGGGAGGGCATCTGTTCCCGGGCATCGCCCTGGCGGAGGAGGTGGTGACGCGTCACCACGCCAACGAGGTCGTCTTCGTGGGCACCGAGCGGGGCCTGGAGGCGCGGGTGGTGCCGCGCGAGGGCTATCCGCTGGAGCTGGTGAAGGTGCAGGGCCTCAAGGGCAAGGGCTTCTTCTCCCTGCTCAAGGCGCTCATCGCGCTGCCCCTGGCGTTCATCGAGTCCTTCCGCATCCTCGCCCGGCAGAAGCCGGACGTGGTGGTGGGCGTGGGTGGCTACGCGAGCGGGCCGGTGGTGCTGGCCGCGTGGCTGATGGGCATCCCCACCGCCATCCAGGAGCAGAACGCGCTGCCGGGCCTCACCAACAAGGTGCTGGGCAAGGTGGTGCGGGTGGTGTTCATCGCCTTCGAGGAGGCGCGCCAGTTCTTCCCCGAGAAGAAGGTGCAGCTCATCGGCAACCCCATCCGCCGCAAGCTGATGGACAACTACCTGCGCAGCCACGTGGCGCACGAGCACTTCTCGGTGCTCGTCTTCGGCGGCAGCCTGGGCGCGCGGGGCTTGAACCAGCGGATGCTGGAGGCGCTCGACTCGCTGGGGGACCTGAAGGGCGAGCTGCGCTTCGTGCACCAGACGGGCAAGAACGACCTGGAGATGGTGCGCAAGGGCTACCAGGACAAGGGCTTCGACGCGGAGGTGGTGGAGTTCATCGACGACATGTCGAGCGCGTACGCGAAGGCGGACCTGGTCATCTGTCGCGCGGGCGCCACCACGCTGGCGGAGCTGACGGTGTGCAAGAAGGCCAGCATCCTGGTGCCGTTCCCGCATGCGACGGATGACCACCAGACGGTGAACGCGCGGGCATTGGTGGACGCGGGTGCGGCGCTGATGTTCCAGGAGTCGGAGCTGACGGGCGCGAAGCTGGCGGAGACCCTGCGCACGCTCAAGGAGCACCCCGAGCGGCTCAAGGGGATGGAGAAGAAGGCGGCGCTGCTGGGCCGTCCGGAGGCGGCGAAGGAGCTGGCCGACGTGTGCGTGGATTTGATGGTGCAGACCTGGGGCCCCAGTGGCCGCGAGCGCGCCACACCCGAAGCGAAGAAGGCGCCCAGGAGCGAGTCGTGACGAGGAACAAGCCCCCCAGTCTCTTCAAGACGCGGCACGCCGCGCAGGTGCACTTCGTGGGCATCGGCGGCATCGGCATGAGCGGCATCGCCGAGGTGCTGCTCAACCTGGGCTACCGGGTGTCCGGCAGCGACTTGAAGGAGAGCGACATCACCCGGCGCCTGACGCGCATGGGCGCCACCATCTTCGAGGGCCACAAGGCGGAGAACCTGGTCCAGGCGGACGTGGTGGTCATCTCCTCGGCGGTGCGCAAGGACAACCCCGAGGTCGTCACCGCGCGTCAGCGCAAGATTCCCGTCATCCCCCGCGCGGAGATGCTCGCGGAGTTGATGCGGCTGAAGTACGCGGTGGCGGTCGCCGGCAGCCACGGCAAGACGACGACGACGTCCATGGTGGCCACGGTGCTGAGCGCCGCGGGCCTGGACCCGACGGCGGTGGTGGGCGGCAAGGTGAACGTGCTCGACTCCAACGCCAAGCTGGGCAAGAGCGAGCTGATGGTGGTGGAGGCGGACGAGTCCGACGGCAGCTTCCTCAAGCTGCACCCGTCCATCTCCATCGTCACCAACATCGACCCGGAGCACATGGACCACTACGGCTCGCTGGAGGTGCTCCAGTCGGCCTTCGTGGAGTTCTGCAACCGGGTGCCGTTCTACGGCCTCAACGTGCTGTGCCTGGACAACCCCAACGTCCAGGCGCTGCTGCCGCGCATCGAGAAGCGCTTCGTCACCTACGGCAGCTCGCACATGGCGGACTACCGCCTGGAGAGCATCACCCTGGATGGGTTCACCACCACGTTCCAGGCGTTCCGCCGGGACGAGGCGCTGGGGGAGTTCCGGGTGCGCATGGTGGGCGCGCACAACGCCTTCAACGCGCTGGCGGTCATCGCGGTGGCGGAGGAGATGGACATCCCGCTGGAGACGGTGCGCACGGCGCTGGCCGAGTTCGGCGGCGTGCAGCGGCGCTTCACGGTGAAGGGCGAGGCGAAGGGCATCACCGTGGTGGACGACTACGGGCACCACCCCACGGAGGTGCTGGCCACGCTCGCGGGCGCCCGGCGCGCCTTCGGTCGGCGGTTGGTGGTGGCCTTCCAGCCGCACCGCTACACGCGCACGCACGATTTGTTCAAGGACTTCACCACCGCGTTCAACGACGCGGACCTGCTCTTCGTGACCAACGTCTACGCCGCCGGTGAGGAGCCGATTCCGGGCGCCACCGGTGACGCGCTGGCGGACGCGATTCGCGCGCACGGCCACCGCGACGTGACGTTCGTCCCCAAGCGCACGGACCTGCCGGCGGCGCTGCTGCCCCGGCTGCGTGAGGGGGACCTGGTGCTGACCTTGGGCGCGGGTGACATCACCCACGTGGGTCCGGACCTGCTCGGCCTGCTCGGCCATGCGGCTCCGACGAAGGGCTAGCGCGTCATGGTGGAAGCAGGCGTGAAGACGGCGCTGGCCCTCCGGTTGGAGCGGGTGCCGGACTGCGAGCTGAAGGCGGGCGAGCCCCTGGCTCCGCTCATCAGCGTCCGGGTGGGCGGCGCGGCGGAGGCGCTGGTGCGGCCGCGCTCTGGCGATGCGCTGGTGGAGGTGTTGAAGCTGGCGCGCGACGAGGGCGCGCCCTTGAGCATCCTCGGGGGTGGCGCGAACACGCTGGTGGGGGATGGCGGCGTGCCGGGTGTCACGGTGAAGCTGCCCGGGGACTTGTTCCCGGAGCTCATCGACGTGGGGCCGGAGGGTGGGCTCATCACGTTGGGGGCGGGCGCGGCCATCGTGAAGCTGGTGAACGTGATGCGCTCGCAGGGGCTGGTGGGCGCGGAGTTCCTCGCGGGCATCCCCGGGACGCTGGGCGGCGCGGTGGCGATGAACGCGGGCACGAAGAACGGCGAGGCCTTCCGTGTCATCGAGGCCGTCGAGGTCGCGACGCCGGACGGGGTGGGGTGGCTGACGAAGGCGCAGGTGCCGCATGCGTACCGTCACTCGGAGCTGCCTGCTGGAGGGGTGGTGACGCGGGTTCGCTTCCGGTTGCCGCGCGGGGACGTGGCGGCGTCCAAGGTCGCGATGGACGCGGACCTGGGGTACCGCAAGCGCACGCAGCCGTTGAGCCAGCCGAACTTCGGCAGCGTCTTCACCAATCCGCCGGGTGACCATGCCGGGCGGCTCATCGAGCTGGTGGGCCTGAAGGGGCACACGCTCGGGCGGGCGCAGATCTCCACGCTGCACGCCAACTGGATTGTCAACCTGGGCGGGGCGACCGCTCGGGACGTGCTGGGGCTCATCACGCTGATGCAGACGCGCGTGAAGGAGGCCACTGGCGTCGACATGAAACCCGAAGTCAAACGCGTGGGAGTCTTCCTGCCATGACAGTCAATCGCGGCGCCTTCACGAAGGACGAGCTGAAGCACAAGCGCGTGGGCGTGTTGTTCGGCGGCCTGTCGTCCGAGCGCGAGGTGTCCCTGCGCACGGGGGCGGCCGTGTCGGGCGCGCTGCGCTCGCTGGGCTACGACGTGGTGGACATCGACGTGGGCAAGGACCTGCCCGCGCGGCTCGTCGCCGAGAAGGTGGACGTGGCGTGGCTGGCGGTGCACGGCCGCTACGGCGAGGACGGCAGCCTCCAGGGGCTGCTCGAGTCCATGTTCATCCCGTACACGGGCAGCGGTGTGCTCGCGTCAGCGATGGCGATGGACAAGGTGTACGCGAAGCAGATCTTCCTGGCGCATGGCATTCCCACGCCCGCGTATCGCGCGTTCCAGGACGAGGCGTCCGCATTGGCCGCGGGGGACTCGCTGCCGTTCCCCTTCCCGGTGGTGGTGAAGCCCAGCCGCGAGGGCAGCAGCGTGGGCGTGCACATCTGCAAGACGCGGGATGCGTACGATGCCGCGGTGAAGGACGCCGCGAAGTACGCGGGCACGCTCATGGTCGAGCAGTTCGTGAAGGGGCGTGAGGTTCAGGGCGGCGTGCTGGACGACGAGGCGCTGGGCGTCATCGAGGTGCGTGCCGCGCGCGAGTTCTACGACTACGACGCGAAGTACAAGGCGGGGACGGGTACCCAGTATCTCTTCCCCGCGCCGCTCCCCGAGGCACTGTACGCGCGGGTGAACGAGGTGTGCCTGGGCGCGCACCGGGCGCTGGGCTGCGCGGGTGGCTCGCGCTCGGACGTCATCGTCACCGAGAGTGGCGATGTGTTCTTGCTGGAGACCAACACGCTGCCGGGCATGACGGCCACCAGCCTGTTGCCCAAGATTGCGGCGGGACGTGGCATCGACTTCCCGGCGCTGTGCGAGCGGCTGCTCGTGGGTGCATGTCTCAAGGCTTGAGCGGGCGGCTCGCCCCCTGAGTGGGGGCGGCTCGGGATGCCGGTGCTGCTAGCGCCTCGCTGATGCGGGGCGCTGACGCAAGGCGGCTCCTTCAGCTGCACTGCGCGTTGGCGCTCCTTCATGCACGCGGCGACGCGATGGCGGCGCTGCTTGATTCCGCTGATGCGGGGCGCTGACGCAAGGTGGCTCCCTTCAGCTGGGTTGCGCCTGGTCCCTGTGACGAGCGTGAGTTGGCATGACGGTGGAACTGCGCGCACTCGATGCTGAGGGGGGATGCAAGGTGGCCGCGCTCCCGCTGGGCTGTGCGTGGCCTCTGTGGTGAGCGCGAAGCGGCATGACGTTGGTGCTGCGTGCTCTCACTGCTGCGGGGCCTTGATGCGAGGTGGCGCATTTCGACTGGGCTGCGCCTGGCCCCTTTGACGAGCGTGAGTTGGCATGACGGTGGCGCTGCTGCGGGGGGAAGTTGAGGTGAAATGGCCGCCCTTCAACAGGGCTGCGCGTGGTCCCTCCACTGAGCGCTCGGCGACAAGGTGGTGTCACTGCCGCCGATGCGGGCACTGAGTCGAGGTGGTCCCGCCAGTTGGCCTGCGCGTGGGCATTCCTCCGTGTGCGTGGCGACGCCGGACGTCTTGGTGGAACGCGCTGTCCTGTGCGTGGCCCTCATGCCGCGCGCGTGAAGACTTCGGACGATTCGGCCGGCACGTTCGCTTCGGCGCGACCTGTCCACCTCGACCACCCCTGTCGTCCGCCACTGTGTGCCGTGGTGAGAGTGGAGGCGTCGTCGCGTCCTCTTTCCCAGGACTCTCAGTCTCCGCGTAGGCGAGACGTGATGGCAGATGCAACGGAATGTGCGACTTTTTCGGCGCCATCCGTTCTTGAGCAGGGGCTGGATTGGGTCCGCAAAAGTGGCCCGTCGGTTCTTCACCGCGCCCCCACCTCTCATGAACGCGAACGCTCCGTGGAAGCGCAGTGTCCTGCTCATCCTGTCCCTCTGGCTGGGAGTCTCCGCCTGCAAGGATTCCGAGTCCGACGACCCTCCGGTGGACGTCGTCGACTCGGGCTCGGATGCGGGGAGTCCTGACGGAGGTTCACCCGATGCCCATGTCCCGGACGGAGGAGAGGAGCCGACGGACGGAGGCGGGCCCACGTCGGATGGCGTGGGCTTCATCGACTACACACTCCCCATGCAGGACGCGGAGCAGGTGCCTCGCAACACGCGCATCCATGTGGCCTTCGTCGATGCGCTCGACGACACCACCGTGGGACCCGCGAGCCTTGCTGTGACGGAGAACGGTGTGGCGGTGGCGGGCGCCGTCACCCATGACGCCGCCACGCGCTCCCTGGCCTTCGTCCCCGCGCGAACCTTCGCGGCCGACACGCTGGTGACGGTCACGGTCGCGACCGCGCTGCGCACCACGACAGGCAACAGCTTGCCCGGGCCCTATGTCTTCCGCTTCAGCGTGGGCGCGGAGACGGACACGAGGGCACCGACGGTGTCCTCCACCCGACCCACGCATCAGCTGCGGTACGTGGCGGTGGGCTACCCCGTGTACTCGCTCACCTTCGAGGAGCAGATGGACCCGCGGACCCTCAACGCGGAGACGCTCCGCTTCGAGCAGAAGCTGGACGACTCACCAGCCGCGCCGCTCACGGGGGCCATCTCGTACGAGCCCAGCTCCCGCACGGCCTACTTCCGGCTGAACCCGCTGCCCGCGCCGGGCGCCGTCGTCACCGGCACGCTCTCCACCCAGGCGAAGGACCTGGCGGGCAACGCGCTCACGAGCAGCTTCAGCTATTCGTTCACCCTGAGCATCGTCGCGGACAACGGAGCGCCGAGCCTCGCATCGACCTTCCCCGCATACGGGGCGACGGGTGTCCCCGTACGCATCGCCGCCATCGAGGGCATCTTCGCGGAGCCCCTGCGCCCCACCACGGTGAGCGTGGAGCGCTTCTATCTGGAGGAGATGGACGAGATTGGCGCGAAGCCCGTCCGCAAGGTGCCCGGCACCGTGCGCTACGATGACCGACGGATGGCGGCCATCTTCACGCCGACCTCGCCCCTCGCGTACCAGACGCGCTACCGGGTGACCATCGACGACGTGGAGGACCTCGCGGGTAACGGCTACCCGTGGATGGGCTCCAACCCCTTCTGGTTCGTCACGGAGCTCCAGCCCGCTCCTCCCCAGGTGACGGGCGCGCTGCCCGTCGCGGACGCGCGCTTCGTCTCGCGCGACGGCGCGCTGCGCGTGAGCTTCGACCGTCCGCTGGACCCGGCCTCCGTCAACACGACGACCTTCTCGGTCGCGGGGCATTCGGGCCTGGTGAACTACGAGGCCTCCACCCGCACCGCCGTATTCCGTCCGGTGCCGCCGTTCGCGCCGGCCACCGTCTACACGGCCACGGTGAAGGACGTCCGCACGCCCCAGGGACAGACGCTCGCCGCGCCCTTCACGTACACCCTGCGAACGGTGGACACGCGCACACAGGTCAGCGGCGCCACGCGCGGGCAGCCCGGCGGCCTGGTGTTCGCCACCGGCCCCCTGGGCACGCTGGCCGTCTGGAACGAGGACACCGGCGAGGGCGTCCAGGTGCGCGCGGCGCTCGACTCCGGCGGCGGCTACGGTGCATCACGGCTGCTCGGAGTGAGCACCTCGGCGGCGGTGGTTCCGCAGGTCGCCGTCTGGGACAACCGCTTCGCCATCTCCTGGCCGGACGCGACGGGCATCTACCAGCGCGTGGTCGCCTTCGATGGGACGACGCTCACGACCGTCGGGCCCAACACCACCGGGCGCCTGTTCAGCGCGGCCGGGCGCCTGTTCATGGTCGAGTCGAATCGCATCCGCGCCCTCTCCGGCAACCAGTGGGCGGAGGTCTTCGCCACCGGCACGCTGGGGGCGAACCCCACGTTCCTCCACAACGGCGGCGCCGTGCTGATTGCCTCCACGCCGGGCGCCAACCCCCGCGTCGCCGTCACCTACGACGGCGTCCAGTGGGTGCAGAGCTCCCTCTCGTCCCGCGCGGACGCCGACTATCTCCGCGTGGGAGACACCTTCGTCCGCGCGTGGGTGAGCGACCGGGGCACGGAGTTCTCGCGCTTCGACCGGGCCACGCGGCAGTGGAGCGCCCCGGAGCTCATCTCCACCTCGGACTCGGACGCGGTGAAGCTCGCCACGGACGGACAGGTCATCACCGCCGTCTACGTCCACGCGAACGGCTTCCCGTACGCGGCGGACCGCGTGGGGAGTACGTGGCAGCCGGAGGTCCGGCTCGCGGAGAACTCGGTCAGCTCGTTGTGGGGCGTCGCGCGGAGCCACGGCAACTTCGTGGCGCTGTGGACCGCCAGCGTCAGCACCAGCCAACTGCGCGCCACGTCCCAGACGGGCGGCTCCTGGTCCTCGCCGGTGACGGCCACCGTGGTGACGGGGATGAGCCGCGTCCGTGACCTGCGCGTGCAGGGCGACGACCTGCTCGTCCTCACCGAGACGGGCAGCGCCACCGCCAACCA
Source organism: Myxococcus sp. XM-1-1-1 (assembly GCF_020037095.1). NCBI lineage: Bacteria > Pseudomonadati > Myxococcota > Myxococcia > Myxococcales > Myxococcaceae > Myxococcus > Myxococcus sp. XM-1-1-1. The sequence goes on from NZ_JAIQDH010000008.1 coordinate 371,401, forward strand.
TCAGGTGTGGGGCACAGCACTCACGCTCCAGGGCTGGCGACCCGCGGTCCTGCTGCGCGACTCCACGGCGGGCCGTGCCTCGTTCATTCCCATCGACTCAGGACAGGGCGTGGTCTTCGCGGCGCCCGGACAGCTCACCGTGCGCGCGTACCAAGGGGCGGGCGAGTGGGCCGAGCCCCGGCCACTCGCGGCGCCCGCCGCCACGGGCACGGTGGGGGTGAGCTCCATCGACTTCCTGCCAGACGGGCGGGGCGTGGCGGCCTGGGAGCAGTTCGACGCCGGGGAGTGGAGCGTCTTCCTCGCCGAATACGACGGGACGTCCTGGGGGCAGCCCGTGCACGTGGCCCGTCCCGCGCGCAAGCCGCGTGTCGCTCGCCACGAGGGCCGCAGCGTCGTCGCCTATCAGCAGCCGGCCACGGGCGGGAAGCTGGACGTGCGCGTGGTGAGCTACGAGGACGACCAACTGGGCACCGCCGTCCTGCTCGAGAGCGTGACGGCCACCCAGCTCCACCTGGACATGGACCAGAGCGGCGGCGGCTTCCTCGTCGCGTGGGGCATCGCGAACGTGCGCACCTCCTACAGCGCGGATGGCCTGTCATGGTCCGCGGCGGCGACCACCCTTCCCGCGGACACCATCAACAACCGGCAGCTCGACCGGCTCGATGTCGACGCGGTGGGCGGTCAGCTCGTGGTGTCCGCGCGCCGGTTCATCGACTTCCTCGCGAGGGTGAGCCTGGGCGGCATCTTCCAGAACACCTACGGGAGCTCGGCCCACATCGACGACGCGCGGTACGTCGTCCACGGCGACACGCTGATGATGGTGGAGGGATTCTCCGACCAGATTGGCTGGCGGGCCTTCAACGGCGAGACCTGGAGCTTCCGCTTCACCCACATCCCGGAGCAGGGGGGCTACGCGCTGGTGGGCCCGTCTCCCCAGGGCCTTCGCCTGCACACGGGCAAGGCGTGGTTCCGCTGGGACGGCGCCGACTGGGTGCATGTCGCGGCGAGCAGCCGCCCCGCAAACGCCAACGAGGGCCGCATGGTCTGTGACGACAAGGGCTGTGGCGCGGTGGCGGCGTCGCCCTGGGGCTACGCGGGCCTGTTGAGCCTGTCCTACGCGGTGGGCACCGGCCCGCTCCACGCGGGGGCCACTCCGGGCGAGACCTCTACCGGCGTTCAGTACGACAGCGCGACGCTGGACTTCGAGGCGGGCACCTATCGCCTGACCTGGCACCAGCTCGTCGAGGACCGCGTCACCGTGCTCCAGGCCAGCACCCGGCTGTGAGGTCCGCCACCGGGTGGGCCCGCCCCGCCTGCCCGGTGCTGGGACACCGTGTCGAAGTCCAGGAGGCCGGGGCGCCCTCCCGCATGAGCCCGTCCGGTCGGGCCGCGGGAGGGCGGCGAGCGTTTCGAGGCGGGGATGAAAGCTCCGGTTCTCGCCGTGAGTTCACCCGCTGACGCTTCCGCGCGCGGGCTTGATAAAAGTCCCCTTGAAATCCAGCCGCTTGAAGATCAAGGTCCGCCGCCCTTCGCCAGGGGCCCGCTTGGGGCGGGAGCCTTTTTTCCTCAGGGGTGTTTCACGCGCTACAGCAACGTGGCTGTTGCCAAAAACTGGCGTGGAGATCCATCCGCGCGCAGCATGCGTGACACCGTTCCCTCACCATGGCCTTCGGACGAAGCAAAAACCGCCGCCGTCAAGACTCCGCCCAGCGAAATGAGGCGGTGAAGAGCGCGGTGCGTTCGAAGGGCCCGGGCGTCGTGAAGGTGCTGGCCCTGACGCTGACGACGGGCCTGTTGGTGTGGGGCGGGGTGGAGACGCGCAAGTGGGCGTTGTCGTCGCCCCGCTTCGAGCTGGCGGCGGTGTCCTTCACCGGCCTGGAGCGCGCCTCGCGCGTGGAGCTCTTGCGGCTGGCGGCGCTGACGAAGGGTCAGAACCTCTGGACGTTGGACACGGGGGCGCTGGAGCGCGCGATGCGCCAGCACCCGTGGGTGAAGAAGGTGGAGGTGACGCGGCGCTTCCCGAACCGGGTCTCGGTGCAGGTGTCCGAGCATGTCCCGGAGGCGCTGGCGGTGTTGGGCGAGCTGTACGTGCTGGACGAGGAGGGCGAGCCCTTCAAGCGGGTGACGCCCGGCGACGGGCTGGACCTGCCGCTGGTGACGGGGGTGGACAGGGACGGGTACGTGGCGGACCCGCAGGTGGCGCGCCAGCGGTTCCAGGCGGCGCTGGAGGTGGCGCGGGCCTACACGAGCGCGTCCCCGGGCAAGCCCGAGCGGCTGTCCGAGGTGCGGATGGATGGGCGGGAGGTGACACTGGTGGCCGCGTCCGGCCAGGAAGTGCGCCTAGGCGAAGGAGATTCCGAGGTCAAGCTGCAGCGGTTGGCCCGTGTTCGTCGCGAACTGAGCGCGAGGGGGCTTGCAGCGGAGATCATTCACCTGGATAACCGGGCCCGGCCCGGCTGGGTGGCGGTGAAGATTTCGAGCCCCGCGTCCGAGAGGAGCGGGAGCCCGAAGCCGTAAGAGGACGCCCCTTTCACGAGAGTGGGGGGCCTGGGAGGGTTGTCATGGCGAAGCAGAAGTCGGGGGAGATCATTGTCGGCCTCGACATCGGCACGACGAAGATTTGCGCCATCGTCGGTGAGCTGACCGACAGCGGTATCGACATCATCGGTATCGGGACGCATCCGTCGAAGGGGTTGCGCAAGGGCGTGGTGGTCAACATCGAGGCGACCGTCTCCTCCATCCGCCGCGCCATCGAAGAGGCGGAGCTGATGGCGGGCGCGGAGATTTCCCACGTCTACACGGGCATCGCCGGTGGCCACATCAAGGGTTTCAATTCCCAGGGCATCGTGGCGGTGAAGGACAAGGAGGTCCGCGAGGCGGACATCGCGCGCGTCATCGACGCGGCGAAGGCGGTGGCCATCCCCCTGGACCGGGAAGTCATCCACGTGCTGCCCCAGGAGTTCATCATCGATGACCAGGGCGGCATCAAGGAGCCCCTGGGCATGGCGGGCGTGCGCCTGGAGGCCAAGGTCCACATCGTCACGGGCGCCGTGTCCAGCGCGCAGAACATCGTCAAGTGCGCCAACCGCACGGGCCTGAATGTCTCCGACATCGTCCTGCAGCCCCTGGCGAGCGCCGAGGCGGTGCTGGGCGAGGACGAGAAGGAGCTGGGCGTGTGCCTCGTCGACATCGGCGGCGGCACCACCGACATCGCCATCTTCTCCGGCGGCTCCATCGTCCACACGGCGGTGATTGCGCTGGGCGGCAACAACCTCACCAGCGACATCGCCATCGGCCTGCGCACGCCCGCGCACGAGGCCGAGCGCATCAAGCAGAAGTACGGCTGCGCGCTGGCGTCGCTCATCAACAAGGACGACACCATCGAGGTCCCCAGCGTCGGGGGCCGTCAGCCGCGCGTGCTCGGCCGGCAGATCCTCTGCGAGATTCTGGAGCCGCGCGTGGAGGAGATCTTCCAGCTCGTGCACCGCGAGATCCAGAAGTGCGGCTACGAGGACCTGCTCGCTTCGGGCGTGGTGATTACGGGTGGCTCCACGCTGCTGGCGGGCATGCCGGAGCTGGCCGAGGAGGTGCTTGGGCTGCCCGTGCGTCGCGGCATGCCGCGCGGCATCGGCGGGTTGGTGGACGTGGTGAAGAGCCCCATGTACGCCACGGGCGTGGGCCTGGTCGTCTACGGTGCCAAGCACCTGGACCGGCGCATGTTCCGCATCCGCGAGGAGAACGTGTACAAGAAGGTGAAGGGCCGCATGCGCGAGTGGCTCGAGGAAATCTTCTAGCGCCTGGGACGCAGCGCGCGTCCTGTCGTAACGCGAGGGGCTCTTCCGGAAGGAGGGCCCCTCGTCGCTTTTCTGGCGGCATGCGTCAGCGGTGCCCCCTTCGTTGACGTGTCAGGGCGGCTGCCCCGCAGGGTCCTGACAGGTCAGCCCGAGGGAGACGTGAGGGGTGGGTCATCCGGTTTCCAGAATCCGGATCCGTGATTCGGATCCGCGGGCCTGGAGGGAGGGGGGCGTCCGAGTGAACCCCCCTGAAACAGGGCGTGGACCGGAAGTGGACGGAGTGTGGCTCCTGGATTGCTATGGGCGTTCACTGCCGCACGGGCCAGTCCCTACACCCCGCGGCCCCGGTCCTATGACTCCCACATCCAAAACTCCCACTTCGCAGGTCGCGGCACGTCGTGGACGCGCTGGCTTGCCCGTCGTCGGTCTGCTGGCGCTCCTGTGTGCCGCGCTGGCGGCGCCCGCGGCTCACGCGGAGCCCGACCGCTTCCACCTCGGTAACGGAACGACGGCGCTGACGGTCAACGTCCCCAACACCGTCATCAACACCTATACCCGGGTGACGGCGGCGGTGCCGGCCGGGCAGAACTTCGTCAACGTCGCGTCCTCCACCGGCTTCGCGGTGGGCAACCTGGTGATGGTGTACCAGGCAGCGGGCCTCACGGCGCCAACCTCGGGCAGCCAGACGCCCATCGACATGTCGGTGGCGGCGAACGCCCCGGTGGGACGGTGGGAGTTCGCGCGCATTCAGTCGCTCACGGCGACGCGGCTGACCTTCTCGGCCCCGTTGACGGTGGCCTTCGCCGCGAACACGGGCACCCAGGCCATCCGCGTCCCCGAGTACACGACGGTGACGGTGAATGCCGCCGGCTCGATCGTCGCGGGGCCCTGGGACGGCACCACGGGTGGTGTGCTCATCTTCCTGGCCACTGGCGCGGTGACGAACAACGGCGCCATCCACGCGGACGGCCGCGGCTTCCGCGGCGGCATCTTCTGGAACGGCGCGGGTGACGGCTGCACTGGCATCAACCAGGCGTATCCGGGTGGCGCGCAGAAGGGCGAGGGCGTGGTGCTGTCGGCCTACGACAACACCGACCCGTTCGTCGCGGGCTCCTCGGGCTACGGCAACATCGCCAACGGTGCCGGTGGTGGCATCTGCCACAACTCGGGCGGCGGTGGTGGTGGCAGCGCGGGCGCGGGTGGCAAGGGCGGCCGGACGTGGAGCGGTGACGAGCCTCCCTCCCGTGACGTCGGTGGTCGCGGCGGTACCCGCATGGACTTCTCGCCGGTGAGCACCCTGCTGTTCGGCGGTGGTGGCGGCGCGGGTCACAGCAACGACGACTTCGGCGGTGGCGGCAGCGCGGCGGGTGGCATCGTGTACATCCGCGCGGCTTCGCTGTCGGGCACGGGCCGCGTCTCGGCCAACGGTGTGGCGGGCGAGAACGCCCGGGACGACGCCAACGACGCCGCGGGTGGCGGTGGCTCCGGCGGCACGGTCTCCGTGCGCACCACCGGAAACCTGACCTGCAATAACAACCTCGTCACGGCCAACGGCGGCAACGGCGGCAGCACCACCTTCGCCGAGCACGGCACGGGTGGTGGTGGCGGTGGTGGTCGCATCCTGTTCCAGGGCGCCAACGTGGCTTGTACGGCGACCGTCACGGGTGGACTTCCGGGGACGCAGCCCACGGCCGGCGCTCCGGACGGGCTGACCTACGGCGCCATCGCGGGCGGCGTGGGTGTCATCACCACGCTCCCTGGCGCTTTCGTGACGCCGGCGGCTCCGGTGGTGGTGACGCCGGCCAACGGCTCCATCACGGGCGTGCGTCCTCCCATCTCCGGCACGGCGACGCCCAACTCGTCGGTCGTCATCTCTGTTGACGGCGTGGTGCTGGCCACCGTCCCAGCGGATGCCTTGGGCAACTTCACGTACACGCCGACCGTGGACCTGGCGGTGGGCAACCACACGGTGAACGCGGTGTCCGTGCTGAACGGCGCGACGAGCGCGGTGAGCAACACGAACACCTTCACCGTGCAGAACGCCCTGCCTCCCCCGGTCATCTCCACGCCGGCCAACGGCGCGGTGCTCCTCGCGTCTCCGACGCAGATCACCGGCACGGCGTCCGGCGGCGCCACGCTGGTCGACCTGACCATCAACGGCACCACGTACACGAACATCCCGGTCTCCGGCGGCAACTGGACCTTCACGGTGCCGGGTACGCTGGCGGACGGTCTCTACAACCTGTCGGCCGTGGCTCGCGACGCGACGCGCACCAGCACGGCGACGACCTCGAGCTTCACGGTGGACACGCAGACGGTGGTCGCCGTCACGACGCCGGCCGAGGGTGCGGTGCTGACGAACCCGGTGGTGACCTACTCCGGCACGGGTGAGCCGGGCGCCACGGTGACGGTGGTGGTGGACGGCACCACGGTGGGCACGGTGACGGTGGGCGCGGGCGGCACCTGGTCGGTGCCGGTGGCCACGCCGCTGGCGGACGGGCCGCACACGGTGACGGCCACGGCGCAGGACGTCAGCGGCAACACGGCCACGGACACGAACGCGTTCGTGGTGGACTCCGGCACGTCGGTCGCTGTCACCACGCCCGCCGAGGGCGCGGTGCTGACGAACGCGACGGTGACGTACTCGGGTACGGGTGAGCCGGGCGCGACGGTGACGGTGGT
>NZ_JAIQDH010000009.1:0-367320 GCF_020037095.1 Myxococcus sp. XM-1-1-1
CCAGCTCGTCCGCCCGAGTCTGCACCCTCGAAGTGGAGGGGTACCCCGCTTGGTGCTCGCGAAGCCGCGTCGGTGTGACTGGGAAGGGGGCCAGCTCGTCCGCCCGAGTCTGCACCCTCGAAGTGGAGGGGTACCCCGCTTGGTGCTCGCGAAGCCGCGTCGGTGTGGCTGAGAAGGGGGCCGGCTCGTCCGCCCGAGTCTGCACCCTCGACGTGGAGGGGTACCCCGCTTGGCACGCGCGAAGCTGCGTCGGTGTAGCTGGGGGATGTCCCGGCGAGTCCACGAGAGTCTGAGCTGTCATGACTGAGTGATGCCTCGTCCCGAGCGAGCGAATCGGCGTCGCTGCAGCTGAGATAAGCACGTGAGCCTGATACGTCGTGGCCGGGGGATGCCGCGTCGCTCAAGAGCGAAGGTGCGTCGTTGCGGCTACGAGAACGTCCGGTTCGTTCATACGAGTCGGACTCGTGGCCGAGGGATGCCTCGTCTCCAGCGAGCGAAGGTGTATCGCCAGATGCCCCTGTTCGTTCGTGCGATTCGGATTCGTGGCCGATAGCTGCCGCGTCGCCTGGACGCGAAGGTGCGTCGCTGCGGCTGTCAGAACTCCCTGCTCGTTCATGAGAGTCGGACTCGTGGCCGATAGGTACCTTGCCGTGCTCGCGTGAAGCGGAGTCGCCGTGGTCGAGACCTTCCTCCGCCTGCTCGTTTGCGGCTGGAGCTCCTTGGGCAACGGATTCTCTGTCCTGTCTGCGCGAGGCCGCATGGCCGAGGCCCAGAGGAACGGTGTCTTCTTCGCGTGATGTGGGGCCGCCTTGGTTGAAGGCTGCTTCGTCTTGTCCATGCGGAGCGTGGTGGACGGAGACACTGCTCTTTCCGAGCGAGGATGCGTCGCCGCGGTCGAAGGATGCCGCGTCTCGCCAGAGAGCGACCGAGTGGCTGTGGGTGCCGGATTCAACAATCTGCACGCGAGGGGCCGAGTCTCCGTGGTCGGTACGGATGCCGTCCGGCGTGCGCGAACTCGTGTCCGCATGAACGTGCGGAGCTCGTTCGCCCGCGTGCCACCGTACGTCGCCATCCTCGTCGCGAGGAGCCCCCCTGCGCGGACCATCAACGTCTCCGGAAGGTGACGTGCCACCTCGCTCACGAAGGTGTTCGAGCGCCGCACCGAAGACCTCCGCATGTTTCTGGAGCACTCCTCCCGATGCGCCCCAGTCCGCGATGACGCGCGACAAGAACCCCTGGGCTTCCAGGGGCATCTCCGCCCCGAACAGTCTCCGCAGCAGTCGGCTCACGGTGCTCCGGGAAAGCGGAGCCGTCTCTCCCAGCAACAGCAGCTCATGGAACACCGTCTGCCGCGCACCCTCGATTCCGCCCGGCAGCACCCGCTCCGGAAGCTCGCTCATCGCCCGGAGCAACGCCCGCATCGACCGGGACTCGCGCGGACGCAGCAAGTCCATCACCCTGCCGAGAACATCCTCCCCACTCCGGTCGACGAGCACCGTCCGCAAGTCCTCCGTGTCCCGCAGCGCCAGGAGGAAGTGCCGACTGTCCTCGGGAAACGACGTCAGCAGCGCGCCGAGCAACTCCTCCACCGTCGGCCCTGCCTTCGTCCCGAAGCGAAGTCGGCTCACCAGCGCGGACTTGAGCGCATGTGCCTCCCACCGCGACAGGTCCGCGTCACGAACTCCCCAGTCCTCCGTGCCTCCCGGAACCCGCGTCGCCGAGAGCTCCTCCAGAACCACCGGCTTCCCATCCAGCAGCGCCGCGAGCAGTCGCGCGAAGAACAACGGCTTGTCCTCGGCGCGCGCCGCGAACACGGGCAGCGCCGAGCGCAGCGGACTCCCTTCATCTCCGGGGCGCGGCATCAGCCGCACCAGCAGCTTCGACAGCACCTCCTCGGGAATCCGCCGCACCGCCCGGACCAGCCGCGCCAACGAGCCACCCGATTGCTCCCAACCGAGCGCCCGCCGCTGCAGCGAGCGAGGCAGCTCCGGCAGCGTCGCGACGACCCGCTCCGCCGTCAGCTCCGGCATGCGCACGAGCGTGGCCCACGGCAGCTCCCCATGGCGGAGGTAATACCGAAGCGCCTCCGCCAGCTCATACCGCGCCGATGCCGACTCCGTGGTCGCCAGCTCCTCATCGAGCACCGGAGTCTCCACCTCCTCGACCTCGGGGAGCGGCAGCTCGCGCACCAGCTCCCCGATGACGGACGACAGCGACGCCAGCACCGGGTGCCGCTTCCGCACCTGCTCCAACCCGGAGTCCAGCGTCGTCAGCAGCTCCGGATAGTCCAGGCCCTGGCTCTCCGAGACCCCCTCGAGCAGGAGCTTCAACGCGCTCTTGCGGTTGAACTGCGAGCCCGCGTCCTTCACCAGGTACGTCAGCGTCAGCGACCAGAGCAGCCGTGACAGCGCCCGGTCACTCAGCGGCAACACCGGCTCGATGCGATGGAGCGCCTGGAGGCTGACGATGTAGTCGATGAGCAACGCCGCGTGCTTCGGCTCCAGGAACATCACGAGCTGCTCCAACTGCCGCTGGTCGAGCTGCAACACCAACCGGTCCAACACCCGCCCGAGCGTGGCGTGCTTGCCCACCAGCCGCACCAGCGAGGCCGGAGAGCTCCGGGCAAGCTCGGCGAAGAGCGCGCCGAACGAGAACGCCACGCCATGCGGTGCCCAGAAGGGCAGGGTGCCATGCAGCAGGTAATGCTCCAGCAACTCCAGCCGAAGCTCCTCCTCGGTCCGAGGCCGGTCCTCCGCCCGTGTCGACGAGCGCCGCTCCCGCACCGCCTGCTCCACGGCCTCCTGGAGTCGCAGGGAGAGCCGCTCCTCCACCACCCGCTCGAAGTCGTCGAACGGCACCGTCCCCAAATCCACATCGAGTCGGTCGAGGCGCAGGTGCAGCCCGGGGACATCCACCGCGTCGAACACCTTCTCGATGATGGCGAGCAGCCGACGCCGGTTGAAGTCACTCAGCCGGGGCTGGAGCGCCAGCGCCTGCTCCTCCGACGCCAAGGTCACCCGCAGCGTCTGCTTGCGGAGATGATGCCGCGAGCCCGTCATGCGGTGTCCGCCCCGGACTCACGGGCCGCCGCTTCCAGGAAGTCCCTCAGCCGCGCCGAGGCCAGCGAGAGCCCGGGCTCATCTGCCTGCCGGAGCGCATTCCTCCAGGCCCAGTAGAGCCGCTCGAAGGCCGCCATGCGCGAGGACCCGAGGAACAGACACTCCGCGACCACCAGCGCGGGCGCGTTGCTCCGGATGACCTCGCGCGCGAACGACTGGAACTCCGGCTCACGCCACTCGCCCGTCGCCGTGGAGATGACCGCCGTCACCGTGAAGTTGTAGGGGAAGGCGTCCTCGCCCTCGCGCCGGGCGGACCGCAGCAGCAGGTGCTCCACGATGTAGAGCTGCGAGCGTTGCCGGTTGAGCTGGCGCGCCTGCTCCACGAGCGCATGCGCCCGCGCCACCGCGCTCTCCACAGTCGGAAACTTCCCCGCCAGGTGCCAGCCCGCCTCGGAAGGCGCCTTGCACACCAGGGACAACGAGGACTCCCCCGGCAGCGTCCCCACGCGGAAGTGCTCCACCGCGCCCGCCGCGCTCAGGAACTCGCCCCCCAGCAGCTGGGAGCGCAGGGGCGGCGCGGGAGGACTCTCCGGCGCGGGCAGCGAGGCGACGGGCGTGAAGCGCTCCTCGAGCATGTCCTCATATCGAGCCAGCGCGCGGCTCTCCGGCGCCGTGCTCGCCGAGTCCGAGAGATTCAACCCATGCTCATCCAGCCCATCGATGAGCGTGCGCGAGTCCGCGACGGGCATCCCCAGCTGGATGCGGCTCTTGATGGCCATGCCCGCGACGTTCCGCGGCCCGGGGCGCTCCAGCGCGTCGATACCGCGTCCACGCGAATGCGTGCTCTCGACCAGGTGCTCGAACAGCGCGAGCTTCGCGCGCAGCACCCGCTCGGCCTGGAGCGCGTCCGGAGTGCCGTCCCACGACGTGCCCGCGACGGAGTCCTCGTCCAGTTGCTCCCCGCAGAGCGCCAGCAGCACATCGAGGAACCGGTTGCGGCGCGCGGTGACGGGGTCCTGGCTTGCGACCAGCTCCTCCAGTCCGAGCGCATAGCCCGGCGAGTCCCCTCCCTCCGAAGGCTCCGCGAGCAACGGCTCCACATCCGGAACCGCGTCGGTGAGCAGCTGGAAGAAGTACGTCCGCTGCAGGTCCGGGTCGCCGGAGAACAGGTCCCGCACGTGCGCGAGCTGCGCGAAGAAGTCCGTGAGGAGCTGCTCGAACACGAGCAGGTAGCCCTTGAGCTGGCGCGCCTGGGCCTGACGCAGCGGCGGTGCGCCCTCGGGGAGGCCCGCGGACCCGATGCCGTAGACCATGGGGTACTGCGTCTGGATGGAGGTGTACGCGCGGAAGTCCTGGCGCTGACCTCGGGGCATGCCGAGGTACTCCTCGTATTGGCTCCCCAGCGGATAGGTGCGGCGCTGCTCGGCCCACAGGCGCTCCAGCTCACGGCGCACCCGCGCGGGATGGGGCTTCACCTCCACGCCGTTGCGCAAGAGCCGAATCGAAAACCCGCCCCGCTTCGCGTCCGTGCGGGTGTCGAGCCGCAGCACCTGCTCCGGCGCCACCGGCAGCGCGCCGTCGGGTCCGGTGGCGACCTGGCCACCCGCGCGCAGGCTCACCCCTCGGACACTGGAGACGCCGGGCGTCTGCGCCATGACGCGGATGAGGTCCTGGAGCGCGATGGACGCCGCCTTGGGTTGCAGCTGCGCGTCCGCGATGAAGCCGTTGCGCAGCAGCGGCCCCTCCAGGATTTCATCCGGAGTCCGGCCCGCGTCGAGCAGGGACTTGAGTGACTCGCGACGCGGCTCGGGCGCGAGGAGGTTGCCGATGCGGAAGAACAGCGCGGCGAGGATGTCCTCGGGCGTCCGACGCTCGTCGATGCTGGCCTCGGCGGTGACGACGGCGTCGAGCGGCTCCAGGAGCGAGACGTCGCGGAGGTCCTCGCACAGGGCGCGGTGCCGGCTGTAGACGCGGCGGACGGCGTCGAGGATGGCGTCGGGGGAGCGCTCGTCGGTGGCGCAGTCGTCGCGCCCCGGCGCGAGAATCCTCACGTCGTAGAGCCCCTGGACCTCTCCGGTGGTGACGGGGGTGAGCCAGACATTGGCGACCTGGGGCACGCGGTCGATGAGCAGCTTGCGGTAGTCGCGCTCCGTCACCGGGTCGCACGGGAGGATGTCGAGCGCGGGGAAGAGCCCCTGTCGCGCGGGCTCGATGACGCCCGTGACGGGGTCCACCAGCAGGTCGGCGAGCGGGAACGTCGCGCGGTAGGACAGCTCCGTGAGCGCATAGCAGAGCTGCTGCAGCGTGGTGACGCCGGAGTCACTCGCGTTGTAGTCCGTCCATATCTTCCCCGAGAGCTCCTGGAGGAGCGCGGTGCCCGCCTTCTCGAGCGCGGCGTAGTCCAGGCCCACGTTCGTGGGCGGCGTGGCGGTGACGGTGACGGGCTCTGTCATGGTGTGCTCCGAAAGGGCTCAGTAGCCATCCGCGGCCAGCAGGGCGGCGGGCGCGTCCGCGGCGCTCAGCGCGTGCCGGGTCTCCGAGGTGAGGAAGTACCAGTCGGACTCCAGCGTCTCGGGACGCGGCGAGTGCTCCAGCTCCAGCGAGAGCAGCTCCTCGACATAGGGGCGCGTCTGGATGAAGTCGGAGACGTCCGCGCTCGAGCCGTACTCGCCCTGCCGTGTCGCGCGGGACGCATCGAAGTACCAGGGGGACAGGTACTCCACGAGCTCGCGGTCGAGCCGCTCCAGGCTCGCGCCCGTCTCCTCTCCGGCGCGGAAGCGCACCGCCGCGTCCACCTTCACGCGGACGTAGAGGGGATTGACGGCGCGGACCTGCGCGAAGCCGCTGGCGCGCTCCGCGAGGAATTGCTCGACCTGCTCGAGCAGCTCGGACGTGGCCTGGGGCACCGTCGGGTCCGCCGACGCCGACGCGTCGCGCCCGGGCACCACCACCACGAGCACCGCGCCCGGCACGCCGGACTGACGGGGCGCGTGCGCGGGCAGGGCCTTCACCTTCCAGAGGGACGGGAAGCGCTCCAGGGCCAGCCGCTCGTAGTCCCACGCCAGCACCGCGCGCTCCTTGTGGCGCAGGCGCTCCGAGGCGCGGACCTCGAACGTGTGCGCCGTCTCCGGCGGACGTCCTCCGAACGACGCCATCGGCTGGGAGATGCCGCCGATGTCGGGCAGCGCCTGCACGGACTGGGTGATGCTCCCGGCGGGCACGGGCGTGTCCACATCGACGCCGGGCGCGCTGCGCGTCGCCGTCACCGCGTGCGGCGTGAGCGCGAGCGTCCGGGGGAAGTCGTCCGCCTCCTGTGGGACGGAGGCGCGCAGCCACTGGTAGTCGCCCTCGTCGGCGACCTTCGGCATCAGCGTGCTGCCTCGCGAGGTGAAGGTGGGCAGGCCCAGGGTGAGGATGCCCGTGCCCTGCAGTCCCCGCGTCGAGTCCGAGAGGACCTGGTCCGGAGGCAGCGGGCGCCACCCCGTCGCCGTGAGCCACTCCCACTGCACGGTGGGGACCTCGCCCGTCCCGGTGAAGGTGCCGCTCAGCTGGAACAGCATCGTGAGGCCCTGGGCTTCGTCCAGGCCGGTGAAGCCGAGGTACAGGTTCGCGGGGGCCTTGAAGTGGGGGAGCAGCGCGACGGGCCGCTGGGCGTCGACGGTCACCTGCTTGAAGCCCTCGAAGGGCAGCAGGTGGAAGAAGCGCGCCTCGTCGAGCAGGCAGTGCGCGGAGTAGTGCACGGCCAGCGTCCGCACCTGGGGCAGCCAGGGGGGATTCGGGTACTTGATGTCCTTGAGGAGCCGCGACTCCCGCGAGGAGGTCTGCGAGCCGTCGGGCAGCTCCGCCAGCACCGCGTTCAGCACGTTGACGGTGTAGAGCGAGTCACCGAAGGCATACGACGGGGTGGCCAGGCGCAGCTCGAGCGCGCTCGTCGCCGGGTCGTAGTAGTCGGGTGGAGTGCCGGGGGCCACGTCGAACTGCTTCAGCACGGTGTCCTGGCACAGCGTGCCGCGCGGCTCGGGCGGGGGCGTGTCGCAGTCCGGCTTCGTGCGGAAGAGGCAGCAGCGCACGCCCTCCCGGGGGGCGTCCTCGCTCGGGGGAGAGCCGGGGCACCGCGGCGCGTCGGGCAGCACGAGGGGCTGGAGCGTCCAGGCGCCGGGGCGGAGCACGCGCAGGTCCGCGCTGAAGCTCGTGTTGTCGAAGAGGTCCTCCGTCGGCAGCCCGTCCGGCCCCACGCGATAGTCGCGGTAGTAGCCCGCGAAGCCCTCCGTGTCCGAGGGGAGGTTGAACCAGTCGAGCGCGAGCGAGAGCGTGTCGAGGCGTTTGACGAACAGCTCGGTGTGACGCAGGCGCGCGTACGAGCCCACCACGGGCGACGCACCGAAGAGGGCCCACGGGGTGCTCGGGTCCACCTCGCCCTGGGTGTTCTCGATGCTCACGCCCGTCAGCTCGCGCACGTGGACCTGCAGCTCCAGGTTCTGGAAGGCCACCGCGTCGAGCAGCGACACGGGATGGACCTCGACGCCGTTTCGCAGGGCGACGGGCTCGGGGTTCAGCAAGGCGCGCAGCATGGGCAGGTCCGGCGCGGGCGCGGCGCCGTTGGGCACCACGGCGGGCGCGGACGGGGGCAGCTCGAACCAGAGCCCGAAGAACGTGACCACGGGCACCACGCCCACGGGCCCGAGATTCGCGGGGAGGATGGGCTCGTAGCGCTCCACCGTCAGCCAGCCCTCCTCGATGGAGACCTGGAGGGTGAACGACTCGCGCAGCACCTGCAGGAACACGGTGCTCGCATCGAGGCCGGTGGCCTCGGCGAGCGCCTCCAGTCGGGAGCTCAGGAGGCGAGCGGACTCGGGCGAGAGGGGCACGTTCAACGTCACCACGCGGCTGCCGCCCGTCAGGCTCAGGTAGCCGGAGGCGAGCGCGAAGCCGAGCGTCGCGGGGCCGGTGACGGTGGTGGCGGTGACGCCCTCCCGCACGGCGCCGAACGTCGCCCAGCCGGCAAGGGGCTCCACCGCCGGGTCCGGCGTTGCCTCCGGCTCGAGCGGCATCTCCGAGACGAGCACCTGCTTGACGACGGTGAGTGGCGTCGCGCCCTCGACGGGCGCCGCGACTTCCGGAACCAGCGGTCCGCTCAGCACCCGCAGCGCGAGGCGTCGGGCCACGGTGGCGCGCGAGACGCCCACCGCGGTGTCCGAGGCGAAGAGGATGTCCTGGCCGTCCGGACGCTTCCCCGCGGGGAACAGGGTGCCTCGGGGAACGACCTCACTTCGCACCGCCTCGTCATCGGCGAGCGTGAAGGTGAGGTACGTGCTGTCCGGCAGCGCGCCGCGAGGTCGCAGGCGCAGCACGTCGCGGTAATAGAACGACGCATACCGCCCCGACACCGAGTTGACGGTGTCCTGCGCGGTGCGGAAGAGCCGCACGAACGCCATGTAGAGCGCCAGGTGCGGAGGATGGTCTCCATTCGCCAGCACCGAGGGCAGCACCTGCCGCGCGAGCCCCTGGAGCTGCGAGAGCGAATCCAGGAAGGCCCCCAGCAGCGGCTCCAGCTTCGCCATCGCCGAGCGCGCCCGCGCCTCCTTCGTCGCGCCGCGATACGCCGAGCCATCCGCCGGCAGGTCCTCCAGCCCCCAGAGCGGCGACATCCCAGCGACGTCCAAGCGGATGAGCCGCCCCAAGGCCTGCGGCCCGGCCGCGCCCTTCGCCAGGCTCACCAGCGAGCGCAGCGCCCCAGACAGCGGCCCCTCGACGGCCTTCACCAGGTCCTGCCCCAGGAGCCGCGCCGCCTCGCCCTGCGCGCCCAGCCCCGCGCCGCGCAGCCAGAGGTCGAACCGACGCGCGAGCCCGAGGATGAGCTCGAAGCCCTCCGAGAGCGTCTGGAAGGCGCGCTCCGGCGTCCGCGACAGGTCCACCTCCCGCGTCGTGCGCAGGAACTGCTCCTCCACCGAGTCCGTGTCCAGCGCGTCGATGGACGCGAGCACCATCACCGGGTCCGCGAGGAAGAACTCCGACCAGTTCCCGTCGCGCTGGTTCTTCAAGTCATAGAAGTAGACGAGCGCCCCGAAGCGCGGCGCGAAGTCGAGCAGCTCCGAGCGCGTGCGCCCGTCCACCGGCGCATACCCGTCCTCCAGCGCGCGCAGCCACCGCGTGAGCTGACTGGGCGCGTCGTTGAGGGCGACCTTGTTGTCGAGCGGAGCCATGGTCTAGGGCCCCGTGACCGGGATGCTCCCCTCCTGCAGATAGAAGGGATAGACGAGGTTGCTGCGCGAGTTCGTCTGCGTGACGACATAGGACACGGTGATGGAGAGCAGCCCGTCCACCGAGGCGTCCTTCTGCACCGTCACCGCGTCCACGACGATGCGCGGCTCCCAGTAGAGGATGGCCTGCTGGACGTAGTCCTGTATCTGCCGCGTCAGCGTGGTGTTCACGCCGCGGAACACCATCTGCCGCAGCTCACAGCCGTAGTTGGGCAGCATGGTGCGCTCGCCCAGCGACGTGGACAGGAGCACCCAGAGGCTCTCGCGGATGTCCAGCTCGCCGCTGGCCATCATCACGCCGCCGGTGCTCCGGGAGAACGTGGGCGGGAAGCTCCAGCCGGTGCCGAGGAACGAAGGGGCCTTGGTCTCCATGGCGCCTCACCCTCCAATCATCACCGTGGGCAGGCCCACGAGCACGGTGCCGCCATGGGCCGTCTTGTCCCCCAGCCGCGCCGCGGGCAGCCCCATCACCTTCACCGTCATGGAGCCCTTCACGATGGCGTCCGGAGGCCCCACGCAGATGGCGATGTCGCCCACCTTCGCCGCGGGCAGCCCGCCGATGAGCACGGTGACGGCGCCAGGGCCCGCGATGGGGCCCCCGACGTGCGGCACCTGCACGGGCCCCACGGGCGTCGTCATGGGGCACTGATGGAAGTCGGTGAGTCGGGCTGCGGGAGGCATGAGGCACTCCTTTCAGGCACGGCACTCAGTTGATTTTGACCAGCGTGCCGCGCACCGTGAGGACGCCGCTGGACGTCACCTCGGCCTGCGCGTTGCCGCTGGCCGCGAACTTCATCGAGGCCTTGTTCGTCACCTGCGCGCCGCTCACGGAGACATTTCCCGTGGCCTCGAGCGTCAGGTTCCCACCCGCCTTCACCGCCACGTTGCGCTTCGCCGAAATCTTCACGTCGGACGCGCTGTCCAGCGCGATGCCCCCCTTGGACAGCGACACCGTGTTGCCGTTGCTGTCCTGGAGCGAGAGGGCCCCGGACGTGTCGTCCAGCTTCACCGTGTGGCCGCCGGGCGTCTTGATGAGGATGACCTTCTTCTCGTCGTCGAACGACAGCTCCAGCTTGGAGCGCGTCACCACGGCCTTCTTCGTGTTCTGCTCGTCCGGCGCCGTCGCGGGCGCGCGCTGCTTGCTGTACACGGAGCCCAGGATGATGGGGTCTCTCGGGTCCTCGTTCATGAAGCCCACCACCACCTCGTCGCCGACCTCCGGATAGAACAGCGCGCCCACGCCCTTGGACGCGTAGAACATCCCCAGCCGCGCCCACACGCCCTGGCTCGGGTCCTGGAAGAGCGGCAGCCCCACCAGCACGCGCAGCTCCCCGCCGGGGTCCTTGGCCACCTGCTTCACCACGCCCGTCTGCAGCCCCTTGACCGGAGGAAGCTGCCCGGACGCCCCGGGCGCCGCGATGTCCGGGGCCTCCGACGTGAACCAGCGCGAGGACAGCCCGAAGTCCACCGTCGTCAGCCACCGCCCGTCCTCGATGTGGTGCTGCACGCCGCTGATGAAGGCCGTGCCGTTGAAGCGGGGCCCCAGCCCGCCCAGCTCCAGCGTCTTGCCCACCTTGGCGAGCGCGCTGCCCTGGAAGCGCGCCGTGCCGCGAATCTTCGACAGCTTCGACAGGAGCAGCTCCGCCGAGGCCCAGTCCTGGAGGTCCGTGGACGTCAGCTCCGCGCCCGTCTGCACCACCACCTTCTTCGCGCCGAAGACCTTGGCCAGCTCCGCCGAGGAGACGTTGCCCTGCTCCTTCACCGACACCGCGCGAGGCCCCGACTCGATGAGCTTCTGCGCGCCCGCGTCCCAGGTGTAGCCCTTGATGGAGGACGCATCGAACTGCGTCGTCGCGTCCAGCTCCGCCTGCAGGTCCAGCAGCGTGGTGCCGTACGCCACCGCGAGCACCGGCGCCTGGGCCGTGTCCGGCTCCGCCACTGTCACCTTCCCGCCATCCGCCATGACGACCAGGCCGTTGAGCTGCGCCCGCGTCACCATCAGGTCCCAGTCCGTGGCGTAGTACTGGACGATTTCGTCGTGCACGCCGGTGGTGGCCTCCACGCTCCCGGACAGCCCGTTGCGCGACAGCAGCGTCTGGATGAGCGCGCTGTCCTTCACCTTCTCGAAGAAGCCGCTCTTGCGCTCCAGCGTCATCTTCAGCGCCTCGTCGCTCAGCTCCACCACCAGCTTCGAGCCCGACGCCGCGTCGATGTCCAGCCCCTGCCGGCACACCACGCCCTCGAAGATGCGCGTGTTGTCCCCGTCGTAGCCGGCGGAGATGGTGACGCGCGCGCCGGGCAGGAAGGTGGACGTCGCGCTGATGGGGAAGGTGCCCGTGGACGCATCCCCGTCGAACAGCACCAGCTTCGCGCGCGGCAGCTTGTTGACCCCCAGCCACGTGTCCACCGAGACGACGCGGAACGTGGAGGGGATGAGCGCCCCGTTCGCCTGGATGGCGAACGTCGTCAGGGCGCCCGCGTCCTTCGCCGGAGTGGGCGTGCTCATGTCTGGCCTTCCTTCAGCGGCGGGAAGATGAGCTGCGAGCCCACCGTGAGCCGCCGGAAGTCGACCAGGCCGTTGACCCGGGCAACCTCCAGGTAGAGCGTGCTGGTGCCGTAGATGCGGAAGCACATCAACGGCAGCGTGTCCCCCGCCTTCACCGTGCGCACATGCGTCAGGTCCGGAGAGCTCATCCGGGCCTGGAGCGCCAGCTCCACCTCGTCGTTGTAGCCGAGGAACGTCCCCTTGGCCCGGGCGCGCAGCGGCGTGCCGTCCGGCTTGAACAGCGTGTACGTCATGCTCAGCTTCGACAGCCGGCACTTGAACAGGAACGTGCCCCACGACAGCTTCAGGTAGTTGGGGCTGTGGATGTTCCCGTTGTAGGTGAAGACCAGGTTCTTGAACTTCGACACCTGCTCGGAGATGCCGTCGTCGGTGAAGGGCATCAGCCCCGGCAGCGGGCTGGGCACCACGCCCGTGCCGTCGAACACCAGCTCCAGCTCCACCGTGTCGGAGGGAATCCGGTTGAACTCCGGCGAGCCCCCGCTGCTGCCCTGCGGCTGCACGTCGTTGTACTTGACGCAGTACGTGTGCGAGTACGACGCCGGGTTGATGTACACGGTGTAGCGGCCCACCTCCGACGTGAAGTCGGACTTCTGGTAGGCGAAGACCATCATCTTCTCGAGGCTGCCGGAGAACCCCATGGTCAACGCTCCCGCTGGGCCTTGAGCACCTGGAGCACGCGCCGCACGCACTCCTCCATCATCCGCTCCTTCTCCGCCTTCTCCTCCGCGTGGTTGCAGTCCGCCACCGGCGTGCTGGACACCTCCAGGCCGTCCTCGCCCGAGCCGCCCTTCACGCTGACCTGGATGCCCACCTCGTTGACCTCGAGCGGCATGCGCGCCTCACATCAACCGAGAGGTGAGCTGGGCCAGCTTGATGGCCACGGAGGCCGGGCTGCCCAGGTTCACCCTCTCGAAGTAGTTGTAGGACAGCTCCAGGGACTCGGTGAGGATGCGGTTCTCCTGCGAGCTCATGGGGGAGACCTGCCAGCGCAGCGGCCACGCGTTGACGAAGCCCCACGCCACCAGCGGCAGGCCTTCCTCGTTGAGCAGCAGCACCAGGATGTTCTGCGGGAGCAGGGGCAGGGACAGCCCCGAGCCCACGCTCTGTCCGAACCACTCCGCCAGGAACGAGTCCCGCGTCACCACGCCCCGCTTGAGCACCAGGTTGGAGTACCGGGCCGCCTTGGGCAGCTTGTGGATGAAGCGGTTCTCGCCGCCCTCGGTGACGTCCTCGGTGTCCCAGCGCGCCTCGATGCCGGAGATCTCCTGGAACGACGCGTCCAGATCGCTCGCCGCCGCGAGCAGCGTCGCGGAGCCGAGCACGGAGACGCTGAAGTAGAACGCGCCTGGCGGATAGTAGGGTTCGGACATGGCGATGAGAGGGGATTAAGGCGCGGCGACGACCAGCGTCTCGAAGGCGAGCTCGAGCGTCTCCACGGCCACCTCGTTGCCCTCGGACTTGAGGTCCGTGCCGGAGAGCTTCGTGGGCCACGCGTTGTTCAGCGTCCACGTCATCTTCGGCGCGCCCTGCTCATCCAGCAGACTGATGATGACCGTCCGCCGGGCAATCGTGTTCATCTTGATTTCGTTGTACCAGTCCCAGAAGCGGGCATCGTTCACGAAGATGCCCTTGCGCATCCTCACGTTCCCCACCTTGGCCAGGCCGGGCATCTTGATGGGATAGAAGCTGGGGTTGTTGCCGTGCCGGTACTCGATGACCTGCGTCTCCGTCTCCAGGCCATCCACTTCCTGGAAGCTCACGGAGGTGTCGTCCCCGAGCTGCACGGAGAAATAGAATTTCGGCAACGGCCAGATGTCGTTCTGAACTTCTCCTGCCATGGCGGCTCCTCGTTCGGCTTGAATCGGGTGGAATCAGTCGTGGAACGGCACGAAGGCGCTACGCGCTGGCGCCTTCCATCTTCTGCTTGAAGGTCAGCTCGATGAACTCCGCCGGGCGGATCATCTGCAGGGTGACCTGCACGACCATGTAGCCCTCGAGCACGTCCTGGGCCGTCATGGTGCTGCCCAGACCGCACTCCACGCTGAAGGCATCCGACGCGGTGGCGCCGAGCAGGCCGCCCTGCGACCAGAGCCCCTGCAGGAAGCTGGACACCATGGACGTCACCGACGCCCAGGTGCTGCCGTCGTTGGCGGAGAAGACGAAGCGGTCCAGCGAGCTCTTGATGGACTGCTCCACGTAGACGAGCGTGCGGCGCACCTGGATGTAGCGCCAGTCGTTGCTGTTGCCGTCCAGCGTGCGCGCGCCCCACACCACGGAGCCTCGGCCCACGAACTCGCGCACGGCGTTGATGGCCTTGCCGTCCACCGGGACGTTGAGGTCCGCCTGCTGGTCGTTGTTGAGCTTGAAGGTGGTGCTGGTGACGGACGTCAGGCTGACGTTGGCCGGCGCGTTCCACACGCCCCGGTTGGTGTCGTTCCACGTGTAGATGCCCGCCATGGCGCCGCTGGACGGCAGCACGTCGTCCTTGCCGGTGATGACGCGCAGCATGTCCGTGAGCAGGGGCAGCGCGGCGGTGAGGTTCTGGTTGAGCGCCAGCACCTCCTCCTCGAGCGTGACGGTGCCAATCTTGTCGATGTCCGCGTCCACCGCCGTCTTGCGCGTGGGGTTGGTGGCGTAGAGGTTGGCGCTCTCCAGCTTGAGGATGTCCTTGAGCGTCGCCTCCAGGGTGATGTTCCGGTAGTCGAAGTCGCTCACCTCCTGCACGGAGGTGTGCAGGAAGGGGAAGTACGCCATGCCGTAGTTGAGGAACTTGTCCCCGAGGATGCCGCGGTAGTCGGTGATGACCTGCGTGAGGGTGTCCTTGGTGACGGTGGCGGAGCCCCACACGTCCAGGAGCGCCACGCGGTCCTTGAGCTGCCCGCACTGGTCGAGCATCTTCGAGGAGACCTTCTGGTAGTCGGCCAGCGTGGTGAGGTTCACCGCGTCCGGGACCACGAGCATCGTCGGGCCCACCTGCTCGGCGATGACGTCCAGGCCGCCCTTGAGCGCGTCGGCGCCCAGCGTGGCCGTGTAGTCGCCCACGGAGACGATGTACGCGGTGCCGCCGCCGTTCGCGTAGAACAGCCGCAGGCTGTTGAAGAGGTTGAACTGGGTGCCGGTGGAGTTGACCAGGTTGTAGTACTTCCAGGTGGGCGTGGCCGCGTCGTACACCTTGAAGTCGTAGTCACCGGCCTTCTGCTTGGCGGTGTCGGTGACCTCCTCCAGCCGGAAGAGCGGGTCCGGCGCGCCGCCGAACACCTGCTGGTAGTCCGCCAGCGAGTTGATGAGGATGGGCTTGTTGAGCACGGGCTTGCCGCTCAGCTGGGCCGTCTGGGTGTAGCCGATGAAGGCGGGCACCGCCGTCTGGATGCCGACGACGGAGGGTGGGAAGGCGTCCAGCTCGGTGACATAGACGCCGGGAGTCTTGCGTGCGGGTCGGGTGGCCATCGGGTCCTCGTTTCGTGGGTGGCGCTGCTGCTGCTCTGGGGTTTCAGAGGTTCAGGAAGATGTCCGAGTAGTCGCGCGTTGCTTCCGGCGCGGCCCGCGAGTCACCGGAGCGCCGGGTGGGGCGCGTGCTCCGGGGCCTGCCGGGCGCAGGTCCGCTCCGGGGCAGCACCAGCGCGGGCGTGGCGACGGGCACGCGCGACATCAGCGTGTTCTCGAAGAGGCCCTGGGTCCTCAGCCCCTTGAGCTCGAAGATGAAGCTGGAGAGCTCCTGCAGCGGCAGGTCCTGGTCCGCGATGAAGCACTGGGTCACCCCCGCGCCCGGGACGGGGACGGGGACGGGGCCGGAGAAGGTGACGGGCTGGGACGTGTCCGTGTCGACCAGGCGCAGCTGCTCGTAGGTGACACCCTTGGGCGGGACGACGAAGTAGCACCAGCGCGTGCTGCGCCGCTCGAAGCGCAGCTGCAGCTCCAGCGGGACCACGCGCGCGCCCTCTCCCTGCGGAGGCACGTCGCACAGGGGATACAGCCCCGTGTCCTGCGGCGAGGGCTTCGCCAGCACCAGGTCGATGAAGCCCAGCGGCGCGGGGTACGCCTGCGTGTAGAGGACGACCTCCTGGTCCAGCACCTGTCCGTCGGCGGCGAGCTGCCGCAGGGTGTAGAGCCCCTCTGGTACGGCGACCAGGTCCAGGTAGAGGACCGAGCCCACGCGCTGCTCCTCCCCCGGCCCCTTCGCGCGCGCCTGCGCCACCTGCGCGCAGGTGATGAGGTAGGGCGTTCGCTGGGCCAGCAGGGACCTGGGGATGCTGCACGGCTTGCAGAGGACCTGCTCCCCGGACACGTCCATCACCACGACGCGGTCCACCGCGTCGCTCACCAGCACCACCTGCACTTGGGTGCCCACCACGCGCTGCCGGCTGTCGGCGGTGACGTGCTCACCGGGGTTGAGCAGGATGGGCGGGGTGAGGGCGCCCTCGCAGTGGAGCGGCTGGTCCGTGGGGGACGGGGGGCTGCCCACGAAGTGCGCGCCCAGGTTGTTGAAGTAGAGGTTGTAGAGGCTGGGCTGGAAGTCGCTGGGCAGGTCGGTGAAGTTGACGAAGTAGGGCGTGTCGGAGACGAGCACGAAGGACAGCCACGTCCACTGGCCCTGCTGGCTCCTGCGCTCCACCGCGGAGAAGAAGGCGTCCAGGCGGTTGGAGTCGAAGAGCACGGAGAAGTCCGTGCCCTCGTCGAGGAAGAGCAGCCCCCAGTCGCGCATCCTCACGCGCGTGTCGGGCGTGGGCTGGCAGCGCAGCGCGGGGCAGCGGTCGTCCGAGCCGTTGAAGTACGTGTGGCGCAGGTCCACCGTCACCAGCCGCTCGTAGGCGTAGCGGCGGGCGGGCCCGTCGTTGCCGTGGGGCGCGGGGCCGGGCTGTTGCCGGGGGCCGGGCCTCAGCCGCGAGGGGCCGTCCAGGGCGCGCTCGTAGGCGCGGCGGGCGCGGCTCATGGCTCCTGCTCCCGGGGCTGTCCTGGCGCCTCGACACCCTTGGCCGCCGGCACCTGGGCCTGCATGGCCGTGCCCCGGTAGGGAATCATCCGGACCTTGTAGAAGACGGACGGCAGGTACTTCACCCCCGCCAGTCCCATCAGGTGGTTGAGGCCCAGGAGGTCCAGGTTGACGAACTCGAAGGTGAGCTTGTCGATGTCCGGGTCCAGCCCGGGCAGGCTCTGCTGGGTGAACCAGGGCGTCTGCTGGAAGTAGCTGATGACCTGGGAGATGGCCTCCAGGCCCACCGCGTACGCCTGGTCCTCGAAGTTGGCGTACAGGAGGACGAAGAGGTCGATGTAGAGCGGCGGCGAGACGATGCCGTACGTGTCCTGCGACACGGGCACGTTGCGGTTGTACGTGCTGACGATGGTCTCGTGCTGGAGGTTGGCCAGGTACATCACCACCGCGTCGCGTGCGGGCGCGGCCGGACGGCCCTCGGGGTCCGTCAGGTTGGAGAGCACCACCCAGGGCTCCTGCCGGGGCGCGAGCTCCGCGTTGCGGAGGAACTCATCCAGCCGCGCGCGGACGAGCTCCAAGGTGCCTCCAATCTTGCCCAAGACATACCTCTCTCAGCGCGCCCCCGGGGCACGTCTGTCTTCAAAGGTGGAGTGAGACCCGGAGGGCCGCCGGGCTTCTTCACGAGGGCGCACCGGAAGAGGGCGCGACGTCGTTGCCGCTGAATGCGCTCACGCGAGGGTTCTGCTCGCGGAGTGAAGTCACAGTAACAGGTAAAACCTGTGTGTCAAACGAGGGGGATTGGGCAGACGTGCCGGGGAGGATGTCTGTTCAAACCCGTCGTGTCTGTCTTTGGCGTCTGGGGAAGGAGGCCGCGCGGGGAGGGGTGGCGGGGCGCGGTGATTCCGACGCGCGGCATTCCCCTCCCCGAGGGACGCACGGGGCCAAAGGCCCGTCAGCCGGGGCGCACCTGGAGGGTCCGGGCGGCGGGTGTTCCCGGACAGCGCGGGTCGGGTGGGGCGGCCCGGGCGTCGACGGGAGAGGGTGAGTCAGCGCCGCCCGGGCCGGATTGTCGGCCTCGCGCGCGTTCGGGCGGGGGGGGGACGGAGGTAGGGCCCCGCAAACGAATGAGTCCGCCCTTCTTTCGAAGGACGGACTCGGTGTGGTTCAGCGTCCCCGATGAAGGGGCCGATGGGAAGCAATCAGGCGAGCGACGCGGCGTCCAGGCCGGCGTCGGCCATGAGCAGCGCCAGCTCCGCCTTGAGCTTGTCCTTGGCGCGAATCTCCAGCTGGCGGGCGCGCTCGCGAGAGAAGCCGAAGTGCTCGCCCAGCTCGCTGAGCGTCATCTCGGAGTCGCCCATCACCCGGTTCTCGATGATGAAGCGCTCGCGCGGGTCCAGGCGGCGCAGGGCGCGCTGCACCAGCTCCCGGGTGAGGCCCGCCTGCTGGCGGTCGGCCACCTCGTCCTCGTGCGAGGCGGTGGCGGACTCGACGAAGTCCAGGTGCGTGGCGTCGCCGTCCTCGCCCACGGGGGCGTCGAGCGACAGGTCACGCCCGCCCATGCGCTGCTCCATCTCGCGCACCTCGGAGGCCTTCACGTTCAGCTTGCGGGCGATCTCCTCCGCGTTGACGATGTTCGCGTCGCCGGCGCCCATGCGCTCCAGCTCGCGGCGGGTGCGCGCCAGGCTGAAGAAGAGGCGGCGTTGCGCCTGCGTGGTGCCCAGCTTCACCAGGCTCCAGTTGCGCAGGATGCAGTTCTGGATGTACGCGCGAATCCACCACACCGCGTAGGAGATGAGGCGGATGCCCTTGTCCGGGTCGAACTTCTGCACGGCCTTCATCAGGCCGATGTTCGCCTCCTGGATGAGGTCCGACATCTTCAGGCCGTAGGAGCGGTACTCGTAGGCCACCTTCACCACGAAGCGCAGGTTGCTCGTGACGAGCTGGTGGCCCGCCATCAGGTCGCCCTTGCGGAAGCGCCGCGACAGCTCCTGCTCCTGGGGCTGCGTCAGCAGCGGGTACTGGTTGATCTCCGAGAGGTACGTGGAGAGGGAGTCCGGGGAGGAGAAGTGGGAAGAATCCTGCATGGCGTCTCTCGGGGAAGGGGGCCGTTGGGAGCCGCGCCTCGGCGGCACGGGTGGGGTCCTTCGCAATGCGCATGCCACGGGCCACTTGCGCCATTTCCCAATGAGTCCAGGGGTTTGCATCGAGGCCCGGGGGTGCTTAAGGGCGGACCTCTTTCGTTTTTACAGGGGGCGGATCCGAAGACTCTTCCGACTGTCTTCCAGTCGACGGAGCCTGGGAGTGGGTGTCGGGAGGAGCGCGGGCGAGCGGGGAGGCGGCTGTGTGCGGGGCGTCTCGGGTGGGTGGGATCGTCGCCACCTTGGGGGGATGGCGGACCTGTTCCAGCTCTTCGCGGTGTCGGCGGTGGTGATGGGGGTGTCGCAGACCGTCGCGCGTGAGCGCATCTTCGCGCCGCTCCGGGCGCGGCTGGGGGGCAAGGAGACGTGGTGGGGGTATCTGGTGTCGTGTCCCTACTGCGTGTCCCACTACGTGGCCTTCGTGCTGGTGCCGTTGACGGGGACGTACGCCATCGACGTGGTGGTGGGAGGCTGGGTGGGGTGGGGCTTGAGGTGGTTTCTCTCCGCGTTGCTCGTCACCGTCATCGCGGCCTTCTACCGGGTGCTCTTCTGGTTCGTGGACGAGAGCCAGGGGCTGGTGCGCCGGCGTCAGCGCACCGAGGACGAGGAGACGGCGACGAAGCGGCTGGTGCGAAGACAGGTGGAGCAGAAGGTCTCGGGTGAACCCCCGGAGCCGCTGCCTCCGTCACCGCACTGAGGCGCGGGGCTACCCGTGGCCCGGGCGTCATGAGAAGAAGGAGCCCGTCTGGCGTCCGGAGGACGACTTGAAGCCAGGGGCTCGATGACGGACGAATCGAAGCAGGCGGCCGTCCCGAGCGGGCGCGCCTGGGTGGTGTTCGCGGGGATGGTGGTGGTGGCGCTGGGGTTCTTCGCCCGGGCCGCCTTCTCGAGCGACGTCTTCATCGCGGGCGACACGCTGCGCGCCTTCTATCCGATGCGGGCCTTCTGGGCCGAGCGCGTGTCCGCGTTCGACCTGCCCGAGTGGTACGCGTACGACGGCTTCGGGCAGTCCTTCCTGGGCATCTTCCTGTCGGGCGCATTCCACCCCACGTCGCTCTTCCACCTGGTGTTGCCCCTGGGCGCGGCGGTGAAGCTCACCGTGTTGTCCTGCTACCCGGTGGCCATGCTCGGGGTCTGGGCGCTCCTGCGCGAGTACGGCGTGCCGCGACCGGGCGCGCTCTTCGGCGCGTGCTGCTTCGCCTTCAGTGGCTACCTGGTGTGCATCACCAACAACCCCACCTATCTGCTGGCGGCGAGCACCGTGCCCGCGGCGCTCTGGGGCGCGGTCCGGTTCCTGCGCGCGCCCTCGGCGCGGCGGCTGGCGGTGGGGGCGGGGTTGTTGGCGCTGGTGGCCTTCGCGGGGGACGCGCAGGGCTTCGCGATGACGAACGCGCTCGTCGTGCTGGTGGCGCTGGTGGACCCCGAGGCGGGCGGCTGGCGGCGTCGGGTGACGACGTGTGCGGCGCTGGTGGTGACAGGCGCGCTGCTGTCCGCGCCGCAGCTGTTCCCGGCCGCGGGGCTCGTGTTGTCCGGCGAGCCGGGGGCGCGCTCGGTGGTGGAGGCCCAGCGCTTCTCGCTCCACCCCTTGCGGCTGGGGGAGCTGTTGATGGGGCCGTACCTGGCGGACAAGCACGGGCTGCGCGGCGTCCCGGACGTCGTCGTCTGGAACCTCGTTCCCTCGGGAGGCTTCGGCCGGGTCTGGGTGGATTCCATCTACGTGGGCACGCCCGCGTGTGTGCTGGCGCTGGCGGGGCTCTGGGCCTGTGCGCGGCGGCCGAGGGCGTGGGTGCTCGCGGGGGCGTGGGTGCTCCTGCTCGCGCTCTGCCTGGGAGACTCGATCCCTCTCTATGGCTGGGTCTACCAGGTGCTGCCCTTGTGGCGCCCCTTCCGCTACCCGGAGAAGCTGGTGCCGCTCGTCACGCTGGGTCTGGCGGTGGCGGCGGGGCTCGGCTGGAAGCACTGCCTGGTGGAGGACGGCACGCGCCGCGCCGTCGTGGGCGCGGGGCTGGTGCTGGGCGCGCTGGGGGGCGTGGTGGCATTGGGGGAGGCGGCGGGCGGGTGGTGGACGCGCGGCGTGCTGACGCCTCGCTGGCCGGAGGTTCCCCCGGTCGTCGTGGGGGGGCTGTCGGGCAACGTCGTGTGGGCGGGCGCGGTGACGGTGGTGCTCGCGCTGGCGTGCGCGGCCCTGGCCTGGCCGTGGGGGGCGGCCAGGCTGCGAGCCGGGCTCTTCGTGGCGCTGGAGCTGGGCGCGCTGGTGTGGGCGCACGAGCCGCTGTACGTGCTCGCGCCGGCGGAGTTGCTGGAATTGTCGCCGCCCTTCGCGGACCGGATTCGTGAGCGGGTGCCCGCTGGCGAGCCGGTGCGGGTGGGGTCGTCGGTCCGCGCCATCGGCAACGCGAGGGCGGTGCCGGGGCTCGACCATCACGGCCGGCTGAGCCTCGGCTTCACGACGGGGCTGCTCCCGGACACGGCGACGCTCTGGGGATTGGAGAGCGCCAATGGCTACATGCCCGGGGAGAGCGTGCGGGTGCGCGGGCTGAGGCGGGATGTGTCGCGCTGGTACGGGGAGCTCGCGCCCAGATTGGGCACGCCCTTCTCGGTGCACAGCACGCGCGCGGGCTCCGGCGTGGTGTTGCCCCCCACGGTCCGGGTGCTCGCCGAGGACCCCTTGTTCGAGACAAAGCTGGTGGAGCACCCGGAGGCGCTGGCGAGGGTGCTGCTCGCCCGGCCCCGGTGTGTCGCGGGGAAGGATGAGGCGCTGGGGCTCCTGCTGACGGGGCCACTTCCGCCTCGCGATGTCGCCGTCGTGGAGTGCGCCGGCGGCCCCCTGCCCGAGGCCTCCGAGCGGCTGACGGGCACCGTGCGCGTGGAGCGTCCCTCACCCGAGCACCTGCTCGCCGAAGTGGAGGCCTCCGAGCCCGCGGTGCTCGTCATCAATGATGCCTGGCAGCCCGGATGGACGGCGTGGGTGGATGGACGGGAGACGGCCATCCTCCCCGCCAATGTCGCGGTCCGCGCGGTGGCGGTCCCCGCGGGCCAGCACCAGGTGGAGCTGCGCTACCGGACACCCGGGCTGCGCCTGGGGCTCCTCGTCGCCCTGGGCACGCTGCTCGCGTGGGTCCTGCTGGAGCGCATGGGCAGACACGCGACGGGCAAGGCGACGACATAGCCCGCGGACGCGTCGGCTCCGCGGTGCCCCAGGGGCTCACTTCGCCGGCGCGGCGTTGCTCGCGCGGACCCGCTGGAGCGCGTGCTCGAGGGCCCTTCGCTGCAGATGCTCCCGGGGCATGCCGGGGGTGCTGTCCAGCTCCTCCAGGGCCTCGGTGAGCAGCCGCTCCGCGCGGGCTCCCTCTCCCCGGGCCAGGAGGATGCGCGCGTGCCCTGCGAGCACGGTGCCCCGCGCGATTCGCGGCGCCAGCGCGAGGGCCCGCTCGCTCGCGGCCAGCGCCTCGTCATGGCGTCCGGCCATCGCGTACAACGTCGCCAGCCGGGCCGGCGGGTTGTAGTCCCCGGGGAGCTCCCGCGCGCTGCGCTCCAGCAGCGCCAGCGCCTCGTCGGGCCTGTCCCTCAACGCCGCCGCCATCACCCGATGCGAGTCGAGCGCGGCGCGCTCCTCGGCGTTCCTCGCGTGCCGGGCCTGGGCCCCCAGGAACGTCCACCACCGCTCCGTCATCCCCCGCAGGCCCGCCGTGTCCCCGGCCAGCTCGTACGCCTCACAGGCCAGCTCGAAGAGCGACGAGCGCTGCAGCGGGCTCAACGCGTCCTCGGGCGCGTCGAGGCCCCGCCGGGCCTCCTCGGCGAAGCGGTCTCGCGCCGCTCGCGCCTCCTCGGTGTCGGCATCCAGCGCGCAGCCCATGCCCACGTACAACAGCCGCGTGCGGTCATCCGCGCGCGCAAGTCCCGGCAGCTCCCTCCCCGCCACCCGCACGCACTCCTCGGCCGACCCCGAGGCCGACAGGGACTTGAGCCACGACACCACCGTGCCCGCCCGCCGCGCGTCCTCCGCCGCCAGCCCCGTCAGCGCCTTCCCATAGCCCTGGGCCGCCTCGGCGTGCCGACCCTGGAGCGCGAGCTCATCCGCCCGCGCCAGCAGCTCCGTGCCCCCATGGCCGCGCTGGAAGGTCCGCTCGGCCTGGGCCAGCAGGCCCAGCAACTGGGGCTCGGACACCGCGCCCAGCGAGCGGGTGATGACCGCGCCATGCTCCGGCTCCAGCACCAACAGGGTCGGCCACGTGTCCACCGGGTAGCGCTGGAGGAAGGGCAGGCTGCTCTGCGCATCCGTGTTCATCGTCAGCCACACGAAGCGCTCCGCCCACGCGCCCAGCGCGGGGGACGTCAGCACCGTCGCGCGCAGGGAGCGACACGACTGACACCAGGGCGCCCACGCCTCCACGAAGAGCGGCCGCCCGCCCTCCTTCGCCTCGCGCAGCGCCCCCTCCCAGTCGTCCTCCAGGAAGACGGGCCGTGCAGGAGGGGGCGTGGCGCGCTGCGTCGTGGTCGAGGACGTCGCGCACCCCCAGAGCAGCAGCAGGGCGCCGACGGCGGGTCGCATCGTCATGGATTCTCCAGGGTTGGCCAGGCTCGATGCCGTCCCCGGACACCCTGGGTGCTGGCGCGGTTCCCAGCAGGTGGGGCCCCGACGCAACTTCCCGATGCCCGTGTGAGAAAATGGTGGGAACGCCCAGCACCCCCATGGGCCGGAGCCCTTCATGAGCCCCATCGACCGCAACCGCCCCGTCTCCCCGCCCGTCGCCCCGTCGCAGACCCAGCGCGCGTCGCTGAAGAACCCGCTGGGCGGACTGGTGGAGGCCGCGAAGAACGGGCTGAAGGAGGTCCCGCGCTTCCTGGAGCAGGGCAAGGATGTCTTCGAGGCCACGCACCTGAGCGAGGTCAAGCGCCTGTTCGGCGGCGACGCCAGGCCGGACAAGACGCTGGACGGCAAGCTGATGGGCGCCAAGGGACAGACGTTCCCGCCCGGCACGCCGCTCAAGGACATCCCCGGCGTCACGCCGCAGAACAACCCGAACCCCGACAAGACGGTCCTCTACATCAACGGCATCCTCACGCCGGCCGCCAACCAGCTCAGCGAGATGCGGGCCATCGCGGAGAAGACCGACGCGCGCGTCATCGGCATCCACAACGCCACCGAGGGCTTCGTCGCGGACCTGGCCCAGTGCGTGGGCGACAAGCTGGACAAGGGCAAGAACCCCGCCGTGGACACCCTGGCGGACACCGTCTACGGCGAGCTGAAGGCGGGCCGCGAGGTCCACCTCATGGGCTACAGCCAGGGCGGCCTCATCACCGCGCGCGCCCTGTTCGACGTGGAGCGCCGGCTGCGCATCGAGGACGGCATGTCCTCCGCGCAGGTCGAGAAGCTCATGGGCAAGCTGAGCGTGGAGACCTTCGGCGCCGCGTCCACGCGCTACCCGGACGGCCCCCAGTACGTGCACTACATCAACAACGCGGATGCCGTCCCCACCCTCACGGGCCTGGGCGGCAGCTTCGACCCCATCGCCTTCGCCAAGGACGCGGGCAAGGGCGCCGTGGTGCACCGCTTCACCGATGGCAACCTGAACCTCATCGGCAACCACATGATGGACACGATGTACGTCAAGCACCGCGTGCCCTTCGAGCAGGCGCGCGCCGGGCAGTTCTGACGCGCCCCCCCACACGCAGGTGAAGTCCACGAGGGCTCGTGCACACGCACGGGCCCTTCGTCATTTCAGGCGAGCGTCCAGCCTCGGACATCGTGGCGAAGCATGACCTTCGCGGGCTCCGCCTCGACGCCGCGAGTGGCCAGGGACCTCAGCCGCAGCTTGTCCTTCTTGCTCAGGTCCCTCCAGGGCAGGAAAAGGGGTGATCTCCGTGCGCGCCAGAGCACCACGCCCCTCCAGCCGCCCTTCATCGCCTGCTCGTGAAGGAAGGCATCGAGCTTCTGGGTGAGCGACACGGGCTTCAGCTCGGGGCTGAGCAGGAAGTCGAGCACCGCCAGCTGTCTGGCTTCGACGGCCCTGACCACGGCGCTCGCGACGACCACCGAGCGCAGGTTCGGGAAGGCCTGCTTCGAGAGGATGGCCTGGACCTCGCCCACGGCCCCCTCGTCGACGGCGCGGTAGAGCGGCTGGGTCTGGCGCTTCTCGCGAGAGACGGAGAAGCGCCAGAGCAGGACCAGCGCCGTGAACGGCAGGACCGCCAGGCCCCACTCCTTTAGCGTCGTCATGCGTCTGTCATAGCATCGGGTCCTGGCTTGCAGGTGTGTCCCGGGTGGCTTCGAGGATGCCGGCCGAGGGCGTCGCGACCCGTGCGTGGCGTCCCTCGGACAGCCGACGTCACGGGGGGCGGGGGCCTTCGAGGCTGGAGGTCGTCAACGCGGCGGCCCGGACGAAGGTCTCGAGGAGCTCGGGGCCAAAATACTGAAGCTGGCTCTCACCGCTCTGATTCCGGACGTGCTCGGGCGAATCCAGATAGCCGATGTAATCCCCGGTGAGCGAGATGACGCGGGTTGCGCCGCCCGCGTCCTCGATCAGGCGACCCGCTGGAAGCGTCACTTCGGCGGGCATGAACAGCAGGCTCGCGGACCCCAGGCTCAGTCGAGATGCCTCGGCTTGGCGAGGACCCAGGTGGCACAGGGCGTTCTCGGTGATGCCGTGCAGGCCAACGGGCACCAGTCGGCTGGCATCGGGACGCGGGAGCTTCACCTGGACTCGCGTGTAGGCCAGTCCCTCCGCCGGGACAGGCGTGGGATGGATGCCGCGAGCCGCGTGCGTCAGGAGCGTTGCGAAGAGCGCATCCCGGGAGGAAGCGTCGCCCTCCCGTGGGGGAAGGGCTGCTCGAGCATTCCCGACCATGCCCTGGAGGAAGAGAACCACCCCACCTTCCTCCTCCATCGTGCGGCTGTACCGCCCTGGATAGTCTCCCGAGAGGGTCCGGGACTTGTGGGGCGCGAGCGTCGGATGCGCCGAGAAGATGGAGAGTTCCGCGACCTTCCGCTGCTCGTGTCGGAAGACCAGACGTGTCAACCGGGC
This sequence comes from Myxococcus sp. XM-1-1-1, assembly GCF_020037095.1. Lineage (NCBI taxonomy): Bacteria > Pseudomonadati > Myxococcota > Myxococcia > Myxococcales > Myxococcaceae > Myxococcus > Myxococcus sp. XM-1-1-1. The sequence continues at coordinate 25,979 of NZ_JAIQDH010000009.1, forward strand.
ATCGGCCTGGGGTTCGTCGCGACCGCGAGAGACGATGAGGTCGGGGACGCTGCCCTCACCCAGCTCGACGGAGACCGGGGTGAGGGCTTCCACCGCTCGCCGCAAGGCGCTGCTTGTCGCCGCGATGACCGCCTGACTCGCGGCCGGGCGGAACCGCCCGACTCCACCGAGCTGGAAGAGAGAGGACGGTTCGTAGCTCCCCATCGAGGAATGGGTGTGGGTGGCCGTCACCAACAGCTCGGTGACCTTCAACTCCTGGAGGAGGCCCGCCAGAGAGCGTCGCATCGCGGACGGGGGGGTCAACAGCTCCGCCGAGACGATGGCCACCCGGACGTCGCCTGACTGGAGCACCAGGGCCCTGATGGCCAGTGGAGTGGTTGCTTCCGTGGCCGAGGGGCGCAAGGGGCCATAGCCGGCGGAGGCGACGGGCAATGGAACGATGATGTCCTCCACTCCCGCGCCAGCCTGGAGCGGCCCCTTGAACGCGGCGGCGGCCACGACGCGTGGGCTCTCGGACGAGGGCGCCGGGCACCACCAGTCCATGGCTGCGATGGCGTGGAGGACGAGGATGAAGAGGAGCAGCGCACCCAGTTTCTTGAGCCATGGCCGGAGGCGGTGTTGTGGGCTCGGGGACATGCGCCGGAGTGAGCGGGTGGAGTGCGCCCGGCAATAGCAACCTCGAATGGGTGCGTCAATCCAGCGGGGCGCCCCTCGGAGGGGCATGCCGTGGCATGCTCGCCCCGAGAGGCAGGAGCCAGACACCTCGTTCAACCGGCGTGGGACTCGGGCGGCTCAGTAGAAGCAGTCACCATTGCACGCGTAGACCCAGCCAGTGCCGCACCCCGTGGGGGTGTAGCTACAGGCCGTTCCGGTCGTGCAGAACGTCAGGATGGGGCAATAGTCCGAGGCCGTGCTGCAGCTGCAGTTGGCTTTGTTGCCGGCGGCGCTGGCCTGCTCTTGCGGCCCGAGGGTGGCGAGGAGCAGCGTCGCCTCGGTCTGGCCAAACAGAGACGTGGCCTGCTCCTTGATTCGGGCAAGGTCCGCGCCCACCGTGCTCACGCTGGAGCCCTGCGCGAAGAGGGACGGAGTGAAGACGCCCAGGAGCTTCTGGATGAACTCGACCTGGGCCTTGTCCAGGTTGGGATGCGTCTCGAGGTACTGCTGATAGTGCTGCTTCCAGAGATTGCTCTGGGCCTCGGGAGAGAGCTTCGCGAAGATGGCCTTGCGGTAGGCCAACGAGAAGCGGGCGAACTCGTCATACTGCGTGGGCAGTTGCTTCGCATGGGCCTCCACCCACGCCTGGGCTTCGATGCACTCCTGGGCCTTGGCCTGGGTGGGAAGGAGCAGGGCGATGCCGCTGAGTGTGAATGCAAGTGCAACCACGAGTGAATTCAATCGCATGGTGTGCCTCTCCTGTTGGAGGTGACGTCGCCGCAGGGTGTTTGCCCTTGTAGCGACGTCTGTTGTTTGGACTTGAATGGGGTGTGAGGTCAAGTTCCAAGTTTGCCATTCATTGATTCTGCGGGGGGTGGCTTTGTCCTGGCGGGCTGGAAATCCAGGCAAGGTGCTGGTTTGCAATCGCCCTGCGAGGAGGCGCGTGGCCTCGCGGGGTGGGCATCGAGGCGGTCAGGTCGCACAAAAGAAAACTGGCGCGAGCCCGGTGGACTCGCGCCAGTTCTTTTCCAACGGTCCGTCTGGTTCAGCGTCCCGGCGGCTTCAGGTCCGCGGGCAGTCCCCCCGACGTCGGCGGGCGCTCCAGCGCGGAGGGCGTGAGCCCCTGGGTGGAGAGGGGGCCCGCGTCCTGCTGCGAGGGCTTCTTGTCATCGTCCGAGCACGCGCCGAGCACGGCGCACGCGGCGATGACGGCGCATAGATGGCGAGTCATCGTTCCTCCTCCCCGTCTCAGTACTTGACCCAGATTTCCGTGCCGGGATGAATCTCCGTCAGCGGCGTCGTGTCCGGCTCGGAGGCGATGAGCTCCTTCGTCACCGGGTTGGCGCTGTACGCGCTCTTGCCCGACCAGACGATGAGCGCGTCCTTGAACACGCTCAGGTCATGCACGTGCTCCTGCACGGTGTACTTGTTCCAGCCCGGCGTGCGCGCGGGGTAGATGAAGACGGCGGGCGCGGGCTCGGCCTGCGGCTCGCTGCCGGCGTCCGTGGCGCCGTGCTGGTGGTCCCCGGACGTGCCCACCCACTCCACCGTCGTCTCCTGGCCCTGGGCGTCGCGGCAGGTCTGCGTGGTGGGGAAGTACACGTTCGCGAACGGCGTGTTCGGCATGCGCGCGCGCAAGGAGACGCGGTGCGCATGCGTGTCCGCGGCCAGCACCTCGGATGCGGAGGCGCGGGTCCAGGTGATGGACTTCACGTTGCCGCTCGCGTCCTTCTCCACCACCGCCTTGCCGAACTGCGAGTCCAGCGGCCGCACGGAGGTGACACCCTCGGGGATGCGAATCTGGAGCCGCCAGGTGTCCGCGCCGCTGCAGCCGTGGCCGACGGTGAACTGCACCTCATAGGACGTGCCTTCGATGGCGGGGCCGGCGCCGGAGGTGCCGATGTGCGCCTGGGCGGCCGTGCCGACCAGCAGGCCCGCGGACGCGAGCAGGAGTGGGAGTGAGGTCTTCAAGCAGGGCCTCCAGTGGAAGGGATTGCGCTGGAGACCCGGGTTAACAGACGGCCCGCGCGCCACCGATGTGGCCTTTTGCCGCAGCCCCGGGGGCACCCCAATCACTTGCCAGCGACAATCATCCGGAGACCGGAGGGTGCCGCGACAATTCGCCGCACCTGTCCATGAATGACCTGGGGCTCACCACACGCCCTGCTCTCGCAGCAGGGTCCCCAGGGGCCGCGCGCCGCCGCGGTGGGACTCGAAGAGGCTCGCGGCGAGCTGCCGGGTGGGGTGGGCCCAGCCGATGCGCTGCTGCCCCTCGTGAGCCACCGGGCCGCAGTGGATGAGGGAGGCGCGCAGTTCCTCGTCGGAAGTGAACACCGCGTGCTCCAGGGGCAGCGGGCTCTGACTGGCGAGGAACACCTGCCGCCCGCCCAGCTCCCCGAGCGCGGCCTCCACCCAGCGCGGGTGCAGTCCATTGGCGGGCTCGTCCAGGATGGCGAAGTCCTCGTTGACGTCCAGGTAGTACAGGAGCGACAGCAGCCGCTTCTGGCCGAAGCCCAGCTCCGCCTGAGACACCTCGCCCCCGTCGCGGCGGACGAAGTGGAAGGTGAAGCCGCCGAGGCCCACGCGCCCGCCGTTGTCGTACGAGCGCTTCTCCAACACCTCCACGCGCAGCCGTCCGGAGGCCATCCCCGCCATCTCCACGAAGCGCGCGAGGAACGAGCGCTCCAGCGCGTCATGGCGCAGCTCCAGCGCGTCCACCAGGGGCTCCAGCTCCACGCGCTCCTTGAGCCACCCCGGCATCCAGGACGGCAGCGCCATCAACCCCAGCGGGAAGATTTCGCCGTCGTGCGCCTCCATCGCGTAGCGGATGGCGCCCAGCCGCTCGTACATCCCGAGCGCCTCGTCGAAGCGCTGCGGCGCGAGCAGGAAGGTGCGGCGCAGCAGCGTCTTGAGCCGCTCCTTGAGCCCCGCGTCGATGTACTGCGCCGTCATGAACAGCAGCGTCCACACCGAGCGGTCCAAGAGCGACCAGTGCATGGTGCGAGACCACGCGCTCTCCCCATCCACCTTGCAGTCGAGCCCCTCCGAGTCCGCGCGCAGCACCAGCCGCGTCGACGGCGACGTCAGCAAGAGCTCCACCTCGATGAGCGGCTGCAGCCCCGACTCGTGCGTGGGCACGCGCAGCGGCAACAGCCCCGCGCCCTGCCGGGGCGTCGCGTCCGTGCGCTCGGGTACGCGCGTGTCATTGCGCGCGAAGACGTGCAGCTTCATGCCCGGGAAGGCCAGCTCGTACTCCAGCGCGAAGCGCTCGTGGATGAGGCCGGAGAAGTCCGAGCCGAGCACGGTGGACAGCAACTCCAGCAGCGTCGTGCGGCCGGTGCCGTTCTCACCGAGGATGAGGTTGAGCGCGGGCCCGGGTGTCAGCTCGGTGCCGGGGGCGACGCCGCGGTAGTGATGGACGGTGAGCCGGGTGAGCTTCATGCGAGGTCCTCACCCGGCAGCTTCGTGCCCCCGGGGTTACGGCGGGAATACTCCACGCACCGGAGTGTCTGGTGGGCCGCCCGGAGCATGACGCGTCCGGGCATGCGCGAAGCGTTTGGTGGGCTCCGGACTCGTCTATACACTCCGCGCGCTTTCGCACCCCTCAAGAACCCTGGATGCAGAATCCAGAAAGGATGAAGTGAGGACGATGAAGAACGTTGCCCTCGGTTGTCTGTTCTCGGCGCTGGTGGCCCTCGTCGCGGCCCCCGCCTCCGCCCAGCTCGAGCTGCCCGCTTCCAGCCCCTCCGCCAAGGTCTCGCAGGAGGTGGGCGTCACGTCCATCTCCGTCGACTATTCCAGCCCGGCGGTGAAGGGCCGCAAGGTCTGGGGTGACCTGGTGCCCTGGGACAAGCCGTGGCGCTCGGGCGCGAACGCGGCCACCAAGATTACCTTCAGCCACGACGTCACCTTCGGTGGCAAGGCCGTGCCCGCGGGCACGTACTCCATCGTCACGCTGCCCTCGCAGAAGGGCTGGAAGGTGATGCTGAACAAGGAGCTGGGTCTGTTCTCCACGCCCGCCCAGTACTCGCCCGCCAACGACATCGTCACCGTCGCCGGCACCACGGCGGCGATTCCCAGCCGCGAGCGCCTGACGTACGTGTTCAGCAACACCACCGAGGACACCACGTCGCTGGATCTGGAGTGGGAGAAGCTGCGCGTCTCCGTCCCCATCAAGGCGGACACCGCGACGCTGGCCAAGGCGAACATCGAGAAGGCGGTGGCGCAGAGCGCCAGTGAGCACGCGCAGGCGGCCCGCTACGTGGCGGAGTCCACCAAGGACTACGCGGCGGCGCTGAAGCTGGCGGACGCGTCCGTGGCCATCGACTCCAACTGGTACAACCAGTGGATTCGCGCGGACATCCTCGCCAAGAGCGGCAAGTACGCGGAGGCTCGCAAGGCCGCGCAGATTTCGTGGGACCTGGGCCAGAAGGCCCCGAACTTCTTCTACAAGGACCAGGTCTCCAAGGCCCTGGCGGACTGGAAGAACAAGTAGTCCTCCGTCCCGGTGGAGCCCTCCTTCAGCGTCGGGGGGCTCCGCCCGCGAGTCGCCGGTAGAGCGACTCGTACCGGTCGATGGCCGGCGCCTGCCTGAAGCGCTCGACGACGTCGGCTCGCGCTCGGAGGGAGAAGGCCCGCCACCTCGCCGTGTCCCGCAAGAGGCCCAGCACGTGGCCCGCCATGGCGCGCACGTCCCCCAGCGGCGCCAGCAGGCCCGTCTCGCCGTGGCGCACCACCTCCGGAATGCCGCCCACGTCGCTGGCCACCACGGGCACCCCGCAGCTGAGCGCCTCCAGCGCCGCGAGCCCGAAGCTCTCCTGCTCACTGGGCAGCAGGAACACGTCGGACGCGGCGAGCACCCGCACGAAGCGCTCCTGCTTGCCGGGGAAGGCCACGCGGTGGGAGAGCCCCAACTCGCGCAGCATCCGCTCCGCGGGCTCGCGCTCCGGCCCGTCGCCCACCATCACCAGCCGGCACGGCAGCTGGCGGTGCACCTGGGCGAAGACGGCCACCACGTCGGTGATGCGCTTGACGGGGCGGAAGTTGGAGACGTGCACGAGCACGGGCTCGTCGTCGCCCAGGTCCGGGAAGAGGGCCTTGAGCTGTGCGCGCTCGCGCGCGGGGGCGTACGCCTCCGTGTCCACGAAGTTGGCGATGACCTCGATGGGGAAGCTGTCAGGGATGCCGAAGCCGCTCCACGTCGCGTCGCGCAGGAAGGCGGACGGCGTCGTCACCGCGTCACTCTTCAGGATGGAGAAGCGCGTCATCGGCAGGTAGCTGGGATGCACGCCGACGAGCGTCGTGTCCGTGCCGTGCAGCGTGGTGACGACGCGCGGCGCTTGGTCACCCAACACCTCGCGCGCCATCCACGCCGCCGTGGCGTGGGGCACCGCGTAGTGCACGTGCAGCACATCCAGGTGCGCCTGGGTGGCGACTTCAATCATCTTGGACGCCAGCGCAATCGGGTACGTACCGGAGCGCTGGAGCGCGGGGTAGTCGCTCTCCTTCACCTCGTGGAACGACACGCCCCTGGGCAGGGCGGCCAGCCGCACCGGCGGCTCGCGCGCGATGAAGTGGACCTGGTGGCCCCGCTCGGCCATGGCCAGGCCGATGCCGGTGGCGACCATGCCGCTGCCACCGAATGTCGAGAAGCAGGTGATGGCGATGCGGAGGGGAGGGCTCATCGGCGGTGAGGGAAGAACAGGGGCTTCTCGAAGCTATTCCGGCGGAAGTGCTCCACCGGGTCGACGAGCCCCAGCGTCTCCCGCACCACGTACGGCTCGCCGTGGGCCACGCCGACCTGGGCGCCGTAGAAGCGGTCCCTCGCCTCCAGGGAGGAGAGCGACAGCGGGGAGCCCACCAGCGTCGCGGGCGCGCCCGGGCGGGGTTCCACCTGACTCGCGTAGCAGCGCACGGCCGCCGTCTTGGTCTCGTAGACGGAGGACACGTCCACCACGAAGCTCGGCTCGGCCAGGTGGCGCAGCGGATAGTAGAGGACCTGTCGGGGCGTGAAGGCCGCGCCGGGGGGCTCGGTCTCGAACTTGCGCACGCCGGAGAAGAACAGCGCGCGTGTCACCAGGGCGCTCGCGGCCTCGTGGTCCGGGTGGCGCTCCTCCTCCCACGGCACGATGACCAGCTCCGGGCGCAGCCTGCGCAGCACCTCCACCACGCGCGCGACGGCGGACGCGCGCACGCGCTCGGCCTCGGGCGCCTCGAAGCCGGCCCACGGGCTGAGCCAGCCGTCGGGCAGCTCCAGGTTCTCGCGCACGGCCAGGCCCAGCACCCGCGAGGCGGCCTGGGTCTCCTCCGCGCGCGACTCGAGCGTGCCGCGCGAGCTCTTCTCCCCTCGCGACAGGTCGATGATGCCCGTGCGGTGGCCCTGGCTCGCGAGCCGCGCCATCAGCCCGCCGCAGAACAGCTCCACGTCGTCCGGGTGGGGACCGAAGGCCAGCGCCTCCAGCCCGTACGTCGCGCCGCTCGCGCTCATGGCGTCAGGTCCTGGAGGTCGCCGGAGAAGGGGATGCAGGCGTCGAGCACCTGGCGGGTGAAGGCCCGCGTGCCGAAGCGACACGCGTGGTAGGCCATGCCGTGGATGCGCTCCTGCGGCGCGCCCTCCGGCAGCAGCATGGCGCGCAGCCGGTCCACGCGCTCGGTGGTGACCTCGTCGCGCAGCGCGAGCGCCCGGCCGTAGCGGGCCGACAAGCGTGACACCGCCGCGCGCACGGTGCCGCGCGTGCGCTTGAGCGCGTCCAACAGCCGCGGGTCCAGCTTCAGCATCGACTCGCCCAGCGTGTCCAGCTCGGCGGAGAACGCGCCGAACAGCCGCGCCTCCACGGCGCCCGCGGGCTCGTAGGGCTCGGCCGCGTCGCGCGTGGCCAGCTTCGTCAGGAGCGCTTCACGCGGCTGGCTCGCCTCGTCCGCGGTGAGGCCCAGCTTGTGGAGCAGCCTGCGCGCGCGGTCATCGAGCACCCGGAAGCGCGCGCGCGGCACCACGAGCGGCATGGGCAGGCCCGCGTGCGCGTAGAGCGGCGCCAGCTGCGCGAAGTAGGAGACCTCGCCCGGGCCGCCGACGTACGCGGCGGTGGGCAGCCACGTGTCCTGGAGCAGCGGGCGCAGGAGCGCGGAGGTGGTGAAGCGCAAAGGCTCCTGCTCCAGCGCGCGCAGCAGCTCCTCTGTGGTGACGGTGGCGCCGCGCGGGTGGCCCACGAGGCTCCACGTCTGGGGCCCCGCGGGGTCCAGCCGGTAGCGCGCGCCGTCGACCTCGTCCGGGGAGAAGAAGCCCAGCGGCGAGCCAGGGCGGATGTAGACCTGCTCGGAGAAGCCCGCGCGGGTCAGCTCCTCCACGCGCTGGGTGAGCGCGGTGGAGAGGGTGGCCGCGTGCTCGAGCGAGCGCCGGTGGATGGGCGCGGCCAGCGGCGCGAGGCGCGCGTCCCTCGGGTCGAGGAACACCAACCCCTCTTCGGCGAAGAGGGTGGAGAGCACCTCGGTGAAGGCCTCCGCGAGCGTCGCTTCGGGGCGGTAGGCCCACTCGAGCAGGGAGAGGTGCTCCTCGGCCTGGGGCTCCGCGCCCAGCTCCGCGCGCAGCGCCTCCAGGGCCTTGAGGACCCCGGGGCCCAGCTTCTGGTGGGCGATGGGCGCGCGTGAGAGGGCCGCGTCGGGGAGGTCGAGCGACACGCGACAGCGCGCGCCCCTCGGGCTCGCGACGAAACAGTGGTCGACCTCCGGCAGGTCGTGGTCCTCGGTCTGGAGCCAGAAGACGGGAACACAGGGGCGGCCGGTTTCTTCCCGGAGTTTTCGGGCCGCGACGATGGCGGCGGCGGCCTTGTAGAGCGTGAAGAGGGGGCCGAGGAACAGCCCCATCTGTTGGCCCGTCACCACGACGATGGTGCCGGGCTGGGCGAGCTCCTCCAGATGCCGGGTCCTGGCGGGGCTCGGTGCCAGCCGGGCGTTCTGGGCTCGCAGCACCTCGAGCAGCGCGGGCGGGACGGAGCGGGTGGAGGCAGCGGCCGCGGCCTCCGCGCGAGCGGCGCGGTGGCGGAAGCGGTCGGGCAGGAAGGCGAGCGCGCGTGGGTCTCCCTGGAGCCACGCGGTGGGAAACGAGGGCGTCACGGTGCGCGGTGATAACAGGTCGCCTTTGCTCCGGCACGCAGAAGGACCGTGGCGCACACTCGACGTGCCAGCGTGGCTGGCCGCGTCATCGCGGATGAAGGCCGCGCGCGCGTGAGGCGGGTCCTTGTTGTAGGGTCCGCGGCGGATGCGAACCCTGCTCACCTTCGGCATGACGCTGGCCATGAGCCTTGGAATCGGGACCACGGCCTTCGCGCAGACACCTCGACAACCGCACGCGGGAGAAATCGCGGCGGGCCTGCGGCGCCTCGGCGTGACGGGCAGCGTGCTCTACGTGGCGGCCCACCCGGACGACGAGAACACGCGCTTGCTCGCCTGGCTCGTCGGAGAGCGCGGCCTGCGCGCGGGCTATCTCTCGCTCACGCGCGGCGATGGCGGACAGAACCTCATCGGCACCGAGCAGGACGAACTCCTCGGGCTCATCCGCACCTATGAGCTGCTCGCCGCGCGCCGCGTGGACGGCGCCGAGCAGTACTTCACCCGCGCGCGGGACTTCGGCTACACGAAGTCCGCCGACGAGGCGCTGCGCATCTGGGGCCATGACGCGGTGCTGGCGGACGTGGTGCTCGCCATCCGCCGCTTCCAGCCGGACGTCATCGTCACGCGCTTCAACACGAAGCCGCCCAACCACGGACACCACACCGCGTCCGCGCTGCTCGCCGCCGAGGCCTTCGCGGCCGCCGCGGACCCGTCGCGCTTCCCGGAGCAGCTGTCGCTGGTGAAGCCGTGGAAGGCGGACCGGCTGCTGCACAACGTCTCCACGTGGAGCCTGAAGCCGGACGCGGACATGTCCGCCTATCTCAAGGTGGACGTGGGCGGGTACGACGCGCTGCTCGGGCGCTCGTGGGGAGAGATTTCGGCGGAGAGCCGAAGCCAGCACAAGAGCCAGGGCTTCGGGGTCCCCGCCGAGCGCGGTCCGCTGCTCGAGTACTTCCAGCCGCTGGACGGCACGCGCCCCAAGGCCGACGTCTTCGAGGGGCTGGAGCTGTCCTGGCGCCGCTGGAAGGGCACGGAGAGCGTGGCCCGCGCGGTGGAGGAAGCGCAGAAGGGCTTCGACGCGCGCGCGCCGTATCGCTCGGTGCCCGCGCTGCTGAAGGTGCATGAGGCGCTGTCCGCGCTGCCGGACGAACACCCGTGGAAGGCCGTGAAGCTGCGCGAGACGGAGGCGCTGGTGGCCGCGTGCGCGGGACTGTTCCTGGAGGCGCGGGCCGCCGAGGCCACGGGCACGCCGGGCACGTCGGTGGCGGTGACGCTGCACGCGCTGAACCGCTCGCCCGCGGCGCTGAAGCTGGTGAGCGTGACGCTGCCGGGTGGGGAGCGCGTGGCGGTGGACTCGGTGCTCGCGGAGCACGCGCCGCTCAAGCTGGAGAAGAAGCTGGCCCTGCCACAGGACGCGGCCGTCACCACGCCGTACTGGCTGCGCAAGCCCGCCTCTGGCGGCCTGTTCGCGCTGGACGACTCGGACCGCGCGCTGACGGGGCTGCCCGAGGCGGGGCCGGCGTTGTCGGTGTCGTTCGTGTACGAGGCCGCGGGGCGGCGCATCACGGTGACGCGGCCGGTGGTGCACGTGTGGACGGACCCGGTGCGCGGGGAGCTGTACCGCGCGTTCGAGGTCGTCCCCGCCGTCACCGCGACGCTGGAGCGGGACCGGGTGATGTTCCCCAACGGCGCGGCGCAGTCGGTGGCCGTGGTCCTGGGCGCGGGGCGTGGGGACGTGAGCGGCAAGGCGCGGCTGGAGCTGCCGAAGGGCTGGCGCTCGGAGCCCGCGGAGCATGCGTTCCAGTTCGCCACGCGCGGTGATGCGCGCACCGTGCACTTCAAGGTGACGCCGCCCAAGGGCGCGACGGAGAAGGGGCGCCTGCGCGTCGTCGTCGACGTGGGCGGGCGCGCCGAGTCGTGGCGGGTGCGGACCGTGTCGTACGAGCACCTGCCTCCCCTGGCGGTGCGGCAGGACTCGGAGGCCACGCTGGTTCCCTTCTCGCTGGCGACGAAGGTGAAGCGGCTGGGCTACATCCCCGGCCCCGGGGACAAGGTGGCCGAGAGCCTGGCCTCGGTGGGCTACGAGGTGACGGTGCTGCCCGAGGAGCGGCTGGACGCGGAGAAGCTGGAGCGCTTCGACGCCATCCTCGTCGGCGTGCGGGCCTTCAACGCGAACCCGCGCCTCGCGGTGCACCGCGAGCGACTGCTCGACTACGTGAAGCAGGGTGGGCGCCTGGTGGTGCAGTACAACACCAACAGCCGCGTGGGACCGCTGTCGGCGTTCGTCGGGCCGTACCCGCTGGAGATTGGCCGCGAGCGTGTGACGGACGAGACGGCGGTGATGACGCCGGTGTCGGCGGACGAGCCGCTCTTGCGCGCGCCCAACCGGCTGACGTCCGCGGACTTCGACGGCTGGGTGCAGGAGCGCGGGCTGTACTTCGCGTCGAAGTGGGACGACAAGTACCGCCCGGTGTTCGCGATGAACGACGCGGGCGAGGAGCCGCTGAAGGGCTCGTTGCTCGTCGCGCGTCATGGCAAGGGCGTGTTCGTCTACACGGGCCTGGCCTTCTTCCGTCAGCTCCCCGCCGGGGTCCCCGGCGCCTACCGCCTCCTGGCGAACGTCCTCGCGCAATGAGCCCTCCCGTGAATCCCTCCTCGTCACCCGCGCCCGTCGAGAAGCGGCCGGAGCTGGATGACGCGCCGCCGCTGCTCGGCTCGTGGCGCAACATCTACCTGCTGGTGGTCGGCTCCTTCGTCCTCTTCGTCGTCCTGTCGGCGGCGCTCACCTGGGTGTACTCGTGACATTGCTCGACTGGGGGGTGTTGGTCGGGACGATTGTGTTCATCGTCTCGTGGGGGTTGTGGAAGTCGCGGGGCTCGAAGAGCACGGAGGAGTACCTGCGGGGGACTCGTGAGCTGAAGTGGCCCACCATCGGCCTGGCGGTGATGGCCACGCAGGCCAGCGCCATCACGTTCCTCTCCGTTCCGGGACAGGCCTACGAAGACGGCATGCGCTTCGTGCAGTTCTACTTCGGGCTGCCGTTCGCGATGATTCTCATCAGCGCGGTGTTCGTCCCCATCTACTACCGGCTGAACGTCATCACGGCGTACCAGTACCTGGAGTCGCGCTTCGACCTGAAGACGCGCCTGTTCGGCGCCTTCCTGTTCCTGGTGCAGCGGGGGCTGGCGGCGGGCATCACCATCTACGCGCCGTCCATCATCCTCTCCACGATTCTGGGCTGGGCGCTGGAGCCCACGGTGGTGGCGATGGGGGCGCTGGTCATCCTCTACACGGTGACGGGCGGCTCCACCGCCGTCAGCCAGACGCAGAAGCAGCAGATGGTGGTGATGATGGGCGGCATGGTGGTGGCCGCGCTGGTCATCCTCTGGCGGCTGCCCTCGCACGTGTCGTTCGGTGACGCGGTGGACGTGGCGGGCGCGTTCGGTCGGATGAACGTGGTGAGCTTCGATTTCAACGTGCAGGACCGTTACAACTTCTGGTCCGGACTCACGGGCGGCTTCTTCCTGGCGCTGTCGTACTTCGGCACGGACCAGTCACAGGTGGGGCGCTATCTCACGGGGCGCTCCATCACGGAGAGCCGGCTGGGGTTGTTGTTCAACGGCGTGCTGAAGATTCCGATGCAGTTCCTGATTCTCTTCGTCGGAATCCTCGTCTTCGTCTTCTACCAGTTCAGCACGCCGCCCCTGCTGTTCAACGAGACGCTGGGCGAGCGGATGCGAGGCTCCGGGCAGGCGGCGGAGTACGCGGCGCTGGAGACGAAGTGGGAAGAGGTCCAGTCGAGCAAGCGCGCGCAGGTGGAGCGGTACCTGTCGGCGGGGGACGAGGCTTCGCGCACGGGTGTGCGTGAGGCGCTGCGTGCCGCGGCGGGAGAGGCGAGCCAGGTCCGCAAGGACGCCAAGGCGCTGGTGACGCGGGCGCTGCCGGGGGCGGAGACGAAGGACTCGGACTACATCTTCATCAGCTTCGTGAAGCGGTGGCTGCCCAGCGGGCTGTTCGGTCTGCTCATCGCGGTCATCCTGTCCGCGGCGATGAGCTCCATCGCGAGTGAGCTCACCGCGCTGGGGGCGACGACGACGGTGGACTTCTACCGGCGGGTGTTCCGTCCGGAGGCGTCGGACCGGCACGTGCTCATCGCGTCGAAGTTGTTCACGGTGTTCTGGGGATTGGTGGCGGTGGGGTTCGCGACCTTCGCGTCGCTGCTCGACAACCTCATCCAGGCGGTGAACATCCTGGGCTCGATTTTCTATGGGACGGTGCTGGGCATCTTCCTGGTCGCGTTCTTCCTCAAGTTCGTGCGAGGGCATGCGGTGTTCACCGCGGCGGTCATCTCGCAGGCGACAGTGATTGGGCTCTTCATGCTCAGTGACATCGGCTACCTCTGGTACAACGTCATCGGCTGCGCGCTCGTCGTGGCGCTGAGTCTGGTGGCGCAGTCGGTGCTGCCGCGTGGACCGGAGGCCGCTCCGGCTCCGGGGGCCTGAGCAGGGCGCGGGCTACGGCGCGTAGCCGAGCGAGGCCCGGGTTGCCTCGATTTCCGCGAGGGACATACCTCCATCGCGGAGCCAGCGGCCTCCGCCCGGGCCCTTGCATCTGCTGGCGCAGAAGGCGTCCTTGTCGTCGAGCGGGAGTCGCAGGCCATCCGAGAAGGTTCCGTCGTGACAGGCGCACACGGTGCCGATGTCCGCGAAGCCGACGTAGGCCACTCCGAAGACCGCGCTGCTCAGGATGGCGATGAGAAGCCAAGGCCGTTGGCTCATGGGTGGACCTGTGTGGACCGGGGCATGGCGTGAGCCTAGCCGGATGGATGCATTCGAGCGCAACGGGCTTTCAATAGAAGACATCCCCTGGAACTGGACGGCCTCGCGTTCCGCGAGCTGCGCACTCGCTGAGCCGTCGCGGTCCGCGGAGTCGGCTCAAGCCGCCACGGCCTCCGTGATGCTCATCGCCGTCGGCGTGGCCAGGATGCGCGAGAGCTTCAAGTCCGCCTGGGCGAAGAGCTCGCGGAAGTCCTCTTCCGTCCGCTCGCGCCCCGGAAGCGAGGCCAGCATCATCACGTCCAGCACCTTGCCCCCGTGCGGCCCATTGCCCGGAGGAATGACGGTGTCCACCACGAGCACGCGGCCTCCCTCCGCCATCGCCGACCGACAGTGGCGCAGCAGCGTGACGCACGTCTCGTCGTTCCAGTCGTGGAGGATGCGCTTGAGCACGTACGCATCCGCCCCCGCGGGCACGGACTGGAAGAAGTCCCCCTCCACCAACTCGCACCGCTCCGCGAGCCCCGCCCGCGCGACTCGCGATCCCGAGAGCACGTGCGCATGGTCGAAGAGCACACCTCGCACCTGGGGCGCCGCCTGGAGCACCTCGATGAGGAATCCGCCGTGCCCACCGCCCACGTCGACCACGCGCCGCAGCGGCGTGAAGTCGTAGCTGCCCGCGATGGCCTTGTTCTCAATGTCGGAGAGGCTGGACATGCCCTGGTGGAAGATGTCCCCCTGGACCGGGTCGCTCGTCAGGTAGTCGAAGAAGGGCTTGCCGAAGATGCGGTCGAACGGCGTCTGCCCCGTGCGCACCGTCTGCGTCAGCTCGCCGGTGGGGGCCCAGAAGATTCTCTGCGTCAGCATGCGCACCGCGCTGTGCAGGGAGCCGGGCGCATCCGTGCGCAGGTACTCCGCGGCGGGCGTCAGTGAGAAGCGTCCTGCTTCATCCTCGGCGAAGACCTCCACGCTCGCGAGCAGCCGGAGGACCCGATAGAGCGACTGCGCATGCACGCCCAGCTCCTCCGCGAGCGATGCCGCGCTCCGAGGCCCCTGGACCAGGCGGTCCGCGACGCCCAGCTCCGCCGCCGTGGACAGCGCGCCGGAGAGGATGAAGCCAAAACCCAGGTCGACGATGCGCTGCGCGGGATGCACGGTAGGTGGAGTCATGGCGACATCTTCACGCAGTCCTCCGACAGGACGCCAATGGCCTGACACACCCGCAGTCCCAGGTGGATTGGCGTGCCGCGTCAGCGCGACGTCAGAGCAACGTCTCGATTTCGGTCGTCAACGCCTCCACGGAGGGCACGTCGTCCTCCTCGAGCGGCGCGCTGACGTGGAGGGTGCCGCCTTCGAGCCCCAGGCGCCTGGGCCCTCCCTCGATGATGACGCGCTGGATGCCCGCCTTCACTGTCTCGCGGCCGAGCTCGGCCTGTGCTGTCGCCTTGAGTGCCCCAGCCACGGCATTGGCGAGCAAGACCAGCCCCCGGAGCGGCTCACCGTCCGCGGTCTTGTCGATGGCGGGCTCCCAGCTCAGCTCGCCGCCCAACAGGGCCACCAGCTCCTTGCGCTGGGCCTCCATCAATCGGCGCGCTCCAAGGCGCGTGGGTGCGGGCTCGGCGAGCGGGGACAGGCCCTCGGGCGCCAGCGTCCCGACAAAGCCCGCGGCGTCATGCACGGTGAGCGCCTCGATGGACCCCAGCGCGACGTACGTCGCATCCGTGCCCGCGTCATTCCGCGACGGTGCGCCGCCGCGAACGAGGACGAACACCTCCTGGCGCAGCTGCGCGAGCGCCAGGATGGTGCCGCTCAGCTCCCGCCCGCTGCGCAGATGCAGGGTGACGCGGGGCAGCCGGACCTGCTCCCCGCGCAGCTCGCGCTTCTGGAGCGCCGCGAGGTCATCCAGCACCTCCGCGAGCGGCCGCGCCGACAGCGCACGCAGCTTGCGTTCGTCCTCGGTCATGGGCGGCGCTCTAGAGAATCGCCTCGATGGCGCCGCGCAGGTCGTCCTCTCCGTAGAGCTTGTCCGAGTAGCCGTAGAAGCTCTCGCGCACGAAGAGGGTGTTGTCCTTGATCTCCACGCTCTTGTCGCCCGGGTTCTCCGCGCTCTTGGCGACGTTCTGGAAGACGATCTTGCTGAACTTCGCCTTCGCGGCCTCCTTCCCGAGGTCATCCGCGCAGATGCTCTTCATCACGGTGACGACGAGGCCCGGGCCGTACGACTCGTAATAGTAGTCGTAGCAATCGAGGACGGTCTTGTCCTCGGGGAAGCTGGCGGTGTCGATCTCGAATGGCATCTCGAAGCCGATGGCGGCATTGAGCTCCGACTGGAAGCGCGGGGAATGAGAATCCCGGATGGCCACGATGCGACGACGCTCTGCGAGACCCATGGTGTGTTCCTGTCTCTGAAGGGTGTGGGACGAAAGCACGCAGTGTCCCCACCCCGGTCTCCCACGTCAACCGGATGGGGCCTCCCAGGGAAGCCAATGGCATGACATCCCGGGCGTCCCGGGCGGTTTGTCCTCCTGCCGCCGGCTGGACAATCTGTGTCGCAACACCTCGCACCCAACTGTGCAGGTCCGCCATGGCGCGAGTGTGAAACATGGTCGCGCGCACGCGAATGCGTTAGGTCTGCGCTCCCACCGCCGTCGCACGCGCTGCCCGCGCGCAGGGAGGCACGTTTCCCATGTTGGACTCCGCCGTACCGTCCTCTTCCGCTGTCTTCGAAGTGAAGGGCGAGGATGGCCATGTCATCTCCGACGACTTCTCCCGCCTCGACCTGGACCTGGTGCACGGCTTCCTGACGAAGACGTACTGGAGCCCGGAGATTCCCCGGGAGACGGTGGAGCGGGCCTGGCGTCACTCGCTGGCCTTCGGTCTGTACGCGGCGGATGGCGCGCAGGTGGGCGGCTGCCGCGTGGTGACGGACCGGGCGACCTTTGCCTACCTGGCCGACGTGTTCGTCCTGGAGTCACAGCGTGGCAAGGGCCTGAGCAAGTGGCTGATGCGGGTCGTCTTCTCCCACCCGGACCTCCAGGGGCTGCGCCGTTTCATGCTGGCGACGAGAGATGCACATGGGCTGTACGCGCAATACGGTTTCACGGCGCTGACGGCACCGGAGCGAATCATGGAGCGCGTGGACCCGGACGTGTATCGACGAAAGAAGCAGGACGCGCGCTGACGCAAGCGGCCCCGGCCGGGCTATCTTCGCCCGGACGAGGAGCGGCCCATGGCGAATGGACAGAGGCGGGGCGCGGGGCCCGGCCGGAACGAGGAGCCCCGCATCGCGCCCGAGGACGAGGACGCGACGCGCGACATCCCGATGTCCTACGCCCCGGAGGAGACCCGCGTGGCGCCTCCGGACCCGCCCGCTTCCGAGACTCGAATCGGTCCCCAGGACCTGGTCGACGAGCAGGAGGACATCGTCACCGAGGCGCGCAAGGGGCAGAGCGTACCGCCGCCGCGAGGTGTCGCCGGTCGAGGCCCCGAGGCCCGTGGCGCGGCCCGGGGCCAGGAGGTCATCGTCACCGAGGCCCGCTCCCATCGGAGCCCCTCCACGGGCGATGCACGCGCGGGCCGGGGCCAGGAGGCCATCGTCACCGAGGCCCGGCCCAGCCGACCTCCCGCGCGAGGAGGCGCGGAGAGTGACCTGCCACCGAAGGGACGCACCGCTGGCCGTGCACCACCGGAGGACCCCAGGGGCCGCGCGGATGCACGCGGCGCGCGGGAGCGCATCCAGGAGTTGGACCTGGATGAGGACGAGGACACCAACGCGTCCGCCGCTCACGCCGGAGGTGACGACGAGGAGTTCCAGCTCTTCACCAGCGGCGGTGTCGAGGACGAGCACCTGCCCTTCGCCACGGAGCTTCGAGGCGGAGGCTCGGCTCCGGCGGCGGGGATGCGAGGAGGCTCGGCCCCGGCAGCGGGGATGCGCGGAGGCTCGGCGACGGAAGTGCGAGAGGGCGCGGCCCCGGCGGCGCGAGGTGGCTCGGCTCCCGCGGGGATGCGAGGAGGCTCGGCGGGGGAGGGGCGAGGTGGCTCGGCGCCAGCGACGGAGGTGCGCGGAGGCTCGGCACCCGCGACGGAGGTGCGCGGAGGTCCAGCCCCCGAAACAGAGGTCCCCGGTGGCCCTCCCCGCGTGGAGCGGGTGAAGGTCCCCGCGAGCAACTGGCTGTCACGCGGGAGCGAGAAGCCGCAGGCCTCCGGCGGGCTCGCGGCGGGCGTCGTACGTCTCAGTCCCCTGGAGCCCGCGGCGGGCAAGGTGGCCGCCGCGGCCGAGGACGGCCCCGCGCTGCGGACGATGTTCGCCAACCACTCCGCGCTGCTCGCAGAGCAGCTGCGCGAGGCCCTGTCCAAGAAGATGTACGGGCGCGGACCGCACCGCGTGCTGCGCATCGACGAGCCCGAGGGCCCCAGCACCGCGGGCGGCAAGCTGGCCCGGCAGAACATCTCCCTGGTGCCGCGCAAGGGCTCCGGCCCGTCCCTGGTCTGCGGCTGGGTGGACGTCTCCAAGCGCGAGGCCCAGCTGCGCAACCACGACGCCGTGGCGAAGCGCTACGAGTCCCACCACGGCGAGCCGCTGGAGCTGGTGGCCGAGGAGTACGAGCGCTTCCTCAACGACGTCGAGGAGGTGCTCGCCAAGGCCGTCATCAAGGTCCGCCTCATCGTCCCCGAGGAGCAGGCCGGAGCCCGGATGGTGGCTCCGGCCGTCCAGGCCCGCGCGAAGGGCGGCGTCCCCATGGTGCTGGTGCTCGTGCTCATGGGGCTCGCCTTCGCGCTCGGCCTGTTCGTCGGGAAGACGCCGGGCTGAAGCCCGCGTCAGGCCGGCGGCGGCGCCTCGCGCGCCCAGTGGCGGTGCGCGGCGATGGCCTTGGCGAACATCTGCCCGAAGCCCCGCGTCTCGTTCTTCGCGCTGCGGATGACGCCCAGCGCGTCATCCAGCCCCTTCGCCATCGGCGTGGAGAACCCCGCGGCGTCCAGCATGGAGGTGGCCGCGCCCGACAGCGCCAGCGCCTTGCAGTGCACGTACGCCTCGCGCACGAAGTCCACCGCGAGCGGCACCTTCTTCAGCGTGGCCACGCTGCGCTCGCCGCCGGGCACGTAGACGGCGTCGTACAGCACGGAGGACGCCGTCAGGTACGTCTTCACCGGCTTCTCCTCGCCGCCGTCCGCGCTGGCGACGGGGCCGAGCGTGGGGCCCACCACCTCCACGATGGCGCCCAGCCCCTCGAGCGTCTTGCGCACCTGCGACAGCTCCCGTCCGGCGAACCCGTCCGCGACGAGCACCGCCACCTTGCGCGTCATGATGGAGTCATGCGGCGTGTTCAGCTGGCTCAACGCCGGTGACGCCGTCAGCTTGGAGACGGGCTTGCTCTCCGGCTGCTTGCCGAGCTTGGGCGGCGCGACGCCCACCGCGTTTGCCACGCGCACGGCCATGTCCCGGTCGATGTTCACCAGGACCTTGTTCACCACGCGCTCGCGAATCTCCTCGCGCTCCACCTTGCCAAGCTCGAACTCGAGCGCGGCCACCAGGTGCTCGCGCTCGGGCTGGGACAGGCTGTTGTAGAAGAGCGTGGCCTGGCTGAAGTGGTCCGCGAAGCTGCCGCTGCGCGCGCGAATCTTGTGCCCCTCCACGCGCTCCTGGCGGTGGACGAAGGCGGACTTGGGGTTGGCCAGCATGGGGCAGCCGCCGCCCAGCGAGTTGGGGTGGTAGTTCGCGCGGCTGGTATTGATGCTCTGGCGCCCGAAGCCGTCCTGCTGGTGGTTGTTCACCGGGCAGACGGGCTTGTTGATGGGCAGCTCCGCGAAGTTGGGTCCACCCAGGCGCGTCAGCTGCGTGTCCAGGTACGAGAAGAGGCGCGCCTGCAGCAGCGGGTCATTGGTGAAGTCGATGCCCGGCACGACGTTGGACACGCAGAAGGCCACCTGCTCCGTCTCGGCGAAGAAGTTGTCCGGGTTGCGGTCCAGCACCAGCTTGCCGACCTTCTGCACCGGCACCAGCTCCTCGGGCAGCAGCTTCGTCGCGTCCAGCAGGTCGAAGCCGTACTTCAGCTCGTCGCCCTCGGGGATGAGCTGCAGGCCCAGCTCGTACTCGGGGAAGTTCCCGGACTCGATGGTGTCCCACAAGTCGCGGCGGTGGAAGTCCGGGTCCTTGCCCGACACCTTCTGCGCCTCGTCCCAGACGAGCGAGTGCGTCCCCAGCACCGGCTTCCAATGGAACTTCACCAGCGTCGCCTTCCCCTTGGCGTTGACCAGCCGGTAGGTGTGGACGCCGAAGCCCTCCATGTGTCGGAAGGAGCGGGGGATGGCCCGGTCCGACATCAGCCACATCACCATGTGCGCCGTCTCCGGGACGAGCGACACGAAGTCCCACAGCGAGTCATGCGCCGAGGACGCCTGCGGAATCTCGTTGTGCGGCTCGGGCTTCACCGAGTGGACGAAGTCGGGGAACTTGATGCCGTCCTGGATGAAGAAGACGGGCATGTTGTTGCCGACCAAATCGTAGTTCCCCTCGGGCGTGTAGAACTTGGTGGCGAAGCCGCGCACGTCGCGCACGGTGTCCGCCGAGCCGCGCGAGCCGCCCACGGTGGAGAAGCGCACGAAGACGGGCGTCTTGGCGCTGGGGTCCGTGAGGAAGCGCGCCTGGGTGTAGCGCTCCAGGGACTCATAGACCTGGAAGTAGCCATGCGCGCCGGCGCCCCGGGCGTGCACGGCGCGCTCGGGGATGCGCTCGTGGTCGAAGCGCATCATCTTCTCGCGGAAGTGGAAGTCCTCCAGGAGCGTGGGGCCGCGCAGGCCCGCCTTCAGCGAGTTGTCCGTCTCGGAGATGGGGATGCCCTGGTCCGTCGTCAGCACCGTGTCCTCCTGGTGCATGCGATAGGGCTCCAGTTGCTCGTTCTTGCTGGGAGGCGGCGGGTTCGGCTTCGACGGAGTCTTTCGCGGCGGCATGAGAACTCCCGGACGGCGAGGAACGCGCCGGCACCTGGCGCGCTCGCGGTCTACGCCTCGCGCCGCATGAGAGGGGAACGGCGCGTGCCCCGTGGCACGCGAGCGTTCACCACCCGCCATGTCTGCCTTCAGGAGGGCCGAGAGGTCGACACTCCGGACGCCAGACGCGACGACGCCTCCGCGCTGGGGGCACGGAGGCGTCGGGAGTCAGCGTGGCCGAGGCGCGCTCGGCCCTCGCCGTTCACGGCGTGGGCTGGGCGACGACCGGCTCGGCGGCAGCGGCCTCGGCGGCGGCCTTCTCCTCGGCGGCCTTCACGGCGGCCGCGCGCGCGGTCTCGGCCTCGGCGCGCTTCTTCACCTCCGCCTCCACGACGCCCTTCAGGTTGGCGAGCCCCTTCTCGAAGTCCTTCCCCACCATCGCATCCATGTCCATGAGCAGGCCGAAGGCCTTGCCCATGAAGTCGTTGGTGCCGCTCATGGCCCAGGTGACCTCGGTGCCGCCGGCCACCGGCTTGAAGTGGAAGTCCGTGAGGTTCGTGGCCGCCCAGGGCTTGATGAACTCCAGCTTGACGCGCACGTGCTCGGGGGCGCGGCTCTGCTCGATGGTCATCCGGCCCTCGCCCACCTGCTCGTTGCCGGTCCACGCGTAGCCCGCGCCGACGCCGCTCTGGGGGCCGGAGTAGGTGGTCTTCATGTTCGGGTCCAGCGCCGCCCAGGGCGACCACGCGTTCCACTGGTGGAAGTCGTTCACCTGCGCGAAGGCCACGTCCGAGGGGCCGGGCAGCGTCGCGGTGCGCTGGATGGTGAACTCGGCGGGGCGGGAGGCGATGACGCCCACCAGGATGAGGATGGTGGCGGCGAGGCCGACGAGCAGCTTCTTGAGCATGGGGTGTGCGGTCCTTGTGTCCGGGCGGCCGCCAGCAGGGCGCCGACCCGGGGGCGCGTCATAGAGGCTCCCCGCCGGCCGGCACAAGGCACCCCGTGTCGAACGCAGGGCTTCTCTGGGGTGGAAACGAAGCGGGGCCCGACCCGGACGTACCGTGTCGAGCCCCGCATGCCCCGGGCGCCTTGGAGGGCGCGAAGGGCTAGTTGTAGGTGGCCGTGTACGTGCCGGCGGGAGCGGCGTCGATGAACGCGAAGCTCACGCCCTTGATGGTGCGAATCACGGTGGTGACGGGGGCGCCGGCGCGGGTGACGGACGTCAGGTTGCGGCCGTTGGCGGCGCGCGTGGGCACCATCAGCGACAGGTTGCGCGCCGGGTTGATGACGTTGAACGTCAGCTGCGTCCCGGTGAAGGCCAGCGACGACACCTGCGTCGCCTCGCGCGCGTCGACCCAGTCGAGCAACTGGCGCGCGGTGATGACGGGCACGCCGTCACGCTTGGCGGCGGCGATGATGGTCGCCGAGCCGGAGGTCCCCGCCGACGAGTGCGAGTCCACGTGCATGTTGGCGTTGATGGCGGCGTAGTAGCCCTTGGTGCCGAGCGCGTTGGCCAGCAGCGTGTCGATGTGCGTGGAGAGCGTCTGCCCGGACTCATCCGTCAGCTGCGTGGCGAGCTGGTAGACGTCCAGCGGCGTGCCGTCCAGGTCCGCGAAGCGCATGGGCAGACCGGTGCCGGTGAAGAGGCCCGGCCGGTCGAGCACCCACT
Source organism: Myxococcus sp. XM-1-1-1 (assembly GCF_020037095.1). Classification (NCBI taxonomy): domain Bacteria; kingdom Pseudomonadati; phylum Myxococcota; class Myxococcia; order Myxococcales; family Myxococcaceae; genus Myxococcus; species Myxococcus sp. XM-1-1-1. The sequence goes on from NZ_JAIQDH010000009.1 coordinate 48,110, forward strand.
CGTGGGGCCAGTAGTAGTAGTTCGTGTCCAGGCGGATGCCGTGCAGGCGCGACACCTTGGGCTGGGTGGACCAGTCGCTGAACGCGATGCAGTGCGTGCGATTGGTGGTGGGCGAAGGCACGAGCGGATAGGCCTGCGCGAAGCCGTCGAGCTGCGGGGTGAAGAAGGCCGGGTCCAGCGTGTTGGCCGTGTAGTCCGCGCAGCCGGTGTTCACATGCAGGGCGTACTCGAAGCCCTGGGCCACGTAGCTGTTGGCCTGGGTGGCCGTCAGCCCGCCGACGTAGTCGTAGATGGTGCCGCGGATGCACTCCCAATCCGCCACGCTGCAGCCCGGGGCGCTGTCGGCCAGGTACTGGTTCCACCGCGTGGTGGTGAGGCCGCTGGGGTGTCCGTCGCCCGTCATCACCACCACGGCCTTGTGCGAGCGAGGGAAGTACCACAGGCGCGGCAGCGGCACGGAGCTGGTCTGGTGCAGCACGTTGGCCAACAGGCGCTGCTGCTCGTCCGCCTGGGGAATCTGGACCTTGTCCATGTTCACCCAGTCCGGCTGCGGGTCGAACGCCGCGTTGCCGTAGAACATGTCGTTGGCGCGAGCGCCCGGGCCGATGGTGGAGCCGTCCCGGTTCTGTCCCTGCCACGCCGGGTTGCCCTGGCGGGTGAGGACCACCGACTTCGCCAGGTCGTACATGAAGGCGGTGGCGGTGCCGCTGCCCACGGTGCGCTGGCTGATGGCGGTGTACGTCGTCGGGGTGGCGGCGTCCGAGTAGAGCGTGGCCACGGTGCGCGTGCCGGTGGTGACGGTGCGGCGGTCCGCGGGGCCGTGGTACTGCATCGTCTCCGCGGTGATGCCCGTGCCCGGCGCCTGGGTGGCGTTCACCAGGAGGTAGCCATTGCTCAGCGTGCCCTGCGAGGCATTGAGCCCGAGCAGCGACTGGAGGTTGGCGGCGGGGCGCAGCGCGATGAGGCTGCCGCCCGCGTTCACCCAGTTCGTGATGAGCGTCACCTGGGCGGCGCCCAGCGTCTGCTCGCCGAGGATGAGGACCTTGTAGTCATTGAGCGACACGCTGACGCCCAGGTTGCCCGCGTCGGTGGTGGCGAAGGACGCGATGCCCTCGGCCTCCAGGATTTCGCGCAGGTAGTCCGTGAAGGGATTGCCCGGCGCGGTGGCCACGAGCACGGGGCCGGCGCCCTGGACGCCCGGACGGGGCGGCGGGCCGTAGGACTCGAAGATGACGTCCACCCAGTAGTTGGTGTTCTGGTGGCTGCCGCTGGGGAAGGTGGACGCGGAGGCGTAGGTGTAGACGCCGTTGCCGCCGGAGGTGGTGGCGCCGGGCAGGGCGTGCAGGGGAGGCGCGTCCACACCGTTGGCCAGGCCGTTGTTGTTGAACGAGTAGCCGCCGAGCGGCGCGAAGTACGACGCCACATAGGTGGTGCCGGCGGTGATGGCCACGGGCGAGGCGAACGTCACCTCCTGCCAGCCCACCGCCGTCTCGTTGGTGAAGGTGGCGGTGGCCAGGTTCAGGCCGGTGGCGCTCCACAGGTTGCCCACGTGGGTGCCGTTGTTGCCGGCGCCCTTGTAGAAGCGCACGCCCTTGACCTGTCCATCCACGTCCGAGCGGAACTTCACGCCCAGCTCCACGGGCAGCGTCTCGGTGGAGGTGGCGTTGGCGGGCAGCGCGTTGGGCGGGAAGATGCGGTAGGCGTCGTCCTGCGGCTGCGTCGGGGGCGGCGCGCCGGTGGCCTGGAAGACCACGTCCACCCAGTAGTTCGAGTTCTCGAAGCTGTTGACGGGGAAGGTGCCCGCGGCGCCGTAGGCGAAGATGCCGTTGCCGCCGCTGGTGGCGCCCGGCAGGGCGAACAGGGGCGGGGTGTCCTGCCCGGTGGAGAGGCCGCCCTGCTCGAAGGCGTAGGCGCCCACGGGCGCGTGGTAGGACGCGATGTACGTCGTGTCCGCGGCGATGGTGACCGGCGTGGAGAAGAGGACCTGCTGCCAGCCGGTGGCCGTCTCACCGGTGAAGGTGGCGAACGCCAGGCGCTGGCCATTGACGCTCCACAGGCTGCCCACGTGGGTGCCGGTGTTGCCCGCGCCCTTGTAGAAGCGCACACCCAGCACGTCGCCGGTGATGTTCGTCTTGAACTTCACGCCCAGCTCCACCGGGGCGGAGTCATTGGTGACGGAGGCGACGGGAGGCGTGGGGTTGGAGGGCCAGAGCGTGACGGGCTCGGCCGGGCGGAAGACCACGTCCACCCAGTAGTTGGAGTTGCCGAACGCGGTGGCGGGGAAGGAGCCCGCGGCGCCGTAGGTGAACACGCCGTTGCCGCCGTTCGCGGGGCCGGCGAGCGCGTGCAGCGGCGGGGCGTCGTGGCCCGCGGCCAGGCCGCCGTTGTTGAACGCGTAGGCGCCGTTGGGCGCGTGGTACGAGGCCACGTACGTCGTGTTGGCGCTGATGCGCACCGGCGTGGAGAAGAGCACCTGCTGCCAGCCGGTGGCCGTCTCACCCGTGAAGGTGGCGAAGGCCAGGCGCTGACCGGTGGCGCTCCACAGGCTGCCCACGTGGGTGCCGGTGTTGGTGGTGCCCTTGAAGAAGCGGATGCCCAGGATGTCTCCCTCGACATCCGAGCGGAACTTCACGCCGAGCTCCACGGCGGAGAAGTCATTGGTGACGGACGCGACGGCGGGGGTGGAGCCGGGCGTGAACAGGGTGAAGGTCGGCTGGGCTCGGGCGGCGGCGGGCAGCACGAGCAGCACCGCGGCCAGGAGCGCCAGCGTGGGGACACGCGGCACGCTCGCGACCCGCGCGGGTCGTGACTTCGGGGGTGTCATTCGGACTTCTCCTTGGGGGGATGGCACGACAGGGCAAGGCAGGCACGGCGGCGCCATGTCTAACCCAGACATCGTGCTCATTTCCAATCGAAGTCGCTGACTGAACGTTCGCGATTCATTGCCATCTCGCGCGATTTTTCGTCTGTATCGAGCGCGCGCTGAGATGGGAAACCACGTCGGACAATGGAGGTGCGGGGTGCTCCAGGTGGGTGTCTCAGGGCATGTCAGACGCTTGCTGTAGAACGAGCGGCCCCGAGCCGTGTCTCGACCTGGTGACGAGCGACCCGTGTGTCTCGGGTCGCTCGGGGAGCCGCGTGGAATCAGGCCGGCAGCGAGCCCTCGCCGGTGGAGAGGATGTTCATGAAGTCCTTCACCTTGCGCACGTAGGTGGCGTCACCGGTGCCGGCGGGGATTGCATCCGGGTTGCTCTTGTCCACGCCGTTGGGGCCGGAGTTGTAGGCGCGCAGCGCCAGGTCCCAGCCGCCGAACTGCTCCTTCATGTCCTTCATGTAGCAGGCGCCCGCGAGGATGTTGGTGGCGGGGTCGGACAGGTCCTTGCCGGCCAGCTCCGGGTGCTTCGCCTGCAGCTCCTTGAACGTGTTGGGGTTGACCTGCATCAGGCCGGTGTCCGTCAGCCCGTTGCCGCCGTTGGTGGTGACGGCGGCGAGGTCACCGCGCGACTCCTGCCAGATCTGCGCGGCGAGCATCTCCGCGGGCACGCCCGTCTTGGCGGCGGCGGACTCGATGGCGCTCCGGAACTTCTCCAGGCCCGGGGGCAGGTTGCCGCCGAGCTTGCCCGAGCCCTCGGTGGGCACCGAATCCGTGCTGGTGGGCGGCGTCAGCGGGGAGGTGCCGAAGCTGGAGGGCGGCGTGGAGGCGTCGCCGATGCTGGGGGGAGGCGGCGGGAGGCACGGCGCGCCCGTCGGCGTGGGGTTGAGGTCCAGCGGGGGACGGCCGCTCGACGCGGGCGCGGCGGAGAAGCCGCTGGTGTCGAACGGGGACGTGCCGGGCTTGGTGCCTTGCAGCCCCCCCTGGAGTCCCTGCACGCCGCCCTGGGCGGACAGCTGGGAGACGACCTGGACCAGCGTGTTCATCACCGAGAGGGTGCTCTCGAGCAGCTTGCCCAGGTGGGCCTTGTTGGGGGAGCCCAGGTCGAAGCCGTCCTGCTGGAGCCCGGGGCCGCCGGTGCCGCACCGCTGGGGCGTGGTGGGGCGGATGCAGCCGCCAGTCTCCGCGCCGCGCAGCGCGGAGGTCTGGGGGGCGGACACGGCGGTCTTCTGCAGGGGCGCGATGCTCATGGCGGAGGCCTCGGGGGAAGGAGTGTGGCGACCCGGGAGGCCATAGCAGCGCGTGTGCCAGCGCCTCCGGGGAGGAGGGCGGCGGGCAAACCCTGGATGTTGCTGGGAGGCGCGAGCGCGGGCGGCTCACGCCCTGGTGACGGCAGACATCAGGCCGATGTTCGGCCTCACCAGGGGGCGTGGATCAGCACTCGGGGAGTCCGACGCTGAGGTTGGCCACCTCGAGCACGTTGACGGCGAGGCCGCCGCGGGCGGTCTCCTTGTACTTGTCCTTCATGTCGCGGCCGGTGTCGCGCATGGTCTTGATGACCTTGTCCAGGCTGACGAAGTGGCGGCCGTCGCCGGAGAGGGCCATGCGGGCGGCGTTGATGGCCTTCACGGAGGCCATGGCGTTGCGCTCGATGCAGGGCACCTGGACGAGCCCGCCGATGGGGTCGCACGTGAGGCCCAGGTTGTGCTCCATGGCGATTTCGGCGGCGTTCTCGACCTGGAGCGGGGTGCCGCCGAGCACCTCGGTGAGGGCGCCGGCGGCCATGGAGCAGGCGCTGCCGACCTCGCCCTGGCAGCCGACCTCGGCGCCGCTGATGGAGGCGTTCTCCTTGTAGAGCACGCCGATGGCGCCGGCGGTGAGGAGGAAGCGCACGACGCCGTCCTCGTTCGCGCCGGGGGAGAAGCGCCAGTAGTAGTGGAGCACGGCGGGGATGATGCCGGCGGCGCCGTTGGTGGGGGCGGTGACGACGCGGCCTCCGGCGGCGTTCTCCTCGTTGACGGCGAGCGCGTAGAGGTTGACCCAGTCGAGCACGGTGAGTGGGTTGGTGAGGCCGGCCTCGGGGCGGCTGAGCAGGCGCTGGTACATGGAGCCCGCGCGGCGCTCGACCTTGAGTCCTCCGGGGAGGATGCCGGTGGACGCGCAGCCACGGCGCACGCAGGCCTGCATGATCTCCCAGATGCGCAGGAGGCCCGAGCGGATGTCCGCCTCGGAGCGCCAGGTCTTCTCGTTGGCCATCATGAGGGCGCTGATGGGCATGCGCTCGCGCTCGCACAGCTCCAGCAGGGTGGCGGCGGACTGGAAGGGGAAGGGCAGCGGGGTGGCGTCCGGGCGGAGGGGGTCCTGTCCGGAGGTGGCGGTCTCGTCGACGACGAAGCCGCCGCCGACGGAGTAGTAGACGCGCGAGGCCAGCTCCACGCCGTCGGCGCCGAACGCGGAGAAGCGCATGCCGTTGGGGTGGAAGGGCAGGGTGCGGCGGCGGTGCATGACCAGGTGTTCGCCGTCGCGGAAGGTGATGTCGCGCTGGCCGAGCACGCTGATGCGGCCCTCGGTGCGCCAGCGGGCGACGATGGCGGGAATGCCCTCGACGTCGACGGCCTCTGGGGTGTCACCGCGGAGGCCGAGCACCACGGCCTTGTCGCTGCCGTGGCCCTTGCCGGTGGCGCCGAGCGAGCCGAACAGCTCGACCTTCAGGCGGGTGAGTTTTTCCAGATGCCCCCCTTCCGCCAGGCGCACGACGAACGAGCGCGCCGCGCGCATGGGCCCCACCGTGTGGGAGCTCGAGGGACCGATACCAATCTTGAAGAGGTCGAAGACGCTGACAGCCATCGCGGGCGCAACATGCCACGTTTCCACTTCCGTCCCACCGTGACGTCGCGGTTCCCTGTGAGGCGCGTGACTTCTTGGCGTGCCAAGGAGAACAGGGTTGTCGGGACACCGAGCAGGCATGCGCGGTGGAATGACGCGCGTCACCGTGGAGGACGCACTGCGTCGCGACTGCGGGCTGTGCGGCGGCTGTGGTGGACGGAGTGTTCCTGGGGGACTGGAACCCGCGTGTCGGGCGTCAGGCGACGGAGCGTTCGGGGAGGGCGATGACGGTGGCTTCACCGCCGCGCTCCTCTTCGTTCATGGCGAGTGACTTGCGGTACTCGGCGGCCTCTGCGAGTCGGGTCAGCTCGAAGTCGCCGTGGTGCTTGCGCACGGCCTGGGCGATTTCGTCGAGGGTGGCGCGGAAGAACTCCTTGCGCTCGTTGACGCGGTTGACGCGGCGTTGGGCGAAGGTCTTGTGCAGGGCGGCTTCGAGCGAGGGCGCATCCGCGGTGCGGATGATGGCGTGGACGTCGAACTCGAAGGGGACGGAGGCGTCGCCGAGCTCGTCGATGCGGTCCTGGGGGACGAGCCGTCGAGTCATGCCGACCTTGTAGATGTTTTCGCCGAAGGAGCCGATGTTGGAGATGACGTAGACGTGGCCGGTGCGGGTGAGCTGGGCCTGGGAGATGGCGCGCTGGCGCTCCTGGTCCTCGACGACGCGCCGTTCCAGCTCGGCGATGCGCTCCAGGAGCTTCGCTTGCGCCGAGCCCTGGCTCTTATCCAGCTCCTCGCGGGCCTTGCGCAGGGCCTCTTCGTCGCGCTGGGCCTCGCGTTCGGCCTCCAACTTGGCGCGCTCCAGCTCGCGCTGGGCGGCCTCCTCCTCTCGCATCTGCTCTCGGATGCGGCGCTGCTCCTCCTTCTCCTCCTGGCGCTTCTCCTCGTACTCGTGGGCGAGGCGGAGCTCCGCGAGCTTCAGCTTCACGTAGGGCTCGGCGATGGAGCACTGCTGAATCTCGGTGAGGGCGTTGATGGCCTCGGCGGACTTCTGGATGCGGGCCTCCATGGCCTTGATGTTCTTGTAGGTGACCTTGGCGACACAGGCGTCGGCCTCGCCGTTGAAGGCTCGCAGGATGAGCCTGAGGGTGCGGTCCGTCTGTTTCTTGCCTTCGGCCTTGCTGCCATTGACCTCCCATTGGATGCGACAGGACGCGGCCTGTTTGTTCTTGAGCAGGGCTTTCTGTTCCTCGCGGAGGCGGTCGAGTCGCTGCTCGTACTTCTCCGAGGAGGAGAGGTTGTAGATGGGCTTGTAGAGGCCGTAGGAGCGCAGGACAGCTTCTTCCTCGAGCGGTTGCAGCTCGGCCCGTAGCGTGACGATGAGGGTCTCCAGGCGTGCCTTCTCCTCGCGGACCTGGGTGACCTCGGCATCGAGGCGCGTGCGCTCCAGCCGGATGGCGTGGTTCGTGGAGGAGTTGATGCGCTCCACCTCCTCCCTGGCGTCACGGATGGCGGTGTCCGCGAGCTCGCGCTCCCGGGCCAGCTCCGCCGCCACGCGGGTCCGCTCGGTGGCGAGCATATGCTCGGACTCGGCCTGGGGGCGCTCCAGCGCGGAGAGGACACGCTGGCGCTCGGCCTCCACGTCGAGAATGGGCTTGAAGCGCGCCTGGAGGGCACGCAGGCGCAGCGCGGTGCGAACCAGGAGCCCCAGGGACAACAGGCTCGAGAGTGCCAGGACCCAGACGACAGGCTGCATACAGGTATCCCCCGTGAAGTCCCCGCGTCCAAGGTCCGCGGAGGTGACCCACTGTGCGCCTGTGGGACGACCAGGGGAATCACACCCGGGTGGTATTCCCCAATGCCACCGTGGAAGCCCGCTTCCGTCATGCTCCCCAGATCCGAGTCTTCGAGCGAGGGACCGACCTGCTCACGGATGTGGAGCCGACGATTCTCTCCGCCCAGTACAACACCCTCAGTCCCGTTGCCGAGGAGGTCTACGTCCGCGCGGTTCCCGACCCGGCTGCGTTTCGAGAGCTCTGTGATGCGCACTGCTCGCGGGAGGCCATCCTCCAGGCCCTGCAGTCCTGAGTGGGAAGGATGCGGGTCCCTCGTAGGGGCCTATGAATCCCGTCCACCATGAGCATCGAACTGTATGCGTCCCCACCCCTGGGGGGATGAGGCGGGAGGCCCCATCCGTCCAGGAGCCTTGGTTCGAAGTCTCTCGCGGTAGACGGCTGTCCATGCTGCGGGACACCGATTCGGTGGCTGCTCACTCTGGCGATTGAGCGCGTGCGGAGCTGGACCGGGCCTCTCGGCAGCAAGGGGCAAGACCCCTATCTTGTGTGTGGGATTGGAGGCGACATGCCTCTGCTTCCCTGGAAAGCCAATTGCAAGGGGGGCGTCAGCTTGGGAGTGCTCCGCACTTCTCTGCGCCTTCGCGAATTGATGACCCAGGACAGGGCCTCTATCGGTGTGTGTGCGGAATGGCCCGCCTGGACCTGGTGTGTGAAATCTAGACGTCAGTGATTGGGGTGGACATTGGGACCGAGAGATAGGCAGGGGGGCTCGATGATGTCGGGTCTCTGGGTACTTGTAGCGTTGGTGCTCCTTGGGGGAATGACCGCACGCGCCGAGCAGAGGGCTCCGACGTGGGTGAAGACCTATCCGCCGGTCGCAGAGGACGCGCCGTTCGAGCTTTCCAGTCCGCTTCTGCGGTCCGAAGCGAGGGAGTTGGGGGAAGACGGGACGCGAGCCTATGAAGATGCTCGTGCGGTATGGGAGTCGCAGCGAGACGTTGCTCAATCCGAACTCTCCGAAGCATTGACCAGGTCCCATGACGCCCTTGGCGAACGGGCTCCTTGGTGGACGCGATTCTGGCACTCTCCATGGCCGTCGGACTCCGAGAGGAGTGCGCTCGAGAAGTCGCGCGAAGTGTTGCAGGAGGTCCTGCAGCAGCTCCATTCCAAGCGCGACGGAGATGCGGCCGCGCGTGCCTATCGCGCGGACGTTCAAGCGTCGATCGAGCGGCGGCTCCACGACCTCGAGAAGCGCATGCAAGGCGGCTACGCACGTGCATGGCTCCTGCTGCGGGACGGAGATCCGCATGATGGAGTTCTTGAGTTGAGGTCGAAGTCCTTGGCCTGGGAGACCCAACTCACTGTCGATGATGTGAGCCAGGTCGCTCGCATCGAGAAGCTCTCCGCCACCGACTTTCAGGAAGGTGTTGTCGGTCAGCCACTTCCGCAGCCCGTCACTGTGCGCGTGACGACCGCCAACGGAGAGCCGGTGTTGGGGGCTCCGGTGACGTTCAAGGGGGGCGCTCCTTCGGTGCCAGGGTTCCTCTCGGTGTCGGGGGGAACGACCCCTGCCACGCAACTCACGGTCCTCACCGATGAGAACGGCCTGGCATCGGTCCGGGTCCTCCCGGATACGAACATCGCCCGGTACCACATTCGTCGACAGGGTACGCCCCACATGCAGCGGCTTGGGTACACCCTGGTGACGGCGGAGACCACGAACGGCACCGAGACCTTCGCTCTGTCAACCCCCTTCGGTCATGTCGGTCGGCCCGACGTTCCGGCGGTCATCGATCGCCTGGCGAACCTCAATGACCTGCATGAAACCGCGATTCAGCTTTGGACGCCGCTCTTCGCGCGCATCCTCGATCGCTACGGAAATCCCTGCACGAATCAGAAGGTGTCCTGGACCCAATCGATGACGACGGGGCGCTTCTTCCGGTTTCAGGGGGTGATGAGCCCCCAGATGCTGGATACCACCAGCCCGCTACAGCTCATGGCGATGGATGACTGGGCAGACATCGATGGTTTGGCGGGGCCCGGCTACATCCCAGGGCCCACCCGGGGGATCTACTACGTCACCGCGGCCGTGGGCACCCTCAGCAAGACCATCTCGATCAACGTCAATAGCACTGCGACGTATACATACCGGGTCACGAGCAACCACCACTTCAACGGAGCCTACGAAACGACTTCTCCTCTGAAGATGGTCAGTCAGATCCTGCGGAGGCCCTTGAATACTCCTGACTGGGTCCCTGTGACCGGCAATGAGCCCGACCTGCTCGGTGTCATGGTTCGCATCCAGACCTTGGACGAACTGGGCAGTGTCCAGGTGGCATCGGTTGACGTGCCGCCCAGTCAGGTCGGTTCGGATCCATTGGATGACGACAAGACGGTGGTCTTTCGTCAGCGCTACCTGCTGCCTGAGGGTTGGCAGCGGGTCATCTCGTATGGGTTCGTCTACGAGCGTCGTGCCAACAATCAGGTTGAGCAGGTGTGCTGCAACCGTCCGCTCTATGGCGTCAACTCGTCCACGACTCCCTCGCTCGCATCGCGTCGCGTCCTTCCTGGCGGCCAGATTGTTCCGACGGGGGGACTGTCGCTGACCTCGGACTCGGGTTTGGGGGCGTTGGTAGTGAATCGCACCTCCGACCGAGTCTATGTCCGAGTTTCGGTGCAGCCTCATGCTGCTGGAGACGCTGTGTTGGCTGTCGGGAGTTATGAGCGAGATGCCGACAACGACATCGTGCTGCCCGAGGCGAGCAATTTTCAGTTCATTCTTCCAATCTTGACCGGAACTCAAGGTGGACGGGTTCGCTTCGAGGTCTTCGCGAAGGACTACGTCGGAGCTCAACCCGTGAAGGTTCTGCAGTCCAGCGAGGAGGTCGAAGTCCATCGGCCCGACTCCGACCTCATTGTCGCGGGCCTTCCGCTGGCGGCGAAATGGATGTTGCCCGCCTGGGATTTCGTCTCGGCCCAGAAGCCCGCGCCGGGTCAGCCTCCCGATGAGGATGCACAGTCCCCCATGGCCTTCCCCGCGAAACTGGGGGTGAAGGTCTACATCGATGGGCGCCTCGTGGTTTCTCGGATGGGGACGGAACTGGCCTCGGCGAGGGTGCGCACGAATTTCTCGGGCATCACCGAGGTGATTCCCCTGAGCGGTTCTGTGACCCAGGGGCTCGATGGCTTCGCATGGGTGGATGTGCCTCCGGGCTCGGTGGGGACCGAGGACGTGGACGTCACACTGGCTCCGGAGAATCCGAATCAGGAGCCCCTCCACAAAGCCGTGCCGCTGACGACGCTCGTGGGGAGCATGGGCAAGCTTCCCGTCTCCCATACCTTCGTCAAGGGCGTCAGTGTCGTGGATGGGCATCTGGTGCGACAGGCAACGGATGTCGAGTCCCCAAGCCGAGGTGTCGGGCTGGCGTGGACGCGAACGTACTCCTCGGGTGTGGCCGAGGAGGGGCTGCTGGGGCCGGGCTGGTCTCACGGCTACGAGGGCGCCGTGCTGCCCGTGGGGGGCGGATTCCGCTACGTGGTCGTGGGAGGTGAAGGCAGCGGTCAAACGTTCAACTGCACGGGGGAGGGCGTGGGGTGTGTGCCCCAGCGCGGCTTCCACGGAACCTTGCGTGTCGAGGGGATGGGGGCTGGTCGCGAGTTCATCTTCCGCTCGAAGACGGGCGTGGAGTATCGGCATGGCTACTTCGACACCTCGGTGTTCCCGGCCAGGTACCGGCTGACGTCCATCGTCGCTCCGACGGGACACAAGGTCTCGTTGCGCTACGGCGATGCTTCCGTGGACAGGGCGCTGACTCGCATCTACGACGAGTCGAGTGGCCGCTTGCTCCAGTTGAGCCATCAGCGGCAGTCGGGCCGCATTCAGCTCCATCGCGTGCAGTTGCATCACGCGACCAGCGTGGACGCCACGGCGCTGACCTCGTTGAATGTCTGTGTCCAGTACAAATACGACGACCAGCAGCGGCTGACTGAGGTGGCGCGCTACGACGAGGGCTGTGGGGCTTTCTCGCCGGCCAGGGTGGAGTCATATGCCTACGAGACCGGCGTTTCCGAGGTGGGGCGGACGCGGATGTCTCAATACACGGGGCCGGATGGTCAGGTGGTTCGCTACACCTACCATGATGCCAGCGCCCCGATGGCGGGTGAGAGCGACTACCTGTTCCTGACGAACAAGGACACGCGGGTGAGGGCCGTGCAGGAGACGCTCTCAACGCAGCCGCCGCAGGAGGCCACGACCCTGTTCACGTACAGCATCGCGCCCGAGTCGCGAACCGTGCTGGGGCAGTCGCTCACCACCTTCGCCACCGAGGTGAAGGGGCCTCGACCGGAGGTGCCCGCGACGCGATATCGGATGATTGCCACGGGTGGTGTCGCGGAGCTGGAGCGGCCGGTGTCCGACGGCGTGGTGGCCACGACGGCTTCGCTGTGGGACCGCCAGCATCGGACGCGAGAAGTGGAGCAAGACGCTCGGGGGCGGGTGACGCGCTTTGCTTATGACGAGAAGGGCAACCTGATTGCCCGTCGTATCGAGGGGAGTGCTCTCGCGTCTTCTGCCGGTGTGGCGGCCACGGCGGGCGTGAAGGATGCACAGGGGCAGGTGGTCTCCGAAGTGGTGGAGAAGTGGGGCTATGAAGCGAGCTTCAATGTGCTCGTCTGTCATGTGGATCCAGAGGGGTATGCGACGGTGTCTCGCGTCGACTCCACAGGGGATGCACCCGAGGACCTCCTGCCGTTCGGCACGGGGCGAATCCTGGAGACGCGTCGCTATGTGAATCGGGTTTCGCGCCAGGTCCTGTCCTCCGTGGGGACGTGTGCGGACGCGGTGTCCTCGCTGTCGGAGTCTCCTCAGGATGTGGTGTTGCGGTGGAAGTATTGCGGTGTCGAGAACGCGTCGTGTCCGACACGCGCGCTCACGGGTGACTGGGTCGAATCGGTTGGCGCGGATGGACACGTGGAGCGCGCAACCGCCTACGACGTCTATGGGCAGGTGCAGTCGAAGACGCTCCAGGTGAATGGCGCCTCCACGGTGTCGGTGGAGTATTCGCACGACGCCCGGGGGCGCTTGCTGGCGGAGTGGGACGGACTGGGGCGCCATCGGACCCAGGAATGGGATGGGCTTGACCGCGTGGTGCGGGAGGAGCAGCTCAACACCCAGGGACCGGGGACGGTTCGCGCGATGTCGTTCACTCCGGGGGGCGTGCTCTGGCGGGAGGAGATTGGAGAAGACTTTGTCCGGACGCACGATCTGGATGCGGCAGGTCGACGGGTGGTCACGCGGGAGTCCGGTGGTGGGCTGACGGCTCCACTGGAGACCTGGTTCGCCTACGACGAGGCGGGAAATCGCACGTCGGTGACGGACAGACGAGGTGTCCAGACGTCCACGGAGTACGACTTCGCGGACCGTCCGGTGAGGGTCAGGGTGTCGGTCGAGGATGCGCCTCGATTTCTCGCCAATCGAGGGAGTGCCGACGAGGTGGGGCGTACGCGGACGGTGGCTCGGTTCGCTTACGACGCCGTGGGCAACAAGGTGTGGGAGTCGGACCTGTCTGGCCATGACCGGACGTACCTGCTGGACTCGCTCTATCGGGTCATCGAGGAGAAGACGCCCGAGGTGCCGGGGGCGGCGGAGTCCTCGGGGGCGGTGCGGTATACGCTGACGTCCGCGTATGACCTGAAGGGCCAGCGGGTTCGGCAGGCGGATGGGAACGGGCACGCGAGCACGGTCGACTACGACCTGTTGGGGCGTGCCACGGTCCTGACGGATGCGGCCGGGCGCGTGGAGCGCCGGCGCCATGACGGGCGGGGCAATGTGACGGAGGTGCGGTGGGAGGCCGGTGGCGTCCAGCACCGCATGCGAAGCGCGACGTATGATGGTCTGGGCCGCGTGCTCTCGACGGTGGAGACGGTGGCGAAGGAGTCGGGCCAGCACGTCTACACGACCCAGACGGTCCACGACGACGGCGCGCATGTCGAGTGGACGCGCAATGCTCGAGGCTTCCTTCAGGCCAGGTACTTCGATGGATTGGGCCGAGTCATCCAGACGGTGGAGGACGCGAGCGGCGGTCCGTTGTCTCGCCAGCCTGACGTGACTGGGATTGGGCCCGCGCTCAATCTAACGAGCACGGTGGAGTACGACTCCTACGGGCGTGTGGCGGCGCAGGTCGACGCGCTCGGGCGCCGTACAGAGACGGTTCATGATGCCCTGGGGCGTCGGACGATGGTGCTTCGCCCGATGGATGTGTCGGAGTCCCAGACCTTCGACGGCGAAGGAAACGTCATTGGCTCGTCGGACCCGCGCGGTCTGGAGCGGCGCTTCAACTTTGATGCGCTGGGACGTGTGCGGACCGAGGAGATCAAGGAGAAGTTCTCCAAACAGAGCATTTGGCTCACTTGGAGTCAGCGGGCCTACCAGGATGTCCCAGGGCTCGACGGTCTTGTCCAAGAGGAGGTGTTGGATGCGCGGAACAATCTGACCGTGCTTCACCGGGATGGACTCAAGCGAGAGGTTCGCCGAATCGACGCGGGAGGGTACGCCTGGGAGACGCGCTTCGACGCGCTCTACAAGCGACAGGAGAAGGACGCGAAGGGGCAGGTGACGCGGTTCTCGTACGATGCTGTGGGGCGATTGGTGAGCCAAACCGATCACGAGTCCGTCGGACAGTCCGCGGCCTACAGCCAGTCCTGGAGCTACAGCGACGCGGAGCGCAAGCAGACGTATGTGAATCGTCGGAACGTGCCCACGGTGAGTCATTCCGATGGCCTTGGTCGCAAGGTTCGCGTGGTCCGAGGGCAAGGGGACGCGGTTGCCGAGGAGTCCTGGAACTATGACGCGGGGAGCAATGTCGTGCGCTCCGTGGATGCGAACGGATACGCGACGGAGCGCCTCCATGACGGCGCGGGGCGTGTGCTCGCTGAGACGACAGGCGCGGGGACTGCGGATTCGGCGACGTCGACATTCCAGTATGACGCTGCTGGGCAGTTGATTGAGAAGAAGGGCCCCCGTGTGATCGGGTTCGCCTTCGATATGCGTTACTCCTACGATGACCTGGGTCGTCGGGTTCGTGAGGAGAATGCGCTCAACGAAGTCACCATCCGTACCTTCGATGGGATGGGCAACCTGGAATGCGAGGTGAAGCCTAATGCTCAGCCCACGCTGCCTCATGGTGGCGCAGCAGGCATGAGTATTGACTCGCTGTTCGAGGAATGCCGATCGAGCGTGCCGTCTGCTCTTTTCTCGAGCGACGAGTTCGGAAAGAGGCTGACGGTCTACGACGAGAACTCGCTTGTCCATATTTTCATGTATGATCCCGCGCGAAATCTCATAGCGAAGCAAGATGCCAACGGGCATCTCACGACCTACGAGTATGATGCGCGGAATCTCCGTACGGCAGAGCATCAGCATCTCGACCTCCACAGGCCCATCACGGGTGGGCGCCAGAACGTCATTCCTCTGTTCGAGGCCGGAGCCGCGCCCTTCAGCAATGTGGGAACCCTCACCTGGCGGTACACGTACGATGCGAACGGGAACCTGGCGTCAACGGTTGACCCTAAGGGGCAGCGGACAGTCTACACGCATGGGTTGCTGAATCGGCTGACAGAAAAGGCCTACTCGCAGCATACGTTGCCTCGAGAACTACCCTCGTTGGAGGCCGAGAGCTTCCTGTACGACGGCGAGGGCAATACGACGCAGGTGAATCAGCTCAAGAAGACGTCGAATGGTGACGTCAGTGAAGTGACGACGTTTACGTTCGATGCGCTTGACCGGGTCAAGACACGGCTGCGCCAGTTCGACGGGAAGCAGGTTGCGTATGAGTACGACGCCATGGGGCACCGCACACGTGTGGTGGACCCGGATGGAGTCGCTACGGTGTACGAGTACGACGCTCTGGGGCGGTTGACGAGCGCGGGGCTCCCTTCGAGCGGAGGTGTGTACTACTACTACTGGCCCGACTCCTTGTTGAAGAGGACTGAATGGTCCAGTGGTGTGACCGAACACCGCTGCTATGACGTGGCTGGGCGGCTCACCCAGATGTCGGTGGTGCGTGGCTTTGGTAGCGGGGACTGCTCGTCGGGAACGATCAGTCACTATGCGTATACGTATGACGCGAATGGGAACCGCATTACACAGGCCGAGTCGCGCCGGTCGCTTCAAACGAACACGAGCGGTCCTGTTGAGTTGACGTCCTATGGCTATGACGTCTTGAACCGCCTCACGGGGGTTGCAGGGCCAGACGGGAAGACCACGCTCTATCAGTTGGATTTCGTGGGAAACCGCACGGGCGAGCGCGAGGCTCCGACGTCGGCAGTGGTGAGCCTCGGACTTGGGCCCGATGCATTCGAGTCGGTGCCGGAATCGGTGCTGACTCGGAATGTAGCCACAACGTTCAATCGGGTCGACTGGCCACGCTGGTCCGTGGACTTGAAGAACTCCGCGCTGGATGTCCTGCACGAGTACGACTTGGCGGGCAACCTGGCGAAAATGACAACGCGTCCCGCTGAGGGGCAGATTCCGGACAATGAGCGCACCTTCGCGTGGGACGTCCGGAACACGTTGACGGCGGTGTTCGACAATGGGGTGGAACTCGGACGGTACGACTACGACAGCGACCTTCAGCGCATCAGGCGGAAGACGGCTTCCGAGAATGTCTCATACGTCCTGGATGACGGGTTCGTTTTGCAGGAGGTCGATGGGAGCCAGAGCCCGTGGGTGCCGCAGCGCCGTTATCACTATGCAAAGGGGCCGCTGGCGGTCAAAGACAGTGATGCTTCGAATGGGATCCCGACCTTCTTGCTCTCAGATGTTCTGGGCAGCGTGACAGATGGCGTCTCTGTCAGGCCGGGGGGCTTTGTTACCGCAGTCCGACGGTACGACGCATGGGGCAATTACCGAGCAGACTCGACGCCCATTGCCGGTGAGTTCAAGCTTGGCTTCACGGGGCATCAGTACGACGTGGAGACGGGGCTTACCTATGCGCGGGCCCGGTACTACAACGGCAAGGTGGGGAGGTTCATCAGTCGAGATAACTTTGAGGGTGATGTGAGCGATGCTCCAAGTCTGCATCGAAACGTGTACGCTCGCGCAAATCCTCTGGGTTATGTCGATCTGAATGGATATGAGGCAGTCGAGCTGACGGACTTCGGAAAGCAATCTCAGGGACAGTTCTATAGTGCCGAACTTGCTCAACTCAGCGACGAACAGCTCGCTGGCGTTCTTCATGAGAGTGCTTATCAGTACAGGGGTGAGTCAGCTGCGTCGAAACTGCAGGGGCTCATGCAGGATCGCGGGCAACTGGAGTCGACTGTCTGCGGTTATCTGGCCTGCAATACGAGCGCGACGGAGTGGCGTGTTGAGCAGGTGAGACGCGCTCTTGGCGTTGCTGGAGGGCGGACGAGTGAATACCTGTCTGGGCTACCAGTCGTCCGAAAGCTAAGGTCTGCTGGAAACCAAGTGGAAGAGGTCGTTGAATCCTTCAAGCAGAGCGCCGGTGAGACTGCCAAGTTTGCTGTTACTGACGCCATTGCCTCAAAGCAGGCCTCTCGCATTGGAGATAGGTTCGCGAGCGCAATGGGGGAGGCGGCGGAGGTCGAGACCCGCCTCGCATTGAATGCTGGAGAAGGGTATCTGAAGGGCAAAGCTATAGAGGGGGTGTTGGCCATAAGTGGAGCCACTGCCGGAAAAGTCGCTGCTCTAAAAACATCCTCCAAGACAGGAGAGGGGTATCGGCTTGCGCTGGGATTGGGGCAGCATCCGGACCACCTTCGCGATGGGTTGGTTCAGCGTTTTGCGAAGCACGTAAAGGGGAAAACGTATTGGGATTTTTATCCAGAGGATCCTGATAATTTTACGGAACTGGGCGTCCGGTTGGGGAACCTCATGAAGGACTCGAAGGAGATTCACTTCAATCTCGATGGCATGATGCTCGGGAGGACAACGCTCCGGGATGTTTATGCGGCAGGCCGGGATGGTATTGGATCGAAGAATATTACCAATTGGGAGTTTTATCAGGCCGCGACGTATTTCCAAGATAAGTCGAGCTTCTACCTTAGAGGCAAGAAGGTCGACTTGTCCGCCATGGGACTTGAAGTAGATTGAGTGTATTGGAGGGAGTCGCGAGGTCTTTGCTTTTTATGGGATTGGAGGTGTTTATGGATTTGGATGAAGTGGTGCAGGTTTTGACTGAGCGGGGTTTGCATGCGCGGCCTACTCCTTTTGACTACGAGACGGCTGTTTTTGTGAGTAGGCAGGATCTTCGCTTTGAGAGAGGTGATGGGGTGCGTGGGTGGAGAGAGTCTTTTGTGCTGCGCCATCTCGATGGCCGCTGGATGATTCTCAGTGGGAGTCATGGATTGGGGCAGGATGAGGTGGCTTTCTCGGACTTGAATGAAGTGGTTCGATATGCTCATTCGCTTTTCGATCGGGTCTTGTCTGCTCGTGAAGTGTGACTCGGGAGGTCTGGCGCTCTGGATATAATTCCAGTGCGCTTCTTGATGGTATCCGGCCGAGGGCCGGCGTGCTGGGCAGAGGCGGGCACGCCGGTTCTCTTCAGGATGCGACGGCGCCAGAGGGCACGTGCGAGTGGAGTGTTGGGCGCACGTGTGCCGCAAATTCTTCGACGCGCTTTCCACTGCGCCCGAGTCCAAGACGGCGCTCGACTTCATCCTAGCGTTGTGCCGCGTCGAGCATACCACCCAGGACTCCTGGACGCGTGGTACTCCGGAACATCTCCGCGCTCGTCGCACCGCAAGCTCAACTGTCCTCGACGGATGGTTCGTCGACCTTTGTTGGGCCAATCGTTGCCTTGGGTGTGCGTAAAGGAGTTGGCCGGGTTCATTATGCCGGGGGGGGCTCCGATTCCGCTTGGGGAAACGGGATAGCGTTGGCCTGAATGTTTTGGAGGTACTGAATATGGCTGTTTTGTTGACTGGCGAGGATGGGGGTTCTGCGTGGTTCTGGGACATCCTCCGGCGCGCCAATGGTCAGGCGAGCGCGTTGCGAGAGATTCTCTGGGAGATGGGTAAATCGGATGTTGCTCGATTCCATGAGGAGTTCGTCAGGACCTCCTCTGTGCTCCGCGGAGAGCCGTTCGACCAGATACTGGGACAGGAGGTCTCAGAGGATGGCTTGATGGACATCGCGTACTGGGTGGTTGCCCAGGGGCGGGACTTCTACGCGAGTGTCCTCGAGCAGCCTGAAACGATTCCTCGAGGTGTCGAGCTTGGAGACCCCGCGGTCATGCATCACGTGACCGTTGAGGTCTTCGACGAGAAGTTTGGCAAGGCTCTGGATTTCTTCTGATGCTGCCTCCGGCGCTTCAACGGGGCGCCGGCTCGATTCCCATCGAGGGCAGGGGCGTGGAGCCCAGGATCTTGGGGCGAACGGCGAGCAGCCTGAGGCCGTTCGCCACGACGAGCAGGGTGCTGCCTTCGTGCAGGACCACCGCGGAGCTGATGCTCGTCAGTCCGAAGATCGAGGCGACGATGAGCACCGCGCTGATACCCAGTGAGATGACCAGGTTCTGCTTCATCACCGAGGTCGCCTGACGGGCGAGGCTCAGCGCGAAGGGCAGGCGAGACAGGTCGTCGCTCATCAGCACCACGTCCGCCGTCTCCAGTGCCGCGTCGGAGCCTGCTCCGCCCATCGCCACGCCCACCGATGCCGCTGCCAGCGCGGGCGCATCGTTGACACCGTCGCCCACCATCGCCACGGAGCCCGTGCGCCCCATCTCTCGGACCGCTGTCACCTTGTCTGCCGGCATCAGTGGCGCCCGCGCCTCGTCGAGCCCCACTTGCTCCGCGATGGACTTCGCCACCCTCGCGTTGTCTCCCGACAGCATCACCGTGCGATTGATGCCCTGCTGCTTGAGCGTGGAGATGACGTGCCGTGCTCCGGCGCGCACCGTATCCGCCACCCCGAGCACGCCGAGGTATCGGCTCGCCTTGCGCACCACCATCGTCGTCTGGCCCGCCTCCTCCAGTCGGTTCACCCATGTCTGGATTTCGGCCGGCACGGCGTCTCCCGCGAAGAGCGCGAGGCTACCCACGTCTACCCAATCAGTGCCAATCCGGGCACGCAATCCCTTGCCGTGGATGGCCTCCATGTCACTGCCGGCCGGTGGCTTGATGTTTCGGGAAGCCGCCGCTTCCACCACCGCGTGCGCCAGGGGATGTGCTGAGAGGGCTTCCACCGCCGCCGCCGTGCCGAGCAGTTCTTCCTCCGTCACTCCGGCCACGGGCGCCGTGCTCAGCAGCTTTGGTTTGCCCATCGTCAGCGTGCCCGTCTTGTCGAAGGCGATGGCGTTCACCTTGCCGAGCAGCTCCAGGTAGATGCCTCCCTTGATGAGCACACCGCCTCGCGCCGCGGCCGCCACTGCGGACAGCACCGCCGACGGTGTCGAGATGGCCAAGGCACACGGCGATGCGGCGACCAGCAGGGACACCGCGCGGAGGATGGCTTCCTTCAGCGGTGTGCCCATCAACACCAGCACCACCGGGAACACCACCGCGCCAATCATCACCAGCGGCGCGACGGTGCGCTCCAGTCGCTGCGCGAAGCGCTGGTTCGGCCCTTTCTGCGCCTCGGCCTCCGCCACCATGTCCACCACTCGCGCGAGCACGGACTCCGACGACAACCGGGTGACCTCTACCTCCAGCAAGGCCTCGCAGTTCACCGTGCCTGAGAACACCTCGTCCCCTGGCACCTTGGCGACTGGCATCGACTCGCCTGTGATGGCCGCCTGCTCCAGTGAGCTCTTTCCTTCCCGAATGATGCCGTCCAGTGGCACCCGGTCTCCCGGGCGCACCACGACGCGGTCTCCTCGCTGCACCTGCGCCACGGGGACCTCGACCAGCTCCGCGCCTCGGCGTACTCGCGCCACTTCGGGACGCAGGGCCCCGAGTGACTCGATGGAGCGTCGCGCCCGGTCCATCGCCCGGTGCTCCAGTGCATGGCCCGCGCTGAAGAGGAAGAGCAGGAACGCTCCCTCGAACCAGGAGCCCAACACCGCAGCTCCCAGCGCCGCCACCACCATCATCGTCTCGATGTCGATGCGCAGTTGGAGCAGCGACTTCACCGAGCCTTTGATGGCGAAGAACCCGCCACTCAGGATGGACAGTGCCCACAGCACCGTCGGCACCACCTCGTGCACAGGGGCGAAGCGCCCGAGCAACCAGCCCGCGACCAGCAGCACTCCCGAGGCCACCACCAGCGGCATCTCCAGGAGTGGCGCCAGTCCACCTCCGTGCGCGTGGTGTGAGCACGCGTGCCCGTGACTCGGGACCTCCAGCGTGTATCCCAGTGACTTCGCGCGGGACTCGATGTCCCTCAGCGAGACCTCTTCGCTGTCGTACTCGACGACGAGCCGCTCACTCGCGTACGCCACATTCGCGGACAGCACACCCTTCACCTTGGTGAGCCCGTGCTCGATGGCCGTGGCCGAGTCCGCCGAGCTCATCCCTCTCACAAACCATGTGTGGTCCTTGTACCGCCGCGCCACCTGCGCGCTCGTGCGCTGCGCCGTCGCGAGCAGCGCCGCTGAGTTCACCAGCTTCGGGTTGTAGTGGAGGCAGACCTCCGCGTAGCCCTGGTCGCGACGGATGTGCACGTCGAGGACGCCGTGGTGGGCCTCCAGCGCCTCCTCCAACTTCTGGAAGCGGCCGTGGTCGTTCGTCTCTCCCGGCAGCGCTCCCTCCAGGTCGAGCTGGAGCGCGACGCCACCACCCTCCGCCGCGCGATAGCCCGGCGGGCGGATCTTCTTCGGCTTCGGGTGGTGGTGATGATGCCCGTCACCGTGGTCGTGGTCGCACGCGGCGCCGTCTGAATGCGCGTGGCTGCCGCCATGCGCGTGGCCGTCCCCGCCGTGCGCGTGGTCGCAGCCCGGGCCGTGTTGATGCTTGTCCCCGTGCGTGTGCGCAGGGCCGTCGCTGTGCTGGCTGCTCGCTCCCTGCTGGTGGCCGTGGTCATGCGTGCAACCTGCTCCATGCTCGTGCCCGCCTTGCGCGGAGCCATGGTCATGCGCGCCACCAGTGCCGTGCTCATGGACAGGGGCGTGTGCACTCTCGTGTGCATGTCCTTCTTGTGCGTGCCCGTGGTCATGCGTGCATCCAGGACCATGCTCATGGGTGGGAGCGTGGTCATGCGCACACCCGGGCCCGTGGACGTGCTTGCCCGGGTCCTTCGTCCCCACGAGCTTCAGCGACTTGAACACGGGCTTCGCGGCGGGCTTGCCCACCGCGCGGGACGGTGCGTCGCCATGTCCGGCGTCGTGCTCGCAGCCCGGACCGTGGACGTGCTCGCGTGGCTCACCGCTCTTCTTCTGCTCGGACATGGCGTGTTCTTCCTGAACCGTGAAACCTGAAACCTGAAACTCGAAACCCTAGTGACGATGACCACCGTGCTTGCGCCGGGGAGCCGGCTCGGGCGCGCGTACCGGCTCGGGCGCCTCGTCTTCGTGGTGCTCCTCGTCCCCGTGCTCCTCCGGAATCGGCTGCGTGAAGCGCTGCCCCGCGACCTCCAGGGTGAACGCCTTGCACTCCGCTGGCACCTCGAACTCGAGCACCGCCGGCAGCCGTCCCTCGTACGACTTCAGCGTGCGGCCCTGCTCGTCGTACACCGTGCCGCCCGCGGCCACCGTCATCGTCTCGTCCACCAGCACCGCCACCAGCTCCGCCATCTCCTCCATGCGGTCCGCGATGCGGTGACACCACAGATGGCCCACGCCCGGGTACGTCTCGTGGGAGATCTCCTCCATCTGCTCCTCGTCCACCTGGTCGCCCACTCCCACGAAGACGAAGCTCATCCTCGGCAGGCGACCCGCGGCAATTTCCTTCGCCACCTGCGTCGCATACGCCCGCACGTCGTCCCCGTCCGAGAGCTGCGAGTCCGTGATGATGACCGCCAGCCCCCGCCGCGCCCCCTTCGCCACCTGCTGCTTCATGTGCGCGACGAAGTCCCGCAGCACCGGCAGCATCACCGTCGCCTTGCCGTAGGCGCGCGGCCCCGGGAAGCGGAAGTCCTTCGCCTGCACCGCCGACAACAGCCCCACCTCCTCCAACTGGCTGCCGTCCCCCGTGGCCCAGTACGCCACGCGCACCTGCCCGTCCCGGTCCTTGCTCGCCAGGTACTCCAGCATCCACCGCATCTGCGGCTCGACCAGGTTCTTCACCGGCGCCAGCTTCGCCAGCACACCCCGAGGACCGTACTCGTCCTCCATGCTGGCCGAGCCATCCATGTAGAGGGCGACGTCCAGCCCCTCCACCGTCGGGTCATGCAGCAGCGTGGCCACCACCTTGTTCCCCATCCGATGCACGTCCGAGAACGGACGCACCACCACCTCGTGCCCGGCCATCAGTGGTGGTCCTCGTCCTCGTGGTGGTCCTCGTCCGGCAACGGCTGCGTGAAGCGCTGGCCATTCACCTCCAGCGTGAAGCTCTCCGCGCCCTCCGGCACGTCGAACTCCAGCACCGCCGGCAGCCGGCCCTCGTACGTCTTCAGCACCCGGCCCTGGTCGTCGTACACCGTGCCGCCCGCGGCCACCGTCATGTTCTCGTCCACCAGCACCGCGACCAGCTCGGCGACCTGGCCAATCTCCTCGGCGATGCGGTGGCACCACAGGTGCCCCACGCCCGGGTACTCCAGATGGGCAATCCGCTCGAGCTGCTCCTCGTCCACGCCGTCCCCCACGCCCACCAGCACGAAGTTCATCCGGGGCAGTCGCCCCGCGACGATGTCCTTCGCCACCTGCGCGGAGAAGCGCTCCACTTCCTCCGCGTCATGCAGCTTGCCGTCCGTGACGATGACCGCACAGCCGCGCCGCGCCCCGTGCTGCACCTGCTCGCGCAAATAGCGCACGTAGTCCTTCAGCGCCGGCGTCATGAAGGTGTGCCCGCCGGGCTTCTTCGCGCCCGGGAACCGGTACTGCTGGACGTCCACGCCCTTGAGCTCGCCCACCACCTCCACGTCCTTGCCCGACGCGCCCGCCGCCCAGTAGGCGACGCGCAAGAGGCCGTTGCGGTCCTTGGTGGCCAGGTACTCCAGCATCCACTGGACCTGCGGCTCCACCTGGTTGGCCGGGTCCTTCAGCGGCGCGCCTCGCAGCCACTCCAGGAAGGAGCGCTTGGGGCGCTCGTACTTGTACTCCTCCTCCATGCTGCCGGACGCGTCCATGTAGATGGCGACGTCCAGACCCTCCACCGTCGGGTCATGCAGCAACACCGCGCGGACCTTCCCCTCCTCGACGTGGAGATCCGAAAACGGCTCGACTGGCTTCTCGTGACCCATCGTTCCCCCTGCTGGATGCGCCGAACGCTATCACCTTCCAACGGGCCGGAAGGTCCAGCGCAAGCGGGGGCTCAGTCCTCGAAGTCGGTCATCCAGTCGGGCTTCTTCGTCGGCGCGGGGGACTCGCCCGGCTCACGCAAACCTTGCGCGGCGGACGGCGCCGGAGCAGCTCCAAAGTCCTCCATCCAGGCAGGCGTCCCAGCCCTCGCGGGCGGCGGCGCCACGGGCCGCGTCCTCGTCAGCCGGGGCTTCGCCGCCTGGGGCTTCTGCGCGGCATGCGCGGACAGGAAGTCCCGCATCCACTCATCCGGGCGCGCGGGCGGCGCTGGAGCCCGAGGGGGCAGGGGACGTGCCGGCACCTGCGCCACCGGCACCGGCGCGGAGACCGGGGGCAGCCGGTCCCCGGCGCCGACCTGTGAGCGCAGCACTCGCTCCGTCTTCGTGGGCCAGCCGGGAAGCACCGCCAGCGCCTGGCTCGCCAGCTCCAGGAACTCGGGCGCGCCCGCCTCGGGAGGAATCCGCACCTTCTCCGCGCGCAGCCACTCGGCCATGCGCGTGAGCACTCCCGGGTGCTGACGGCGCAGCACCGCCACGTCGCCCTTCACCTCGTAGCCGCGCAGCTCCAGCTCCGCGACGGCCATGGCCCGACTCGGCACCGGCAGCTCCAGCTTCGCCAGCGCCGCGGGCCCTCCGTTCGCCTCCGCGTCCTCCTTCAGCTGCGTGAGCACGTCATGGAGGATGCGCGCCACCATCGGCCCGTTGGAGGCGTTGCCTACCTGCAGCTCCGGCGGCACCACGGGCCACGCGAGCACCGCTCCGCCGCCCTCCTCGAGTTCCTCAGGACGGTCTCCCGGCAACAGCGCGTGATAGCCACGCGGCGCGGCGGTGCTCTCCGGCGTCTGCGCGTACTCGAAGGCGTACGGGGCCTGCCGCGTCAGCCCTGCGAGCACATCCCCGCGCGTCACGGTGAGCTGCCCCGGCACGCGCTTGGGCGACGTGTTCGGCCAGGGACCGGACAGGTGTCCATACAGGTACACCGGGTCGTTGAACCCCTCCGCGTCGGCGGGGTGTTCGACGAGCTCCACCTCGAAGAAGTACACCGTCGACGCCGCGATGCTGTGGGGCGTGCGACCGGTGGCGACCTCATGGTGCGCGAGCTGCGCGAGCGCCGAGGCGGGCAGCCGGCTCCGCTCGCTCGCGGGGATGAAGTGCACCGCCCCCAACGCGTCGAGTCCGACGACCCACTCCGACCGCGCCATGTGGTGGAAGTCCAACAGGAACGTGTCCACCACGTGGACCACCGAGGCCGCGTCCGACAGGACGGGCACCGGCGGCGTGGTGGCATGGGGAACGAAGTAGCGGGGCAGTATCACGAGGGTGGCGTGAGGCTCGCGCAAACCCCACGAGCCACGCAAGCGCCCCGGCTCAGCGCCAGAAGGCCGTGTGCACGTCGCGAGCCTCCTGCAGGGGGATGGGACCCTCCACCTGCGTGGGGCTGCTGCCGCGCTCGAACACCTCGCGGCACGACATGGCCAGCCCTCCCCGGGCCGTGCCCACCAGCTGCGCGAACTCCGCCGACGACAGCGAGAACACCACCCGCCGCACGCCGCCCCAGAAGATGGCGCCCGCGCACATCGCGCATGGCTCCGTGCTCGCGTACATCGTGCAGCCCGCGAGCACCTCCGGCGTGAAGCGCTTCGTCGCGTCCCGCATCAGGTTCGACTCCGCGTGCCCCGTGCAGTCGCGCTGCGTCACCACGGTGTTCTCACCCTCGAGCAGCACCTGGCCCTGGGCATCCACCAGCACCGCTCCGAACGGCTGGTCACCCCGGCTGCTCGCGCGACGCGCGGCCTCGATGGACTGCTGAAGGAATCGAATCTCATCCGGACGCATGGGCGGCCTCCTGTTCGGGGCCGGCAACCTAACGACGCGTCACGTGGGGCGCCACGGTTCCTCGGGGATGGCGGGATGTCCGCCGCTCGACCCGGGGTTCTGCCGGGGCCTGGGCTCCGAACGAGTCCAGGCCCCGAAGGCACGACTACTGGTCGTCGCAGGGCGTGCCCAGGCGGATGCCCTCGTACACACCCAGGTCGTTGTAGATGAGCGGCAGGTTCTCCTCGACGGGCACCTGGCGCAGCTCCAGCGACTTCTTCTTGTTCTCGATCCACACCGAGCTCTTCGCCTTGTCCAACACCAGGCGGAGGTCGCCCTTCTTGGTGGAGAAGATCTCGCCCTCGGAGTCGGCGATGACGTTGGTCATCTTCTGCGCCTTCAGGCCGCCGCGAGGACCGATGAAGACGCGGTAGTTCTTCTGCTCCGGCGTCTTGATGCCCTTGTCGACGAAGTAGTAGTTGCCCTTGGTGTCGCGCAGGAGCGCGTACGGGGCGAACTCCTGCGGGTTGGGGGCGTAGCTGGCCTTGCGCAGGATGTCCGCGCCCTGGGCCGTCTCCACCACGGTGAGTGGGATGTTCTTCTCACCACACCGCATGGTGCACTTCTTCTCCTTGCGGTCGAACTCCACCTCCGACACCACGCGCCAGTCCTGGCCGCGGAAGTTCGGGTTGGCGGACTTGTTGAAGAAGCGCGGGTCCACGAAGCTGGTGCCGGAGGTCCAGGGCATGGACGGGACCTGCACGAACTGCTTGCCGTCGCCGTAGAAGAGCTGGTCTCCGCCGCGCTCCTCCTCGGGGGTGACGACGACGTAGTGGCCCTTGCCGTCGGTGCAGACGGCGGTGGACTCCATGACCATCTTCTGGCCCAGGTTCTCCTCCTTGCCCCAGGGGGGCTGGATGCTCTCGGAGGCCAGGGACGCGCTACAGGCGAAGGACACCGCCACGGCGGCGATACGCTGGAAGTTCATCTCAAATCTCATGGACTAAAGGTTCGTCTTGAAGAACTTCGTGGCGAATTCCTGCTGATTGGACGCGTCGCGGGAGGTGGTCCAGATGAGCTTGTCGCCCTCCACCTTCGGCTCCAGGGCATCGCCGAAGCGGCAGCTGACCTGCTTGAGCTTCTCCTTGACGGTCTGCTTCGCGACGTTGGAGACGGTGCAAAGCTGCTTGAGCGACGCGAGCGGCGCCTCACAGTAGCTGCTGATGCTCAGCTCCTTGAGCTGCTCGTCGTTGATGGACGTCCAGTCGATGGCGGCGGAGAGCGACGTGCCGCACGCGGTGTTCGCGTCCTGCACGTGGGTGACGTAGTCCTTCTCCTGCTTGGCGATCTCCCCCTTGCGGTCGAACGCCATCAGCTTCGCGACGGTGCCGTCCTTCTTCTGCTTCTGGTGCAGGTCATAGACGTCCTCGGCGTCGAGCGCCTTGCTGCGCTTCTCGTCGAAGGTGACGCGAATCTCCTTGGAGCGGCCCGGGACGTAGAGCTCGTACTTGGAGTTGCGCATGTACAGCACCGTGTAGCCACGGCCGCGCCACTGGGTCTTGTAGCTGTGCTGCTCGCTGCTCATGGAGCTGCTGTCGTTCAGCTCGAACGGCAGCACCTTGCCGTCAATCTCGGAGCCGGTGCCCTGCACGCGCAGCAGGTACTTCTTGTTCGAGCGCGGGGCGAGGGGAACGACGGCGACCTCCTCGCCCTCGGGGCCGACGAACACCTTGCCGGCCTCCACGGGGGACGCCGCGAGGCTGGCGGTGGACCCCAGCACGAGCGTGGTGACGAATACCGCGACCAGGTTTCTCAAGAAATTCACCTCGGGAATCAAGGGGCCGTCTCCTGGACGGCGCCGTGTGTCAGAGCTCGATGTCGTGCTGCTTGCAGAACTTCCGGACCCGGGCCTGCTCCGCCCGGGAGACCTTCGGCCACTGGGCCTTGGCGTTGCTGAGGTCTCCCTGACGGCAGAAGGCCCGGGTGAGCAGCGAGTAGGACGCCAGTGGGATGACCTTGGGTTCCCGCCGCTGGCTGCTCCGAGCCAGACGGATGGCCTCCGCGGTGTCTCCCCCGTTTAAAGCACGCTCCGCGTCCGCCAAAAGCTGGCGAAGCTCGTCCGACAGCTTTTCGGGAGTCTCGGGTCGGGTGGAAGGACGTGTGGAGGGGGGCGGGTTCTTCGTCGCCACCCCCGTGGGGTCGTCCGGAGGCGGGTCCACCGGCGTCGGGGTGGTGCCCGTCGGCACGGGAGTCGTCCCGGTGGGCGTGTCGGTGCCCTGGGCTAGCGTGCCGGTGTTGGGCGGAGGTGTCGGGGTGGTGCCCTGCGTGCCCGTGTTCGGGGACGTCGGGGTGGTGCCCTGCGCGCCGGTGTTCGCCGTCGGCGTGACGGCCTGCGTGCCCGTGGCGACGGGCGGCGTGGGCTGAGGGCCGTCCTTGGGGCGGGTCACCCACCAGCCGCCCGCGATGACGACGACGAGCGCCGCCACGGCGATGGCGGCCAGGGGCGCGCGACTCTTCGCGGGCTGGCTCGCGGTGCTCGGGGCCACGGCGGAGGGCACCGGCGCGGGGGCGACCAGGCTCTGACCCGCGACGGGCGGAGGGAGCGACGGGGCCTGCTGGGAGATGAGCGTGGGGTCCAGGCCCGGCGGGTCCATCAGCGGGACCTTGGGCGTGGCGGCCTGCGCCTGGGCGACGCCCATCTGTCCGGTGCCACCCGCCGCGAAGCCTCCAGAGGGAGCCTGCGCCTGGGCGACGCCCATCTGTCCGGTGCCGCCCGCCGCGAAGCCACCGGCGGGAGCCTGCGCCTGGGCGACGCCCATCTGCCCGGTGCCGCCGCTGGCGAAGCCGGCCTGCGCCTGGGCGACGCCCATCTGGCCGGTGCCTCCGGACGCGAAGCCGCGCACGGGCTGCACCACGCCCTGGTTGCCCGAGGAGCCCGGGGCCAGGGTGTCGTCGAAGGCGAGGCGGCCCGTATCGGGGCCCTTCTGGAGGCTGCCCGGCGGCAGGGTGTTGGACAGCGACGGCGGCCCCTCCGAGGGCAGCGCGACGCCGGAGGGCGTGCCGGAGGGACGGGGCAGCGCGGCGTGGGAGCCGGTGGCGGAGGAGAGCGTGTGCAGCGGGCTGCCGGTGAGCGCCTCCACGAAGGACGCGACGTCCTGGAAGCGGTCCTGGGCGCGCTTGGCCAGGGCTTTGTCCACCGCCGCGATGGCGTGGGGCGGGGCCTCCGGACACAGCGGAGCGAGCGGCGGGGGCGGCTCGTAGACGACGCG
Organism: Myxococcus sp. XM-1-1-1; assembly: GCF_020037095.1. Taxonomy (NCBI): domain Bacteria; kingdom Pseudomonadati; phylum Myxococcota; class Myxococcia; order Myxococcales; family Myxococcaceae; genus Myxococcus; species Myxococcus sp. XM-1-1-1. Next base: position 77,036 of record NZ_JAIQDH010000009.1, read on the forward strand.
GAAGATCATCTGCGCGATGCCCCCCGCGCCGAAGGCGGGGGTGCCCGTCATCATCTCGTAGACGATGGCGCCCAGCGCGAAGATGTCCGTGCGCGCGTCGATCTCACTGTTGCGCCCCTGGGCCTGTTCCGGCGACATGTACTGCGGCGTGCCGATGAGCATCGCCTCCTGGGTCTGCACCGTGCCGGAGTCGAGGACCTTGGAGATGCCGAAGTCGAGCAGCTTGAGCCGCTCGCCCACCACGCCGCCCGAGTCGGTGGGGACCAGGAAGACGTTGGCGGGCTTCAGGTCGCGGTGGACGATGCCCGCGCCGTGCGCGGCCTGGAGCGCCGAGCCCATCTGCCGCGTGAACGAGTAGACGTCCGACAACGGCAGCCGCCCCCGCTCCAGTCGGGCCTGGAGGCTCTCGCCGCGCAGGAACTCGAGCACCAGGAACGGGGTGTCGTCCTCCAGCGTGTCGTAGTCGAGCACCTCGACGATGTTGGGGTGACCCAGCCGGGAGGCGATTTCGGCCTCGCGGCGGAAGCGCGCGAAGATCTCCGGGGTCAGGTGGTCTCCGCCGCGCAGCACCTTCACCGCGACCTGCTTGCCGGGCAGTCGCAGGTGTTGGGCCAGGTACACCGAGCCCATTCCGCCGCGTCCGAGGATGGAGACGACCTTGTAGGTGTTGCGCAGGACCGTATCGATGGACAGGTCACCGTCGGACGGTCGGTTCATGGGGTTGTGGCTCGCACGGGATTCAATGGGGAGTTTCCACCCCATTCCATCCTCCCACCCCACCGCGAGGCAACCCTCCCGGGGCGTGATTCCGGACGGAGGGCCTCTCGGCCCATGAGAAGCACTGGTGGCTTTCCGCCAGCCTGCTAAGGAAGCAGCCTGTATGACGAAAGTCGCGCCCCAGCAGTCGCTCGAGGTCCGGGTCCGCCGCATCCACCGCCGTGACCTCAACCGGACCTGGGAGTTCCTCAAGCTCGTCTTCCGCGACGTCAATCGCGAGACGGTGGAGTACCAGCGTCCCCGCTCCAAGCGCCGCTTCATGGAGGTCTACACCTCCGAGTGGATCGAACAGCTCCTCTATGAGGTGGACGGCGAGATTGTCGGCTACTCCGAGTGCGCCTTCGAGGCCACCGGCGACGACAACTGGGTGAACCCGCGCTGGTTCGAGAAGCGCGGCATGCGGCCGCTCTTCGTGGAGGAGCTCGCGGTGCACCCGGACTACCAGGGCCGCGGCGTGGGCAGCTTCATGTTGGATCAACTCCAGCACCTGGCGCGCACGCGGGGCTGCACGCACCTGGTGCTGGAGGTGGCGGAGAACAACGAGTCCGCGCTGGCGTGGTACCGGGCGAGGACGTTCTACAAGCTGGATGCCGCCATCTTCCTCGCGCAGAAGGTGCCGGGAGAGCCGGACCTCTTGCCTCCTCGCCGACTCAAGCGCCGCGTGAAGGCGGCGGAGGGCGAGGAGCCGACCTCTCCCACGACCGGCCCCGCGCCCGCGGCCACGTCGGCGCGTGGGGGTGGTGCGCGCAAGGGCCGCGCCGCCGCGAAGAAGGGCTGAGCCCCGCTGGATGACAGGTGCGTGGGACCCGGGGGCCATGGGCCCGGGCCCACGTGGACCGCATGCTCGCGGGCCGTGTCTCCCCTTCGCGGGAGCGGACCTCGGGGCTTGCTCGGATGAAGACGCGATGGCGTGGGGGATGGCTGCTCATCGCCTTCCTCCTCGCGAGCCCTGTGTGGGCGCAGGACGCGCACTACTGGACGCGGCAGTTCGGCAACCGCGCGTGGCTGCTCGGCGGCGCGCTGCTGGGTGACCCCGCGGACATCAGCGCCGTCTACTACAACCCCGGCGCGCTGGTGCTCGTCAGCAACCTGGAGCTGGAGCTGACGGGGAACGTCTTCGAGTACTCGCGCCTGGCGCTGGTCAACGGCCTGGGGCCCGGCCGTGATTTGACGACGTCGCGCTTCGACGCGCTGCCCGCCTTCATCGCGGGCCCCCTGCGCTTCAAGTGGCTGGGCCGCGCGCGCATGGGCTACGCGCTGCTGACGCGCCAGGGCTTCGAGACGCTGCTCACGCGTCGTGACGACTTCTCCGGGAGCAACCTGCTGGGCGTCCAGGGGCTGGAGCAGCTGTCCTCCGACGTGCGGCTGGAGCACGGCGTGAAGGAGCTGTGGGCCGGCGTGAGCTGGGCCTATCCGTTGAGCAAGACGCTGGGCGTGGGAATCACCCCGTTCCTCGCCGGGCGTCAGCAGCATGGGGACTTCCTGGCCATCTCCCAGGGCAGCGGCGCGGACGGTGGCTCCGTGCTCGCCGCGGTGAACCGCGACTATCGCGTCCAGCACCTGCGCCTGCTCGCCAAGGTGGGCGTGTGCTACCAGCGTGAGCGCTGGGCCCTGGGCCTGACGGTGACGACGCCAGGGCTGGGCCTGTTGGGCAAGGGCGAGGTGGGGCTGGAGCGCGCGCTGAGCCAGCAGGGGCTCCCCATCCAGGGACCCGCGCGCATCTCCGACTTCCAGTCGAGTGTCCGCGCGCGCTTCCAGAGCCCGCTGTCGGTGGGCCTGGGCGGCAACGTCCTGCTCGGCGGCACCACGCTGCACGCGGCGGTGGAGGTGTTCGCGCGCGTGCCGGTGTTCCGCCTGCTCGACAGCGACCCCATCCCCGTGGAGGGCCCGGAGCGTGTGCTCGACAGCGACATCTTCTACGGCTCCGAGCCGGTGGTGAACACGGCGCTGGGCGTCGAGCACCGCGTGGGGGACCGGCTGCGCATCTTCCTGAGCGTCCACACCGACTTCAGCGCCGCCATCAAGCTGCCCAACACCAGCACGTTGCTTGCGACCAGTGACCTGTACCACGTGGCCACCGGCCTGCATTTCCCCGTGCGCACCACGCGCGTCACCGTGGGCACCGACCTGGGGTGGGGCCGTCAGTCCACGCAGCGCTTCTCGGATTTGCTGGCGCTGACGGGGCTGCCCCCTCCGAGCGAGACGCAGCGACTGCACGTCTTCCACGCCACCCTCATCGTCGGAATCACGCTGGGCCTCGGGCGGAACACCGAGGACACCTCGGCGCGCTCCGATTCGGAGGCCGATCTTCCCTAGTCGCGCGCGGCGCTCAGAAGCTCAGCGTGCCGAGCAGCTCGAAGGTGTTGCGCAGCACGTGCACGGGCTCGTTCAGGGGGCCTGCGAGCGCGACGGGGGGCGCGAGGTCCCGGATGCCCAGCTCGTGGCGCGACAGCACGTAGCCCGCGCGGATGCCACCGTCCAGGCCTCGCAGCCCGGGGAAGAAGCCTCGCACCAGGATGATGTCCAGGCCCGCGCCCAGGTGGAACGTGTTGGGCCACAGGTTGCGGAAGAAGCCGGGCAGGCGGACCCAATAGGAGTTGGGGTTGGCCATCCGCTCGCCGTTGATGGCGCCGTCCTCGAGCCGGTACCACGTCAACCCGTAGCCCAGCTTGACGTACGGCTGGAAGCCGCCGGGCAGGATGTTGTAGCGGATGCTGCCCGCGTACTCCCACATGTTCAGCTTGGAGCGCAGCTGGAAGAGGGTCTGCCGGTCCGCCAGCGGGACGTCGAGTCCCACCGTGCTGCGCGAGTGCAGCAGCGTGTTCTCCGACGTGAAGCGGTCGCCCAGATAGAAGCTCACCTTCAGCGTGGCGGACACGGCCGTGTCCACCACCGGCTGGATGAAGTCGGACGAGGCGTTCTCGATGCTCGGGTCCAGGGCGAGCAGCTGCGGGGCCCACTCGGCGAGCTGGCGGTCATTGAGGAGCAGGCCCGCGAAGTCCTTGTCGAGCAGGCCCACGCTGACGCCGGCCTCCACGCTCGCGCGCCGCCGGGGCAGCTTCGCCTGGGGCGTGTAGACGGGCTCGTGCTTCTCCACCACCGCGCGCACGGGCAACCCCAGCACGCGGTAGACGAAGTCGAACGGCGGCAGGCTGATGAGCACGGCCACCGGCCCGTTGAGGAAGCCCAGGTTGTTGGAGAAGTTGTCCTGCACGTCGAGCGGGAAGAACCAGGGCAGCTCTCCGGGCGCGTAGCCGATGAAGCCCGCGTTGGGCGCGGGCCGGTTCCAGCCCTCGCTGAATGCCGGGCCGGTGATGGACAGGTTTCCCATGTCCGAGTGCGAGATGATGCCCGCCAGCGGCGACTTCGCGGACGGATAGCCCCAGCGCAGCGGGAGGATGAGCCAGGACCACTCGCGGCGCACGGACGGGTCCTCGATGGCCAGGTCGTAGACGCGCTCCCAGTCGGGCACCAGGTCGATGCGCTCGGCCATGTCGTAGCGCACCACGCCCTCGGGGAGCGGCCGCTTCGGGTCGGCCAGGTACTCCTGGTGGTCGAAGCGCTTGGGCACCGCCTCCGTGGAGCCCGCGGGCCCCACGCCCTTGAACACGCCGGGCAAGGGATAGGTGGCGTGAGACTCGCGCGCATGCGGGCCGGGCGAGGCGAGCAGCTGCTCCAGGCCCTTCGAGTCCGCGCCGATGTAGCCGATGGGGTGCGTGTTGATGCGCGTCTCCGCCTCGTCCGCCCAGACGTAGCTGCGCACCCGCGCCAGCAGCTTCTTCTCGCCGGGCCGGTCCTCGCCGCGCAGCTCCATCAGCTCCTCCCAGCGCTTGCGGGGCAGGTACGCGTTGGGCCGGGCGAAGTCGAAGACCATCGCGTTGTGGTGGAAGAAGTACTCGGTGCGCTTGAGCACCAGCGGGTCCGCGCCGTCGGCCGGCCAGCCTCCCGAGAGGATGCGTCGCAGCTCCTCCTCGGTGAGCACGCGCTCCACGGCGGACAGCGGCGTGATGACGGCGCTCACGTGCTCCCAGTCGCCCTCGTGGTTGTTGCCGCCCGCGTTGAACGGGTAGAAGAACCAGTACTGGATGAACAGCTCGTAGCCGAGCAGGCCGCGCTCCGCGTCGCGGACCTCCGCGAGGAACGGGTGGGCGTAGACCTTCTCCGTGCCCAGGTAGCGCCGCGCAATCTGCCCGGGCTGCGGGCTCGCGTAGGCCTCGTGCCACGTGTCCGGGTCATACCCGGGGAAGTCCAGGTACATGACGGTGAAGGGCGCCTGCTCGGCGGCCACCGCGTCCTGGCGCAGGCGGGGGATGGTGGGGTGGTCCGGGTGGAACTCCTTCAGGAGCGCGATGAGGCGGCAGTCGTCGCGCGCGTCGCGGCCGGACGACTCGGTCCTCAACAGGCTCTCCGGCGCGCCGTCCTCGGGACACGGGTGGCCGAGCGTGGAGAAGTTGATGGAGTCGCTGCGCATCAGCACCGAGCCGGGCTTGGCGAGGTCCCACGTGTCCAGGCTCAGCAGGAGGCCCCCCGGCAGGTCCCGGAACACCTTGTGGTCCATGGGGAAGGTGTACGTGTTCTTCACCAGGATGGGCGCGAAGCGCACCGCCAGAGCCTGCAGCACCCGGAAGCGCTCGTCGTCGATGCCGTCGCGCGGCGCCTCGTCGCGGTAGCCCGGGTCCGCCGGGTCGCCGTAGAGCGCGAGCGCCTGGCTCGCGCTCGTCTGGCGGACGATGCGCGGGTAGGAGAGCGGGACGAAGCGGAAGTACTCCTCGCGCGTCGGCGGGCCGGAGGCGCTCGCGCCCGAGGGACCCGTGACGAGTCCCACGAGCAGTAGCACTCGAGCGGCGTGGACCGCGATACCTCGGCGCATGGTGTCCCCCCGGGACTGGCGGCTCCCGACTCACGAGGGGCGCGCGCGAACGGCGGGGAGACTAGGAGCCGCGCTCGGGCCACATCGCGAGGCGGGCGTGGGGAGCGTCGGACAGCGTACGGATGCGTGGTCGGCGGTGGACACCCGCGTGCCGGCGCAGCCGGTGGTCAACAATCCCGTCGGGCACCGGGCGCGAAGACCCGGTGCCCCGGTGGGGCCGTCAGGCGGGCAGCGGCTGTGTCGTGTCCCGGGGCGCCGTCGCCGCGGGCTCCACGACAGCCGGCGTGCTCGCGGACGTGGCCTGCGGCGCGGCGAAGCCGGTGGACTCGCCCATCGTCTCGCCGTGCTGGCTCAGGTCCAGGCCCAGCTCCTCGTGCTCACGGGGGACCCGCAGCGGGACGATGCGGTCCACCAGCTTGTAGAGCACGTACGAGCCGACGAAGGAGAAGACGGACACCAGCACCAGCGCGGCCAGGTGCTTGAGGAACGTCGTCGTCTCGCCGTGCACCAGCCCCACGTCCTTGGCCAGCACGCCCGTGAGCACCATGCCCACCACGCCGCCCAGCCCGTGGCAGGGGAAGACGTCCAGCGTGTCATCGAGCGAGGTGCGGTTCTTGAAGTGCACCGCCCAGTTGCTCACGAAACTGGAGACAAGGCCCACCATGATGCTCTGGCCCACGGTGATGAAGCCCGCCGCGGGCGTCACCGCCACCAGGCCCACCACCGCGCCCACGCACGCGCCCAGGGCGCTGGGCTTCCGGCCGCGCAGCCAGTCGAACGCAATCCACCCGAGCATCGCCGCCGCGGACGCCGTGTTGGTGGTGGCGAAGGCCAGCGTGGCGAGCGACGAGGCCGACAGCGCCGAGCCCGCGTTGAAGCCGAACCAGCCGAACCACAGCATGCCCGTGCCCAGCATCACGAAGGGCAGGTTGGCCGGCGTGTGCGCGGCGTTCTCCAGGTGCGTGTGCCGGCGGCCCAGCACCAGCGCGCCCGCCAGCGCCGCGAAGCCCGCGGACATGTGCACCACCGTGCCGCCCGCGAAGTCCAGCACCCCCCACGTGCGCAGGAAGCCCTCCGGGTGCCACGTCCAGTGCGCCAGCGGCGCGTAGATGAAGAGCGTGAAGAGCACCATGAAGAGCACGTACGCCTTGAAGCGCACCCGCTCCGCGAAGGCGCCGGTGATGAGCGCCGGGGTGATGATGGCGAACTTGAGCTGGAACAGCGCGAACAGCAGCAGGGGGATGGTGGGCGCCAGGTCAGGATGCGTCTCGCCCCCCACGCCGCTGAACATGAAGAAGGTGCGCGGGTCGCCGATGAGGCCGTGGAAGCTGTCACCGAAGCAGAGGCTGAAGCCCACCACCACCCAGAGCAGGCTGATGACCGCCATCGCGATGTAGCTCTGCAGGAGCGTGGACACGACGTTCTTCAGCCGCACCATGCCGCCGTAGAAGAACGACAACCCCGGCGTCATCAGCAGCACCAGCGCCGTGGCGGTGAGGATCCACGCCGTGTCCGCCGGGTTGATGGGCCCCCCTTGCCGGGTCTGCGCCGCCGGCGTCACCAGCATGCCCGCCACGCCCACACCCACCAGCAGGGCCACTGCCAACCACTTCTTCATCGCGCCTCCCCAGCAAGGACTGACGCGATGCAGTATGGGTAGGGTGGTCGCTGATTTCAATTCCCCAGAGATTAATTGTGGGTTCTGGAGGATAAATATGCGGATGTTTAAGCTAAAACTATGGAACTTGGGCCTCCGAGACAGGCCTGGCTACTTCACGACGATGCCGCCGTCCTTGATTTCCAGGTCCTCGCCGCCCTTGAGGACGACCTTGCCCTTGTCCGTCTGGACGGTGCAGGGGCCGGAGCCCGGGATGGTGAGGGAGGCCGTCTGGTTCTTGCCGAAGGACACGTGGGTCTTCACGCCGCTGCACACCGCGCTCCACGTGTAGTCGCGCGAGTCGCGGTTGGAGTAGCGCACGGTGATGGCCGCCGAGGCGGTGGACGACACCAGCAAGCCGGCCACGAGGGTGGCAATCGAGAGTCGGGCCTTCATGAGTCCCCCAAGGGGTGTGGAGTGGCGCAGTCATAGCCGCTGGGACTGACGCGCGCTCGTGACGTGTGAACGCCACACCCGGGATGGCGGTGCTCACCCTCCCGCGGGTGGAGTCCTACGGGGACATACGAACCGACGTGGCGCGATGGGCGGTGCTCAGGCCCCAGGCGCGGCGCCGTGCTCCAACTCCTCGGGGTGCAGGTGGAACCAGCGCGCGATGAGCATCACCTCCTGCGCCTCGTGGGCCTTGAGGCCGAGCGTCTCGGGCTCGGGGCGCTCGAAGACCTCCCGCGCGCGCGCGGCGAGCGCTTCGTGTTCCTGGGGTGTGCGGGGCGCGGGGCGCTCATCGCGCACGCTGCCTCGTCGCAGGATGTAGACGCGGTCCTCTCCGGCGTAGCCGGGCACGGTGTACACGAAGGACAGGCGCTTCATCGTCCGTCCCAGGGAGACCATCCACCCGCGCAGCGCCTCGAGCCGTTCCGCGCGGTCCCTCAGCTCCGCGGCGTACTCGAACTGGAGGCGGCGCGCGGCCAGCGCCATGCGCTCGCGCAGCAGCACGAGCGGCGCGTCGGACGTCCCCTCCAGGAAGGCCCGGGCCTGGGTGACGCGCGCGTGGTACTCCGCATGCGTGCAGCCCGCGGCGCAGGGAGACAGGCACCGCGAGAGCTGACCGCGCATGCACAAGGGCTCCAGCTTCACCGGGAAGAGCTGCCCCTGGTCCGCCAGCCGCATCGGCGTGTCCGCGGCGCAGTCGCGCAGCTCGAGCAGGTCGTTCACCGCGCGGACCACCTCGGATACCGCGCCCGGGCCGTGGAAGGGGCCGTAGTAGTCGCCGCTGGCGCCGTTGACGCGCCCCACCACGTGCAGGCGCGGGACGGCCTCCTTCGTGAGGTGCAGGAAGCAGTGTCCCCGGTCCCGCTTGTGCTCCACGTTGTAGAGGGGGCGGTGCTGCTTGATGAGGCGCAGCTCGCGCAAGAGCGCGGCGAACTCGCTGGGCGTGTGCTCCCACTCGACGTGGTGCGCGTGGCCGATGATGTCCGCGGCCTTCTCGCCCGGCTCCGCGCGGAAGTAGGAGAGCAGCCGCGAGCGCACGCGCACGGACTTGCCCACGTAGAGCACCTCGCTCGACGGCCCCAGCATCCGGTACACGCCGGGCCGGTTCTCCGCGTGCGCGCGGACGTGGTCGAGGAGCGTGGCGATGCGGGAAGACATGGTGCGGAGGCGCACGGCGCCACGGGCGCCGGACGGGACACCGTACACCTCGCTGGAGGCGGTGGGGGAATGGCCGCGCCGGCCGCGTCATGCCTGGGTGTGGGGCGAGCCGCCCGGCACCACCCTGGCGAGTGGGCGAGCGGCGCCGTGCAACCAGGCTCCGTTTCGGAACGTGTGTCCCTGGGTTTGTGAAGTTTTGTCAGGCGACTTGTCTCGATGGGTTAACGACGTTAAGTGAGTGGCCGATGTAAACCCGCGCCCACGAGAGGGCCGGGCCTTGGCCCGCCCGAGCCGGTGCGGGCGGGAGTCGCGTCATGATGCGTGCCCCGTCGTTGAGCCTGTGCGCCGCGTGGGTGAGCGGTTTCGCCGTCCTCCTGTTGGGTCTGCAGTCGGTGGCGGGGTGCTCTGCTCCCGCCACCGCGGCGTCGGAGCGCGCCTCCCGTGAAGAGGCTCCGGTGCGGGTCCGCTCGGCGGTGGTGATGGAGGAGGAGGTCGCCCAGCCCGTGCGGGCCAGCGGCGCGCTGGCCGCGAAGCAGGAGTCGCGGCTGTCCTTCAAGCTGGGCGGCATCGTCCGGCAGGTCTCCGTCGAGGAGGGCCGCGCGGTGACGCGCGGGCAGGTGCTGGCGGCGCTGGACCCCTCGGAGGTGGGCCCGCAGGTGGCGCAGGCGCGCGAGGCTCGGGACAAGGCCGCGCGGGACTTGGAGCGGGCCCGGAGTCTGTTCGAGGCCCAGGTCGCCACCCGCGTGCAGCTCCAGGACGCCACCACCGCGTTCGAGGTCGCGGAGGCGGGCCTGAAGGTCGCCACCTTCCAGCAGCGTCAGACGAGCCTCGTCGCGCCCGCCGCCGGCCGCATCCTCCGGCGGATGGTGGAGCCCGGCGAGGTGGTGGCGCCCGGACAGGCGCTCTTCCTGTTCGCCAGCGAGGAGGACGGCTGGGTCGTCCGCGTGGAGCTCGCGGACCGTGACGTGGTGCGCGTGAGGGAAGGGGACTCCGCGGAGGTGTTCCTGGATGCCTATCCGGGGCGGACCTTCCAGGCGCGGGTGCGGGAGATCGCCAGCGCCGCCACGCAGGGACTCGGCACGGCCGGGGTGGAGCTGGAGCTGCTCATGTCCCCGTCGGACGCCGCGCCGAGGTTGTTGTCCGGGCTCTCCGCCAAGGCGCGCGTCTTCCCCTCGGAGCGGCGGGCGCTGCGCTTCGTCCCCGTGGAGGCGCTGCTGGAGGGGGACGGCGACACGGCCAGCGTCTTCGTCCTGGCCCAGGACGGCCAGCGCGCGACGCGGCGGCGGGTGCGCGTGGCGTTCCTCTCCTCCGAAACCGGCCGCGCGGCGTTGTCCGAGGGCGTCGAGGCGGGCGCCCAGGTCGTCACCGATGGAGTGTCCTTCCTGCGCGAGGGCCAGCCGGTGGCGGTGGTGGAGGCGCGATGAGGCTGTCCACGGCGGCGGTGAAGAATCCCCAGCTCACCCTGGTGGTGTTCGCCATGTTGGTGGCGCTGGGCGTCTCCAGCGCGCTCTCCATTCCTCGCGCGGAAGACCCCGTCTTCCCGATGGCGAGCTTCACGGTCGTCGCCGTCTACCCCGGCGCGAGCCCCTCGGACCTCGAGCAACTGGTGGTGGACCCACTGGAGGACTCGTTCGAGGAGCTCGACGACGTGAAGGAGGTGTCCAGCCAGATGGAGGACGGGCTGGCGCAGGTGGAGATTGAATTCGAGTCGTCCTCCGACGTGGACGACAAGCACGCGGAGGTGCTGCGGCAGGTCACCGCCACCCGGCCCAGGCTCCCGTCGGGGCTGGTGCGCCTGGAGGTCATCCGCCACAGCGCGTCGAACGTGAGCGTGGTGCAGCTGGCGTTGGTGGGGCCGCACGTCCCGGCGCGCGAGCTGGAGCGGCGCGCGGATGACCTCTCGGACCGGCTGGGGCGCGTGGCGGGCGTGAAGAAGGCGGAGGTCTTCGCGGCGGCGAAGCAGGAGGTGCGCGTGTCCCTGGACCCCGAGCGCCTGGCGCGCGTGGGCGTGTCCCTGGACCAGGTGCTCCAGGCGCTCACGGGCGCCAACCTCAACATCCCCGCGGGCAGCGTGGACGTGGGCACGCGCCGCTTCAACGTGAAGACAGGCAGCGAGTTCACCTCGCTCGAGCAGGTGCGCGCCACGGTGGTGGCCGGCGGTGCGTCCGGCGTGGTCCGGGTGTCGGACGTGGCCGAGGTGTCCTTCCGCGACCAGGACGCCGTGCACCTGGGCCGCTACAACGGGGAGCGCGCGGCCTTCGTGGGCGTCACGCAGAAGGACGGAGGCAACGTCTTCGCGGTGCGCGACGCGGTGCTGGAGGTGGCCCGGGCCTGGGCGGAGGAGCTGCCGTCGGGGATGCGCCTGGAGACGGGCTTCGACCAGTCGCTCCAGGTGAAGAGGCGGCTGGGCGGCTTCGCGGTGGACTTCGCGCTGGCGTTGGCGCTGGTGCTGGTGACGCTCCTGCCGCTGGGCTTCCGGGCGAGCCTCGTCGTGATGGTCTCGATTCCATTGTCCCTGGCCCTGGGGCTGGCCGCGCTGCACCACGCGGGCTTCACGCTCAACCAGCTCTCCATCGTCGGCTTCGTCATCGCGCTGGGCCTGCTGGTGGATGACAGCATCGTGGTGGTGGAGAACATCGCGCGCTTCCTGCGCATGGGGCGCACCCGGGTCCAGGCCGCCATCGAGGGGACGTCCCAGATTGGCCTGGCCGTGCTCGGCTGCACCGCCACGCTGGTGCTGGCCTTCGTGCCGCTGGTGTTCCTGCCCGGCACCTCCGGCCAGTTCATCCGGGGCCTGCCCATGGCGGTGGTGTTCACCATCCTCGCGTCGCTGCTGGTGTCGCTCACCGTGATTCCGCTGCTGTCGAGCCTGGTCCTCTCGAAGGACGAGCACCCGGAGGGCAACCGGGTGCTGCGCTGGCTCCACCACGGCATCGAGCGGGTGTACCGGCCCGTGCTGCACCGCGCGCTGGCGCGTCCCGTGCTGACGCTGGGGGTGGCGGCGGGGCTCTTCGCGGGCAGCCTCGCGCTGGTGCCTGTGGTGGGCTTCAGCCTCTTCCCCAAGGCCGGCGCGCCCATGTTCTACGTCCAGGTGGAGACGCCCGAGGGCACCAGCCTCTCGGAGACCGACCGCGCGGTGCGCTTCGTGGAGGACGTGCTGCGCCGCCGTCCGGAGGTCCGCTCGGTGTCCGCCAACGCGGGCCGGGGGCAGCCCTCCGTCTACTACAACGTGCAGCCCAGCCCCGAGCGCCCCAACGTGGGTGAGGTCTTCGCGCAGCTGGAGTCGTATGACGCGCGCCAGACGCCCGCGCTGCTCGACCTGCTGCGCGCGGAGCTGTCCACGTACCCGGGCGCGCGCATCGAGGTGCGCGAGTTCGAGCAGGGGCCGCCCATCGAGGCGCCGGTGGCGGTGCGGCTGGTGGGGCCGGAGCTGGAGCCGCTGCGCGAGCTGGCGGACCGGACGCAGCGCGTATTGGAGAGCACCCCGGGCACCCTCTACGTGAAGAACCCGGTGCAGACGCGCCGCACGGACCTGCAGGTGGAGGTGGACCGGGAGAAGGCGGGCCGGCTGGGCGTGCCCGCGGCGGAGGTGGCGCGCGCGGTGCGCTTCGGGCTGGCGGGGCTGCCCGCGGGCTCCTTCCGGGACGAGGAGGGCGACGACCACCCCATCCTGGTGCGGCTGCCCCTGGAGTCGGGCGCGTGGCCCGCGCTCGGCGCGCTGGAGCGGCTGCACGTGGCGAGCGTCACCGGCGCCCAGGTGCCGCTCGGACAGGTGACGCGGGTGCGACTGGAGGCGGGCCCCAATCGCATCACCCATCACGAGGGCGAGCGCTCCGTCACCGTCTCCGCGAGCGTGGCCACCGGCTTCATCAACGACAACGTCATCCAGGAGGCGGTGCGCCGGTTGGACGCGGAGGTGAAGCCGCCCGCGGGCTATCGCCTGGAGATGGCGGGAGAGCTGAAGAGTCGTCAGGAGAGCTTCGACGGCGTGTCCGCCGCCGGCATCATCGCGGCGTTCGGCGTGCTGGCGGTGCTGGTGCTGGAGTTCCGCACGTTCCGGGGCGCGCTCATCGTGGCGTCGGTGATTCCGCTGGGCCTGGTGGGCGGCATCGCCGCGCTGTGGCTCACCGGCAACACGCTGTCCTTCACCGCGTCCATCGGCTTCATCGCGCTGGTGGGCATCGAGGTGAAGAACAGCATCCTGCTGGTGGACTTCACGAACCAGCTGAGGGCCCGGGGTCTGTCGGTGGACGCGGCCATCGAGCAGGCGGGCGAGACGCGCTTCTTGCCCATCCTGCTCACCACCCTCACGGCGCTCGGCGGCCTGTTGCCCCTGGCGCTGGAGAACAGCAGCCTCTACTCACCCCTGGCGTGGGTCATCATCGGCGGGTTGATTTCCTCCACCGTGCTCACCCGCGTGGTGACACCCGTGGTGTACAAGCTGCTGGCCCCGGAGGTGGAGCCCGAAGCCGAGGCTCGCGAGCCGGCCGTGTCCGGCGGTAGCGTCCTGTCCCCCGGAGGCGCGGTGTAGCGGCACGAGCGAGGCATCATGGGCATCAAGGAGCGGCGAGAGCGGGAGAAGCAGGCGACGCGGCAGCGCATCCTGGACGCGGCGCGCGAGCTCTATGGCCAGGAGGGCTACGAGGCGATGACCATGCGCCGGGTCGCCGAGCGCATCGAGTACAGCCCCACCGCCATCTACGTCCACTTCAAGGACAAGGCCGCGCTCGTGCGGGAGCTGTGCACGCACGACTTCCTGCGCTTCGCGGAAGTGCTCAACAAGGTCGCCCGGGTGAAGGACCCGCTGGAGCGGCTCAGGAAGATGGGGCGCGCGTACGTCGACTTCGCCCGCGAGCACCCCACCACCTACCGGCTGCTCTTCATGGACCGCCTCCCCGCAGAGGTGGGGTCCAAGTCCGAGGAGTCCCTCGAGCAGGACAACCCGGAGCAGGACGCCTATGCCTTCCTGCGCAAGACGGTGCAGGAGGCGAAGGACGCGGGCTGCTTCAAGCCCGAGCACCAGGACGTGGAGCTGGTGAGCCAGGTGGTGTGGGGCGGGGTGCATGGGCTGGTGGCCCTGCATCTGGTCAAGACCCAGGAGGACCCGTGGGTGGACCTGCGCCCGCTGCCGCGCGCGGCGGAGCTGATGGTGGAGCTGCTGCTGGAGGGCCTCGCGAAGAAGCCCTCCAGCCCGGCGGGGCTCAAGCGGGCTCGATGAAGTTGAGCCGGTAGCCATCCGGGTCGGTGACGACGACCTCCCGGGTGTGCCAGGGCTGCACGGCGGGACCTTCCACCGGGGCCCCCTGGGCCTGGGCGCGCAGGAGCAGCTCGTCCAGTCCGCTGGGGCCCTCGACACGGATGCCCACGAGCACGCCCAGCCCCCGCCGTCCTTCCAGCTGGAGCTGCGCCGGAGGGGCGACGAGGTAGACGTCCACCGCGCCCGCCCACTGGAGGCGGACGAAGGGCGGCTCGGACTGGGTGCGCTCGAAGCCGAGCGCCTCGTAGAACGCGAGCGAGCGCGGCAGGTCCGTGACGAGCAGCTTGACGAACGCCGTGCTCACTTCTTGAGGCCTTCGGCCACCAGGGCCGCCTGCACATGGGGACGCTCGGCGACGCGGGCCTGGAAGGCGCGCACGGCCGGGAACGGCTCCAGGTCCACCTTCATGGGCGCCGCCCAGTTCAGCACGGTGAACAGGTACGCATCCGCGACGGTGAACTGCTCACCCATCAGGAACGGCTGCTTCGCCAGCACGCCGTCCAGCGTCTTCAGGCGCTGCGCGATGCGCTCCTTGTAGATGGCCTTGCCGTCCTCGGGGAACGCCGGGTTGAACAGGGGGCTGAAGGCCTTGTGCAGCTCGGTGGAGATGAAGTTGAGCGTCTCCTGGAGCTGGTAGCGCGGCAGCGTGCCGTTGGCCGGGGCCAGCTTGGACTGGGGCGCCTGGTCCGCGATGTACTGGACGATGGCGGGGCCCTCGGTCAGCACGTTGCCGTCGTCGAGCACGAGCGCGGGGACATAGCCCTTGGGGTTGACCGCGAGGAAGTCCGCGCCCGTCTCCGTCTTCTTGGAGCGCAGGTCGACCTTCTCGACGTCGAACTTCAGGCCCGCCTCACGCAGGACGATGTGCGGGGACAGGGAACAGGCGCCATTCGTGTAGTAGAGCTTCATGGTGCAAGACCTCGCGTGTGGGATTCGCGGCGCGCAGTTGTGCACCTTCCCGAGGTGGGATGCCACCGTTTCCGTGGTGCTCCCACGGCCTGCCTCGTCGGTCGGACGGGTGTCGCTCGGGTGACGACGTGGGCTCCTGGGTCCACCGGGCCCCGCTGCCCGGGGGGCGCGCGCGGTGGTAGTTCTCTGCCTCCCTGACCCCCGAGCAAGCCGCGGCCTCGCGTGCGCTCCATCAGGCAGACATGGCCGGCGTCCACCCCGGCCTGGAAGGACCCTATGCGCTTCAAAGCCACTCTGTTGCTGCCCCTCGCCCTCCTGGCGTTGGGTGCGATGCCGGCGTGCTCCGGCGACTCCGACGACGACAAGAAGCCCGACGCTGGCGGTTCACCAGACTCCGGCACTCCCGACTCCGGCACCCCCGACTCCGGTACGCCCGACTCCGGCACGCCGGGTGGCGGTGATGGCGGCACGGGCACCGCGTCGTGTCCGTCCCATGCGCTGTTCTGTGAGACGTTCGAGAGCGGCCAGGGCAGCTGGGATGAGCAGAAGACGCACGCCACCATCACCGCGGATGGCACGAAGCCACATACCGGCTCGCGCTCGCTGCACGTGGTGACGGAGGACGGCATCGACGAGAAGCAGGGCGAGGGCGAGGCCATCGCCCGGTGGATCCGCTCGTTGAGCCCCACGTTCAGCACGCAGTTGTTCGTGCGCGCACACGTGTTCATGACCTCGCTGCCGGGAGACTTCGGGCAGATGGGGACCTTCTTCGTCCTCTTCTCGGACGCGGGCAATGACTTCGGCGGCTTCGAGCTGCAGGTCATCCAGGACACGGGCTTCGCGCTGGATGACTGGTCCGCGCGCAACGGACAGGGCTGGAACCGCCAGGGGCCGCCGGTCAACCTGGGCATGTCCACCGGCCGCTGGGTGTGTCTGGAGTGGGAGGTCCGCCGCCCCACCGCGTCCAGCACGCACGGCACCACCACAGTGTACGTGGATGGCGCGAAGGCGCACGAGTTCACCGAGATTGGCATGCGCTCGTTCAACACCTTCATGGTGGGCTACGGCTTCGTCCATCCGCAGGGGCCGTCCGCCTCCGAGACGTGGATCGACAACGTCGCGGTGAGCAGCACCCAGCGCATCGGCTGCGAGTAGCGCCCCCGCGCCTTTGGGCCCCCTCCCGCTCCGGGGCCCGGGGCCTTCGCGCGTCGCCTTGTCAGGTTGAAGGATGAAGCTTCGTGTTTGTGTGACACGAAGCTTCGTGCTCACCACGGGGCTGGCATCGAAAGGCAGCGGGTCATGTCGTTGAAGGAGCTTGCGCGCCAGACGGTGCGCATCACGGAGCAAGGACAGTACGTGGCGCCCTCGGGCCGGGTGGTCCAGGTGGGCGACCTGGTGGAGCGAGCGGTGCGGGGGACGGTGCTCTACCGCCCCGAGGACTTCTCGGGACTGACGCCTCGGGGGCTGGCGGCCGGCACGGCGCCGCGCATCGAGGTGACGGGCGACAAGACGGGGCAGGCGGCGCGCAGGCTGGTGGAGGAGGAGGGGCTGACGCGTGTCGCGGCGCTCAACTTCGCCTCCGCGAGGAACCCGGGCGGCGGCTTCCTGGGCGGCGCCAAGGCGCAGGAGGAGGACCTGGCGCGCTGCTCGGCGCTCTATCCCTGCCTGCTCACGCAGCGCGAGTACTACGACGCCAACCGCGAGGAGCGCTCGGCGCTCTACACGGACCACCTCATCTATTCGCCGGACGTGCCGTTCTTCCGCGACGACTCGCTGGAGCTGTTGGAGCGGCCCTTCCTCCTCTCGATGCTCACCGCGCCCGGGCCCAACGCGGGCGTGGTGCTGCGAGAGGACCCGCGTCAGCGACGTCAGCTCCACGCGGTGCTGCGGGCGCGCGCCTTGAAGGTGCTCCAGGTCGCCGCGCATCAGGGGCATGAGGTCCTGGTGCTGGGGGCGTGGGGCTGCGGCGTCTTCCGCAACGAGCCGGCGGAGGTGGCCCAGGCCTTCTCGAGCGCGCTGACGCAGCTGTACGGCGCCTTCTCGCGCGTGGTCTTCGCCGTGTACGAGCGGGGCGGGGACGGGCCGAACCTGCGCGCCTTCCAGGAGCACTTCGACGGCGGAGGGGCGCGGATTTAACTCCGTTTAATCCCACGCCCGTCCCGATTTGGACGACAACTCCCTGGAGCAGCCGCTCGAGGGGGAAGCCGATGCATGGGGACTGGCGCAGTGTTGGGGACTCGCGGGAAGAGACGTCACTCGTGTTCCGGCGGCTGGATGCTCGCACCGTTCGCGTCCTCGGCGGCCCCCGGGAGATGTTGACGGTGCTGGAGGACTTCGCGCGCGGCGAGGGGGGCGCCGCGGCGGAGGTGCTCGAGCCCGGCGTCTGCGCGAGCTGGTGTGGCTGGCGGCTGGATGTCGACGCCACCGAGGTCCTGGGGCGCGCGTCGTACGCGCAGCTCATGGGCCGGGGCGGCCTCCAGCCCATGCGCGTGGCCACGGGCCTGGCGGGGCGGGGCCGGGAGCTGAGCGTCTTCACCGAGGATGCTCGCACGGGCCGGGAGGACTTCCGCTACACGCTGCTGCTCGGCGACGTCGTGCTGGGCATCCGGGGCGAGGTGGACGCGCCCGAGCGCCACGTCTACGACGTCACGCTCCGGGGCGTGGCTCAGCTGCTCGTGCGTGCGCTGCGGCGGGTGCATGCGCGGTGCGCGGCGCACGGCGACACGGCGGTGCTCGTCTTCACGGCGGAGGACGCGGAGCAGCTTCGCCAGGGCGCGCGGGACTGGTGCGCGGCCACCGGGGACGAGGGGTGCCCGGAGTGGGTGTCGCGGGTGGCGGAAGCGGAGTCCGCGGAGGAGGCCCTCCGGGGGCTCATCACCTCCACCGACGACGCGGCCCGCATCGCCGAGCATCTCTTGGAGCTGGGGGCCTTTCTGCTGGAGTCCGAGGCGGCGAATGCCCGGGACGGGGCCGGGGTGGAATTGCCCGCGTGGCGTCAGGAGTAGCGCGCGAAGGCGGACGCGGCCATGGGCACCGGCTCCGAGGAGAGCTCCGGCTCCGTGGAGGTCAGCGGCGGGTAGGCATCCACCGGTGACGCGCGTCCCACGACGAACTCCGCGGCGCTTCGCAGCTTCTCCAGCGCGCGCTCCGTGCAGTGCAGGGTGATGAGCGGCAGGAAGCCCGGCTCGCTCATCCACTTCACCGCGCCCAGCAGGTGGTTCGCGCTCAGGAACCGCATCACGTCATCCCGCAAGGCACGGCTCTCCTCGCCTGCTGCGACGAGGGCGGCGCGCCTGTCTCGGGGAGGCGGAGCCGGACGTGGCTCGCGCTCCTCCCGGGGCATGATGATGGTCTCGATCCACATCGGAGCGCCCTCCGGACGTAAGACCTGGGGGCTCGCTGACCGGGTACGGCTGCTTGCTCCCTGGCCCTCAGGTAACCGGGGAATGATGCGCGATTTCACTTCCGGTTGTTTTCGTCCGGGCGCCAATTCCTTCTCGACGGGCGACAAAATGTGAAAAATCGGAGTGATATTGGAACCCACGATGTCGGGTGGGGACTCACCGGGTAGGTGCGGCTCGCGTGGGGCGCACACCCCAGGTGTCCAAGGGGGGACATACGAATGGGACAGGAGGGTGTGTCAGGCTGGGGCACATGAGACCTGGCCGCGCGCTGGAGTTCGAGACGTTGTTCCCGCCGTCCCTCACACAGGGTGAGGGGAGGCGAGCGTCCCGGGCCGGTGACTCGCGTCAGGTCGTGACGAGGTGAGCATGCGCGCCGGCACGACGCCTCCTCCCCGTGGTCGTCGACGTGCCCAGGGCACGGCCCCGCGTGGCAAGCGGGAGCCGGTGGCGCGGACGTCCACGCCGCGAGGGCTGGGGCCGCCCGCCGTCTTCGTCGGACGCAATCAGGAGCTCCAGCGGCTGAGCGGCCTGCTGCGCCGCGTGCGCACCGGCGTGGTGTACGGCCTGCCCGGGGTGGGCAAGTCCGCGCTGGTGGCCGCGGTGGCGGCGCGCCATCGGGGGCCGGTGGTCCACCGGCGCATCGCTCCGGGGGACGCGCTGGACTCGGTGGTGGACGACGCGCGCCGGCTCTTGCGCGAGGCGCCCGTGGCGCAGGCGTTGTCGGACGACGCGCGCCTGGAGGACCTGGCCCGGGAGCTGGATGCTCGCGGGGCGCTGTTCGTGGTGGATGACCTGCACGTGCTCGCGCGCGAGGAGCGCGTGGCGTTGGTGGAGGGGCTCGGCGGGCGGCTGCGAAGGGGCGCGCTCCTGGCCACCTCGCGCGAGGAGCTCCCGCGCCTGGCGACGAGCCCGGACCGCATCGAGCTGCGACTGGACGGGCTGCCGGAGTCCGCCGCGAAGCTGCTGTGGCGTCAGCTGGACGCGCTGTATGGCGCGCGCGAGGGCTTCGCCGCGGCCTGGGCCCGCTCCCGGGGTGTGCCGTTCCTCCTTCGCCGCGCGCACGCGAACGACGCGGACGTGGAGGAGCCGGTGCGCGCGGCGCTCTCGTCGCTGCCGCCGGATGAGCGGCGCGTGGCCGCGGTGCTCGCGCTGTCGGAGCTGCCGCTGCCCGCCTCCGCGCTCGCCGACGTGCTGCCGGACGGTGGCGCCGGCGAGGCGCTGCGAAGGCTGTCGGCCCGGCTCCTCGTGGAGACGGACGCGCGCGGCCGCCATGGCGTGCACGACCTGGTGCGCGAGGCGTTCCAGTCGCTGCTCGGCGCCGAGGAGTCGCGGGCCGCACACGAGGCGCTGCTCGCGCTGCTGTCACGCGAGCCGCTGCCGGAAGTGGTGCGGGTGCGTGCGATGTCCCGACACCTGCAGGCCCTGGGGCGGCACGAGGAGCGTCGGGCCTTCATCGTCGGGGAGGCGGAGGCGCTCGTGCGCCAGGGCGCGGCCGGGGAGCTGCTCACGCTCCTGGGCTCGCTGCCGCCCGCGCTGTGCACGCCCGACGTGGGGCTGGCGCGGGCCCGTGCCCAGGTGCGCCTGTTGGACCTGCGCCGTGCCTACGAGGAGCTCTCGGCGCTGCGCGCGTCGCTCGGTGAGGACGGGGACGCGGACCTGCGCGAGCAGGTGGGCACGGTGCTGGTGCGCGTGGCGCTCTTCTCGCTGCAACTGGACGCGTGTGAGCGGACGCTGCAGTCGATGCCCATGCCGCGCGACGCGGAGGTGTTCCTCCAGCAGCTCCTGGCGTGGGCCGCGCTGCGCTTCTTCCAGGGGCGACTGGATGAGTCCCTGGAGATGCTGGACGCGGCGTGCTCCGCGTCCGAGGACCGGCGCGTGCTCGGCTGGGGGGCCTATGCCCGCGCGCTGATGTGTTGGATTGAAGGCCGGGACGACGGGCTGGAGGAGCCGCTCAACCAGTGTCTGTCCTTGCTGGAGGACGCGCCGCTCAACTCGCGCGGGCCGCTGGTGGCCGCCATGTCCGCGGGCATCCTCAGCAGGCTCGGCCGCTTCGCTCAAGCAGAGGCCGCGCTCGCGGGCGCGCGGGAGAAGCTGGGCCAGCTGGGCGCGCCCAGGCTGGCGCTGGAGCTCGACTGCATCGCCGCCCTCGTCCGGGGCGAGCGCGGAGAGCGCGGGGCCTCGCTCGCGGGCCTGCGGGAGACGTCGGCCCGCGCGCAGCAGGGCGGCTATCTCTTCATCCACCACCTCTCGCGCGTCAGCGCCGGGCGCATGCTGCTGGAGCTGGGGCGGCGCGCGGAGGGGCTCGCGCTGCTCGACGAGGCCGCGGCGGACGCGAGGGCCCGAGGCGCCGAGGGACTGGCCCGCGCCGCCGAGTCCGCCCGTTCCGCCGACGTGCTGAGACAGGTGGAGCGCCCGTCGGTGGTGGAGCCTCGCGAGGTGCGTCCGGGCATGGCGGCGCGGCAGCGGGCGCTGGCGGCGCTGGCCTCGGCGACGGCGGGGGACAGCGTGCGCGCCGAGGGACTCCTGGCCTCGCTGGAGCCGCTGGCGCGCGGCGAGGACTTCGCCCTGGAGCGCGCGCTGGCGCACCTGGCGCGGGCGCTGCTGCACCGGCTGGCCGAGCGCGCGGCGGAGTCGCGTGCCTCGCTGGAGGCCGCGGCGCGCTCCGCGGCGGAGGGCGAGGCGGACCCGGAGCTGATTCCCGAGCTGGCGCGCACGCTCGCCTCGCTGCGGGTGGTGACCTCCACCGGCGCGCGCCTGGCCGTCGAGGCGCCCGTCGCCGCGTCGGACGCGGTGGTGCTCGACGCGCGCCACCACGAGCTGCGCGCGGGGGCTCGCTCCGTCTCACTCGCCAAACGCGTGCTCCCGCGAAGGCTGCTCTACGCGCTGGCCCGACGTCCGGGCCGCACGCTGCCGAAGGAGGACTGTGTGCGGGCCATGTGGGAGGCGGCCTATGACCCGAGGCTGCACGACAACGCGCTGCGCGTGCACGTGCGTCACCTGCGGGAGATGCTGGAGGGCACCGGCGCGCGGCTGGTGTTCGAGGACCCGGGCTATCGCCTCGACGTGCCACCGGGCTTCGCCTTCGTCCGCGATGAGCCCGGCGCGTCCTAGAGCGGCAGCTCCACCGCGAAGGTGGCGCCGCCGCCGGGCGTGTCCTCCACGTGGATGTGGCCGCCGTGCGCCTCGACAATCTGCCGGACGATGTAGAGGCCCAGGCCCATCCCGCCCTGTCGCCGCGCGTTGTCGCCCTGGGTGAATCGCTCGAAGATGCGCTCGCGGTCCTTCACGGGCACGCCCGGGCCGCTGTCGCACACCGTCAGCTTCGCCTTGTCGCCGTGCCGCGTGAGCGACAGTGACACGGGGTTGCCCGCGCCGTAGCGCAGGGCATTGGACAGCAGGTTGCTCACCACCTGCTCCAGGCGCAGCCGGTCGAAGCGGCCTTCCATCGGCCCGTCCACCTTCGCGCTCAGCGGCACGCCGGTGTGCCGGGCCTCGTCGCCGAAGCGCGCCACCAGGTCCGCCACGACGGCGGCCAGGTCTCCATCGGCGAAGTGGAAGTCCAGCTTGCCCGTGCGGATGCGGCTGACGTCGAGCAGGTTGTCCACGAGCGCGCCCAGCCTGCGCAGCTGGCGCTCGGTGGTGTCCAGCTTCCCCTGGACCTTGGGTGAGCCGAGCGTCTCCTGCGGTTGGCCCTCGGCGAGCCTCCGCAGCAGCTGGGCCTGCAGGCGCAGGGACGTCAGCGGCGTGCGCAGCTCGTGGCTCGCCAGCGAGAGGAAGTCGTCGCGCGTGCGCACCGCCTCCTGCAGCGCGAACTCCGTCTCCTTCAGCGCGGTGATGTCCAGCAGCGCGCCTCGTACCACCATCACCTTGCCCGTCGCGTCGCGCAGCACCCGCGCGCGGCTGGTGAGCCAGTGCCAGGAGCCATCCGGCCAGTGGGTCCTGAAGGTGGAGACGTATGAGTCCGTCTTGCCCGCGGCGATGTCATTCAGCTGCGTCTGCACGGCCGGGCGGTCGTCGGGGTGGAGCGACTCGATGAACCGCTCGTGCGTCCACTCCGCCAGCGGATGGGGATAGCCGTAGAGGCGGTCATGTCCCTCCGAGCGGAACACCTGACCGGTGGCGACGTTGGTCTCCCAGACGGCCATCTGCGCGGAGTCCAGCGCCACCTGGAAGCGCTCGCCGAGCTGACGGAAGCGCTCCTCGGTCCTGGCCACCTCGCTCTCCGCGCGCTGCCTCCGGGTGATGTCCGCGGCGAGCACCCACGTCTCCTCGCCCACCACGCGGACATTGACGTCCAGCCAGACACGCGAGGGCAGCTCCGCCAGGAAGCGTCCGCCCTCGCGAGTGGAGAGCGCGGCCATCAAGCGCTCGTGCAGTACGGTGCCCGCGAGCGCGGGCTCGGCTGTCCAGGGCTCCTGCCCCTGCAGCTCCTGGGCGGGCACGCCGAGCAGCGCGGCGGCGCGGCCATTCACCTCGCGGATGCGCCCCTGGGCGTCCAGGCAGAGGAACGCCTCGCTCATCATCTCCCGCAACACACACAGGCGGGCCTCGGCGGAGAGCGCAGCTTCGTCGGCGGGCGCGGCGGGCATGGCTCCCGTGGGGATGACAGGGGTGTCCGTGGGAGGGAAGGACACGGTGGACGGCGAGGGGCTCATGTAGACCTGAACCGTCCCCTGGCCCTCCAAATGCGTCAAGTCATCCGCTCCGCCTGGGGAATCACGCTGCGGCGCGGCGTCCGCACGACGGGACATCCACCAGCCCCGACCTCGGCCCCTCCACAGGCCGGCCCCGCGTCGAGGGCGGGACATGCGACTCAGGACCCGCCCGTCGGCGCGGTCGGGTCCACGATGGGTTCCGGCATGACCCACGTCCCGGTGGGGTCCAGGTACGCCTGGTCGAAGGCGTAGAGGATGCCGTTCCAGCGGTCCCAGAAGTCGGCCCAGTTGTACTCGGTGGGCGGCGACGTCAACGGGTTGCCGTCGCGGTCCGGCTGGCTGTTCGCATAGTCGGCGTAGTTCCAGATGACCGTGCCGAACTCGGTGCGCAGCAGCGGGGTGAGGGCCCGCAGCAGCGCGACGCGGGACACCTCGTCCGAGCGGGGTGATGCGGGCGAGAAGACGGGCTGCGCCATGTCGTGCTGCTCGCGCCAGGCGATGTAGTTGTTGGCGACGGCGATGAGCGCGTCGCGGGTGGCGGGGCTCGTGGACAGGCGGGCCTGCTCGTAGAGCGCGAAGGCCGCGACCAGCAGGCTCTTGTAGTGCATGCCCGGGAAGAGCTGGTCGAGCTGATAGGGGCGCGGCGTGTCGAACGCGTGCGCCAGCGCGTAGTCGTAGGCCTGCACGGCCTGGGCGGGCACCGCGTCCACCAGCGTGAACTCCGTGAGCACGCGCTCGGGCGTCACCGCACCGACGGCGCTCCGGCGCCACGCCAGGTAGAGCTGCCCCGAGCCGCCGATGTCCGAGAAGATGGCGAGGTTGCCCTCGTGCAGGGTGCGCTCCAGCGTCAGCACCAGGTTCTCGACCTTGTCGAGCGGCCAGAAGCCCGGCGAGGACTGGTAGAGCGCGGCGAAGCGCGCGGCGGTGATGCTCAGCGTGCGCGGGTCCAGGAGCGCCGCGGTGTTGAGCGAGGTGATGAGCGCGCCGAGCGAGGCCGCCGCGTCCGTGGGCACTCCGCGCAGCACCAGCTCCAGGCCCAGCTTCTCCGGCGTGGCGAGCAGCTGGAGGTCGAGCCCCACGCGCTGGAGCGCATGGAGCACCGACAGCGAGGGCTGTCCCCGCGCGGCGGCGATGATGCGCCTGGCGATGGCGGTGCCGAGCATGCCCTCGCCACCGGTGCGCGAGGCATTGGGCGCGAAGGTGAACCAGGTGGGGCGCACGGCGCTGACGCCACCGGGCTGCAGGGCCGGGTCCAGCACCGCGCCCAGCTCGTAGGCGATGGCGATGTAGCCCTCGGTGATGCGCTGGTTGTCCTCCAGCGGAGTCGCCGTGGGCTGGGCGCTCGCGGAGGCGCAAAAGAAGGCCACGGCGAGCGCGAGCCCTCGAAGGGCGTGAGAAGAACGGAGTGCAGGGAGTCGTCGCATGGGGAGTCCGCCGGGAAGACGTGGGGTCCTGGGGAGGTAGTCACTGCCCAGGCTCTTCCAAAGGCGTGGCGGCCCCGCGCTATTGCGGCGCTGTCGGGTATCCGACGGATGGAGGGGCTTGGGAGCCCATGTGCTCCATGAGGCGTGCTGCTGGCGCGGCGCGCTCAGAGGTGGCGGACGGCGTGCTCCTCCCACAGCGAGCCCGGCGCGGTGAACACGTCGGCGGGCTGGCCTTCGAGGACCCACCAGGCGCCTCGGGCCACCTCCTCCTCGAGCTGTCCGGGGGACCATGCGGAGATGCCCTCGAAGGTGAGGGATTCACCGACGGGCAGGTGCGCCTCGCGGCGTCCTTCGTACCAGGCGATGCCCTCGAGGAGGGGCTGTGCTCCCTCGGGGGCCGGGTGGCGCAGCGTGAGGGTGATGTGGAGCGCGGGGTTCACCGGCCCGCCCCAGCGGTCCACGCCCTCGGGGAGGCGCTCGCCCTGACGGGTGCGCACGCGATTGAGCACCACGCCCCACGTCCTGCGCTGGGCGCCCGCGTCGAGGAGCAGCACCACGGTCTCGTCGAAGTTCTCGGAGACGCGGCCAGGGCGCGCGACGAGCAGCGAGCCCGCACGGAGCGGCGCCGCGGGCAGCTGCTCCAGGGACTTGAGCGCGTCGATGGCGCGCGGGAAGAGCACGAGCAGCGCGGCCGCGACGAGCAGCAGCACCCAGCCGAGGTGCCAGCGCGAACGGCGCATCATGAAGCGGGGACCGGACGTGGGCGGGCTCCGGCCGGGTGGAGGAGGGGCGCGCTCACGGCTTGCGGTGGGGCCGCGCGGGAGGCGGGGCCTCCGACATGTGTTCGGCCTTGAAGCGGGCCAGGGCCTGCGCGGGGTCGATCTCCTGGAGCTGCTCGGCCCGGGTCTTCTGGGGCGATGTGTACGGCGTGAGCTCCGAGGAGGCCTGCTGCTTCGAGCCGCGCAGCCAGCGCCGTGTCAGCGAGAAGAGGACGTAGATGCCGAGCGCCAGCAGGCTGTACTTGAGCAGCCACTTCGCCACGCCGATGAAGAGGCCGACCACGGCGATGGCGACGAGCAGGCCGAGGCCGCCGATGACGAGGACCTCGGCGGTGCTCCACGAGGACTCGCGCTCGTCCGAGCCTGTCGTGTCAGGGGACGCCTGCTCCTTCTGGATGAGGGTGGGCTGCTGAGACTCCATGAGAATCCCCCGACCTGGGCCTGACTGACGCGACCGCGTGTGACTCAGCATAGGAGGGATGCCGTTCGACGGACAGTACGGACAAGCGCGAGCGGCGGTGTCCCGGGCTCATACCGGTTACAGGCGTCGCCAGGGATTCATACCGGTTACAGGGCCTGGGCGAGCCCATCCCGGTGACGCGGGCAATCCGATGCGCTGTCCGCTCATGGGACGAGCATCGAGACGCAATGGGGTTACACGGGCCGCCGAGGGGCGAGCCGGTCCAGGTCCACGGGTGTGTCCACGTCCTCGCCGCCTCCGGGGAGCGGCACGATGGCGACGCGGGTCGGCTCGTGGGCAATCACCCCACGTGCGCCCTGGGCGGGAGACAGGGCCTCCAGCTCCGGGAACACGGCGCGGGAGAACAGCGCGGGGACGCCGTGCGTGCCGTCGTATCCGGAGGCCACGATGGGCGCACCGGTGGTCCGCCAGGTGTCCACGAGGGCTCGGAGATGTGATGCCGTGACGCGGACCTGGTCACAGAGCATGAAGAGCACCGCGTCCACGTCGGGGGTACCCGAGGACATCGCCGAGAGCCCCATCGTCAGGGAGCCGCCGGGACCGCGCGCCCAGTCGGGATGCTCGATGATTCGCAGGGGGAGGTCGACGAGCTCGGGGGCGATGATGTCCCGATGGGCGCCGAGGACCACGAGCACGGGACCTTCGCCGAGGGACAGGGCCGCTTCGGCGGCGCGTCGGATGAGCGTCTTCCCCTCGTGGACGACGAGCTGCTTGGGATGTCCGAGCCGAGACGAGCCTCCCGCCGCGAGCAACACCACGCCTGCTCGCGCACGGCCCGCCCTCACGCGAGCTTTCGTACGGGGGGCGGCGCCACCGTGTGGATGGGCGCGCGGCGCTCGCGCAGCTTGCCTCCCTCCCGCTCCGACACCACGGCCTGCAGCTCGGCGACGATGGACAGGGCAATCTCCTCCGCGCCCTCCGCGCCAAGGTCCAGCCCCACCGGGGCATGCAGCTTCTCCAGCATCGTCGCGCTCGGCGCGGTGGCGAGCCCCGCGAGCAGCCGCTCCGTGCGGGAGCGTGGACCCAACACGCCCAGATACCGCAGCGGACGCGGGAGCAATCCCGCGAGCAGCTCCTGGTCCTGCGGCAGGCTGTGCGTCATCAACACCACCAGCGCGCGAGGTGACACCGGAACCGACGTCGCCGCCTCACCCGTCTTCGCCGAGACCACCGCGTGCGCGAGGGGGAACCTCCGTCGCAGCGTCTGCGCGGGGCGGTCCGCGACCACCGTGACACGCCAGCCCAGGCTCGCGGCCTGCGTCACCACGGGCGCGACGTCGAAGCCGCTGCCGAACAACACCAACTCATGGGGCGGCTCCACCACCTCCACCAGCACGTCCGCGCCGCCACACGGTCCGCTCCACGTGCGGCCCTGCTCCATCGCCTCGCGGGCCGCGACGCGGACGGCATCACCCAGTGCGCCCGCGATGTGTCCCGCCTCCACGCCATCGTCACGCACCATCCACCGCGTCCCCACGGCCTGCGCGGGCCCCTGGTACGCGGTGGCGATGACGGCGCGACGTCCCAGGTTCCGGGCCTCGTCCGCGAAGACCAGGGCATCGGCCGGGCCGGGCTCGCAGCGCTCCAGCAGCACGTCCACGACACCATTGCAGCCGAGCGCGAAGGACAGGCTCCCCTCGTCCTCGATGCCCTCTCCCGTGGAGTCGTAGCGGAGCACGCGAGGCCCGGTGCTCGTCCAGAAGAACGCCTTGCGGACGATGTCGGCCTCCAGGCACCCGCCGCTCACGCCTCCGGCGAGCCAGCCGTCCTCACCCATCAACATCCGGGCACCCGGCTTGCGGTACGACGAACCCGACACGGCGACCACCGTGGCCAGTACCCAGGGCCCACGGGAGCGCGCGCGAGCGCGGAGGATGGCGTCCAGGTCCTTCATGTTGGCCCCGAGCCTAGCAGACGGCCGCTGACGTCACCGCGCCACAGAGCCGTCACCCGGCCCGGGGGAGACCGCGTGTGTTGGAGACCGGGCAGGGGCTCGCGCGGCGAGTCGCGCGGCCTGGGCGCAGAGGAACACGAGCAACACCGGCTCGATGAAGTACTTGAACCGCATGTTCTCGCCCTTCTCGAAGAGCACGCTCACCGAGACGACGAACATCACCGGCAACACCAGCCCTGCTACCTGGAGCCAGTCCACACGACGCTTCAGCTCCCGCGCGGCCCGCGCTCCCGCGAGGAGCACCAGCACCCAGAGCACGGGCGACGAGAAGACGAAGTCGAGCGGCGCTCGCCACGGCAGCCGGTCCACCAGGACGTTGGGCTGGTAGCGGCTGGACGGCACGCCATACATCACCGCGTTCTCCGCGAACGAAGCGAGCGTCGCGGAGAGGGGCCGCTCGAAGAGGGCCCGACGGCACACGTACTTCAGCCCCACCGAGTACCGCAGGGCATCCAGGTGGTTGTAGTTGTAGTAGCCCCCGAGCTTCTCGTCCGTGCGCAGCACCGCGGCGCTGGACGGTGGCGGCAGGGACCTGGGCAGCACGTTGTCGGGCAGCCGCACCGCGCCGAGGTCCGGCTCGCCCAGGCCGATGGCCCGACAGAAGTTGAGCCCGTCGAAGCTGGACGTCATGGACGTGTTGAACAGGGCGAGCTGCTTGGCGACGTAGGGGCCCGCGAAGAGCGCGACGACGACGAGATAGCGACCCACGCTCCGGGCCGAGGCCCCCCGGAGCGCGAGACACAGGGCCACCAGTGGGAAGAACGGCCACTGGAAGATGGAGCGCAGGAAGAAGAGGACGAGCGACGCGGCGGCGAGCCGGGCGATGGAGCCGTCCTCACGTGGGAGGCGCCACAGCTCGAAGCAGAACCACAGGAAGGCGAGGGCGCTGGCGGCGGTGCTGTCCAGGAGGGTCGCGAAGGCGAGGGTCCCCGGATGCAGCGCCATCAGCACCGCGGCGACGCGGGCGAAACGCCGCCCCGCCACCTGGAAGACCCAGGCATGCACGAGCGTCACCGTGCCAGCGAACACGAGCGCCCAGACGACATAGGTCCAGCGGTCCACGGCGTCGACCAGGGCCAGGTCCTCGAGCGGGCCCTGGAACAAGGCCAGCGCGGCGCGGAGCACGTCCAGCAGGGGCGGCTGGATGTGCAGATACCAGAGGGAGCGCAGCGGCTCGTCGCGCAGCTCGCGCAGCGACAGCGTCTGCATCATCCGCTCGGAGCTCCACGCCTGGAAGCGCAGCCCGTCTTGGGTGAAGCGGCGCAGCCCCGCCTCCAGCACGAGCAGGAACAGGAAGGACGCGGCGAAGACGACACCCCGCTCGCGTCGGCTCGCGACACGGGCGTCGGGCATCGCGGGCGCGTCCGAGGCGAGGGGAGGGGATTCGGCCACCAGGGGCGAGTCTCGCAGCCTCCCGGGGTCCTCGTACAGTTCACGGAGTGTGACCCGGTCCTCCGGGCGGGCGCGGGGAATCACCCGGGGGACTGGATGATTCCCCTGTCTCAGGCTGTACTTGGCTTTCGCATGCCCATCCTGCGTCAGGCCCACGCGCTCCAAGCCCTCCGCGAGCTCGGTCGACTGGCTCCAGACCTCGCCCGCGTCCGCGCCAACCGCTCGTTGGAGGACAGCCTGCGCAGCCTGAGCGAGGCCTGTCAGACGACGCTCGGCATGGAGCTGGAGACGCTCATCCTGTTCGACGCGCGCTCCGTCGTGCGGTTGTTCGGGCACGCCGAGCAGGCGCGCATCCTCGCCCACCTGATGGACGAGCGGGCACGCACGCTCGCCGAGCACGGCGACTTCGTGGGCGCCCTCTCGGACACCGTCTACGCGGGGCAGTTGCTCATGTGCTCGCGCCAGCGCTTCGGTGTCCACAAGGACGCTGGCGCCGCCGACGCGCTGGAGCGCGAGCTGCCCAAGCCTGCGCCCTGATTCGACTCAGGAGGCGCGACCCGTGACGCGCGCCCGGGGCCTGCGCACCCTCTCGGCGCCGCACGCGGCCGCATGACGCGCGAGCGCCTCGTCGAGCGCGGCGTCGTCCAGCTTCACGCCCCTCTGCCGCCACAGGTTGTCCACCTGGAGCACGCCCTCGCGCACGCGCGCCTCCAGCCGTCCCACCAGCTTCCCTCGATGGAGCAGCGGACAGACGTACCACCCCCACTCACGCTGCGCGGCGGGCTTGTAGACCTCCCACGTGTAGTCGAAGCCGAACGCCACGCGCACCAGCTCCCGGTCCCACAGCACCGGGTCCAGGGGCCCGAGGATGCGCATCCTCGCGTCGGGCTCCGGCTGCTCCCGCTCCCGGAAGCCCACGGGCGCCAGGTAGCGCCGGGGCGAGCCGGGAATGCTGACCGCCTCCAGCACGCCCTCGTCGACCAGCGTGTCGGGGAGCGAGGAGGTGCGCACCTCGGTCAGCGTGGACCAGTGGGGACCGCTCGCGCGGCTGAGCAGGCCCGCGGCCTCCACGCGCTCGGTCAGCCCCCAGCGCTCGAACGTCTGCGTCACCCGCGCCTCGGCCATCCGGGGCAGGGCGCGATGCGGGACGTCGTACAGCTTGCCGCCCGGGCCTCGGCCACACACCACCACCTGACAGCGCGTCCACAGGATTTCCAGCGCCATCGCCGTGGCGCGGGCCGTGCCCTTCCATCCACTCCAGTCGATGGGCACCACCGCGCCATGGTCCTTCAGCTCGCGCGACGAGGAGCGACCGCGCGCCGTCACCTCCTCGAGCACCGCGTGCAGCACCGCCTCCGGCACCCGCTTGAGTCGCTCCTCCAGTCGCCACCAGGGCGCCTGGGCCGCGCGCTCGCGGTAGTAGGGGAACGCGCTGGCGGGCAGCAGGCAGCGCTCCTTGGCGAAGTGCTCGAAGGCGTGCCCCGGCAGCAGGTGTCGGTACACGTCGCCGCGCGCCAGCCCGTCCACGCGCGCGAGCGCCACCAGGTCCGCGTTGGTGCCGATGACATCCAGCGGGTCCAACTGGATGCAGCGCAGGCGCTTCAGGAGCGCGCGCGCACCCCGGGCCCCCTGCAGCGGGAAGGGGCGCGCGAGCCCGAGGTGCGCGACGAGGAAGCGTCGGGCCTCGTCCGGCGGAAGCACGGTGGCGGGAGGATGCGAGGGCACGGTGTGGACTCTAACGTCGACACGGCCGCTTGCCGGGGCCATGTGGGCTCAGGGGCCGGATTTCTCGGCGACGCGCTCCACGATGTCCCTGGGCAGCCGGAGGGCCCGCTCGAACTCCAGGCGCACCGGAGCAGGCACGGGAGGCGAGCGCGCGTCGAGCTGCGCGAGCAGCCGCTCCCCCAGCGCGAGGAACTCGAGCCCCTGTCGCGCGAGGCTCCGGGAGAACGGGTGGAGCTCCACCTCGACGCGTGGGGTGATGGGCGTGCCGCTCGCGCTCCGGTCCTCCAGGACCAGCGTGTCCCCGTGGCGCCAGAGCTTCATGGCGGACTCCTCCCAAGGGGCGGCCCGTGCCTCGTCGGCACCGTCGAGGAGCTTGTCCAACGCGAAGAACCAGCTCCACGTCATCCAGAGCTCGTCGACCGAGTCCTCGTCGCTGAAGGCCACGCCGCCCACGTCGATGAAGAAGCCTCCGACGAAGCTGCAGCAGCTCACGCGGGGACGACGGAGCACATCGTCGAGGTACTCCCGCTCCAGGCCCTGGAGGTCCGCGAGCCCCACCCACCGCTGCTCGACGAACACCCGGAGGTCGGCACGGAAGGACGGAGCGGACATGGCCCCGACTGTACCGTGCAACCTCCTTGCTCGTGTAACCCCATGGCTCGGACGTGGGCCACGGGGACCTCGTCAGTCGCGCTCGTGCGCGTCGGGGTCCTCGGGCTCCGGCTCCAGGCGCGCCTGCCGCTGGCTGGCCTCCCACGACTCCTCCGCGTCGTTCGCATGGACGATGGCGGCCTCCGCGTCATCCTGGGCGCTGGCCCAGGTGGTGTGCCCGCCGGCGTAACCCTCCAGGGGCCGCGGCCCGCGATGGGCCTCCACCTCCAGGTCCCGCTGCTCCTGCTCGCGGAGCCGTTGTCGCTCCTGCTCCCGCTCCCGTTGATGCTGTCGCTCGAGGATGGAGTCATCCGCCATGGCGCCGTCACCTCCTGGCTCCAAACCTGCGGACGAGGGATGAGCGCCGCAGCGAAGCGGCGCCAGGGCCCGGTGGGCCGCATGCTCGGAGGGCGGCCGGAGTGCACCGTCACCCTCCGAGACGTCAGCCTTCGCGCACGCGCAGGACGACCTTGCCGGTCGCGCGCCGGGCGTCCAGCTCGCGCAGCGCCTGCGCGCCCTGCTCCAGGGGGAAGACGGGCCCGACGACGGGCTCGAGCACCCCCTGGTCCGCCATCGCCTCCAGGTCCTTGGCGATGGTGGGCGTCAGCGACGGCTCGTGGATGAGGAAGCCGCCCCACGCCACGCCCACGACGTCGATGTTGCGCAGCAGCAGCTTGTTCACCGCCACCTCGGGGATGCGGCCTCCGGCGAAGCCCACCACCAGCAGCCGTCCCTCCGGCGCCAGCGCCTTGAGGCTCTTGTCGAAGATGTCCCCACCCACCGGGTCCAACACCACGTTGGCGCCCAGGCCGTCCGTCAGCTCCTTGAGCTGCGTGAGCCAGGGGCCCGAGGACAGCAGCACCTCGTGCGCACCCGCCTTGCGGGCCACCTCCGCCTTGCGCTCGTCGCTCACCACCGCCACCACGCGCGCGCCCGCGCCTCGCGCCACCTGGATGGACGCCGTGCCCACGCCGCCCGCGGCGCCGTGCACCACCACCGTCTCTCCCGCCTTCAGCCGGCCCCGGCGGTGCAGCGCGAAGTGCGCCGTGTGGTAGTTCATCACCACGCCCGCGGCGGCCTCGAAGCTCCAGCGCCGGGGGATGCGGAACACCATCTCCGCGGGAATCGCCGCCACCTCCGCGAAGCCTCCCAGCCCGAAGCTGAAGGCCATCACCCGGTCTCCCGCCTTCACCGACGCGCCCTCGGGCGCCGAGCGCACCACGCCCGCCACCTCCACGCCCGGCACGAAGGGCAAGGGCGGCTTCAACTGGTACTGCCCCTTCGTCAGCAGCAAGTCGGGGAAGCTCACCCCCGCCGCCACCACGTCGATGAGCACCGCGTCCTGCGCCTCGGGCTCGGCAAGCTCCACCAACGCCAGCCCGTCGGGTCCGTCCAGTCGCTGCAGCTGAAGTGCGCGCATGTGCCTTCCTCCCGGGACGCAAGCCTCGCGCACCCGTCCGCTTCCGCAAAGCAACTCCACGCGCGCGCCGCTGTCAGCTTCGCCCTGAAGGGCGCGTCCACCGTGAGGATTTCCGGCGTCCGTCCGGTGTGGCCCGACACGCACTTGGGTGCTTGGGGGCGCTGGTTCGACTCCAGCTCTCCCGACTTCAATCGGGAGATAGCTCAGCGGTAGAGCACGAGCCTGAAACCATGGCCGCGCCACTCGGACGCCGGATTTCCTTCCTCCCAAAATTCCCCGGAAATGCCGCGAGAAATGCGGTCCGCGCGCGGACCCCGTGAAGGCCCTTTCGGCCACGCATTTTCGCGAAATTCTGTTCACACCAGGGTTACCCACTACGTCGGGCGACTCGGCGGAAGCGGCGGGTAGGGCTCCGATAAGTTGCTGAAATAGTTGGGGCTTCTGGCTGAAACTCGCAATGTGAGAATAAGCTACTTAGTAAAATTATCGCGCAACCTTGAAATACACAACCATCCTGTGACACTGTGCTTTCTAATCTTTCCGTTTAGGAGGATTACATGGTGAATCAGCGAGTACGCGGTGTTCTTGGTGTAGCGGCGCTGTCCTTCCTCGTTGGTTGCAACGAGTCCACCCCTGCTCCCGAGGCCAAGCCCCAGGACACCGCGACGAAGAGCGCGGCGGCCCTGCAGCTGACCGGGAAGAAGGTTGTTGCTACGGATTCCTCCGGTGTCGCCAAGTTCATCACCGGCGACCTCGGCCCCGCACCGCAGGCGGCCGCGGGCTTCTCGGCCCTGGGCCAGGCGGACCTGGCTCCGGTGGCGGCGCTCATCGCGCCCCAGCTGAACCTGAACCCGGCGGACCTGGTCCTGAAGAAGACGTTCACGGACCGCCAGGGCGACGGCCACGTCGTCTACGGCGTGAAGGTCAACAACATCCCCGTGCTGTACGGCCAGCTGCGTCTGACGACCCGCGGTGGCAAGGTCATCGCGGCGTCCACCAACACCCGCAGCGACCTGAAGGCCACGGCCAAGGCGAGCGTGGACGTGTCGGTGGCGAAGGACGCCCTGCAGGCGGACCGCTCCACGTTCGACGGCCTGAAGATCGAGGACGGCCACGAGCTGGTCTATTTCCGTGACGGCGACGAGCTGGTGCTCGTCTACAAGCTCATCCAGTCGGGTGAGCGCCGCGACGGGACGCCCGTGCGCGATGTCGTCCTGGTCAACGCGACCAACGGCGACGTGATTGCCCGCCACCCGCAGATCAAGGAGGGCCTGGCCCGCCGGATGCACAACGGCAACAACACCACGACGCTCCCTGGCGCGGTGGTTCGCACCGAGGGCCAGCCCGAGGTCGCCGACCCGGTCGTCAACACGAACTACGACCACCTGGGCACGGTGTACGACTGCTACAGCGAGCTGTTCGGTCGTGACTCGTACGACAACGCCGGCGCCACGCTGGTCAGCACGGTCCACCACCGCGTCGCGTACGTGAACGCCTTCTGGAACGGCACCCAGATGGTGTACGGCGATGGCGACGGCGTGAACGCCAGCAACCTGGCCAACTCCCTGGACGTGACGGCGCACGAGCTGACGCACGCCGTGACGGAGTTCTCCTCCGACCTCATCTACGACAACCAGTCGGGTGGTCTGAACGAGTCCTTCTCCGACATCTTCGGCGCGGTGTGCGAGTGGTACGGCGACGGCAACGTCGTCAGCGCGCGCACGTGGCTGGTCGGCGACGACGTGTGGACGCCGAACATCCCGAACGACGCCCTGCGCTACATGGCGAACCCCACGCAGGACGGGGACTCGCTCGACTACTTCCACGACTACGACGACAGCGTGGACGTGCACTACAGCTCGGGTATCTCCAACCTGGCGTTCTACCTGCTGTCGCAGGGCGGCACGCACCCGACGGGCAAGACCACCATCTCGGTCACCGGCATCGGCATCGAGAAGGCCGCGCAGATCTTCTACCGCGCGAACAACACCATCCTCGAGTCGGACGCCACGTTCGAGGACGCGAAGGTCGCCACCGAGCAGGCCGCCGCGCTGCTGGGCTACACCGCGGATGAGATTGCCTCGGTGACCAACGCCTGGAAGGCCGTGGGCGTGGGCGTGCCCATCATCGTGGACACGACCCCCATCCAGAAGGACGTGCCCATCACCGGCATCGGCTCCACCAGCGGCCAGAAGAAGTACTACGAGTTCAACCTGCCCGAGGGCGCGTACGACCTGAACGTCTCCATCGCCGGCGGCACGGGCGACGCGGACCTGTACGTTCGCTACAACAACGTCCCCACCACCAGCCTGTACGACTGCCGTCCGTACCGCGCGGGCAACGCCGAGTCCTGCGCGTTCGCGACGCCGAGCCAGGGCCGCTGGGTCGTCATGCTCAACGCCTACAGCACCTTCTCCGGCGTGACGCTGACGGTGACCTGGAAGGGTGGCTACATCCCCGTGCAGTCCGGCATCGCGCTGAAGAACCTCTCCGGCGCGGCGGGCTCCTCGAACGTGTACACCATCGAGGTTCCGGAGCGTAAGCCCGGCACCGGCATCAACAGCCTGTACATCCAGACGGGCGAGGGTGAGGGCAACCCGGACATCTACGTGAAGCGCGGCTCGGCGCCGACGAAGTTCGACTACGACTGCCGCAGCGTGAAGGAGCACCAGTCCGAGGTGTGCAACCTCATCAACGTGCCGGCCGGCAAGTACTACATCGAGATCTACGGCGCGAAGGGTGGCTACGAGGGCATCGCGTTCATCGCGTCGCACAAGTAATCACCTGATGTAGACGGCGCGGCCCCGAGGCCGCGCCGCTCCAAGGCCCCGGTCGTCCGTTTCCTCACGGACGTCCGGGGCCGATTCATTTCCAGCGGCGCGAAGCCCTCAGAGCGGGCGGGTGGCGGGGCCGGGGAGGATTTCGCGCAGGCACCGCTCGATGCCGCCCCGGTGCTTCCACTGCATGGGGTAGCCCAGCGACACCTCCTCGAAGCGCACCCCGTCGCGCCACTGGGTGAGCGGGATGTGCAGGTGGCCCGTCACCACGACCTCGGCGCGGTAGCGCGCGTGCCAGTCCTCGGTGCGCCTGGTGCCGCACCAGATGGAGAAGCGGGGGATGCGCGGCAGCCGCACGTGCTCGTGCCGGAGCGGGTAGTGGTTGACGAGGATGGTGCTGCAGCCCGGTGGCAGGGCGTCCAGCCGGGCCCGGGTGGACTCCACGCGCGCGGCGCACCACGCGGAGCGGCTGGGGTACGGGTCCGGATGCAGGAGCACCTCGTCGGTGCACAAGAGGTCGTCCTCGAACGCCCACTCCAGCGCCTTGTCCTCCGGCACGTGGTCCGGGCGGAACGAGTAGTCGTAGCCCAGGAACATGGGGACGATGACGCGGTGGGGGCCCTCGCCGGGCCAGCGCGGGTAGGGGTCCTCCGGCGTGAGCGCGCCGTGGCCGCGGCACAGCGCCACCAGTCGCTGGTAGCGCGCGTCGCCGCGCAGGGAGGGTTGCTCGGAGGGCATGGTCCACAGCTCGTGGTTGCCCGGCACCCAGATGACCTGGCGGAAGCGCGCCGTCAGCGTGCGCAGCATGAAATCCATCTCGGACAGCGTCTCGCCCACGTCGCCGGCGACGATGAGCCAGTCGTCCGGGAAGGCGGGCAGGGTCTGCAGGGCCTGCTTGTTGTCGGCGTGGCGCAGGTGCAAGTCGCTGATGGCGTAGAGCTTCATGGGGCGTGCGTCACCTTAACGTGCCCGGGGGGCATGCGCCGCCACGGCTCAGGCCCAGGGGTGGGCGGTGGCCTGTCCCAGGGCACGGAGCCGCGAGTGGAGCTCCCGGGGATGCGCGGCGCGGTCCACCCAGGTGATTTCGCGCGGACACGACCTGGGAGGTGGGCGCACCGCGTGGAGCGCGCAGGCGGTGTGCGGGTGACGCGCGCGCACCGCCTGGAGCAGGTGCAGCCCGTCTCCATCCGGCAGCAGGTCTCCGCAGACGACCACGCGCGGCGGCTGCTCGTGCACGAGCGCGAGGGCCTCCGCCATGTCGCGCGCGAAGCGCTTGGCGCCGGGGAGGTCCCGGACGAGCCGACGCCACGCCGACAGCGCGAGGGGGTCTTCATCCACGAACAGGAAGGTGACGAAGGGCTGCGTGCTCATGGCTTCGACGTGGCGCGGGTGAGGTGACGCATCAGGTCCGCTTCCCATAAGACTACCTGGGAAGTTCTTGGATGCCAACCTCTCAAGTCATATCGACATGGACGAACCCGTTAGGTTAACGAACATGGAAAAGACCCTCGCATCCCGCCTCGGAGGAGCTGCGCGCCTGGCCCGCACCCGGCTGAACCTGACGCAGGCCGACGTCGCGGAGCGCATCGGTATCGCGAGCGAAGTCTACGGGCGGCTGGAGCGCGGCCACATGTTGCCGAGCATCCAGACCTTCCGGCGGCTGTGCGTGGTGCTCTCCATCTCCGCGGACGAGGCGCTGGGGCTCAAGCCCTCGCAGGAGGTGAAGTGGGCCGCGGAGCCTCCCAGCGAGTATGGCGAGTCGGGGGAGCTGCGCCGGCTGTTGCGCCGGGCCAAGCAGCTGGACCGCAGCGCCATCCGGCTGTTGAGCGTGCTGGCCGCGCAGTTCAAGCCCAAGGGCACCTGAGCCGCGGCTTGTCCCCGTTACTTCCGGGGGCTCGTCGTGGAGAGCTTCGACAGCCGGTCCTTGAGCTTCTTCGCGGAGGGGAAGCCGTGGAAGAGCACGACCTGGGGATGGCCCTCCAGCGTCGCGCGCTCCGAGGGTTGCTTCGCGAGCAGGGCCCGGTCGACGCCCAGGAGCAGGCCCGCGTCGGGCCGGGTGCGCAGCTCCGCGAGCCGGCGGGTGAGGGCGCTCGCGTGCCAGGCGTGGAACAGCTCCAGGGCGAACTCCTGGCGCGAGTCGCGGTGTCGGAAGGTGAGGTCCGGCACGCAGAGGCTGGCGGCGCCCACGTGGCGGGGCAGCGGCGTCAGGTCCAGCTCCCACGCGTCATCCTCGAAGCTGGAGGACAGGGAGGCGACCTCCTCGGGGACGTGACCCAACGCGGCGGGTAGGGGAGAGACGAGCGGGTCCTTGTCGCTCAACATCAGCGTGGCCTGGCGGCGCGAGGGCTCCACCGTGGCCTTGAGCTCCCAGCGCTCCAGCACCGGCACCACGGACAGGAACGAGGCGAGCTGCAGGCCGTACTTCTTCTGCAGGGCGAGCATGGCGCCGGGGCCTTCGACCTCCAGCTCCCAGTCCGGGCCATCGCGTCGGACCTCGGCGACGAGCCGGCAGAACTTCAGCCAGCGCAGCACCTTGCGCACGCGCAAGAGCTCCGGTGCGCGAGCCCGCAGCGTCAGCCGCCGCGCGGACAGCAGCGGCCCCTGGGCGAGGGCGAGGTTGTAGCGGTCCACCAGCGCCTGCGCCGTGGGTGCCTCGCCGTCCCAGCCGAGCAGCTTCCGGTTTCCGGGCAGGTCCGCGTAGAGTGCCGCGCGCGCATCCTGGAGCGGTGTGGAGAGGGCCTGCTCGAGGCGGGCCTCGTAGGCTTCCATCGTGGTGTCGGGCGTGAGGGCGCGGAGCACCTGGGCGACGGTCTTCAGCCGGGCCCAGCGGGTCTCGGAGACATCGGGCGCGGGCTCCTCGAACGTGAGCCGGTCCACGAG
Organism: Myxococcus sp. XM-1-1-1; assembly: GCF_020037095.1. Taxonomy (NCBI): domain Bacteria; kingdom Pseudomonadati; phylum Myxococcota; class Myxococcia; order Myxococcales; family Myxococcaceae; genus Myxococcus; species Myxococcus sp. XM-1-1-1. The sequence goes on from NZ_JAIQDH010000009.1 coordinate 115,656, forward strand.
CAGCTTCACGAGACCGCGCGCGATCTTCGGACGCGACCAGGCGCCCGCGAGCAGGCCGAGGCCTTCCTCCACATCGTCACAGATGGCGCCTCGCGAGGCCTCGACGGAGGCGAGCAGCTCGGCCGCGAGTGCGAGGAGCGCCGGGTCATCGCGCTTCACGAAGGCGGGACGGAGGATGCCCTTCTGCGTGCGGTACGCGAGCAGCTCCCGCGTCAGCATGGCGCGCCTCCCGGGGAGAGCGCGGGGGCGTCACGCTTCACGAACGCGAGACGGAGGATGCGCTTCTGAGCGTGGTGCGCGAGCCGGGGCGTCATGGCGCACTTCCCGTGGAGGGCGCGGGGGGCGTCATGCCTCACGAAGGCCAGACGGCGGATGCCCTCCTGCGTGCGGCATGCGAGCCAGGTCTGCACGGCGCGCCTCCCCTGGAGCGCGCGAGGGACGCGGGGACGTCGCGCTTCACGAACGCAGGACGGAGGATGCGCTTCTGCGCGCGGTATGCGAGCAACTCCCGGGGCGGCACGGCGCGCCCTGCGAAGAGCGCCTGGGGAAATGGAGGCCCATCGACGAACGGGACGGCGGTGGCTCGCATGTCGCGGGACTCCACAGGTGAAGGCCCAGGGACGCGCGTCACCACCCGGGAGTCCGGGCATGGTGGCTGGGTGCCTGCTGCCGGAGCGCTGACGTCGCATCTAGCCCTCCTCCTGGTAGGCGTCGTGCTGCCTGCGCCGCTCGCTGATGCCGCTCTCCGCCGTCTGCGCGGAGCAGACCTCGTACAACATCGCCCTCTTCCCGGGGCGCTTGCGCAGGATGCGCCCCAGCCGCTGCACATGCTCGCGCACGCTCCCGCTGCCACTGAGCACCACGCCCACACGCGCCTCCGGGACGTCGACGCCCTCGTTCAACACGCGCGAGGTGAGCAGCACCGGCAGCTCCCCCGAGGCGAACGCCGCGAGCAGCGCCTTTCTCTCCGGTATCGGCGTGTGGTGCGTGAGCGCGGGCAGCAGCAGCCGTCGCGCCAGCGTGTACACCGTCTCGTTGTCGTCCGTGAAGACGAGCACCCGGTCCTCGCGGTGCTCCAGCAGGATTCGCCACAGCACCTCCTGCTTGCCGCTGGAGGTGAGCGCGATGCGGCGCTGCTCGCGATACGCCCGGTACGCCGCGCGTCCCTCGTCGCTGCGCTGACTCTGCGCCAGGAAGCGCGCCCAGCCCTCGGGCGCCGACAGCCGCACGCCCAGCTTCCGCACGAAGCCCAGGTACAACGCCCGGGCCTCGTCGTAGCGCGCCTTCTCCTCCGCCGTTAGCGGCACCTCCACGCGCTTCACTTCGTAGGGCGCCAGGTACTCCCCCTGGAGCTCGCGGATGTCGGTGCGGTGCACCAGCGGCCCCAGCAGTTCCTCGACCACCCGCTCTCCGCCGTCCGTGCGCTCCAGCGTCGCGGTGAGCCCCAGCCGGTACGGCGCCAGCGAGCCCTCCGCGATGAACCGATAGCTGGGCGCCGGCAGATGGTGACACTCGTCACACACGAGCAGCCCGAAGCGGTTGCCGTGGAACTCCGTCTGCATCGCCGCCGAGTCGTATGTCGTCACCGTCAACGCCTGCCGGTCGTTCACCCCGCCCCCCAGCATCCCCACCGGGAGCGAGAAGTGGCGCGCCAGCACGCCCTGCCACTGCGTCATCAGGTCCAGCGTGGGCACCACCACCAACGTGGGCCGCTTCACGTGCGCGATGGCCAGCACCGCGAGCAGCGTCTTGCCCGCGCCTGTCGGCAGCTCCACCAGCCCCTTGCCCCCCGCGCGCGTCCAGGCATCGAGCGCCGCGCGCTGGTGGGGGAACGGCTGGATGGGCACCGTCAGCTCCGCCTCGAGCGGTTCGAAGCGCTTCGCGCGGTCCTCGTACGCCACCCCCAGCTCGCGCAACCGCAGCACCACCTCGCGGTAGTGCCGGGCGGCGGCGCGGTACACCCCCGTGCGCCCGTCCTTCTGGAAGAGGGCGCCCAGTCGTACGTCGTCCGGCAGCGTGGGTGCCACCAGCGTGCCGCAGTCGAAGTGGAGCTCGAGGGGGGCGTCCATGGCGCGAGCGTTGGACGTAGCCGGTCGATTCCCCTTTCGCCAGCCTCTTGAGAAGTCGAGAGCCCCCGCGAGTCCGAGCGTGCCACCTTGCGGCCGGCCCGGCGTTCGGGGTACCCACCCGCGCCCATGCGTTTTGTCTCGCTCGTTCCCCTGCTGTGTGGGCTGGCGGTCGTCGCCCAAGGTGGTCTCAACAAGCGCTTCGCCGGCCAGTGGGGCCTGCTGAGCGCGGTCCTCATGAACATGGTGGTGGCGACGGTGGCCACCTTCGCCGTGTACGCGGTGGCGCGCACCGTGCCCGGGCTCTGGCCCGAGGCCGCCGCCGCCGAGGGGCGCTTCTCCGGCTTCACCCCCTGGCACCTGCTGCCCGGCTTGTGCGGCGTGGTCATCGTCGTGGGCATGCCGTGGGCCATCGGCCGGCTGGGCGCGGTGCAGTCCGTGCTGCTGCTCATGGCCGCCCAGCTCGTCACCAGCCTCATCTGGGATGCGATGGTGGAAGGGCGCCCGGCGACGGCCGCCCGGGTGTTGGGCTCGGCGGTCGCCTTCGCGGGTGCGGCCATCGCGGTCTGGAAGGGTTAGCTTCCCAGGCAGATGCGTCGCGTCCTCATCGCCAGTCCCCATGCCGCGTCGCGGGAGCTGCTCCGCCGCGTGCTCGCCGTCGGCGACGAGAGCCTGTCCATCTCCGCCACGGGCGACACGGACGACGCGCTCGCCGCCATCGCGTCCTCGCCGCCCGCGCTCGTGGTGGTGGACCTGCGCCGGCAGGACGAGGACCACCCGCTCTTCCTGGGGCTGTTGCGCAAGCGCTACCCCACGCTGCCCGTCATCGCCCTGGTGCCCGGACGGATGCGCATCCTCGATGGCGTCCGCGAGCGCGTCGTGGACGCGCCCGGTGAGTCCGCCGAGTCCCTCCACCAGCTCCTGGAGTCGCTGCGCACGGCGGTGCGCGAGCTGGTCGCGCAGGATTTGCTGCGCGTCCTGCGCACGCCGGTGGGGCGGGCCTGAGCGCCCGTCACAGGCGCAGCCGGTAGCCCAGTCCGCCCGCGAGGACGCCGCCGACATTCACGTCGCCCGTGGTGACGAAGTCGAGCGGCGCCAGGTGGTAGTGCGCCTCCAGGAAGAGGCCCCCTGGCCCCAGCGGCAGCTCCACGCCGAGCAGGGCCTGGAGCCCCAGTCCGCCGCCGCTCTCCGACGCCGTGGCGCCGAACAGGTCCGACGTGGCGCGGTGCAGGTACAGCCCGGGGCCTCCGCCCACGTACGGCGTCAGCGAGCCGAAGGCCCGCTCGAAGCGATAGACGGCCGACAGCAGGAAGGCCACCTCGCGCACCGCGAGCGTGTAGCGGCCATCCGGCGGCGGCGCGCCGAAGCCTCCGAGCTGCGGGTCCGAGAGGACGCCGGACGTCTGCGGGCGGTGGTAGCCCACCTCCAGCGTCACGGCCAACCGTCGCTCGAGCCAGGGCGTGACGTAGCCCAGCTCCAGCCCCAGGTAGAGGTCTCCGCCCAGCGACGTGGTGGACTTGAAGAAGCCCACCTTGGGCGCGAGCAGCACGTTGCCTCCCTCCGTGGGGGCGGGCTTCGCGCCGGAGGTGAGCGCCGCGAGCGCGACGAGCACGAGGGCATTCATGGCTGCACGGCTCCAGGGAGGTCGAGGGGCGCGGCCTGCTCCGAGGTGAAGCCAGGTCCGCCCACCACCGTGAAGCCCTCCGTCGCGGGCACCTCGCCCAGCGCGCCCGCGGGGTCCAGGACCTCCAGCGCATAGGGGCCGCCCACGACGATGCCGCCAGGGCAGGTGGGGTCACCTCCGGGCTCGTCGAACCCCGAGCACGTGGGCACCACCGCGCGCAGCTCCTGCGGCGACACCAGCTCCACCGAGCGCAGGGGAATTCGCTGCGTCTGGGACGGCGCCGACTTCACCGGGGCCACGATGTAGACCTCGGGCACGGCGCTGAACGCGCGCTGGGCGCCGGTGGGTGTGTTGCGGATGAGGACGGTGGTGTCGCCACGCTCCGCGCCGGAGCGCGGTGACACGGTGAGGGTGCCCAGGCGAGGGTAGCGCACGTCGAGGGCGCCCGTCGCCACGGCCTCACACCCGTCTCCATGCGCGACCACCAGGCTGTAGACACCCTCGGGCGTGCCCGGCGGCAGCTCGGACTCCACGCGCGTGGGCGAGACGACGGTGACGAAGAAGAGCGGTTGATCCTCCACGCCCTCGCGGCGCAGGGAGAGCAGCGGGCTGGTGCCCGGCTGGAAGCCCTGGCCCTCGATGACGATGGGGTTGGAGTCCGCGGCCGAGTAGCCATCCGCGGGCGGCATCACCCGCGCCACCGAGGGCGGCTCCACCACCAGCAGCGCGTCCGGCAGCCGGCCCGTGCCGCCCAGGGGATTGGCCACCTCCACCGCGTAGCTGCCCGGGGAGAGCTCCACCGGCGGCGAGCTGTCGCGCGTGGGCACGTCGAGCAGCAGCAGCTCCGGCCGCACATAGAAGACCTGCTCGCGCGTCAGCGTGTACGTGGACGGGCCGCGCAGGGTGACCTCCGGCAGCTCCACCGTGGGCGCGTCGGTGAGCACCTCGCCCGGCACGGGGGAGAAGCGCCGGCCCTGGAGCTCCAGCCTCCAGCCCGTGGCCCCTCCCTGGGCGTTGCAGAGTCGGGTGAGCTCGCCCACGCGGGCTCGCGGATTGACCACCCGCTCCACGGCGGGCGTGGGTCCCTCCGTCGTTCGCGAGCACCCACCGAGCACGAGCACGGCGGTGGCGATGGCTGTCAGGCGCAAGGCGCTCCCTCCCCTTCGGCTGCGAAGTCGCGCACGTTAGGACGCCCTCCCCGGAGGTCCGGAGATTTTTCCGGTTTCGGTCCCCCAGGCCATCCCGCGGGACGGGGGCTCCTTCGCAACCCCGCGAAGTCATTGGTTTCGAGCGGCGTCCGAGGGACGGCACGGCGGATGCTATGGCCACGCGCCGCGGGGGATGACGCGGGTCGGTGGGGGCGATGGGGGCGGGTCGGTGGGGGGCGCTGGGGGGGACGCGAGCGCGTCGTCGCGAGGGGAAGGGCGGGGACGAGTCGGTGCCTGGAGTGGGGAGGCAGGGCTTGTCGGTGGGACGAGGGATGGGGGCCGGTCGGGGGGAGCAGGACGTCAAGCGCGGCGGAGCTTCGGGCGACGCGAGCGGCGTGGCGGGTGGAGGGGGAAGGGCGGGGGGCGAGGAGGCGGGCTCCGGTGGAACGAAGCAGGCATCCGCCGGAGCCTGGTCCACCTCGTTGAAGGGGGGCGAGGCCATGCGCACCGTTGGTCGGCGGGGGTGGTCGCCCCGATGACGACGGTTGGCAAGGTCAGGGGCCGCGGAGCGTCGCGGCGGCTTGGGGTGGGGATTCGACGCATGGGGACGCGGTCCACGCTGCTCGCGTTGGTGGTGCTGCTCGTGGCACCGATGGCGAGCGCATTCGAGGCAGGGGATATTCGCCGTCGGGCGACACAGGACCCCGAGCGGGTCGCGCCCTTCGGGTTGATGCTGGACGCGGGGGTGACGGAAGGCGCGGGGTTGTCCATCTCGTTCCGTCCCGCGCGGGTGGTGCGGCTGCATCTGGGCGCCACGCACAACGGAGTTCGCGCCGGCGCGCGGGCGGGGCTCACGCTGTTGCCGCTGCGAAGCCGGGTGTCGCCCGCCTTCAGCGTGGAGATTGGCCACGCGCAGCCCGCGGACGTGCGCGCCCTGGAGCGCAGGCTGGCGGACCTGTCACTGCCGCCGCTGCCGTCGCTCGAGCGCGTGGGCTACACGTACGCGAGCGGACTGGTGGGCTTCGAGGTCAGCATGCCCCGGAGCATCACCTTCTTCGTGCGCGGCGGGGTGAGCTTCATGGAGCTGTATGGCCCCAGCTTGAAGGACCTGGACGAGCCGCTCCGGGGCACCGTCGGGCCCGCGGAGGACCGGTCGTGGATGCTGCGCACCGTGCGCCCCACGGCGAAGCTCGGCTTCATCCTGAACTTCGGCTAGCGGAAGGTGTCGAAGAAGGCCAGCGCCTGGTCTTCCGCCCAGAAGCGGGGACGGTGCAGCTTGCCGGCGACGAAGCCCACGTGTCCGCCGTGCGGGGTCAACACCACGCTCAGGTGCGGGTTGTCCTTCGCTTCCGGCGGGATGACGGGCGCCTGCAGCATCGGGTCATCCTCGGCGCTGATGAGCAGCGTGGGCTTGCGGATGGCGTGCAGCCTGGGGCCCGACGAGGACTCGGCGTAGTAATGCTCCGCGCTGTTGAAGCCGTGCAGGGGCGCGGTGACGGCGTGGTCGAACTGGCGCACCGTGCGCGCCGCCTCCATGGCCCGGCCGTCGAAGGCGTTGGGGAAGCGCTTGAGCTTCGCTCGCGCCTTGCTCTTGAGCGTGCGCAGGAAGCGCTCGCGGTAGATGCGGTGGAACGGGCCGGGACCATCCAGCTTGGCGCAGCACGCGTCCAGGTCGTACGGCGCGCTGATGGACGCGGCGGCGCGGACGGGGGCCTCCTCGCCCTGGTCCTCGAGCAGTCGGCAGAGCACGTTGGCGCCCAGGGAGAAGCCCACGGCGAAGAGTGGCCCGGTGACGCGGGCGCGCAAGTCCCGGAGCAGCCCGAGCGCGTCGTCGATGTGGCCCGAGTGGTACGTGCGCGCCAGCCGATTGGGCTCGCCGCTGCAGGAGCGGAAGTTGAGCGCGGTGGCGCCCCAGCCGCGCTGGGCCGCGCCCCGGAGGATGGCGGTGATGTAGCCCGCCTGGGAGGAGCTCTCCAGCCCATGCAGGGCCACCACGTGCGGCGCGCCGCTGGGGCCGTCGAAGGTGTCCAGATCGACGAAGTCGCCGTCGGGCAGCTCGCGCCGCTGGCGCTTCAGCGGAGGGGCGTGACGGGGACGCACGAAGTTCGCGTAGATGGTCTGCGCGTGTTCGTTCGTCAGGCCCGGCGCGGCGACGAAGGGCTCGGTCGGCTGGAAGCTCACGGTCGGGGGATAGCGCCCCGGCTCGCCGGGGACAAGGGGCCGTGTCAGGCCGGCTCGTCCGGGCGTTCTCCACCGGGCGCTCCGGCCTGAAGCCTGGCGGCGGCCTGCCGGGCGCGCTTCATGGAGGGGCAGCCCTGCTCCTTCACGGCGCGGGCCTCCTCCGTCAAATCGAAGAGGGCCAGGTACTTGTGCACGCGCTCGTCCAGGGTGGGCGCCTCGATGAGGCGGCACACCTCGTCGGCCTGGTAGTCGCGGCAGATGTTCGGCCGCTGCTCGTAGATGGCGCAGAGGTTGTCGGGCAGCAGGTGCGGGCACCTGAGCCCGAGCGGCTTGTCGAGCGCCGCGATGTCCGGCGCCACGCAGCAGGCGCCACAGAGGGTGCATTCCATGGGGGCCTCAGCCTCGTGGGCTCAACGTGGGACGGCCTTCTTCACTTCCCCGCCGTTCGTCACCGTGAGGACCACGCCCTGGCCCTTCTTCCACGACAGGAACTCGGCCTCCGTCTTCGGCTCCAGCACCTGCTCCTTCACCCCGTCGTCCTCGTAGCGCACGTTCACCACGTACGTCTCCTCGCGCCGCTGACGGTCCTGCGGTCCCACCTGGAGCGTGGGCCAGCGCGGGGCGCCGTCCTGGCCGGAGGCCTCGCGCCGGTCCACCTTGCGCCACTCGTGCGTGTCATAGGTGCACCGCCGCGCGTAGACGGGCTCGTTGCGGTAGCGCGTCTGGTTCTGACAGTCCTCATAGGACTCGTTGCAGTACTTCGTCACGTCCTCGCAGACCTCCTCCGCGAAGCCGTTGCCCTTGTCGCGTCGGCGGCACTTCTCCTCGGTGCCACACGCCACCCTGCGCGTCTTGGAGCGGCACACGCGCTCGGTGCCGTCCGCCACCTTGCGCGTGCCGCGCTGGCGCTCCACGCAGCCGCGCACGTTCTCCACGCCGGCGATTTCTCCCGCGCCGTTGACGGGCATGCGCGCGCTCGCCTGGCGCAGCTCGTCCGCCCAGCCCTCCTTCTCCACGCGGGTGAAGCGCTCCTGCACCACCGCCACCTTCCACGACGTGCCCGTCACTTCACCCGGGTAGTCGTGCGTCTGGTTCGACCAGCCCGAGTACACACAGGTTCCGAAGCAGCACGACAGCAGCGCACCCAGCAACAGCCACATCCCCAGCCGGGGCTTCTTCTTCGGGGGAGGGGCGGGAGCGGGCGGATGTCCCGACAAATCCTTCCGGGGCCCCACCTTCGAGTCCGACTCGCGCTCGGCGTTGCAGTGCTTGCAGCGGGGATGGTCACCCCGGTTGGCGGCGCCGCAGAAGGCGCAGAACCAGTCCTCGCCCGCGTTCGCCATCTCCACGGCCTTCTCGTCCGTCACGCCCTCGCGCAGGGACCTGCCGCTCGCCGCGTCCACGTCGCCGAAGTCGAAGTCCGACTCGTCGCCCGACAGCTCCCGCGGGTTGTTGCAGGTGGGGCAGCGCTTGTGCCGCGCGAGGATGTCCTTGGCGTCGCACGAGGTGCAGTTCCAGGTGCCTTCGATGATGCGCGTGCGCTTGGCCATGTCGGGGCATCCTAGCCGCGCGTCACACCCAGAGGGCGCGCGAGAAGGTCACCCGCTCGGCGGGCGGCAGCCCGTCCCTCAGCGGACGCAGCATGGGCAGCGAGCCCTCCCGGGCCACGCGCGTGGCGCCCGGAATCCGCGCCAGCCAGGGCAGGGTGCCCGGCTCCTCCCAGACGACCACGCGGGACAGGCCCGCCCGGTGCGCCACGCCCCGCGCGGCCTCCATCAGGGCCATGGAGTCCTCGAGCGACTCCGCGTCGAACAGCAGCACCACCAGCTCGCCGTAGCGGGCCATCATCGCCCACAGCGCGAACGAGCGGCCCACCACCGCGCCGCAGGCCTCCGGCCGGGGGCGACGCAAGAGCTCCGCGTAGACCCGCTCCCGCTCCAGGTGCCAGTCCACCTGCGCCGGGCTCGGCCACAGCAGGAAGGGCACGTCCGGACGCTGCAGGCGCCCCATCACCTCCGGCACGTCCCCGTCGCACAGGAGCGCGTCCACCGCGTGCGTGGACAGTCCACCCATGGCGGGCAGGTTCCAGTCCCACGCGGGCGCCTCGCGATAGCCCGAGCGCCGGTAGAGCGGCGCGCCCACGTCCGAGAAGAGCAGGGCCGCGTGCCGGTCCTGGCCCTCCTGGGCGACGTGCTCGGCGACCTGGTCCATCAGCCGCGTGGCGTGTCCGTGGCCGCGCAGCTCGGGCACCGTGAAGACGCTGGCGATGGCCTCGCTGACGCCGGGCGTGGCCACGCCGTCCGGGCCGCGCAGGTGGCTGTCGGTGCGGAACGTCTCGCACGAGGCCAGCACCTGTCCGCCGTCGTCGACGAGCAGCCAGGTGCGCATGCCCTCGCGGCACCAGGGATGCGCGCGCAGCCGCACCTCGCGCTGGTGGAACTGCTCCACGGTGAGGGGCGAGCCCCAGGCGGCATGGGTGACGCGGTCGCGCTCGGCTTTCTGGGCGTCGGTGGCGAGGACCAAGGGCATGTCACGCCAGGGTATCGCCACCCGGCCATCCCGTGCATCACCCGGTTCCCGCGAAGCCGTCCGTCCGCCTCACAGGCGCGTGCTGTACGGGAAGCGCACGTGGAACTGGAGGTAGGCCTGGCCCACGTGGAAGATGCCGTCGCGCACCCGGTCCGGCAGCCCCAGCCCGCCCAGCTCCTGCGGCACGTAGAGCGCGGACTCCCAGCCCAGGCTGATGAGGAAGCTCTTGGAGAGCTGCAGCTCCAGGTCCACGCCCAGCTCCGCGCCCGGCCTCACGAAGTGCGTGTCCGCCAGCGTGTCCGAGTGCAGGTACGCATACGTCAAGAGCACCCCACCACCCACCGCCAGCCGCACCGGGCCGGACGTCAACGGCAGCCCCAGCCCCAGGGGCTTCCAGGTGATGCCATACATGCCGGTGTCGCGCACCTTGGGGGAGATGATGAGGGCGTCAGGGATGAAGATGGACGGGGAGATGCGCACCTCGTCCACGCTCTTGGCGTACTTGCGGTAGCGGGACGGGATGGCGCGCTGGTTCTTCTTCAGCCAGTCCTTGTCCAGCACCGCCTCGACGGAGAGCTTCAGCCCGGTGTGGATGGGCTGGTCGTCGAAGACGGGCCCGAAGAAGAGGAACGCGGCGGGCCCCACGCCCACGTCCACGGGCACCGTGACGTTCCGGGCGGCGGCCACCACGGGGGACAAGAGCAGGCACAGCGACGCGATGCGGGCGAGGTGCATGGTGGGAATCCTCCTGGGTGAAGCCAGCCCCGCCCCGGAATTAAGCACAACCCGCGAATCAACCATTGCCGCACCGCGCGTGTTTGGAGCAGGAAGGAGACGCGCCGGCCCGGGGGGGAGCCGAGGACGTCTCGCGTCGCCCCGAATCCAGGTCCGGCGGCACCGAGACGACTGGAGAACCGATGCTTTCCGCCGCCCTTCTGATTGCCACTTCCCTGCAGGCCCAGACGCCTGCGCCCACGCCCGCCGCGCAGGAGCCCGCCGCCCCCGTCGCGGCCGCGCAGGCCACCACGCCCGAGGAGCGCGCCGCCGTCGCCGCCGAGCGCGCCGCCGCCGCCGCCGAGCGCGCCGCGGAGGCCAGCGTCCGCGCCGCCGAGGCCGCCGAGCGCGCCGCGGGGGTCATCGCCGGCACCCCGGCCGCCCCGGGCGCCGCCGCCCCCGCGGACGACAAGAAGAAGAAGGAGGAGTGGGACATCACCCTGGGCCTGGGCCTCATCTCGCTGACGGGCAACGCCTCCACGCTCACCTTCAGCGGCCTGGCCAGCGCGCAGCGCACGACGGAGCACTGGATTGTCGGCATCCGGGGCTACGGCAACTACGGCCGCAGCCGCCCGCCCGAGGTGGCCGGGGAGGAGCAGGAGTCGCAGCTCGTCGCCCTCAACGCGGGCCTGGAGCTGCGCGGAGACCGCCGCTTCACGCAGATGCTCAGCGGCTACCTGCTGACGGGCGCCGAGACGGACCACGTCAAGAGCGTGGAGTCGCGGACCATCGGCGAAGGCGGTCTGGGCGTGCTGTGGTGGGACGAGAAGAAGAAGGACGAGCGCGAGTCCTACCTGCGCACGGACCTGGCCTTCCGCTACGCGCGCGAGACGCGCTTCCAGTACTACCCCTCGCGCCTGGACCTGCCGGACGTGGACATCGGCGGCCCCCGCTTCGGTGTCGCCTTCCGCTACGGCATCACCAAGGACGTGCTCTTCAAGGAGGACGCGGAGGTGCTCCTGAGCGTCATCGGCGACTCGCGCGTGCTGGTGAACAGCCAGACGCAGCTGGCGGTGAACCTGACGGAGGCGCTCTCCTTGGGCGTCAGCTTCCTGGTGAAGCACGACAGCAAGCCGCCCGAGGGCAAGGTGCCCACCGACACCGCGCTGGCCTTCAACGTCCAGGTCGCGCTGTAGCCCGCAAAAGCAACGCGGCGCCGGGGAGGGTCCTCGGCGCCGCGGCTTGATACGAGGGGCTGCTGCTGCCCCCGGTGGTTCTCAGTGGCTCGGCGCCGGAGGCGGCGAGTCCTTCACGTCCGTCGAGCGGATGCCGCCGCCGAAGCGGCCGCGCTGCTCACCCGTGCCGATGTCCGGCGGCTGCAGGTCGCTGTACTGCGAGCCCGGCGGGTTGGCGCCGCGGAAGCGCGTGCCCAGGTCCGCCATGGGGATGACGAGCGCGAGAATCACGAAGACGATGGACACGGCGAAGATGAGCCGGTTGACGCCCTGGTGCTCCGCGAGGTGCATGAAGTACAGCGTCACCAGCGTGCCCTTCACCGTCGCGATGACGATGGCGAGCAGCAGGCCGAACGACGGCAGGTGCATGCGGCCGGTGACGACGGTGACGACCGTCAGCACCAGGAGGACACCCCAGATGAGCCAGTAGCGGCCCGCTCCGTGGTGCTCCGTCATGTTCTTCTCTTCCTGATGGGATTCGTTGGCGATGGCCATGGTGGTGTCGCCCTCAGACCAGGTACAGCATGGGGAACAGGAAGATCCACACCAGGTCGACGAGGTGCCAGTACATGCTGCCCAGCTCGACCATCGTGTAGTTCTTCGGACCGAAGTCGCCCTTCTTGAAGGCGCGAATCATCGCCACCGTCAGCACGCCCATTCCGATGAGGACGTGCAGGCCGTGCAGCGCCGTCGAGCAGAAGTAGACCGTGAAGTACAGCGAGATGCCCGGCAGCTGGATGTCCGGGTAGCTGTAGTAGCGGCCCGGCAGCGTCCCGACGTGGAACTTGTGGCTGTACTCGAAGTACTTGATGACGAGGAAGGCGACGGCCATCAGGAGGGTGAGCGCCAGCATCACGCCCACCTTCTTGTTCTCGCCGTGCTTCGCATGATGCACCGCGAGCGCCGCCGTCAGCGAGGACGTGATGAGGACCACGGTGTTCACCGTGCCCATCGTCAGGTCCAGGCTGCGGCTGCCCGCCGCCCACGCCTCCGGGAAGAGGAAGCGGTAGCAGCCGTAGCAGACGAAGAGGCCGGCGAAGAGCAGGATTTCCGTCGCCAGGAACAGCCACATCCCCAGACGGGCGGCGTGGTTCTGCACCTCGAGCGACGCGAAGTGCATCGCCAGGCGCGGCGTGTTGGCCGCGCCGTCGGCGGTGTGAGCGCTAGACTGCATCGGGAACCTCGGCCTTCTTCGGGTCGACGTAGAAGTGGGGCTCCTCGGGGAACGTCGGCTGAGGACCCACGAAGTTGTGCGTCGGCGGAGGAGACTCGCTCAGCCACTCGTAGCCCTTGCTGCGCCACGGGTTCTTGCCAGCGGCCTTGCCGTACACCAGCGCGTACGCCAGGTACATGGCGATGATGATGAACCCGAAGGCCAAGAGCGTCGCGCCCGCGGTGGAGGCGACGTTCAGCGCCTGGAAGCGCTCCGGGTAGTCATAGTACCGGCGCGGCATGCCGTTGTTGCCCAAGAGGAACTGGGGGATGAACGTGGCGTTGAACCCCAGGATGATGAGCGCCGCGGACACCAGGCCCCATCCCTCGTGGTACGTGCGCCCGAACATCTTCGGGAACCAGTAGTGCAGGGCGGCCAGGAAGGCCATGATGGTCGCGCCCACCATGATGAAGTGGAAGTGCGCCACGACGAAGTACGTGTCGTGCCACGCCACGTCCAGCGACACCGTGCCCAGCGCGATGCCCGTCATGCCACCGAACACGGTGAAGAACAGGAAGCCGCAGAAGTAGGCGAAGGGCGTCTTGAAGTCGACCGCGCCCTTGTAGACGGTGCCCACCCAGTTGAAGACCTTGATGGCGGTGAACACACCCACCAGCATGGTCAGCACGCCGAACACGCCGGCGTCGAAGGTGGACTGGCCGGACACGAACATGTGGTGGCCCCAGGCGAAGAAGCCCACGAAGGCGATGCCCAGGGACGAGTACGCCACCGCGCGGTAGCCGAAGATGTTCTTGCGGCTGTACGTGCTGACGATCTCGCTCATCACGCCGAAGGCCGGCAGCACCATGATGTACACGGCCGGGTGGCTGTAGAACCAGAACAGGTGCTGGAAGAGCACCGGGTCGCCGCCGCGCGCCGGGTCGAACATGCCGAAGCTGAACAGGTTCTCCACCGTCACCAGGACCAGCAACAGGCCGATGACCGGCGTCGCGAGCACCTGGATGCAGCTCGTCGCGTAGATGGCCCACACGAACAGCGGCATCTTGAACCAGGTGATGCCCGGCGCCCGCATGGTGTGGCAGGTGACGATGAAGTTGATGCCCGTGGCGATGGAGCTGAAGCCGATGATGAACGCGCCGAACAGCACGGGCGCCACCGTCGTCGTCGTGTGCGTGCTGTACGGCGTGTAGAACGTCCAGCCCGTGTCCAGGCCGCCGTTGAGCATGCCCCACAGCGCCAGCACCGCGCCCGCCAGGTAGATGTAGAGCGAGGCCAGGTTCAGTCGCGGGAAGGCCACGTCCTTGGCGCCCAGCATCAGCGGCAGCATGAAGTTGCCGAAGACGGCCGGAATCGCCGGAATCATGAACAGGAAGATCATGACCAGGCCGTGGAGCGTGAACGTACGGTTGTACGTCATCGCGTCCATGATGGTCGGGCCCGGGGTGAGCAGCTCCACCCGGATGAGCAGCGCGAAGATGCCGCCCACGAGGAAGAAGAGCAGGACCCAGAACAGGAACATCAGGCCGATGCGCTTGTGGTCCACCGTCAAGAGCCAGCTCTTGATGGTGGTGCCGTCCACCAGATAGCTCGGGTGGTGGTCGTGGTGCTCGTCGTGCGGGGCGGCCCCCGCCGTGTCGATGCTACTGGATGGGGTCATAGGCGGGTCCCTCGGAGGCGCCCTCGCGGACGTTCGGAGTGCGAAGCGACTTGATGTATTCGACGATGGCGGCCGTCTCGGGGCCCTGCAGCTTGCCCTGGTACGTCGGCATCACGTTCTGGTAGCCCGCCACCAGGTGGGCTCCCGGGTCCATCATCGACTGGGTGATGTAGGCCTCGTCCACCCGGATGTCCTGACCGTCGTCGAGCTTCTCCACGCGGTCATACATGCCGAGGAAGGTGGGGCCGATGTGCGCCGAGCCGTCCACCGAGTGGCACTTGAGGCAGCCCTGCGTACCGGCCAGGATCTGCCCCTGCTCGACCATCCGGGCGACCGGCGGCACCAGCGAGGTGTCCGCGAGCGCGTCCTGACGGTCCTGCAGCCGGCCGCGGCGCTGCTCCTTGATCCAGTCCTCGTACTCCTCCTCGGGGAGCACGACGACCTCGGCCAGCATCTTCGAGTGCGACAGGCCGCAGTACTCGGTGCAGAGCACCTGGTACGTGCCGGGCTTGGTCGCCTCGAACCAGATCTGCGTGTAGCGACCCGGCAGCGCGTCCATCTTGATGCGGAACGCCGGCACGTAGAACGAGTGCAGCACGTCACGGGACGTGATGAGCAGGCGCACGGGACGGTTGGCGGGGACGTGCATCACGTTCACGCCGTTGGGGCCCTCCGGGTAGGAGAACTTCCACATCCACTGCTTGCCCATGACGTAGACGTCCATCGCGTCCTTGGGCGGGGTGGTGACCCAGGTGAAGTCCCGGAAGCCGATACCGAACCAGGCCAGGAAGAACACCAGCGGCACGGAGACGAAGAGGAACTCCGTCTTCAGCGTGGGGACGACGTACTCCGTCGCCTGGGCGGGGAGCCGCCGGCGGTACCGGAAGAACATGAACAGCGCCGCGAGGCCGACACCCGTGGACATCACCATCGTCGTTCCCACGACGAAGTGGTGCAGCAGGTCGACCCGTTCCGCGAACGTGGACGCGCTCTCCGGGAGGAACAGAAGGTTGTTGAGAAGCTCGCTCATGCCGCCGCGCCTTTCTTCAGCTCGCGCCTCCAGAAATAGATCAGCATCGTCGCCAGGGCGAAGAAGACGGCCAGTGCGCCCAGGCGGATGAACCCGAAGATGTAGAAGCCATACCGCCGGGTGGCGGTGTCATACTTGAAGCAGGACATCACCACGCGGTCGAAGCTGGTACCCACGCGGCCGCCGGCCGCCTCCAGCAACGCCAGCTTCATGTCCTTGGGAGGGAAGTCCGTCCCGTACAGGTACCGCGACAGCGTCCCTTCCGGCGTGAGCACCATCACCACCGCGGGGTGGGCGTACTGCCTGGTGCTCTCGTCGTACGTGTACTTGAAGCCCACCGCGTCCGCGAGGCGGCGGATCTCCGCGTCCGTCCCGGTGAGGAAGTGCCAGGGCGCGCTCTCGGGCTTGCCCATGGACTGAAGGTGCTTGCGCCGGCGCTCGCTGCTCATCGCCGGGGTGTCCTCGGGGTCCACGCTGATGGTGACCGCCTCGTAGTCGCGGCCCAGCTCCAGACCCAGCTCCCGCATCGTCTTCACCTGGGCGTTGAGCACCAGGTTACAGAGCATGGGGCAGTTGTAATAGACGAGCGTCAGCAGCGTGGGCAGCGTCTTGGGCAGCACCGTCCCCAGCGTCACCTCCTGGCCATTGGAGTCCAGGAAGCGGGTGAGGGGAGGAACCGGGTCACCCAGGTGCTCCTCCACGTCCACGCCCTTGAGCTGGGGCGGGGCGTCCTGCTGGGCCTCGACGATGGAGCGGGGCGTCTTGCCACCGCCGGGCATCGCCGGGGCCGGGGTCGCCGTGCCCAGCACCAGGGCCACCGCGACGAGCATCCCCAGGCGGGGGGCGCACTGGGGGATGTGGGAGAAGAGGGACATCATCGCGAGCGGCTCTTACGTGATGCTGGCGGCGGAAGCTACTGCCGAGGAGCCGGGGTCGGCTCCTGGGGCTGCTCGGGGGCCGGCGCCGGGGCAGGCGGGGGCGGGGCGTTCTGCTTCGTGATGACCGTCTTCATGGCCTCATCCAGGGACGGATGGGCCTTGACACCCGGCTGGTCACCCCAGCCGGCCTTGAGCGCCTGCTGCTGGCCGCCGATCTTCTCCTCGGCGTGCCAGTCCTGCTCGAACAGGCGCTGGTTGACGATGCCCACCTCGTACTGCCCCATGGCCGCGGGAATGGGAGGAGGACCGTCCGGCTGGGCCTCCTTCATCGTGCGCACCTGGATGGCGTAGGCCCAGACGATGCCCACCGCGAAGATGACGAGCGAGCCGACACCGATGCCCACCACCTTGCTCATGACGATGTGGTCTTCCTCGGCGGCCACACCGTGGGCGCCGACGATGACACGCGACTCGAGCTCAACCTGGGTCTTCTTCATGGCTGCACGTACCTCAGGGACTCCGCGATGTAGGGGTCCTTCACCGGCATCGTGTAGCTGTTGCTCGCGTTCTTCAGCGCGAACCCCACCGCGATGCCACCCACGCCCACGAACGAGGTGACGAGCGTGATGATGCTGAGCGGGTTGGCCAGCAGCTGAGGCCCGGCATTGCCCGTCAGCGCCGGCCAGATGAGCCAGTACAGGTCGAACGCGTGGACCGCCAGCAGGTAGAAGGCCACCAGCGACAGCTTGCGGGGCTGCAGCTTCAGATTTCGCGACAGCAGCGTGAAGAACGGCAGCACGAAGTGCAGGAAGAACAGGGCGATGGAGGCCGGCTTCCACGCTCCGAAGATGCGCAGGCCGTACCAGGGCGCCTCTTCCGGGATGTTGGCGATCCACACCAGCATGAACTGGGAGAAGGCGATGTAGGCCCAGAACGCCGTGAAGGCCAGCATCAGCTTGCCCAGGTTGTGGAAGTGGGCCGTCGTCACCAGGTTGCCGAACAGGCCCTGGCCCCGGGCGTACGTCGCGACGATGGTCAGGATGCAGAACGCCGACAGGAAGCTGCCCGCGAAGTAGTACACGCCGAAGATGGTGGACTGCCACAGCGGCGTCAGGCTCATCAGCCAGTCGAAGGACGCGAAGGTGATGGTCAGCGCCAGGGGAGGGAGCATGCCCGGGGAGAAGCGGCGCAGCCGCCGGGTGAAGTCCAGGCCACCCTCGGTGTCCTGCTGCACGCTCAGCTTGCGCAGCTTCCACGCGGCGAAGATCCACACCGCGAAGTAGATGACGTGACGGATGCCCATGAAGTCCGGGCGCAGGTACCAGTGGATCTTGTGCGACAGGTGCTCGGCTTCCAGGCCGGTGATGCTCGCGGCCAGCGGCGAGCCCGGCCACCAGGGGTACAGGTAGCCCGCCATGAAGACCAGCGGGATGATGAGCGCCACGAAGACGGGGATGGTGGACGCACCCGTCTCCATCGTGCGGCGCAGCAGGATGAGCCACTTGGCCTTGGCCGTGTGGAAGATGGCGATCATGATGATGAACGCCACGCTGATGCCCACCCAGTAGGTGAACGCGAGCAGGTAGCTGTGGGCGGCGATGCCCTTCGCGTCGGTGGCGAAGAAGATGGCCAGGGTGGCCAGGATGCCCAGGACGCCCACGCCGAACGCCGGCACCATGTACTTCGGCGTGCCGGTGTAACGCTCGAGGGGAACGGAGGCTTCGGCTGCGGGGCTCATCGGTTCTCCTGCGGGACGGGCTGCTGACCGGCCGTCCGGATGTTTCGGGCTTCCTGGAGGGCTCGCACGTAGGCGACCACGGCCCAGCGCTCGCGCACGTCGAGCTCGCCGGAGAAGGACGGCATCACACCGTAGCCCTCGTTGATGGCCGTGTAGAAGTGACCCGCCGGCTTGGTCTCCAACTCCAGCAGCGACGGAGGCAGGCGCAGGGCCATGTTCTCCGCCACCACGCTGTTGCCGTCGCCGAGCACGCCGTGGCACTGCGAGCAGACGATGTTGTACTTGCGCTGGCCCAGCGTCAGCAGCGCCTGGTCCACCGTCACGGGGATGGTGGCCGTGGGCTGGCCGTTGGCGCGGCCGGTGACGGCCGTCTGGCGGGCGATGGGGTCCTTGATTTCGGACACGCTCGCGAAGCGCTCACGCGGAATGGTGTTCGCCGGGGGCTGGCGCATGGCGCGGCCATCCGCCCAGAAGTCCGAGGCCTCGTAGTACTCGTACTTGGCCTGGTGCTCCATGCGCTGCAGGAACTCCGAGGGGACGTCGCAGCCCGACAGCGCGACGAGTCCGGCGGCGGGGATGAGCCACCTCATTCCTTCTCTCCCGTGACGACGGTCACCTGGGTGGCACCCAGGGCCTTGAGCTGGTCGATGACGGCGGTGGAGTCCTGGCCCGTCGCGTGCGGCACGCTCAGCCAGTAGCCGTGCGTGGACGCCGTGCGGAACTCCTCGGACTCGAAGACGGGGTGGTACGGCTGCGGCAGCCGGCTCAGCCCCAACAGGCCGAAGAAGATGCCGAACGCCGCGAACAGCACCGACAGCTCGAAGGTGATGGGCACCCACGCCGGCAGCGACAGCAGCGGGCGACCGCCGATGTTCAGCTTGTAGTCGATGGTGTTCATCCACGTCTGCATGGAGAGCGCCGTCACCAGGCCCGTCAGGCCGCCGCACAGGGCGATGAAGGGCACGCGGGACGGCGGGAGGCCCAGGGCCTCCGAGCCGCCGTGCAACGGATAGGGGGAGTACGTATCCATCCCCTGGAAGCCCTTCTCCCGCATCTGGCGGGTGGCATCCACGAGGATGTCTGGCGTCGCGAACTCGGCCAGCACCCAGGAATCGAGGACCTTGGCTTCCATGACTCTAGTGCGCTCCGTGGCTGTTGTGGTGGGCGGCGTGCTTGAGCTCGAGCTGGAGCTCCTTCACCTCGCTGATGGCCACCGCGGGCACGAACTTCAGGAACAGCAGGAACAGGGTGCCGAACAGGCCCAGCGTCCCCACGTAGATGCTCCAGTCCACCCACGTCGGCGAGTAGATGCCCCAGGACGACGGCAGGAAGTCCTGGCTCAGCGACGTGACGATGATGATGAAGCGCTCGCACCACATGCCGATGTTCACGGCGATGGAGGCGACCCACATGATGGGGATGCTGGTCCGGCACTTCTTGAACCAGAAGATGTTCGGCGTGATGACGTTGCAGGCGATCATCAGCCAGTACACGCCGGCGTAGGGGCCCGTCGCGCGGTTCACGTAGAACGTCCAGAACTCGTACTGGTTCTGCGAGTACCACGCGATGAAGTGCTCCATCAGGTACCCGTAGGAGACGAGCAGGCCCGTCGCCAGGATGACCTTGTTCATGTTCTCCAGGTGCCGGTCCGTGATCACGTCCCGCAGGCCCAGGTACTTGCGCGCCGGGACGATGAGCGTGATGACCATCGCGAAGCCGCTGAACACGGCGCCGGCCACGAAGTAGGGCGGGAAGATGGTCGCGTGCCAGCCGGGCAGCAGGGAGACGGCGAAGTCGAACGAAACGATGGTGTGCACCGACACGACCAGCGGCGTGGAGAGGCCGGCCAGGAGCAGGTACGCAATCTTGTAGTTGTGCCAGTGACGACCGGAGCCGCGCCAGCCGAGCGCGAACAGGCCGTAGATGGTCCGCTGCAGCTTCGTCTTGGACGAGTCACGCAGCGCGGCCAGGTCCGGGATGAGGCCCACGAACCAGAACAGCGCGGACACCGTGAGGTACGTGGAGATGGCGAACACGTCCCACACCAGCGGCGAGCGGAACTGCGGCCACGCGCCCAGGGTGCTGGGGTACGGGAACAGCCAGAAGGCGAACCAGGGACGGCCCGTGTGGAGCAGCGGGAACAGACCCGCGCACATGACGGCGAACAGCGTCATGGCTTCGGCGAAGCGGTTGATGCTCGTGCGCCACTTCTGCTGGAAGAGCAGGAGGATGGCGGAGATGAGCGTACCGGCGTGGCCGATACCGACCCACCAGACGAAGTTGATGATGTCGAACGCCCAGCCGACCGGCTGGTTGTTGCCCCACACGCCGATACCGCGGGCCAGCGTGTAGGTGACACCGATGACGAGCAGACCCAGCGCGCTGAGCGACAGGCCGAAGAGCATGAACCAGCCCTTGCCCGGCTTGCGCCAGACATGGTCCAGCAGCGTCTCGTTGAGTGACTTGTCGTCGTGGTGCGGCGCGACGAGGTCCCGTGGCTCGAGCGGGTCGAGCGGGTGGTGGGCAGCGGTCTCGGCCATGGCTTAGTGGCTCCCTTCCTGCGGCGCGGCCTTGGCCGGCTCGAGGGCGGTATTCGGGTTGCGCACGCGGATGAGGTGCGCGGTGCGCGGACGGGTGCCCAGCTCGTGGAGGAGCTTGTAGGCGCGCACGTCCTCATGGAGCTGCGAGACGAGCTGCTTCTCGTCGTGGAGGGAGCCGAAGACGATGGCCTGGGCGGCGCACGTCTGCTGGCAGGCCGTCTTGAGGTCGGCCTCCTTGATGAGCTCCTTCTTGACGCGCGCGTCGATGCGAACGCGCTCGATGCGCTGGACGCAGTACGTGCACTTCTCCATGACGCCGCGGTTGCGCACCGTGACGTCCGGGTTCATCAGCATCTTCTCGGTGGCCGTCTTGTCCGCGGTGTAGTGCAGGTAGTTGAAGCGGCGGACCTTGTAGGGGCAGTTGTTGGAGCAGTACCGCGTGCCGACGCAGCGGTTGTACACCATGTCGTTCAGGCCCTCGTCCGAGTGCACGGTGGCGTTCACCGGGCACACGTACTCGCAAGGCGCCTTCTCGCAGTGCACGCACGCGACGGGCTGCATGACCATCTTCGGGTCGTTCTCCGGACCCTCGAAGTACCGGTCGATGCGCAGCCAGTTCATCTCGCGGCTGACGGCCACCTGGGCCTTGCCCACCACGGGGATGTTGTTCTCGGCCTGGCAGGCGATGACACAGGCGCTGCAGCCCGTGCAGCGCGACAGGTCGATGGCCATCGCCCACTTGTAACCGTTGTACTCGAAGGGCTCGAGGTTGTCCTGGATGCCCAGCTTCAGCTCACCCTTCACGCGGTGCAGGGTGTGCTGGGTGGCGACCGAGGGGTTCTCCAGCTCGGACAGCGGCATGTCCAGCGCGATGGGGCGGTTCTCCATGCGCCAGTGCGTCTGGGTCAGGCTGAACTTGTGGGTGCCGCGCACCTTGGTGAGCGTGGCGCCGCCGTCGAACCAGGGGTTCTTGCTGGTGCGAATCAGGTTGGCGTTGAAGCCCACGCCCTTGGCGACCTGCTCGTGCAGGCCGTCGCGGCCGTAGCCCAGCGCCACCGTGACGGTGTCGTCCTCGTGACCGGGGACCACCCACACCGGGACCGTCAGCTTCTGGCCGGCGTAGGACAGCTCCGCCAGGTCGCCAGGGGACAGGCTCAGCTTCTTGGCCGTGTCGGGGCCGACGAGCGCGGCGTTGTCCCAGGTCATCTTGGTGATGGGCTCGGGCAGCTCCTGCAGCCAGGAGTTGTTGCCGAAGCGGCCATCGTAGACCTTGTAGTCCGTGATGAAGTTCAGCTCGAGGTCACCGGTGGCCGGGGGCGTGTAGCCCGCGACCAGCGAGGCCGCGGCGCCGAAGTCCGGGGCGGTGGCCACGGCGGCGGACGCGGTGTTCTCGATGAAGCCCTGGGACACCCACGTCTCCCAGCGCGCCTCGAAGTCCGCCGCGTTGGCGGACTGGCCGCGCCAGTAGTCGCGCAAGAGCTGGTAGGCGGGGCGGAAGGGCTCGTCCAGGAACATGGCGAGCAGCTCCGCCTCCGGCACGCCCGCGAAGAGCGGCTGGATGAGCGGCTGCGCGATGGAGACGGTGCCGTCCACCGAGCGGCCGTCGCTCCACGTCTCCAGCGGGTGCGCCGCGGGGATGAACCAGTCGGCGTGCGCGCTGGTCTCGTCCTCGTAGAGGCCCGTGTAGATGACGTTCAGCTTGGCGCGGTTGGGGTGGTCCTTGCTGAGCACCTTGGCCAGGCCCACGTCCGCGGGGAGCGTGTAGACGGGGTTGTAGGCGGTGATGACCAGCGTGTCGACGCGGCCCGCCTCGATGTCCTCGACCAGGGCGCGCGCCTGCGACAGGCCGGTGGCCTCCGCGATGGACGCCTGGACGTAGCGGACGGTCTTGTTGGCGTTGCCGAGCGCGTCGTTGATGGCGTGGGCCAGCGCGTGCACGGCGGCCGGCTGACGCTCACCCGCGATGACGAGCGAGCGGCCCGGACCGGCGGCGCGCAGGTCGGCGGCGACCGCCTGCACCCAGTTGCCCATGTCCCCGCGCAGCTCCGACTTGGCGGCGGCGGGACCGGCGAGCGACGCGGCGCTGCCACCCACGGCCTGGGCCACGGCGGCGGCCAGTCCCAGGATCTCGCGGGACTTCAGGCGCTTGCGGTGGTCGGCCATGCCGCCGGTGATGGAGAAGCGGGCCTCCGCCATGTAGAGGCGGTTGAGCTTGCCCTTGCGCGGGTCGCGGCGGTCCGCGAACTCGCGGATGTGGCGCAGGTTGCCCGGGCAGCTCTCCAGGAAGTCCGCGTCCAGCGACAGCACGACGTCCGCGTTGGCGAAGTCGTACAGCGCGGTGACGTGCTGGCCGCCGAACAGCGTGCGCAGGGCGTCCGCGCTGTTGTCCTGGTGGGAGGACGCGCTGAAGAAGCGCGCGTTGGGCAGCTTCTTCAGGATGCGGTTGCGCAGGTCACCCGTCAGCGGGGAGCCCACGGCCTCCGTGAGGAAGCGCACGCGCGAGCCGCCGTTGGCCGCCTTGGTCGAGAGCCCGGCCAGGGTCTCGTTGAGCACGCGCAGGGCGCGGGGGCTCTTGCCCTGGCGCAGCACGCGGGCGCGGCTGGGGTCGTACAGGGACAACAGCCACGCCTGCTCGAAGGTGCAGGCGGCGCCCTGGTTGATGGGGTGGTCCGGGTTGCCCTCGATCTTCACGGGGCGACCCTCGCGGGCGGTGATGAGCAGGCCGGAGGTGTGGCCCGACAGCGTCATCGCGGACGCGTAGTGCAGCGGGTTGCCGGGGGTGACCTCCGGCGGCGTCTTCGTGTACGGCAGCAGCTTCTCGTCCTGGGGACGGGTGCTGCAGGCCGTGGCGCCGGCCAGCGCGAGCGACGCGCCGAGCAGCTGCATGAACTCGCGGCGCACGAAGCCGGAGGGGGGCAGGTCAGCGCCCGCGGGGAACTCGGGGCGGGTCTCCTCCAGGTACTCGGAGGCGCCGAGCTTCTCCTCGAGGCTGCGCCAGTACGTCTGGCCGTAGCCGTGCTCGGAGGAGTTCGCGTGCCGGGCGGCGTGGTCCAGCGCCTCACCCACGGCGTCGGGCGCCGGGGCGGGCCGGTCCGAGACGACCGGGAGCGCGAAGGAAGAGGACTCCTGCGACGGGGCGCCGTCGCGCTTCGTGTTCATCGGTGGCATGTGGAGCAGCTCTCGCGCGAGTGGACGTCGTACTCTTCCTTCAGCTTCTTGCCGAGCGCGGCGGCCTCGGCCTTGTCCTTGGGCGGAGTCCACGTCATCGACGTGATGAACTCCGCGGGCCGCAGGTTCGGCTCGGGGTTGCGGTGGCACTCGAGGCACCAGGCCATGGTCAGCGGCGCGGCCTGCTCGATGGCGCCCATCTGGTCCACGCGGCCGTGGCACGTGGCGCAACCGACGCCCTTGTTCACGTGGATGGCGTGGTTGAAGTAGACGAAGTCGGGCAGGTTGTGGACGCGCACCCACTGGATGGGCATGTCCGCGAAGAAGGCCTTGCGCACCTCGGTCAGGTACGGGCTCTTGTTCCAGACCTGTGCGTGGCAGGACATGCACACGGTGGTGGACGGGATGCCCGCGGAGGGCGCCTTGTCCACGGACCAGTGGCAGTACTGACAGTCGATCTTCTCGTCACCCGCGTGGTGGCGGTGGTCGAATTCGATCGGCTGTTCGACGGGCATCTGCTGGTTCGTGACGTACGGAGACCGTACGTACGCCATGAGGCCGCCGATGCCGATGGCGGGCACGGCAAGAAGCGCCGCGGCGGAGAGCCGAGACACCGTGTTCGTCCAGCGTGGAAACAGAGGGCCGCTCATACCAGGACCATGGGCAAGGGGGCTTCAACGACTACGGTGAACGAGGAGGAGGAAGAGGCCAACGCGTGACTCGACGCGAACAGCGGCGGAACGATCCCGGCCCCGTGGGGGCGGGGGGGCGGCTCCTGGCGCGCGGAAGACGAAGCAGTCACGTCCAACGAAACCTCTATGGATGTTGCCGCGGGCGGGTCCCTCCTCCTGTCCAACCCAGCGCGGCGCGGGACCATTGACCATCGACACCGCAGTGTCAACCATTCTGATGTTGTGGCCGTGGGATACCATTTCCTCGCGCGGAGGCGGGAAATCGCGGTCCGGAAGCGATGAATCTCTCTTCTGGCGGGCGGAAGCGACGTTGAGTCGTTTCCGTCTGAGACGGATCAACGACCCTGTTTCAGCCGCCCCCGGATGCGCGTGTCGGCCCTCACAGACAGGTCGCGCGGCGCGGGTGCGTGAGGTGGCTCACTCCGGGTCGGAGTCCTCGTCGCCCCCATCCGGTGCGCGCCAGCGCTCGCGGCGGCGGGCGAGCAGCTTCTCGACCAGCTCCCGGGCGCGGGCATCGCGGTGGTAGTGGGGGTCGTGGCGGGTGCCCTTTCCCTGGTTGCAGCGGGCGCACGCCAGCGCCAGGTTCTCCAGGCCGTCGGTGCCGCCGGCGGTCCGCGGGACGATGTGCTCGATGGTGGCCCGGCTGATGGGCTCCCCATCCAGGCCCACCAGCAGGTGGGCGTTGCAGTGCAGGCACTTGCCCAGCCAGGCCTCGCGTCCCCGGTGTTCGGTGCGCTCGAAGGTGAGGTCCGTGGCGATGATGCCCAGGATCCTGCGGCGCTTGGCGGTGCTCATCCTACACCTCGACCACGGAAGGGCCGGCGAGGGCGAAGACACGCTCGCCGGGGCGGCGGGTCATGTCGAAGCCGCCGGTGAAGGCGCTGAAGGCCGGGAGGACTCCCACATCCCGACCCAGGTGGAAGCATGGGAGACGGAGCCTGTCCCGGCCAGCCGACAGCCGCACGGTGGGGTGCAGATGCCCCGCCCACACGTAGCGACCTGTCTCGGGGGTGGGGTGATGGGCGAAGCGGAAGGGTCCCTCATCCAGGTGGGACTCGTGGACGTCCAGGCGCCACGCGTCCGGCGGCGGGCCGGCCCTGAGGTCATGGTTGCCCCGGATGAGGACCATCGTCACGTCGGCGTGGGACTCACGCCAGGCGGCGAGTCTTTGGACGAGGGCGGGGGTGAGGCCCTCGCGGGCGTGGACCAGGTCGCCCAGGACGAGCAGCCGGCGCGCTTCGGTGGAGCTGAGCGCGGAGGACAGCCGGGCCAGGTCCTCGTCGAGCACGCCCAGGGGGAGGGGGATGCCGTGGCGCTGGAAGCTCTCCGTCTTGCCCCAGTGGAGGTCGGCCACGGCGAGCGTGCGGGCTTCGGGCCAGAAGAGGGCCCGCTCCGGGAGGAGCTCCAGCGGGGTGCCGCCTACGCGGACCTGGCATCGTCGCGGGTCCATCGCTCCTTCATTCGCTCCACGCGCTCCAGCAGGGACTCATTGGAGACGCTGGCGCTGATGCGCTCGACGACCAGGGGGAAGGCCAGGGGTGTGGGCCTGCGGACATGGACCTGCTCCACCGGGCCCGCCTCCAGTCGCTCCAGGGCGTGCTCCAGGCGGCCCTGCTCGAATTGCTGTTCGAGCACCTCGCGTCGGGCCTGGAGCAGCAGCAGGTGTCCGGGGTCATGGCGGGCGAAGACGTCGTGGAGGAGGGCGGCGCTCGTCTGCACCTGTCGTGTGGACTTGCGGGCTCCGGGGAGGCCGGGGAGCACCAGCCCCGCGACGCGGGCGATGTCGCGGAATTGGCGCTTTGTCAGCTCACCCACGTTGACGCTTTCCAGCACGTCCTCCTCCAGATGCTCGCGCGTGAAGAGCGCGGGGCGCAGCGCCTCCTCGAAGGGGAAGGGCGCGGGGGTGACCAACTCCAGGCCGTAGTCGTTCACCGACACGCTGAAGGTGGCCTTCTGCAGCCGCGTCAGTCTCAGGGCGAGCAGGGCGGCCAGGCCCTCGTGCACCCGTCGGCCCTCGAAGGGGTAGAGGAAGAGGTGGTGACCGTCGCGCGTGTGGCACAGCTCCGCGAGCACCGCGTTCGCCGCGGGGATGCGGGACAGCTTCTCCTGGGTCTCCAGCACGGGCCACGCGGCGGCCAGCTCATCGGAGGTGACGTCACCGTGGCGCGCGGCATCGAGCGTGCGTCGCACCGCGGCGGCCAGGGAGGTGGACAGCGGCAGCCTGCTTCCGCCCCAGCGCGGGGTTCGCGTCACCTTCGTCTTCGCGGGGCGCACGTACGCGGTGAGACCCTGCAGTCGGTTGAACTCGAGCTTCTTGCCGCCGAACTGGAAGGTGTCTCCGGGGCGCAGGCGGCTGACATAGGACTCCTCCACGCTGCCCAGGCGGCCCCCGGTCCAGTAGCGCAGCTCCACCATCGCGTCCGAGGTGATGGTGCCGATGTTGAGCCGGTGCAGCCGCGCGACGCGTGGGTCCTTCACGACGAAGCGGCCGTCGTGCTCCTCCACGCGGCGGAACTCGGGGTAGGCGCTCAGCGTGGGGCCGCCCTCGCGCACCAGCGTAAGCGTCCAGTCGAACTCCTCGTCGGCGAGGCTCGCGTAGGCGGAGGCGCTCCGGACTTCCTCTCGCAGCGCCTCGCGGGTGAATCCGCCGCCGAGCGCGCAGGTGACGAGGTGTTGCGCGAGTACATCCAAAGGCTTGCTGGGTGGAAGGCGTGGCTCCACCTCCTTGCGCGCGAGGGCGTCCCTGGCTGCGGCCATCTCCACCAGCTCCAGCGCGTGCGTGGGCACGAAGAGGATGTTGCAGGTGGCGCCAGGACGATGGGCTCCGCGCCCCGCGCGCTGGAGCGTCCGGCCGATGCCCTTGGGACTGCCCACCTGGACCACGCGCTCCACGGGGCCGAAGTCCACGCCGAGGTCCAATGACGAGGTGCACACCACGAAGCGCAGCATGCCGTCCTTGAGGCCGCGCTCCACGCGCTCGCGCTCCTCCTTGTCGATGGAGCCGTGGTGCAGGGCGAGCAGGTGTTCCCAATCGGGGCGCGCGAAACGGAGACCTTCGTACCAGCGCTCCGCCTGTGAGCGCGTGTTGGTGAAGATGAGCGTGGACTGCTTCGGGTCCAGCCTCGCCGCCACGCCGGCCAGCATGGTGAAGCCCAGGTGGCCCGCCCAGGGGAAGCTGTCGACCGCCTCCGGCAGCAGCGTCTCCACTTCGACGGGACGCTCCATGTTCGCGCTGATGAGCGTGGGTGTGTTCCCGGTGCCGACGACATGGCGCGCGGCCTCGTCCAGGTTGGCCAGCGTCGCGGACAGGGCCCAGGTGCGAAGTCTCGGCGCGAAGTGCCGAAGCCGCGCCAGGGCAAGCTCTGTCTGTGTTCCCCGCTTGGAGCCGAGCAGCTCGTGCCACTCGTCGACGATGACGGCGCGCAGGCAGGAGAACAGCTCCGGTGCCCGCTCGTTCGACAGCATCACGGAGAGGGACTCCGGGGTGGTGATGAGCACCTCGGGGAGCCGCTCGCGCTGACGCTGACGCACGGATGACGAGGTGTCCCCGGTACGGCTCTCCACGTCCAGGTCCGTGTCCAGCACGCTCAAGGGTTCGAGGAGCGCCCGCTCCACGTCTCGCGACACCGCGCGCAGCGGCGTCACGTAGAGAATCTGGAGCCCCGTCTCGCCATGCTCCACCACGTCCGCGAGCGGGCCGAGATACGCGGCATAGGTCTTCCCCGCGCCGGTGGGGACGTGGATGAGCCCGCTGTCGCCTCTGCCGTACGCGGCCCAGGACTCCTCCTGGAACGCATGGGGCGTCCAGCCCTTCGACGAGAACCAGGCGCGCAGCCGCTCCATCGGCGGCGGGCCTCCGGTGACTCGCTCACGTGGGGTCGTCCGCTTGCGGCGCTTGGGAGGGGAGGGTGTCTGGGTTTCGCCTCGGAGCGCCTTGCGTCGGGCCTGGAGCTGCGCCTTCAGCGAAGGCGACCTACGCGCCGGCATGGAGCAGCTCCTTGAGCGAGTCCAGTGAGTCGGCGTCCTGGGGCTTCTTGTCCGTGCGCCACCGGGCGATGCGTGGGAAGCGCAGCGCGACGCCGGACTTGTGACGCGGTGAAGACTGGATGCCCTCGAAGTGCAGCTCGAAGACCTGCTCGGGCTCCACCGAGCGCACCGGTCCGAACTTCTCCCGCGTGTGCGAGCGAATCCACCGGTCCAGCTTGCCAATCTCCTCGTCCGTCAGCCCCGAGTACGCCTTCGTCACCGGCAGCAGGTCCGTCCCGTTCCACACCGCGAAGGTGTAGTCCGTGTACAGCGACGAGCGTCGCCCGTGTCCCGGATGCGCGTAGAGCAGCACCGCGTCCACGGTGAACGGGTCGATCTTCCACTTCCACCAGTCGCCCCGCTTGCGGCCCGTGAGGTATGCGGAGCTCTTGCGCTTGAGCATGAAGCCCTCGACGTTGCGCTCGCGGGCCTCGCTTCGCGTGTGCGCCAGCGCCTCCCATGACTCCGCCTCGACCGCGGGCGAGATGGGGAAGCGGGGATGCGCCTTCAGCAGGGTCTCGAGTCGTGCGCGTCGCTCGTTCAGCGGCAGCGAGCGGACGTCCTGCCCTTCGTGCTCCAGCAGGTCGTAGACGATGAAGGCCGCGGGGGCCTCCGCGAGCACCTTCGCCGTCAGCTTCTGTCGCCCGATGCGACGCTGGAGCCGCGCGAAGGGCAGGGGCTTGCCGTCCTCGTACGCGAGCACCTCGCCGTCCAGCACCGTGCCTTCCGGCAGGGCCTTCGCGGCCTCGGTGATTTCGGGGAAGCGCTCGGTGAGCAGCTCCTCGCCCCGGCTCCACAGGTACACGTCACCGTGGCGGTGGATGAGCTGGCCCCGGATGCCGTCCCACTTCCATTCGACCAGCCAATCCGACAGCTCGCCCAACGCCTCGGGGGGCTGCTCCAGGGGCGAGGCCAGATAGAACGGATACGGCCTGGAGCTCTCTGCGTCCGAGACATCCGGCGAGATGAGCTGCTGGAAGAACTCGCGCGACGGCGTCCAGGTGCCCATCAGTCGATGCGCGACATCTGGCGCGGGCAGCCCCGCGACCTTCGCCACCGCGCGCACCACCAACGTGGAGGACACGCCCACGCGCAGCTCGCCCGTGAGCATTTTGTTCAAGAGGAACACCTCGCGCCGGGGCATCGAGCGCCACCAGGACACGACCTGTTCGCGCTGCTCGGCCACGTCCAACTCGCGCAAGGGCAACAGTCGCTGGGTGAGCCACACCGAGAGCGGCAGCTCCTCCGGCTCGGCGGGCCGCTCCAGGTTGTCCAGCAACAGCGCGATGACCTCGGCCAGATCTCCGACGGACGCGTACACCTCCGTGAAGAGCCAGTCGGGGATGCCCGTCAGCTCCTGCGTCCATCCGACGAGCAGCTTCGTGGTGAGCAGCCGCTTCAGCTTCTGTCCCGTGAGGAAGTACAGCGCCCACGCGGCGTCCTCCGGGGGCGCCTCCGTGAAGTAGCGCGTGAGCGCGTCCACCTTCGCGTTGGTGGACATGGTCTGGTCCAGCCGTTCGTACA
The DNA here is from genome assembly GCF_020037095.1 of Myxococcus sp. XM-1-1-1. NCBI lineage: Bacteria > Pseudomonadati > Myxococcota > Myxococcia > Myxococcales > Myxococcaceae > Myxococcus > Myxococcus sp. XM-1-1-1. The sequence continues at coordinate 145,580 of NZ_JAIQDH010000009.1, forward strand.
GGTCCGCGAGTCTTCGCACGCGTCAGTCCTCCGCCTCGCCCTCGAAGGGCGTGGCCAGCGGGGAGGCATCCACACCCTTCTCTCGGAGGTAGCGCGCCAACGGTTCCGCGGAGCCGTGCGTGGTCAGCACGCGCTGCGCTCCAGTGTCTTCCACCGTGCGCAGCAGGTCCGGCCAGTCCGCGTGGTCCGACAACACGAAACCCCGGTCGAAGCCGCGCCTGCGCCGGTTGCCGCGCACCCGCATCCACCCCGAGGCGAAGCCCGTCTCCATCTCCCCGAAGCGGCGCATCCACGTGGAGCCGCCCGCGCTCGGAGGCGCCAGCACCAGCGCCCCCGCGAAGGACGTGCCCTTCTCCACCTCCGACACGAGCCGCGTGGGAATCATCTTCACCCCCGCTTCCCGGTACGCATCCACGAGGCCGTGCATCGCCCCGTGGATGAAGGCGGGGCGGTCGGTCAGTCGCGCCAGCTCCGCGAGGATTCGCTGCGCCTTGCCCAGCGCGTAGCAGAACAACACCACCGAGCGCCCCAACGCGCGGTTGGCGTCCCACCACCGCAGGATGTCCTCCGCCACCAGCCGCGCGTCGTCCCAACGGAAGATGGGCAGGCCGAACGTCGCCTCGGTGATGAACGTGTGGCAGCGCACCACCTCGAACGGCGCACACGTCGGGTCCGCCGCGCGCTTGTAGTCGCCCGAGACGACCCACACCTCGCCCCGGTGCTCCATGCGGAGCTGCGCGCTGCCCAGCACGTGCCCCGCGGGGTGGAAGCTGACGGTGACGTCGCCAATCTTCAGCGGCTCGCCATAGTCCAATGTGTCGATGGCGGAAGTGGCCCCCACGCGGCGCCGTAGCAGGGACTCGCCTGCTCGGGCGCCCAGGTAGCGCTGATGGCCCGAGCGCGCGTGGTCGCCATGGGCATGGGTGATGAGGGCCCGCTCCACCGGCTGCCAGGGGTCGATGTGGAAGCCCCCGGGCTCACAGAAGAGGCCCTGGGGCGTCACCGTGACGAGCGGCCTTCGAGGATTGAAGGAGACGGAGGCGTCCACAGTCCTTCTGAAATAACGAGGGCTTCCAGGGGTGACCACCCAGGGTGCGCGTGCCTCTCACCTGGGTCGCTCGCCGGCATGCTCGCCAGGCGCCCATCGCCCGAGCCGGCTTGCCGCGCACGGAAACATCCCGTCGTCGTGAAAGGGCGCGATGTCCCTCGCCCGGGGCGGGGCTCCGCGCTACACCGGTGGGGCCGTCGCGAACCGTGGTTTCTGCTCGCGAGGAGTGAGGCGCGGGCGCGGCTCCCCGTCGCTGTCCGGGACGGGTGATACTGGTCGCGGGGGAAAGGTCATGACGATGGATGCACAGGAGCGGAAGGCGGCGTATCGCCAACGCGCGGAGCAGGGCGAGTCGGTGCCGGTGTCGGTGGAGTTGCCGGCGGACCTCGACACGCCGCTGTCGGCGTATCTGAAGCTGGGCGGAGGCTCGCGCGGCTTCATCCTCGAGTCGTGCTACGGCGGCGAGCGCTTCGGGCGCTACAGCCACGTGGGCACCCACGCCGCGGGGCGTGTGCGGCTGGACGCGCAGGGGGCCACGTTGTGGCGTGGCTCGCGCGAGGAGCGCCGCGAGGGCAAGCCGCTGGACGTCCTGCGCACGTTGTGGCGAGAGCTCGCCGTGGCGCGACTGCCGGGCGAGGCCCCGTTCCTGGGCGGGCTCGTGGGGTACATGGGCTACAACTGCATCTCGTGGATGGAGCCCACCGTCCCGGACCGGCACCCGCGCGACACCTCGTTCCCGGACTCCGAGTGGCTCATCTGCGAGGACTTCGTCACCCACGACTCGCGCACCGGGACGCTCAAGGTCACCGCGATTGCCCGGCCGTCGCTCCATGGCAGCGTGGCCCACGCGCTGAAGGACGCGGAGGAGCGCGCGCAGGCCATGGCGGAGAAGCTGCTCAAGCCGCTGCCTCCGGAGGCCTACGTGCCGTCGCCTCGCATGAAGGGGGACTCGGCGCCCGTCGCCTGTTGGGACCGCGCCGGTTACGAGGCCGCGGTGGAGCGCTCCAAGGAGTACATCCGCGCGGGTGACATCTTCCAGGTGGTGCTCGCCCGGCGCTTCGAGGCTCGCGGCGCGCCTCCGCCGCTGTCGCTCTACCGCGCGCTGCGACGGGTGAATCCCTCTCCGTACCTGTTCCTGGTGGAGATGGGCGAGGCGCGCGCGCTGGTGGGCGCCTCCCCGGAGCTGCTGGTGCAGGTGCGAGATGGGGATGTGGTGGTGCGGCCCATCGCGGGGACGCGTCGACGCGGGGCCTCCGAGGCGGAGGACCTGGCGCTGGAGAAGGAGCTGCTCGCGGACGAGAAGGAGCGCGCCGAGCACATCATGCTGGTGGACCTGGGCCGCAACGATGTCGGCCGCGTGGCGGCGCCCGGCTCGGTGCGCGTCGAGGACCTGATGGTCATCGAGCGCTACAGCCACGTGATGCACATCGTCTCGCAGGTGCGCGGGAAGCTGGACTCGAAGTTCGACGCGCTCGACGCGCTGGCCAGCACGTTCCCCGCGGGCACCGTGTCCGGGGCTCCGAAGATTCGCGCGATGCAGATCATCGACGAGCTGGAGGTGCAGCGACGCGGGCCGTACTCGGGCGCGGTGGGCTACCTGTCCTTCTGCGGCACGCTGGACGTGGCCATCGCGCTGCGCACCTTCTTCGTCGACGGTGACAAGACGTTCTGGACCGCGGGCGCGGGGCTGGTCGCGGACTCGGTGCCGTCGAAGGAAGCCGATGAGACGGAGGCCAAGGCCGGCGCCATGGCCGCCGCGCTCCGGCTGGCTCGCGAGGGAGGTGGGCGATGATTCTCGTCATCGACAACTACGACTCGTTCACCTTCAACCTCGTCCAGCTCCTCTACACGCTGGGCGCCGAGGTGAAGGTGGTGCGCAACGACGCGCTCACGGTGGAGGCCATCGCCGCCGAGGGCGCGTCGCACCTGGTGATTTCGCCAGGGCCCTGCACGCCGCACGAGGCCGGGGTCAGCGTGGCCGCCATCGCGCAATCGAAGGTGCCGGTGCTCGGCGTGTGCCTGGGACACCAGTCCATCGGCGCGGCCTTCGGCGGCAACGTCATCCGCGCGCCCGAGCCCGTGCATGGCAAGTCCGCGCGCATCCGGCATGAGGGCTCGGGCGTGTTCACCGGCGCGAGCCAGGGCTTCCAGGCCGCGCGCTACCACTCGCTGGTGGTGGAGGCGTCCTCGTTGCCCGCGTCACTGGAGGCCACGGCGTGGAGTCAGGACGGGCTCATCATGGCGCTGCGCCACCGCGAGCGGCCCGTCGTGGGCTTCCAGTTCCACCCCGAGAGCGTGCTCACTCCCGAGGGCCCCACCCTGGTCCGCAACTTCCTGGAGGGGCGTCTCTGAGAGGGGACATCACCCTGGGGTACGAGGGGATTGTCGGGCTGGCGACACTGTCTGGAGCCTGACAATTCCGACGTTCTTGACGGAAAAACCACACGCATAGCGTGGGCCCTTCCGGCGACCGAGGCTCCATCCAGGAGTCGGCGCCGGGAGGAGCCCACGATGAACGTGCGAAGTGCGATGTCTCGCGGTCTGGTCGCGATGTTCGGCGCGCTGGTGCTGGGCGCGTGTGGTGGGGAGCCGTCCGCCGAGGCTGGCGCGGGCGTCCCGATGGATGAGGCGGAGCTGACCACGGTGGACTCGTCGCTGGGCCAGTGCCCGGGCTACGACTCCTGCGCGAACTGGTCCCCCTGGTACGCGGTGGGTGGCAGCTACTGCGGCGCCAACGCCAGCACCTGCGGCTCGACCTGGGTCTGCGAGGAGGACCCCTGGGGCTGTCCGTACGGCGTGGCTCCCGAGGCGACCGTGTCCAAGGATGGCCAGGAGTTGCTGCCCCCGTGTTGCGGCATCCTCTATCGCGAGCCCAACCCGGCGCTCATCGGTACGCAGGAGCGCTACCGCGTCTGCTTCAATCCGGCGGGTGCGTCGTGCACCGACTACGAGCAGACCAGCGGCGGGGTGTTGAGCTGCGGCTGCTGAGCCTCATGGCTTGAGATGGGTGGTGTCGTTCCAGCCGGCGAGCGCCGGCTGGGCGGCATCCGGCCCGTCCGCGCCGAGCACGCTGATGGAGCCGGTGCTCAGCAGGAACAGGCGCCCCTCGGAGGGCGCGAGCCCCAGCCACCGCGCCGCGAGCACTCGCAGGAAGTGGCCGTGGGAGAAGATGAGGATGTCGCCGGTCTGCTGGCGCAGGTCGGAGATGACGCGGTCCGCGCGAGCGCCCACCTGCTGTGCCGTCTCGCCGTTGGGGACGCCGTCCTTCCACACCGTCCAGCCGGGATGCTCCACGCGAATCTCCGCGCCGGTGCGGCCCTCGTGGTCGCCGTAGTCCCACTCCATCAAGTCATCGCGGCGCACGGCTCCTTCGCCGTAGCCCGCGAGCGCGCAGGTCTCGAACGCGCGGCTCAGGGGGCTGGTCCACACCTGGGCGAAGTCCCACGCGCGCAGGGGCTCACCGAGCTTCGCCGCCATCGTCCGTCCGGCCTCGAGCAGCGGGACATCGGTGCGCCCCGTGTGCTGCCCACCCCGGCTCCATGCTGTCTCTCCGTGACGAACGAGCACCACCTGGGGACCGCGCGTTTTCATAGGGGCCGGATTGTGCCACCCGGAGAGGGCAGGGCGCGCGTTTCATGAAACACGCGGTGGCGATCGGACAGTAGCCTCGCGTCCATGCACTCCCTTCGTTCGATTCCCCATGTGTCGTTCGTCCTCGCGTCGTTCCTGGCGCTGACGCTGGCCCTGCCCGGACACGCGCAGTCCGCCGCGGCGAAGAGTGGCGGCACGGACGGCACGATGCTGCTGACCATCTTCATGAAGCACGACCAGGGCAAGACGCTGGAGGAGATCAACGCGCACCTGGACCGCACGGGCTTTCGCAAGAGCTTCCCGCCCGCGGGCGTGGAGGTGGTGTCCTGGTACGTGATGATGGGCGTGGGGCAGGTCGTCACGGTGCGCCTGCCTCCCGAGAAGCTGCGCGAGGTGAACCTCGCGTTCGAGAAGGGCGCGTGGGGCGCGTTCCGCACGGAGTTCTACCCGACGTACGATTACCGGCCCATCTGGGAGAAGACGCGCTCCGCCACGCCGTGAGCGGGGTTGGGTATGCTCGTGGCTCGCGTGTCTTCTCCAGAGCCTCCTGCCCCCGCCCTGCCTCCGAGTGTTCCGCCGCGTGACGCGCGGGTGTCCCAGTGCTTGTTGCTGGTGACCTGTGCGTTGGCGCTGACGGCGCTCTACTTCTCCCGGGTGTTCGCCACCGGCGAGATGTTCAGCGCGCGCGACTCGCTGTACGTCTACCTGCCGGCGTTCCACTACTGGCGCGAGGCGGTGCTGGGCGGGCGGATTCCGGAGTGGCTGACGCTGGATGGCTTCGGTCAGCCCTTCGCGGGCACGTTGGTGGTCGCGCCGTTCCATCCGAGCAAGCTGCTGTACCTGCTGTTCTCCCTGCACCACGCCTTCAACGCGAACATCCTGCTGTGCTTCCCGGTCGCGCTGTTGGGGGTTCATGCGTTGACGCGGCTGTGGGAGGTGCCTCGCGCGGGGGCGTTCCTCGCGGGGATGGCGTATGCCTTCAGCGGCTACCTGGTCTGCATCACCAACAACCTCTGCTACCTGATGGCCGCGGCCACGGTGCCGTGGGCGCTGTGGGCCACGGAGCGTCAGCTCCGCGTGCCGGGGGCGGGGAGGTTGCTGGCCGCGGGGGTGTTGCTGGCGCTGGTGCTGCTCGCGGGGGACGTGCAGGCGTTCTGTGTGACGTATGGGGTGGTGGTGTTGCTGGCGCTCTCCTCGCCCGTGGAGTCGCGGCGGGCCCGGCTCGTGTCCGTGTTGGGAGTGCTGGGGGTGGGGACGTTGCTGGCCTCGCCGCAGTTGTTCTCGTCCGCGGCGTTGATGGGGACGGCGCAGGCGGGTGGCAGGTCGCTCGACATCGCGCAGGAGTACGCGGTGCATCCACTGCGGCTGCTCGAGCCGTTGCTGGGGGCCTATCTGGAGATGCCGGACGAGCGTCCGGACGTGACGCTGGCCATCGTCACGAAGCTTGCGCCCTCGGGATACGCGAGCTTCTGGGTGGGCTCTCTGTATCTGGGTGTGCCCGTGCTGCTGCTCGCGGGGGTGGCGGCCTGGTTGAATCGCCGCTCCCGGAGGTTGTGGCTCTGGGGCGGCGTGTGGCTGTTCGTCGTAGGGCTGTCGCTGGGGCCCGCGCTGCCGCTCTACGAGGCGATGTACACGTGGGTGCCTCCGTGGCGCGTGTTCCGCTATCCGTCGAAGCTCGTTCCGTTCCTGGGGCTGGGGGTCTGTTTCCTGGCGGCCCTGGGGTGGAAGCACGTGTTCGAGGGGGAGGGCCGGCGGGTGTTCCTCCGGCTCGCGGCGGCGGTGGGCGTGGGGTGTCTGGTGCTCATCGTGGGCGAGTCCCTGGGGCGGGGGTTCACCGCGTTGCTGCTGGTGCCTCGCTGGCCGGAGATGCCCGGGGAGCTGCGCGAGCTGCTGTCGCGGCAGTTCGTGCTCGTCTCTGGGGTGGCGCTGGTGAGCGCGGTGCTCTGTGTGGGTGGGGTGCTGTGGACGCGTGGGAGCGCCGGGGTGTTGTTGGTGACGCAGTTCGTGTCGGGCTTCGTGGTGGGGTTCGGGAGCTACGAACTGCTCACGCCGGAGGTGTTGTCCACACCGCCTCCGTTCGCCGAGCACATCCTCTCGCAGCCTCGCGAGGATTCACGGGTGCCCATCCGGGTGGCCTCGCACTACGACGTCGCTGGCGTGACGTCGCTCATCCCGGGGATGGATGCTCGGCAGTGGCGCTCGCTGGTCGCGGCGCAGACGCTCATGCCGGACACGCCGGGGCTGTGGGGCATGGAGAGCGCGGATGGAACCCTGCCCGCCACGAGTCGACGGGTGCGTGCGGTCGTCTGGGATGTGACGCCGTGGTTCCTGGAGCGCGCGCCGCTGTTCTCCGTCGCGTACTCGGTGCATCCGCTCGTGGAGTGGCAGGTGCTGGAGGCGGCTGGGAAGAAGAACGCGGTCACGGACCGGTCCATCAAGGCGGTGTTGGTGGAGCACCCGGAGGTGCTGCCTCGGGCGTTCCTGGCGAATGCGCGCTGTGTCGAGTCGTACGAGGCGGCGATGCCGGGACTGGCGGACCCGCTCGTGCGTGCCGGGCAGGTGGCGCTGGTCGAGTGTGGTGGGACCGGGCTCGCCTCTGGAGACACGTCTCCCGTGGGGGACAGGTGAAGGTCAAGCGCTACGAGGCGGAGACCCTGGAGTTCGAGGTGGAGAGTCCTCGCGACGCGGTGCTCATCGTGAACGACGCGTGGTTCCCCGGGTGGACGGCGACGGTGGATGGCGTGGAGACGCCGATTCTTCCGGCCAACGTCGCGGTGCGTGCGGTGCCCGTGAAAGCGGGGCGACATCGGGTAACACTGACCTATCGGGATGTTGCCGCGCGGTGGGGACTGGGCGTCTCCGCGATGACGTTCCTGGGCCTGCTCGGGTTCGCGGTGGTGCGTCGGCCGCGTGGGGCTTCGTGACGCGGTGAGGGTGCTCAGGGCTTCGCGTCATGGAGCAGGCGGTACGCGGTGTGATGGAGGGAGCGAGCCCGCATGGAAGGAGCATCCTCCGATTCGCCATCCGTGAATGAGTTCGGCGGCTGGTAGAGCAAGTCCTTGGGGCAGATGGGGGATTGGAAGTCGATTCGATGCCACGCGGGCTCCTGGATTCCACAAGTCCACTCGAGCGTGACGATGTGGCGCAGATGCACATCACATTCCACCGGGCGCTCGGGTCGTGTCGCCGCATCAACCAGGTCGCGGAGAAACCATTCGCCGTCAGGGCGGACGTATCGCCGCGTGGGCACCTGGATGCTCTCGGTGAGGCCGGACGCGTGCGCTCCCGAGACGGAGAGGTGATGGGCACTCCGGGTGAGCTCCAGATGCCCCTGGCCCTGATGGCCCTCTCCGTGGATGCCGAACTGGACCTTCAGGATGGAGTCGGGTGACAGCAGGAGGCAGCGCGGCGTGGGTAGCAGGCGCATCTCCTTCAGTGAGAGCCCCTGCTCCACCGCACGCTCGTAGCCGTCGAGCCCGTGGTCGATGCGTGACCAGGTGAAGCCTTCATCCATGGACTCCCATGCTGTGTTCTCCGTCAGCGCGAGCAGTCGCGCGCCGAGCGGCGTGTCCTGGAAGTGGAGCTTCTGGATGGGGAACGCCGTGGAGGGAGGCCCTCCCCGGACGAACCAGGTCTTGCCCTGGTCGTGAGATGCGAGGACCTTCCGTGAGGTCCAGCCGAACCGTTCACCCGACGGATGCAGCAGGACTCCCAACAAGCGGGTCGATTGTTCTGGTCCCTGACTGATGAGGGGGATTGCCCTGATTCGCTTCCCCGCGACATCCCATCGGAAGGGTCCTCGTCGGCCGTAGCGCCTGTCGATGCTCACGACGGTGTCGAGGCCCATCACCTCTGTGATGCGCTCCAGGGTTGGGACCCATTTCGACAGGGGAAGGTTCGGGGCCGTACGTCCCAGGGTGACGATGTGTCGTTCAGGCTCGAGGTGGACGATGCCGAAGCCCGCTTGGGCTTGTTGAGGGCTCAGCGGACGGGACTTCCACGTGAGCCCACCATCCGTGGTCTGGAATCGCCCCCCTGCTCCGAGTGCCCAACCCACCCTGCTGGAGAGCAGGAGGGCTTGATGTAGCAAAGGGGGCGTACGCTCGCCGGAGGAAGGTTCGACGGGAGGTCGTTCGGGAAGTGGCAGCTTGTGCCAGGTTGAACCTCCATCTTGGGTCTCCCAGAGTCCTGACTTCGAACCCACGACCCAGCCGTGGTTTTCGTCTCGGAAGGAGAGGGACTCGCACCGGTTGGTGATGCTCTGGAACGGAAGGCTGGAGAGCTCTCGCCACTCGGCGCCTTGGGTGTCGCTGATGAGAAGGGTGGCACCGACTCCGCAGAGCCAGGTGCGTTGCCCCACACGCGCCATCGCACGGAGTGAGAGGGGCTTCGTGAGAGCGACCTTCTTCCACGTGCGGCCACCATCCGAGGTGCGGAACACATGGTTCCCGAGGTCGCCCGCGATGATTCCGACGCTGGGGGTGTACCAGATGAGGAACTCGAAGCGAGGCGAGGCTGAGGAGAGGAGCCTTGTGGGCGCGCGGATTGCTGAAGCGGCCTCTCTGTCTTCTCGCCAGGTGAGCCCCTTGTCTGCGCTGCGGAAGACGCGGGCTCGCTCGTCAATCCCTTCTGGATGCGGCTTCCTGTGGAACGCGAGGGCCCACCAGTCGTCATCGGTGCGCCGCGCGAAGGTGATGGGACCTTGGATGTCGAACTCCCTGACGCCGAGGTTCACGAGAGGGAGCGGTGTCTCCTCTGCTCGGGAGGTGGCCCCTGATAGCAGGAGCATCAGCACCAACACCGCGTGGATGTTCCATCCGCGTGGTGCCTTCATCAGCGGAGCGCCTCGCGGAGCATCAGGTGCGCGGTGCGATAGAGCCGGTGTGCGCTCGTGGTCTCGCGTGGGGCGGGGCTGGGAAGATTGGAGAGTTCATCTTCGTCACATATCGACGCATGGAAACTGGCTGCGCGCCATGCCTCGGGGCTCCGCGTGTCGCAGGTCCACTCGAAGGTGACGGCGTAATAGGCCCAGTCGGAGGCGCGGCATTTCGGCGTTCCTTCGGGTTGGAGTGCGCCATCCACCAATGCCCGGAACATCTGTTGCGAGACGAAAGGTGGCAGGACCCGCGATGACACGTTGAGGAGGATGCGACGCGACTCTCTGACGTCCCCTTCGATTCGTGATGCGACGGGAGTGTGGGTCAGCGTCAACGAGCCCCAGTTACCGCCAAAGCAAGGGACGTACTGCCCGAAGCGGAGCCTCACGGCTGCATGGGAGGCGTCGAGGAGACACTCCGGGGAGAGGTCTCGATGTGGCCGCCATTGCTCTTCCGCGAGGCAGGGACTGGTCACCAGTGCCACGAGAAGCCCGCTTACCGCCCATCGATTGCCACGCATGGTGCGCTCCTTGAGAGAGCGCCCATGAAAGCGATGCCGAAGGGACGGCTTCCTCACGGAAGCATCATGGCCTCAGCATGAGGGTCGCACGGGCACGCAGCGCTTCCGTGCCCATGCGCCCTCGACTTCAGCGCTTCAAGCCGCGCTTGATGTCCGCGCACAGCGCCTTGACGGCCTGCGGACCATCCGAGTGCGCGGCCCGGACGAGCGCGCTGCCCACCACCACGCCATCCGCGTGCGCCGACAGCGTCCGCGCCTGCTCCGCGCTGGAGATGCCGAAGCCCGCCACCACCGGCACCGGTGACGCCTTGCGCACCAGGTCCAGCCGCTGCGACAGGTCCGGAGGCAGCTCCGCGCGCATGCCCGTCACTCCCGCTACCGACACGCAGTACACGAAGCCGCGCCCATCCTTCGCGATGGCCTCGGCTCGCGCACGCGGGGTCGTCGGCGCGCACAGCGGAATCAGGTCCACGCCCGCCGCGTCGAACGTGGCGCGCAAGGCCCCGCTCTCCTCGGGCGGCAGGTCCGGCAGGATGGCTCCCGACACGCCGCGCTCCCGCGCCAGCTTCGCGAACCGCTCCTCGCCCATCGCCATGATGACATTCACATACGTCATGATGACCAGCGGCGTCTCCGGGCAGCGCCGATGCACCTCCGGCACCACCTCGTCGAGCACCCGCTTGAGCGTGGAGCCCGCCTTCAACGCGCGCTCCGATGCACCCTGGATGACCGGCCCGTCCGCGATGGGGTCGCTGAACGCCACGCCCACCTCGAGGATGTCCGCGCCTCCCTCCACCATCGCCGTGAAGACCTCCACCGAGCGCGCCAGGTCCGGGTCTCCCGCCATCCCGTACGCCACCAGCGCGCCCTCGCCCCGAGCCTTCGCCCGCGCGAACGCCTTCGCGATTTCGCCGCTCACGCCTTCACCCCCACCGCCGGCGGAACCCCGCGTGCCGAAATCGTCGCGACGTCCTTGTCCCCTCGACCCGAGCAGTTGATGACCAGGTACTTGCCCGCGCCCAGCTCCCGCGCCAGCTCCCTGCCTCGCGCGAACGCATGCGACGTCTCCAGCGCCGGGAGGATGCCCTCCATGCGCGCCACCTCGTAGAACGACGCCAACGCCTCGTCGTCCGTCGCCGTGCGCACCTCCATCCGCCCAATCTTCGCCAGGTGCGCCAGCTCCGGCCCCACGCCTGGATAGTCCAGACCCGCGCTGATGCTGTGCGCCTCCTGAATCTGTCCATCCGCGTCCTGGAGCACCAGCGAGCGCGAGCCGTGCAACACGCCCTCCGTCCCCAGCGTCAACGACGCCCCGTGCTGGCCCGAGTCCAGCCCGTGCCCACCTGCCTCCACGCCGATGAGCCGCACGCTCGCATCGCCGATGAACGGATGCAGCACGCCAATCGCATTCGAGCCGCCCCCCACGCACGCGACAATCGCATCCGGCAGCTGCCCGAACGCCGCCATCGCCTGTGTGCGCAGCTCCTTCCCGATGATGGACTGGAAGTCGCGCACCACCGACGGATACGGGTGCGGCCCCGCCGCGCTGCCGATGACGTAGTGCGTGTCCGAGACCTGCGACACCCACGTGCGCATCGCCTCGTTCATCGCGTCCTTCAGCGTCCGCGAGCCCGACTCCACCGGCCGCACCACCGCGCCGAGCGCCCGCATCCGGAAGACGTTGAGCGCCTGCCGCTCCACGTCCAGCGCGCCCATGTACACCTCGCACGGCAGCCCGAAGAGCGCGCACGCGGTGGCCGTCGCGACGCCGTGCTGGCCCGCGCCTGTCTCCGCGATGATGCGCTTCTTGCCCATCCGCTTCGCGAGCAGCACCTGGCCCACGGTGTTGTTGATTTTGTGCGCGCCCGTGTGCGCCAGGTCCTCGCGCTTGAGCCACACGTTCGCGCCGCCCCACGCCTCGGTGAGCCGGCGCGCCGGCGTCAGCGTCGTGGGCCGACCCACGAACTCACGCAGCACCCGCGCCACCTCGGCGTCGAACGTCGGGTCCGCCCTGGCGGCCGTGTACGCCTCTTCCAACTCCATCAGCGCCGGGACGAGCGTCTCCGGCACGTAGCGCCCACCGAAGCGGCCGAAGCGGCCGGTGGAAGTCTCCGTGTTCATCCCTGTCACTCCCAGAGGTTGATGGACTTCGCGGCCCGCACGAAGGCGCGCACCGCGTCCATGTCCTTGATGCCCGGGGCCGACTCCACCCCACTGGCCACATCCACTCCGTAAGGCCGCGTCGCGCGCACCGCCTCCGCCACGTTGGAGGGCTTCAGCCCTCCCGCCACCAACACCGGCACGCCGCTACCCGACACTCCCGCCACCAGCGACCAGTCGAACCCCACGCCCCCACCGCCGTACCCAGGCGCCGCCCCGTCCAGCAGCAACCCCGTCACGTCGCCCACTCCCACGTACGCCCGCGCCCGCGCCACGTCATCCGCGCCGCGCACCCGCAGCGCCTTGATGACCGGCACCCCGAACCCCGAGCAGGCCTCCGGTGGCTCGTCCCCATGGAGCTGCACGGCCGTGAGGCCACACTCCGTCACCGCCCGCCGGATGTCCTCCGCCGCCGCGTTGACGAACACGCCAATCAGCGCCCCCAGGGGCGGCCGCGTGCGCCCGAGCTTCGCCGCCGTGGCCAGGTCCAGATACCGGGGGGAGGGCAGATAGAAGTTGAGCCCGAGCGCGTCCACCCCCGCGTCCCACGCGGCCCGAGCATCCTCGAGCCGCGTCACGCCACACACCTTCACCCGGACACTCACGGCGGCGTGCCTTCCTGTCCGAGCAGCCGCGTGAGCGCCCGTCCCGGCTCCGCGTCGCGCAGGAGCGACTCGCCCACCAGCACCGCGTCGGCGCCGGCCTCTCGCGCGGCGACCAGTTCCGTCACCGACTTGAGCCCGCTCTCCGCCACGAGCACGCGGGCCCGCGAGCGCAGCCTGGGCATCACCCGCAGCGCCGTGCCCACGTCCGTCTTCAACGTGGCCAGGTCTCGGTTGTTGATGCCCACCAGCTCCGCGCCCGCCGCCAGCGCCCGCTCGGCGTGCGCCTCCGTGTGCGCCTCCACCAGCGCGGCGACGTTCACCGCGCGCGCCGTGGCCAGCATCTCGCGCAGCTCACCGTCCTCCAGCGCATCCGCGATGAGCAGCACCGCGTCCGCGCCCCACAGCGCGCTCTCCTCCACCTCGCGCGCCGCGACGAGAAAGTCCTTGCGCAGCACCGGCACCGACACCGCGGCTCGCACCGCGACGAGGTCCTCCAGCGCGCCTCCGAAGTCCGGCCCATCCGTCAGCACGCTGATGGCGCTGGCGCCCGCGGCCTCGTAAGCCCTCGCCACTGCCACCACGTCCGCGTGCGGAAACGCCCCGCCAGACGGACTCTTGCGCTTCACCTCCGCGATGACGCTCACGGGACGCCCGGCTGCTCGTCGCAGCAGGCCGCCCGCGAAGTCACGCGGCTCGGGACGGGGGCGCGGCGACAGGGGAGGCCGCTCCGCCAGCTCCCGTCGCTTGCGCGCCATGATGAGGTCCAGCGTCCCCGGCGCGACCGGAGACGACGTGCTACCGCGCTGGCCCCCGCTCACGACACGGCCCCATGGATGAGCGAGGCGAGCTTGCGCGACGCCGCGCCCGAGTCGATGGCGTGCTCCGCCTTCTTCACGCCCTCGCGCAAGTCGTTCGCTTGCCCGACCACGACGAGCGACGCCGCCGCGTTGAGCAGCACCGCCGTGCGCAGCCCGGAGCGCTCACCGTCCAGCAACGAGCGCAGCCGCTTCGCGTTCTCGTCCGCGTCACCGCCAGCGATGGCCTCGCGCGGCACCACTTCGAGCCCCGCGTCCTCGGGCCTCACCGTGAAGCAGCGCACGGTGCCGTCCTCGCGCAGCTCCGCCACCTCGGTGGGCGCGCAGGGCGAGATTTCGTCCAGCCCGTCGTGGCCATGCACCACCCACGCGCGCCGACTGCCCAATCGCCCCAGCACTCGCGCCGTCTGCTCCACGCGCTTGCCGTCGAACGTCCCCAACAGCTGATAGCGCGCGCCGGCCGGGTTGGTCAGCGGTCCCAGCAGGTTGAACATGCTGTGGAAGCCCATGTCCCGCCGGGCCTGCGCCACGTGCTTGAGCGCGCTGTGATGCGAGGGCGCGAAGAGGAACCCCACGCCGTATTCGTCGATGTCGAGCGCGACGCGCTCATGCGGCCGCTCCATGGACACACCCAGCGCGGCGAGCACGTCCGCGCTGCCGCACCGACTGGAGACCGCGCGGTTGCCGTGCTTGGCCACCGTCACCCCCGCCCCGGCGGCCACGAAGGCCACCGCGGTGGAGATGTTGAAGGTGTGCGCGCCGTCCCCGCCCGTGCCGCAGGTGTCGAGCACCACCTGCGCGCGCGGAGACAGCTTCGCCGCGCAGGCCCGCATGGCCTCCGCCGCGCCGAGGATTTCGTCCTCGGTCTCACCCTTCATCTTGAGCGCCGTCGCCAGCGCCCCCACTTGAGCAGGCGAAGCCTCGCCCGCGAGCATCAGGCCCATGACCCGGGCCATCTCCTCGCGGGTGAGGTCGCGCCGGCCCACCACCTTGCCCAGCGCTTCCTTGAGGGTCATCGCGCGCTATCCCAACCGCACGACTTCACGGCCCATGGCCTGTGCAATCGCCCGCACTTCGTTCATGGACTTGTCGAACTCGGAGAAGTCCAACGACTGGGCGCCGTCCGACTTCGCGCGCGGCGGGTCGGGGTGCACTTCCACGATGATGCCGTCGGCGCCCACCGCCACCGCCGCCCGCATCATCGCCGGCACCGCCTTGCGCACGCCGATGCCGTGCGAGGGGTCCACGAAGACAGGCAGGTGCGACAGCTGCTTGAGCATGGGCACGGCGTTCAGGTCCAACGTGTTGCGCGTCATCGTCTCGAACGTGCGGATGCCGCGCTCGCAGAGGATGACCTGGGTGTTGCCGCGCGCGACGATGTACTCGGCCGCCATCAACAGCTCCTTGATGGTCGCGCTCATGCCGCGCTTGAGCAGCACAGGCTTGCGCCGCTCGCCCACCGCCTCCAGCAGGCTGAAGTTCTGCATGTTGCGCGCGCCAATCTGGAGGATGTCCGTGGCGTCCGCCACCGCGTCCAGCGTCGCGGTGTCCTTCACCTCGGTGGTGACGAGCAGGCCCGTCTCCTGGCGCGCCTCGGCCAGCAGCGCGAGGCCGTCACCCTTGAGGCCCTGGAACTCGTAGGGGCTGGTGCGCGGCTTGAACGCGCCGCCGCGCAGCATGGTGGCGCCCGACTTCTTCACCGCGTGGGCGGTGGACAGAATCTGCTCGCGCGACTCCACCGAGCACGGCCCGGCGATGACGTGGAAGGACGCGCCGCCGATGGTGAGGTTGCCCACGCGCAGCTGCGTGTCGTCCGGCTTCACCTCACGGCTGACGAGCTTGAACGGCTGGGAGATGGAGACCGCGTCCGCGACGCCGGGCAGCACTCGGAAGGGTTCGGGCTCCACCGCGCCGGGGTTGCCGGTGATGCCGATGGCCGTGCGAGTGCCCCCTGGAATCGCGTGCGGTTGCCAGCCACGGCGGCGGATCTCGTCGTTCACACGCTCGATGTCCTGGGCCGTCGCGTCTGGTCGCATCACGATCAACATGGGGTAACCCGCCTTCTCTCCACTCAGGTGACGCCGGGAAGCCCGGCGTTTCGAGGCTCTTGCATGTGGCGCCTCGCCTCCCAGTTCTGCACAAGTGTTCGCTCCCGAGCAACCCGGACGACGGTACGGGTTGCGGCCCGCGCGCTCGCCGCACCAGCATGGAGGGGAGCCAGCGTGGATGTGGGAGAGCGCGTGTCGAACCCGGACGTCATCGTCGTGGGCGCGGGTCTCGCGGGGCTGGCGTGCGCGCGAGCGCTCGTCCAATCCCGCTTGAAAGTGGTGGTCCTGGAAGCCGGGGATGCTCCCGGTGGCCGCGTCCGCACGGATGCTCATGAGGGCTTCCTGCTGGACCGTGGGTTCCAGGTGTACCTGACGGCCTACCCGGAGGGGCGGAGGCTGCTCGACCTGGAGGCGCTGCGGCTGCGGCGCTTCATGCCGGGGGCGAAGGTGTGGCGACACGGGCGGCTGTGCACGGTGGCGGACCCGCTGCGTCAGCCGGTGACGGCGCTCTCGCACCTGCTCGACATGCCCGGGACGTTCGGCGACAAGCTGCGCGTGCTGGAGCTGCGGCAGCTGTCGCGCTCGGGCGAGGACGAGGACGTGTGGCTGCGTCCCCAGCGCACCTCGCGGCGCTACCTGGAGGAACTGGGCTTCACGGAGGAGATGGTGGAGGGCTTCCTGCGGCCCTTCCTCGCGGGCGTCTTCCTGGACCGCTCGCTGAACACGTCCAGTCGCTTCCTCGAGTTCGTCTTCCGGATGTTCGCCTCGGGCGAGGCCGGGGTGCCGGAGCAGGGGATGGGGGTGATTGCGGAGCAGCTCGCCGCGAAGCTGCCTCCTGTCGCGCTGCGCAGGCATGCACCCGTGGCCGATGTGTGGGGCCACCGGGTGCGACTGGAGGACGGGGAGATGCTGGGCGCGAAGGCGGTGGTGGTGGCCACGGACCCGCTGGCCGCGGCGCGGCTGCTCCCCGGGATGCCGGTGCCGATGATGAACGCGGTGACGTGTCTGTACTTCGCCGCGCCGGAGCCGCCGGTGGAGGGGCCGTGGCTGCTGCTCAATGGTGACGGGAAGGGCGTGGTGAACAACGTCGCGGTGATGAGCGAGGTGTCGCCCGCGTATGCGCCCCCGGGACAGGCGCTCGTGTCCGTGTCGGTGCTGGGCGTGCACTCGGATGAGGCCGCGTTGCGCGAGCAGGTGTGCGTGGAGCTGGCGGAGTGGTTCGGCGCCGCGGTGGCGGACTGGCGGCACCTGCGCACGTACTCGCTGCCGTTCGCGCTGCCGGCGCAGACGATGGCCGCGCTGGAGCCGCCGCATCGGCCGGTGCGACTGTCACCGGGGCTCTACGTGTGTGGTGACCACCGGGACAGCGCGTCCATCCATGGCGCGCTCGGCTCGGGGCGGCGCGCGGCGGAGGCGGTGCTGCTCGACATGGGGTTGTGATGGGGTGGGCTCGCGCGGCGAAGCATCCCTGCGCGATGCGCCGCGAATGGTGCGAGTGAACGCGAAGGTGCCGCGCGGAGAGCACACCATGGAGGCGCGCCCGGCTCTCCAGCGCATGAAGCCACCGTCGGTTGTGAAGCAAGCCGCCGCGCACGTCAGCCGCGCGCGGCGTCACGGACCTCGCTTCAGCGAGCGCCCTTCTTGCCCTTGCGCTTCGTCGCCGCGCGAGCGGTCTTGGTCTTCGCCTTGGCCGCCTTGGGCTTGCCGGACGTGGAGCGCTTCGCGCTGACCGCGGTGCCCCGGCGCTTGCCACCGGTCCGCTTGCTCGTCGCGGTGGGACGCCGACGCTTCGCGGCCTCCTCCGTGCGCTCCGTCCGGGCCACCTTGGCGGCCTGCTTCCCACGCGCCTTGCCGCCCGCGGCCTTCTTCGCCCGCGCGGTGCCAGCCTTGCGCGCGCCCTTGCGACGCGCACCCTTGCGTCCGCCGCTCGTGGCCTCGGTGGCCTCCGTCGCGGGGGCCTCGCTCACCACGGGCGCGGGCGCCACCTCGACCGCGCTCACCACCACCTCGGCCTGCACGGGCGCCGCGCTGATGACGGGCGCTGCCGCGCGGGCCCTCCGAGTCACGCTCCGACGAGGACCGGGAGTCGCCACGCGCCGGGCCCGCGCCGACGCGCCCAGGAGGCTCTGCGCCTCACCGGCCTCGTCCGCCCACTGCAGCGGGAAGTCGTCCGCGGTGAGCGGGCCCGAGGCGAGCAGCAGCGGCGCCGCCAGCTCGTCCGCGCCCGAGGCCACGGCGGCCATCGCGGTGACCAGGCTCAGCGTCGTGGGCGTCGCCCCACCCAACGGATAGAGCGCCACCGAGCCCATGTCGTTCCAGCCGACGACCAGGTAGCGGAAGGACTCCGGGTAGCGCGCGCGCAGCGTGCTCAGCACCAGCACGAAGGCATTGAAGCCACCGTCGTCGAAGCGCACCAGCCACTGGTTGCCGAGCGGCTGACGCACGCGACGGTGGGGCTTGCTGAGCTCCGCGCGGACCACTCCCTGGATGGCGGAGCGGACAGAGGCGTCCGCCGTCGGGAGGATGTCGCAAGTGAAGACGGCGAAGGAGGTCTGGGACATCCAGCCATCATTCCCTATCGCTCACAAGGCTGTCTAATTGTGCGCCGGCGAATCGCGCGAAAGGCGGCGAAAGGCCCCTCCCGCGCCCGGTGCACGAGGACCTCCACCCCTCGCGAGTGGAGGCCCTTTCACCCCAGTACCGTGCCCTAGCTCGCGGCCTGCGCCGGGGCCTCCGGCTTCGGCGCGTCGGACACCGGCGCCTTCACCGCCTGCCCCGCCACCTGCGTGAGCAGCGTCGTCAGCCGGCGCGCGAAGCGGTTCGGGTCGGAGATGGTGCTGCCCTCGGTGAGCAGCGCCTGGTCATGCAAGAGCTCAATCCACTCGGCCACCTGCGCCTGGGCCGGGTCCTGGGCGTGGAGCGTCTTCAGGTGCTCGATGACCGGATGCTTGGGATTGACCTCGAGGATGCGCTTCACCCTCGGCATTCCCTTACCCCGCTGCTGCAGCAGCCGCTCCAGGTACGCGGGCGAGCCGCCCTCGGGGACGACCAGGCACACCGGCGAGTCCGTGAGCCGGTCCGACACGCGCACCTCGCGCACCGAGTCCTGCAGCACGTCCTTCATCCGCGACGTGAGCCCCTTGAGCCCCTCGCTCTTCTCCTCGTGCTCCTTCTTCTGCTCGTCCGTGGACTGCAGCTTCAGGTCCGCCTGGAGCGCGGACACCAGCGGCTTGCCCTGGAACTCGCGCAGGCCCTGCGCCGCCCACTCGTCCACCGGGTCCGTCATGAAGAGGACCTCGTAGCCGCGCTGCTTGAGCGCCTCCAGGTGCGGGCTGTCCTCCACCGCCTTCCGGGACTCGCCGTAGATGTAATAGAGCGCCTCCTGGCCCTCCTTCATCCGCGACACGTAGTCCGCCAGGGACGTGAGCCCCTCGTCGCGCGAGCTCTCGTAGCGCAAGAGGCCGCCCACCTTGTCCTTGTGCTCGGCCTCGGTGGCCAGCGCCTCCTTGAGCACCGTGCCGAAGGCCTTCCAGAACGTCGTGTAGTCCTCGGGCTTGTCCTTGGCGAGCTTCTCGAGCAGGTCCAGCGACTTCTTCACCACGTGCTTGCGGATGGCGCGCACCACCTGCGAGTCCTGCAGCAGCTCGCGCGACACGTTGAGCGGCAGGTCATCCGAGTCGATGACGCCGCGCACGAAGCGCAGCCACTGCGGCACCAGCTCCTCGCAGCGGTCCATGATGAACACGCGCTTGACGAACAGCCGCACCCCGCGCTGCTGCTGCGCGTTCAGGTCGAACGGCGGGTTCTTCGGCAGGAAGAGCAGCCCGGTGAACTGCTGGTTGCCGTCCGCCTTGAAGTGCGTCCACGCGAGCGGCTTCTCCCAGTCGTGCGTCAGGTGCTTGTAGAACTCCTGGTACTGCTCGTCGGTGATGTCCGACCTGGCGCGCTGCCACAGGGCGCTCGCCTTGTTCACCACCTCCAGCGAACTCTCCGTCTTCGCGTCGTCCCCCGTGCCCGTCGTCTTGGTCACCTGGAGCTTGATGGGGTGGCCGACGTAGTCGGAGTACTGCGTAATCAGCGAGCGCACGCGCCACTCGTCCAGGAACTCCTTCTGGTCCTCCTTGAGGTGGAGGATGACGGAGGTGCCCCGGGCCGCGCGCTCGGCGGGCTCCACGGTGAAGGTGCCGTGCGCCTCGGACGTCCACTTCCACGCCTGGCTGTCCTTGCCGGCGGCGCGGCTGACGACCTCCACGCGGTCGGCGACGAGGTACGCGCTGTAGAAGCCCACGCCGAACTGGCCGATGAGCTGCATGTCCTTCTGGCCGCGCTGGGTCATCGCCTGGATGAACTCGCGCGAACCGGAGTGGGCGATGGTGCCCAGGTTCTTCACCAGCTCGTCGTGCGACATGCCGACGCCGGTGTCCTCGATGGTGAGGGTGTTCTTCTGGGCGTCAGGGATGATGCGCAGCTCCAGCTCCGGCGCGTCCGCGAGCAGCTCCGGCTCCGTAATCGCGCGGAAGCGCAGCCTGTCGAGCGCGTCCGAGGCGTTGGAGACCAGCTCCCGGAGGAAGATCTCCTTGTGGCTGTAGAGCGAGTTGATGACCAGGCTGAGGAGCTGGTTGATCTCCGCCTGGAAGGCGTGGGTTTCCCGCTGGGGGGAAGCGTCGACGGTCATGGGTTCAAGGCCTCCGGGGCGCCCCGTGTGGGCGCGAAGCGTCGTCTCCCCATAACCATGCAAACCGGCCTGTCGAGGGCCGTCGCCCGAATGCCCCCCGGCGGGCCCGGCGCTGGACGGCCAGGCCCCCGGGTCGGCCCTCGGGAGGGCTAGAGGGGAGGGTAGATGGGCGGGTAGTTGTAGCCGAAGTTGTTGTCCCAGTACGTCTGCCCGTTCACCTCGTACCGGATGTAGTACAGCGGCGTGCCGGACACGGCCGGGATGCGCGCCTGCCAGCGCTCCACGCCGTACGCGTTGGGGCTGGAGATGTACGCGTAGCCCACCGAGTAGCCGGGGACGAAGGACGCGGCGACCTCGTGGGACGTGGCCCAGTTGTCCGTCGTGTACACCACCGTGACGCTCTTGGTGTAGGCGAGGTTCTTCACGTCGATGCCGATGTCCACCTCACCCGTGGGCTGCCAGTAGCTGCTGCCCACCAGCACGTTGGCTCGCGGGAGCAGCGGCCCGTTGGTGCGCACCAACTGGTAGTTGGCCCCGCCGTTGTTGTCCCAGTACGTCTGGCCATTCACCGTGTACTTCGCCACGAACTCCAGATCGCGCGTGGGCTGCGGGGACGTGCCCCAGCTCTGGTACTGCCGCGTCACCTTCCACAGCTCGTGGCCCGTGCCCGCGTCGCCCGCGTAGCTGGCCTCCAAATCGAGCCACGTCCCATCCGGCTGCTTGTCGTGGATGGCGACCTGCTTCTCGTAGGCCAGGTTCTTCACCACCAGGAGGTAGGTGACGTCCTGCCACGTCTGCCCATAGCGGCTGCTCACCGTGCTCACCGCCTTGAGCAGGCGCACCTCGTCCGCCGCCAGCGCGGAGGAGGAGAACAGCCCCACGCACAGGGCCACCAGCAGCCCCGGCAGCGCGCCCCGGCGGGCCAAGGGGTCGGTTCGAGTCGTCGTCATGAGAAGTCCTCGCGTGCCCGGGTTGAAGGGCACCTGGGTTGCCCGGGAAATCCAGGCTTGCGCATGTTGTCAGCCGGCTCCGACGCGCGCCGCCAAACCGTCCTGGCTGGAATGTTCCGATGCGTACAGGAGCACGGGAGCGCTGGGAGGGGGCGCGACGTTGGGGTAGGGAAGGGCCATGAACCGAACCCTCCTGTCCGTGCTCGGTGCGGCGATGCTGTCCGGCTCCGCCCTCGCCGCCGAGCACGCCGCCGCCCCCGTCGCCCTGCCCGACGCCGCCGAATTGCAGCGCCTCACCGCGCGCTTCGCCCCGGTGGAGCTGAAGGTGGACTTGAAGGCGCTGCCCGCCAACGAGCGGCAGGCGCTCGCGCGCATCGTCCAGGCCTCGCAGTTGATGGACGCGCTCTTCCTGCGCCAGCGCTGGGCGGGCAGCGAGACGGTGCTGCTGGGGCTCACGCGGGACGACTCGCCGCTGGGCCGCGCGCGTCTGCACGCGTTCGTGTTGGACAAGGGCCCGTGGAACAGCCTGGACGAGGGGCGGCCGTTCCTGCCGGGTGTGCCCGCGAAGCCGGAGGCCGGCAACTTCTATCCGGCTGGCGCCACCAAGGAGCAGGTGGAGGCGTGGGTGAAGTCGCTGCCGGAGGCCCAGCAGAAGGAGGCCACGGGCTTCTACACCACCATCCGCCGGGGCACCGACGGCAAGTTCGTCTCCGTGCCGTACAGCATCGAGTACCAGGGGGAGCTGGCCGAGGCCGCGCGCCTGTTCCGCGAGGCCGCGCAGCTGACCAAGCAGCCCACGCTCAAGGCGTTCCTGGAGTCGCGCGCGGACGCGTTCGGCTCGAACGACTACTACGCGAGCGAAGTCGCGTGGATGAAGCTGGACGCGAGCATCGAGCCCACCGTGGGGCCCTACGAGGTCTACGAGGACGGCTGGTTCAACTACAAGGCCGCGTTCGAGGCCTTCGTCGGCCTGCGCGACGACGCGGAGACGCAGAAGCTCGCGAAGTTCAGCGACCACCTGCAGGACCTGGAGAACCACCTGCCCATCGACGCGAAGCTGCGCAACCCGAAGCTGGGCGCGCTGGCCCCCATCCGCGTCGTCAACAGCCTGTTCTCCGCCGGTGACGCCAACCGGGGCGTGCAGACGGCCGCGTACAACCTGCCCAACGACGAGCGCGTCACGGAGGCCATGGGCTCCAAGCGCGTGATGCTCAAGAACGTTCAGGAGGCCAAGTTCCAGCGCGTGCTGGTGCCCATCGCCAAGGTGGCGCTGTCCGCCAAGGACCAGCAGGACGTGGCCTTCGACGCCTTCTTCACGCACATCCTGATGCACGAGCTGATGCACGGGCTGGGGCCGCACAACATCACCGTGGGCGGCAAGGCGACGACGGTGCGCCAGGCGCTCCAGGTGTCCTCCAGCGCGCTCGAGGAGGCCAAGGCGGACATCTCCGGCCTGTGGGCGCTGCAGCGGCTGATGGACACGGGCGTCATCGACAAGGCGATGGGCCGCACCATGTACACGACGTTCCTGGCCTCCGCGTTCCGCTCCATCCGCTTCGGCATCGACGAGGCGCACGGCAAGGGCGTGGCCCTGCAGCTCAACCACTTCCTGGACACCGGCGCGGTGAAGGTCGCCCCCGACGGCACCTTCTCCGTGGTGCCGGAGACGATGAAGAAGTCCGTCACCTCGCTGACGAAGCAGCTGATGGAGATTCAGGCCAAGGGTGACCGCAAGGCGGCCGAGGCGCTCCTGGCGAAGATGGGCGTGATTCGTCCGCCGGTGCGCAAGGTGCTCGAGCGGCTCAAGGACGTGCCGGTGGACATCGAGCCGCGCTACGTCACCGCGGAGGAGCTGGTGCGCGAGGCCTCCGCCCCCGCGGCCGACGCCGGCGTGCGGAAGTAGCCACGGCCGACGGCCCGCTCGCCGCGCCGGGGTGCTTTCCCGTGCGCGGCGGCGCCGTCATCCCCATGAGTCAGGTGAGATGGAGACCTCGGCCCGTCATCGCGCACCGCCGCTCGGCCCCTGGGGCGTCGTCATCGCGCTCGTCATCATCGGCGCGTGGGGCGCGCACCTGACGTGGATGCTGATGTCCCCGGGGTGGCTGCCCCTGGACTCGCCCCTCACGTGGATGCACGTCGCCTTCCAGGCGTGGCTGTGCACGGGGCTGTTCATCACCGGCCATGACGCCATGCACGGCACGGTGGCCCGCCAGGGCTGGGTGAACGAGGCGGTGGGGACGCTCGCCTGCTTCCTGTTCGCGGGGCTGTCCTACCGGCGACTGGTGCTCAACCACCATGCGCACCACCAGCACCCCACGGGCGACGACGACCCGGACTTCTCCACCCGCACCCAGTCCTTCTGGCCGTGGCTGGGGACGTTCATGGTTCGTTACACCACGCTGCCGCAGCTAGGGGTGATGGCGGCCAAGTTCAACGTCCTCGTCTTCCTGGGCGTGTCCCAGCCGCGCGTGCTGGTGTTCTGGGTGGTGCCGGCCGTGCTGGGGACGTTGCAGCTCTTCTACTTCGGCACCTACCTGCCGCACCGGCGCCCGGACACGCCGGACATGGCGCCGCACCACGCGCGCACGCTGCCGCGCAACCACGCGTGGGCCATGCTGTCCTGCTACTTCTTCGGCTACCACTGGGAGCACCACCAGTCCCCCGGCACGCCCTGGTGGCGACTGTGGCGCGTCAAGGATGCTCGCGCCGTGCCGCAGCGGGCGGGCGATGTAACGGCCGGGGACGCTGGGCCGTTATAAAGGGTCATGAGCGACAAGCCGCCCGTGGAGCCGCCCGGCTCCGAAATCACCTCCGAACGGCTCTACCTGCGCCGCCGGGACTTCCTGCGCAACGCGGGCCTGTTCACGGGCACGGCCGCCGCCGTGGCGGGGGGCCTGTACCTGCTCACCCGCAAGCAGCGCCGCTTCATGGACGCGTATGTCCCGGACGCGGGCGCCGTCACCGGGCCCGTGGTGAAGGCGAAGGGCGCGTTCGACACGGACGAGCCGCGCACCCCGTACGAGGACGTCACCACGTACAACAACTTCTACGAGCTGGGCCTGGACAAGAACGACCCGGCCCGGCTCGCGCACTCCTTGAAGCCCCGGCCGTGGACCGTCACCGTGGACGGGGAGGTGCACGAGCCGAAGACGGTGGACATCGACCAGCTGTTGTCCTGGTTCACCATGGAGGAGCGCGTCTACCGGATGCGCTGCGTGGAGGCCTGGTCCATGGTGATTCCGTGGCTGGGCTTTCCGCTGGCCGCGCTGCTCTCCCGGGTGAAGCCCACCAGCCACGCGCGCTACGTGACGTTCACCACGCTGATGGACCCGGAGCAGCTGCCCGGACAGAAGCGGCCGGTGCTGGACTGGCCCTACCTGGAGGGGCTGCGGCTGGACGAGGCGATGCATCCGCTGACGTTCATGGCCATGGGGTTGTACGGCAAGCAGCTGCCGGCGCAGAACGGCGCGCCGCTGCGGCTGGTGGTGCCGTGGAAGTATGGGTTCAAGGGGGGCAAGTCCATCGTGCGCATCTCGCTCACGCGCACCATGCCGATGACCACCTGGAACATGGCGGCGCCGCACGAGTATGGCTTCTACGCCAACGTGAACCCCGCGGTGTCCCATCCGCGCTGGAGCCAGGCCTCCGAGCGGCGCATCGGCGACTTCGAGCGCCGGCCCACGCTGCCCTTCAACGGCTACGGCGAGCAGGTGGCGCACCTCTACGCGGGCATGGACCTGCGCGAGAACTTCTGACGCCATGGCCTCGTCTCCCCATCCGTGGCTGAACCCCGCGCTCACCGTGGGCGGGCTGCTGCCCCTGGCGCTCCTGGCCGTGCAGGGGCCGCTGGGACAACTGGGCCCCAACGCCATCGAGGCGGCGCTCAACCAGACGGGGCTGCTCGCGCTGGTGATGTTGCTGGCGTCGCTGGCGTGTACGCCCGTGCGGCTGCTCACGCGGTGGACGTGGCCCGCGCGCGTGCGCCGCACGCTGGGGCTTTTGGCCTTCACGTACGCGTGCGCGCACCTGCTCACCTACGCGGTGCTGGACCAGGGGCTGGCGTGGCGGGCGCTGGGGGAGGACGTGGTGAAGCGGCCCTTCATCACCGTGGGCTTCACCGCGTGGGTGCTGCTGGTGCCGCTGGCCGTCACGTCCACGAACCGCTGGGTGAGGAGGCTCGGCTTCCCGCGCTGGCAGCGCTTGCACCGGCTGGCCTACGTGGCCGCGGTGCTGGGCGTGGTGCACTTCGTGTGGCGGGTGAAGCAGGACGTCACCGAGCCGCTCATCTACGGCGCGGTGCTCGCGCTGCTCTTCGCGGTGCGCGTGGGTGAGGCGATGCGAAAACGCCGGGCCCGCGCCGCTGCGGCGGCCCGTAACCCGGCGTGAGGTGAGGGCGGCTCGCCCGTCGTGCTGCTCGCGAGGCCTCGGGAGAAGGCGTCCACCCGCCGAGGGACTCGCGCTGCTCCAGCGTGCCGGAGCCTGAGGTGAGGGCGGCTCGCCCGTCGTGCTGCTCGCGAGGCCTCTGGAGGAAGGCGTCCACCCGCCGAGGGACTCGCGCTGCTCCAGCGTCCCGGAACCTGACGTGAGGGCGGCTCGCCTGTCGTGCTGCTCGCGAGACCTCGCGAGGACGGTACCTGCTCGCCGAGGGAGTCGTTCTGCTCCCGCGGACCTGCCCCTGGCGTGAGGACGGGGCTACTTGCGCGGCAGCGGGAGGATGGTGTCCACCAGCGTCATGAGCTGTGCGCAGCTCACCGGCTTGCGGACGAAGGCGCTGATGCCGGCCTTCTGACCCAGCGCGCGCACCTCGGCGACGTTCGGGTCACCCGTCATCATCAGGATGGGGACCTTGGCCAGCCGGGGGTTGGCGTTGGCGCGAATCTGCGCCGCGAAGTCGGCGCCGTTCATCCCGTCCATGTGGAAGTCGGTGAGGATGAGGTCGATGCCCTCCGCCTCGGCGACCTTCAGTCCCTCTTCGGCGGACTCCGCCTCCAGGAACTCGAAGTTGCGCGCCATGAGGTAGATCTTCAGCAGCGTCCGGATGGAGCGGCTGTCGTCCACCAGCAGCACGCGCTGCGGCGCGCCGCCCGTCGCGGTCCGGCTTCCACCAGGGCGCGCCGGGTCCGTCGTGGTGCGGTTGGGAACGGGCTCTGGGGAGGGAAGGGTACCGGCCTTCATCGGATCACGACCTCAGGTGGGGCTGTCCCCCTGCAGACCCAAGCATGTTGACGGAAGGACATGGCGAAGTCAAAGCACCGTCCTTCCTCTCTTTTTTCCCGATGTGGGGCGCCGCACACCCTTACGCGCCACGAGGTGGGGCTCAGGGGACCTCAAGCACGAAGGCCTGACTTTCGACGCCCGGAATCCCGATGCTCGCCGCCAGCGGCGGGGCGAGCTCGTTGGGGACCCGCCACGTCTGCCCCGTGGATTGGATCAGCACCACGGAGTAGCGACCCTTCGGCAGCCCGTCCAGACGGGCCGGGGCGGCCGCGTCGCTGGCATCCAGGGCGATGGGCTGCACGGCCACCTGGAGCTCCGCCAGGGGGACGGGCGTCATCCGGGGCTGACCGTTCTCATCCGTCAGCGCCGCGATGATGGGGTCCATCACCAGCCCCGCCGCGAGCACCACCAGGTCCGGCCTGCCGTCACGGGTGCCGTCGGCGCGCAGGTAGTCGATGCCGTCCGCGTCGAGGACGCTGTCGCGGTCCTTGTCGTTGTCCTCGAGCAGGCCCGGCTCATCCGCCAGCTTGCGCACCACGACGCGCGGCCAGACATCCGGCACCCCGTCGCGGTTGGCGTCGTCCGGCACGCCGTCGCGGTTGGCGTCCACGTAGCTGACGAGGAAGGCCTTGGGCCGCTGCGTCACCGGGCTGGCCTCCACCACCTGCGGCGTCAGCCGCAGCACCTTCATGGGCCCGCCCGCCGCCAGGGTGTTGTCTCCGCCGCCGGCGACGGTGACCTGGAAGGCGGGCCGGTCCACCGGCACCTGCGCGGTGGCCTGCGAGAAGCTCACCGTGACGTTGGTGAGCGGCTGCGGATGGCCCTCCTCGTCCTTGGTGACCTCCAGGACCAGCGGCTGGCCGTTGGTCAGGTCCACCGCGGCGCCGCCGATGTCGCCCGTGTTGGGCTCGCTGGTGACGCCGTACCAGGGGTTGAAGTCGGGGACGTGGCAGGGCGTGACGCCCGTCGCGCAGGTGTCCACGTCGATGAAGCCGCGCAGCATGTACTTGCCCGCGCCCACCAGGCTGAACGCGAAGGGCGCGGTGAAGGGGCCGGGCGAGTGGGTGCCGAGCGCCGGGCCGAACAGCTGCGCCGCGGGGATGACGGTGAAGGCCACCGGACGACCGCTGCCCTGGGGCGGCGGCAGCGGGCGCTTCTCCACGTCGTAGAGGAACACCACCGCGTTGCCCCGGAGGGCCGACTGCACGACGAGGCTGCCCTCGATGCGGGCGGTGTGCAGGGCCTGCTGGCCGTCCGCCGTGGGGACCACGGACGGGGACTCACAGCCCAGCACGAGCAGGGACGAGGCGAGCGCGACGAGCGCGGAGTGCTTGAACGAGGAGGTGCGGCTCATGGAGTCACCGTCAGCGTCGCGTAGACGCGCCGCTCGATGCGGTTGCCGAAGGGGTGTTGGGAGTGCGCGGCGCCCAGCTGGCTGCCGATGAGCGCCACGTCCACCAGGTTCTTCACCGCCGTGTAGCCCACGCGCGCGTTGATGATGGTGTGGGCGCCCAGCGGGTTGGAGGCCAGCTCGATGCGGGTCGGGTCCGCCGCCGCGGGCTCGCGCTCAATCCAGGTCGTGGACGAGGTGTAGGCCAGGTCCACGCCGAACTCGAGGTCCGCCTGGGTGCGGTAGGTGACGCCGCCGTACAGCTTGAGCTGCGGCACCTGGCTGCACGGGCCGCACTCCGCCTTGTCCTCCAGGTCCGAGGAGACCGTCTGGAAGGCGGCGCTCGCCTTGAGGCCCAGGCCGTCGATGAGGGCCAGCGTGAGGCCTGCTTCCGCGCCGCGCGCGGTGTAGATGGAGTCCTCGTTGACGAAGCGCGAGCGGCCGATGAGGTAGTTGCCCGTGGCCGCGTCGTAGGACTCGCCCACCGGCAGCCGCTCGAAGTTGGACAGGCCGATGAGGTCCTTCACCCGGTTCTGGTACAGGGCCACGTCCCAGTCCATGCCCAGCTCCGCGGACTCGCCGCGCCAGCCCAGCTCGAAGGCGGTGAGGCGCTCGGGGCGCAAGGCCGTGTTGCCCGTCGTCAGCGCGCTGGCGCCGTTGACGCCCTGCACGGGGACCAGCAGCCGCGTGTAGCTCTCCAGGAACGTGGGCTCGCGGAAGGCGGACGCCGCGCTGATGCGGAACGCGTGGCCCTCCACGGGCATGAACAGCGCGGACACGCGAGGCGAGTGCGCCAGGCCCGGCGAGCCCCCGTCGAGCAGCGGGTGGCGGTCCACGCGGTAGCTGGCGATGAGGCGCAGCGGGTCCGCCAGCCGCCACTCGTCCTGCACGAAGGCGGCGGCGTGGACCTCCTCACGCAAGGGGCCCAGGTAGTCCCAGCCCACGCGCTTGAGGCGGCCCTCCACGCCGACGTTGAGCTGGTGCTCGCCGCCCAGGTGGAAGGCGCGCGCGAAGAGCAGCTCCGCGTTGAACAGGTTGGAGCTGACCTCCGTGCCCAGCGAGCGCTGACCGATGGGCTCGTACTGGGGACCGGCGCTGCCGGAGATGTGGTTCCAGAACGTCTTGAGCTTCAGCGGCCCCAGCTCCACGTCGCCCTTGGCGTACGCGTTGAGGCCGTCCATGAAGTAGTTGCGCAGAAGGCCCAGCGGGTAGATTTCCGTCGCGTAGCGGTGCACGCCGCCGGACAGGCCCACCGTGCGGCCCTCCGCGAAGCTGTACACCGTGGACAGCGTGGCCCGGGCCCCGCGCATGCCGATGTCCGGGTCCGGGTCCCTGAGCACGATGTCCGGCCGGTCGCTGGCGTAGTCGCGGCTCCACTTGTCCGCCTGCGAGTACGCCACCGACGCGCGGTAGCGCAGCGCCCCGGAGCTGCCGTGGCTCAGGAACGAGCCCGCCACGCTGTGGCCGGTGCCGCCCGTCACGGTGAAGCGCGCGCGGGGGCCGGAGCCGGGGGCCTGGGTGATGATGTTGATGACGCCCAACATGGCGTTGGCGCCGTAGAGCGCGCTGCCCGGGCCGCGGATGACCTCGATGCGCTCGATTTCATCCAGGCCGATGGGGATGGACGACCAGAGCGTCAGGCCGAGGAAGTCCTGGTACTCGGTGCGGCCGTCGACGAGCACGAGCACCTTGTTGGCGATGCGCTGGTTGAAGCCGCGCATGGACACGTTGGCGCTGCCGATGCCCAGCGACATCACGTCCGCGCCCGGCACGCGCCGCAAGAGCTCCGGCAGGCTGGTGGCGCCCGACAGGCGGATGTCCTCCGCGGTGATGACGGTGGTGGCGTTGGGCGCCTCCAGCGAGGACTGGGCGCGCCGGCTGGCCGTCACCACGCGCTCCTCGTAGGGCACCGCGCCGTCGTCGCCCGTGGCCGCCTCGGACACGCCGGGCAGCACGGAGGGCACGTACGTGGAGGGCGCGGGCGTCGCGGGGCCCGAGGGCATGGACTCCGCGCGCTCGATGGCCTTCTCCAGCCGCTCCAGGAGCCCCGCCAGCTGCTGCTGGGACTGGACGCTCGCGGGGGGCGGCGGCATGGGCAGCGCGGAGGTGTCCGTCGCGGCGGCCTCCGCCTCGCGCTGCTTCGCCTCCAGCGCCGCGACGGTGGTCTCCACCGTGGCCGCGTCGGGCGGGTTGCTCGCCAGGTAGCGCCGGTAGGTCTCCAGCGCCTCCGCGGAGCGGCCCGCGTCCTGGTACGCGCGCGCGATGTTGAAGAGGACGTTGGGGTGCGGCTTGATGGCGTACGCCTGCTCCAGCTCGGCGATGCCCTGGTCGTACTCCTTCCGGGCGATGAGGCTCATGCCGGTGCGGAAGTGACGACGGGCTTCCAGGCGTGCGTCCGCCAGGGCCTGCGACGCGCAAAGACACAGCGCCACGAGGCCCACTCGACGAAGGGATTTGAAGTGTTTCACTAGTAGGGGTTGTCCTTGAAATTGTCGCGCGACTCAGCGGGCCGCTGGGGGCGGGCCGGCGCAGTCGGCTTCTTCTTGAGCCTGTGGCGGATGGTCTGTTCGGTGCCGGTGCCCTCGGCCTTCACCGTGAGGGGCTGGTAGCCCTCCAGCGTGAAGGTCAGATCCGCGCTCGCCCTGCCTTCACCGTCCTGCCGCACCTTGTACGTCACGGGGGTGACACCCAGGTCCTTGTTCCCCGCGCGGACGCGGGCGCCCATGGGCTCGCTCTCGATCTTGAAGAGCACCGAGGGCGCGTTGCCGGGCACCAGCGGCGCCAGCGCCAGGTCGTCGTCCACGGCGACGGCCGTCGACCCCGGGGGCGCCTTCTCGGGCGCGGGGGGCGCCTTGGGCGCCATGGCCTGGGTGGGGACGGCGTTGGCCGGCAGCGGCTTGAGCTTGGGCTCGCGCATCATCATGGCCACCGCGAAGAGTCCGCCGCCGATCACGATGGCGCCGCCGAGGATGGCCAGGGGCAGCAGCAGGCCCTTGCCGGACTTCGCGGCCGGCTCCTCCACGGCGATGTCCAGCGCCATGGTGCTGGGGCCGGAGCCGGCGGCGTTCACCGGCCCGCTGATGGGGCCGCTGCGAGGACCGCTGCCGGTGCCCGTCAGGCGCGGGCCGCTGAAGACGCCGCTGACGCCCACCACGTGCGACAGGCGGCGCATGGCCTCCAGCACCTCGTCCATGGACTGGTAGCGCTCGGAGGGAATCTTGGCGAGGCACTTCATGACGAGCGCCTCCACCTCCGCGGGCACGCCATGGCTGGCCCAGACGGCGCCGAAGGCGGGAGGGGGCTCGTTGATGTGCTTGACGATGACGTCGATGCTCTGCGCGGCCAGGAAGGGCGGCTGGCCCATCAGCATCTGATAGAGCACCACGCCCATGCTGTACACGTCGCTGCGCGGGTCGGCGACGTTGCGCGCCTGCTCCGGCGCCATGTACTGCGGCGAGCCCAGGATGATGCCCGCCTGGGTGAGCGACGTGTCCTGCGGCACGTCCGCGTCGCCGATGAAGGACTTCACCAGGCCGAAGTCGAGCACCTTGACGATGTCGTGGTCCGTCTCCTGGTTGAGGACCATCACGTTGGCGGGCTTCAGGTCGCGGTGGATGAGGCCGACCTTGTGCGCCTCGCGCAGCGAGCGGGCGATCTGCTGCGTGATGTTGAGCGCGCGCGCCCACGGCAGCGGGCCCACCTGCGTGAGCAGCTGGCCGAGCGTGAGCCCGTCCAGGTACTCCATCGCGATGTAGTAGATGCCGTCGTCCGTCTTGCCGTAGTCGATGACGGTGACGGTGTTGGGGTGGCGCAGCTTCGCGGTGACGCTGGCCTCCAGGAAGAAGCGCTTCTGGAAGCCCGGGTCCTTGCCCTCGTCGTTGTAGTGGGGATTGAGGACCTTCAGCGCGACCAGCCGGTCCAGCGGCGCCTGCACCGCCTTGTAGACGCGGCCCATGCCTCCGGCGCCCAGGGTCTCCAGGATGCGGAAGCGCTCGTTGAGGACGCGCCCCAGCAGCGGATCCACCATGTCGGGCGGCGCGCCATTCGTCGGGGCGTTGTTTTCAATCATGTCTGCCCCCACCGACCGGGAAGGCACACGACGCTCCGGTCGAACATGCGTGCGGATGCTAACACCGCAATCGTCCACTGCCCAAGCGACCTGCCAGGTTGGCGCAGTGCATCAACGGCCGAGAAACCGGCCCGGGCGCCGCAACGTCCGGCACCGGACACGCGGCCGGTGGATCAGCCGGCAGACGCGGACTGGGGGGCGGGAGCGTGAGCGACTCGGAGTGTGGAACAAGGTTTTCGGGATTTCATGAAGCCTCCGCGAAGAGGGTGCGCGCGGTTAGGGTGGCGGGATGAGCGTCCACCTGACCGAGTTGCTTTCCAGCGCGCCCGCCTACCCCCGGCGGGTGGTGTGCATGACGGAGGAGACGACGGAGGTGCTCTACCGCATCGGCGCGGGGGAGCTGGTGGTGGGGGTGTCTGGCTTCACGGTGCGGCCGCCGGAGGCGCGCAAGAAGCCCCGGGTGTCGTCGTTCCTGGACGCCAACTTCGAGCGCATCTTGGAGCTCAAACCGGACCTGGTGTTGGGCTTCTCCGACTTGCAGGCGGACCTGGGCCGCGAGCTGTGCAAGCGGGGCGTGCCCGTGTACCTGTTCAACCAGCGCTCGGTGGCGGAGATCCTCCAGTCGGTGCGGCTGACGGGCGCGCTGGTGGGGCGCGCGGAGGCGGCGGAGAAGCTGGCGGAGGAGCTGACGGCGAACCTCACGCGCCACGCGGACGCGGCGGAAGCGCTGCCGCGCCGGCCGCGCATCTTCTTCGAGGAGTGGCACGAGCCGCTCATCTCCGGCATCCGCTGGTGCTCGGAGCTGGTGGAGCTGGTGGGCGGCGAGGACGTGTGCCGCGAGTCGCGCGCGTCGCAGGGCGCGAAGGGGCGCATCTTCGAGCCCGAGGAGGTGGCGCGCAGGAACCCCGACGGCGTCATCGCCAGCTGGTGTGGCCGCAAGGCGAAGCGGGACAAGATTGCCGCGCGTCCGGGCTGGGAGAAGGTGACGGCGGTGGTGGAAGACCAGCTCTACGAGGTGAAGAGCAGCCTCATCCTGCAGCCGGGCCCCGCGGCGTTGTCGGACGGCGTGGAGAAGCTCGCGCGCATCGTCTCGGCGATTGCGCGCGGGGAGAAGCTGCCCGTGCCGAAGGGCGCGGACCTGCGCGGCGGATGACGGAAGTCCGGACGCCGCGTAGGGGACGGGCTCCCTCGATGGAGTGAGCCGGTGCGACAGTCGAGCCGGAACGACAAAGGGGCTCCTATGCTCGGGCCCGAGGACACACGCAACGCAAGGAGGCAGGACGTGGAAGGATTTCCGCTGAGGCTCACGTGGAAGGGCTCCACCGCGAGCGAGTACAGCCGCAACGCGGTGGCTGGCACGGATGGCAAGCCGGACATCCTGGTGAGCGCGGGGACGGGGTATGGCGGTGAGGACTCGCGCTGGAATCCGGAGGACCTGCTCGGGGCCTCGGTGGCGCAGTGCCACCTGCTCACGTTCCTGGCGCTGGCGAAGAAGCTGCGGCTGGATGTGCGCTCGTACGAGGACCAGGTGACGGTGTTCCTCGACACGGTGGAGAAGGTGAAGCGGGTGAACAAGGTCCGCCTCGCGCCGCTCATCCGCGTGGCGCCGGGCACGGACGTGGAGAAGGTGCGCGAGATGTTCGTGAAGGCGCACAAGTACTGCTTCATCGGCCAGAGCATCACCGCCGAGGTGGTGATGGAGCCGACCATCGAGGTGCAGTCCGAGGCGTAGCGCTCAGCGCTTCCTGCGCGGCTTCTGCTCGGACACCTTCTTCACGACGGCGTCCGAGCACGCCAGGGGCCGGCCGTCCTCGGCGCGCAGCTCCAGGGGGCGCACCGGCCTGCCGTGCTCCGTGTCGACCAGTCGGGAGCGGGGCTCGTCGGGTTGGAAGCAGTGGTGCTCGCCCCACTGCCGCAGGGCCACGATGACCTGGAACAGGTCCTTGCCCTTGGGCGTCAGCGCGTACTCGTGGAACGCGCTCCCGTCGGACGCGGCCACCGTCTCCAGGATGCCGTGCGCGACCAGGTTGCGCAGGCGGCCGGAGAGGATGTTGCGCGCCACGCCCAGGTTCTTCTGGAGCTCTCCGAAGCGGCGCAGGCCGTCGAACACGTCCCGGAGGATGAGCAGGGACCACTCGTCACCGAGGATGTCCACGGTCCGCTCGACGGGGCACTCGGCCTGGCTGTGGGGTTTTCGCTGCGCCATTCGGAAACGGAGGTTGCCACATCCCCTCCGGCCCGTTAACTCCCCGCTGGTTTCATTTTGAAACCAGATGCGGGCAGGTGGTGGATGCGACGGGAGTCCAAGGTGGTGGAGCCTGCGGGCAGGGGGGCGCCCGGGCTGTCGGGCGCGGTGACGGGGTTGTTGGCGGTGGCCTGCGGGCTGGCCGTCGCCAACGTCTATTACGCGCAGCCGTTGTTGGATGCGATGGCGCGGGAGCTGGGGTTGCAACCCGCGACGGTGGGCGTGGTCGTCACTGTCACGCAGGTGGGGTACGGGTTGGGGCTGTTGCTCCTGGTGCCGCTGGGAGACCTGGTGGAGCGGCGTCGGCTGGTCGCCCTGCAGATGCTGCTGTCGGTGGCGGCGTTGACGCTGGTGGGGCTGGCGCCCTCGGGCGCGGTGTTGCTCGGCGCGCTGGCGGTGGTGGGGCTGCTCGCGGTCGTCACGCAGGTGTTGGTGGCGTTCTCCGCGTCGCTCGCGTCGCCAGCCGAGCGGGGCCGCGTGGTGGGGCTGGTGACGAGCGGGGTGGTGATAGGCATCCTGATGGCGCGCACCGTGGCGGGCTTCCTGTCCGATGTCGCCGGGTGGCGCTCCGTCTATCTCGTGTCGGCGGGCGCGACGTTGCTCGTGGCGCTGGCGCTGCTGCGGGTGCTGCCTCGCGAGCGTGCGCGCACGCGGCTGTCCTATCCGGAGCTGCTGCGCTCGGTGCTCACGCTGTTCGTGGAGGAGCCCGTGCTGCGGGTCCGCGCGGTGCTCGCGCTGTTGGGCTTCGCCGCGTTCAGCACCTTGTGGACGCCGATGGTGCTGCTGCTGGCGGCGCCGCCGTTCTCGCTCTCGCACACGCAGGTGGGCCTGTTCGGCCTCGCGGGGGTCGCGGGCGCGCTGGGGGCGTCGAGGGCGGGGCGGCTGGCGGACCGGGGCTTCGGGAATCGGACGACGCTGTTCGCGCTCGGGCTGCTGCTGGTGTCGTGGGTTCCCATCGTGCTGACGCAGACGCACCAGTCGCTGTGGGCGCTGGGGTTGGGAATCATCGGTCTGGACCTGGCCATCCAGGCGTTGCATGTGACGAACCAAAGCGAGCTGTACGCGGTTCGCCCGGAGGCGCGCAGCCGGTTGGTGGCGGGCTACATGGTCTTCTATTCCATCGGCAGTGGCGCGGGCTCGCTCGCGTCCACGGTGGTGTTCGCGCACGCGGGTTGGGTGGGCGTGTGCGTGCAGGGGGCGGCCATCGCCGCCGTGGCGCTGGGGTTCTGGGGCGTCACGCGACTGGCGGCGCGGGAGCGGGGATTCGCGAGGGTTCGCCGCGTCTCGTCATGACGTGGGTGCTCGATTCGTGAGACGCCTGCCCTCCGGTCCCGGGGGTGATTCGTGGAGCAGGTGGTGCGCAGGTCGCCGCTGTACACATTCGTCATCTGTCCGAACAACAGCGGCAGCACGTTGCTGGTGCGGCTGCTGGCCACGTCGGACCAGGTCTCCGTCTTCGACTCGATGAACCACGAGGGACAGTGGCTGGTGCACCGGGATGACCCGGAGGCGATGCCCATCCCCGACACCGAGTCGGACGAGCTTCGCAACTGGACGACGAACGAGGCGAAGTTCGCGGACCCCCAGCGCTACCACTGGGAGCGCATCAAGGCCGTCTGGCATCGCGCGTGGGATTTGGGCAAGGCGGTGCTCGTGGAGAAGAGCCCGCCCATGGTGATGGCCGCGCCGCTGTTGCAGGAGCAGTTCGCGCCCGCGCGGTTCATCGTCTCGGTGCGCAGTCCGTATGCCTTCGCCGAGGGCGTGCGGCGCAAGCGCGGCTATCCGCTGTCCGTCGCGACGGCGCATTGGGTGCGCTCCAGCCGGCTGCAGCTCCGCAACCGGGCCGTGCTGCGAGGCTCGCTCTTCTTCCGGTACGAGGACCTCTGTCAGTCCCCGGAGACCATCGCCGCGAGAATCCTCGAGTACATCCCGGAGCTGGGGCGGCTGGATGTCGGCCGCGCGTTCGACATCATGGGCGAGCGCAGCACCATCCGTGACTTCAACGGGGACTCGCTCGGACGCATGAGCGCCGCGGACCTGGAGGAGATCAACACGGCGCTCGCGGGTCATGAGGACGTGCTGGAGGCGCTGGGCTACGAGCGCCTCGTCCGGGCTTGAGCGGGTGGGGATGACCGCAGTTGCTGGCGAAGCCGTGCATAGGAGGGGATTCCGAGTGGCACCTCGATGTCCGCGCGCCAGGTCGCGGCGAGCGCGTCGTGCACCGCCGCGGACAGCTCCGAGGAGTCTCCCACGCGGCCGGCTCGGACCTTGGTGGTCTGGACCTCGGGTGGGAGCGCGGTGAGTCGATTGACGGCCTCGGTCGTCGGGTGGTCGTCGAACTGGGACTCGTGCGCGTGCATGAACTCGAAGGTGGACTGCTTCGTCACGAGCGCGACGAGCGCGTCGTCCAGGGGGATGCCCATGAAGGCGCCGATGCGTCGGACCGCGGACGCCAGGTCCTCCTTCATGTCCTCGTAGGCGAGCAGCAGCACGTCGTCGCGCTCGCGGACGCTCCACCAGGCGCGCAGGTGTTCCCAGTAGCGGCCGAAGCGCGCGTCCTTCAGGAAGATGCCGAAGCAGAACTCCTCCACGCTGACGGAGTCGGGCTCGAACATCCAGCCGTTCACGTAGTGGTAGAAGGACGTGAGCGTGTCCGCCGGGTCTCGCATCACGTGGATGTAGCGCCCGCCCTTCGGCACCCGCTCCCAATGCAGGTGTGTCTTGAACGCGCGCGGTTTCGCGACCTGGGGCCCCGCGAGGTCGACGCCCGGGAGGGGTGGGCTCTCCAGCCACGGGACGACGAGGGAGATCTCCTCGAAGCCCATGTCGCCGCGCGTGCGCAGGCCGTGGACGATTTGCTGCGTCCACGTGGTTCCGCACTTGGGATAGGTGGCGACGAAGATGTCTGTCGGCTCCACGTGGAAGTGCGCGGGGCCGGAGATGGGCTCGCGCCATGCGCGCAGGGCCTGCAGCTCCGGAAGCGATTTCGGCAGGCGAGATGATGGCTGACGGTGCGCGGCGTCCGACGTGGTCATGCGGCGTGCCCCCCAGGTGGAGTGACTCCACCCGCGCGGGAGCCTAGCGTCAGTCCGTGCCCGCATCGCGTGCCGCGTTCGTCACGGGCCTTGGTCGAAGGCCGTTCGACGCGGGATGTCACTTCGACGC
Organism: Myxococcus sp. XM-1-1-1; assembly: GCF_020037095.1. Classification (NCBI taxonomy): domain Bacteria; kingdom Pseudomonadati; phylum Myxococcota; class Myxococcia; order Myxococcales; family Myxococcaceae; genus Myxococcus; species Myxococcus sp. XM-1-1-1. The sequence continues at coordinate 182,955 of NZ_JAIQDH010000009.1, forward strand.
GGGGAGTTATCGCGCGGTCAGGATGGCGCGGAGGTCCTCGGGGATGTCCATGGGTGTGAAGATGCCCACGTTGGCGCCGCCCGTGTTGCCCAGCGGCGCGCGACCGAGCCACGAGCCCGGCGCGGCCAGGAGGAGTCGCGGCAGCTGTCCGAGCAGCTCCCCCCAGTCTCCGTGTCGAACGGCCCAACGGAACATGGCGCCGTGGACGCGCAGGTGGGGCCACGCATGGGCCTGACTCAGGATGTGGGCGCGCTCCAGGAAGCGCCAGGCGTCTTGATGGGCACCGCGTGCATGGGCTTGCTCGGCGCGGCGCAGCTCGAGGTCGAAGTGGGTTCGCAGGGTCGGGGTCATCGGAGGTCTCGGCGGGGCGCTGGCGAGGGGGGCATCTTCAGGGCGAGGGACTCGAGGTCGGCGGCGGGGCCGGACTCGCACGGTGCCGTCAGGCGCATGCGGCGTGGCGGGTGTCACCAGGGGCGCAGGGGTGGCAGGTCGCGGCGAGCGCGGGTTCGAGTTGGAGTGTGACGTGCTCGATGCCGAACGTGTCGTGCAGCCGGGCCTTCAGCGAGGGGACGAGCGCCTCGGTGCCGGACGGCGCATCCACCACGAGGTGGGCGGTGAGGGCCGACTCGGTGGTGCTCAAGGCCCAGACGTGGAGGTCGTGCACGCCGGTGACACCGGGCGCCTGCGTCATGAGGCTTCGCACCGCGCCCAGGTCGATGTTCGCGGGAACGGCCTGCAGCGCGAGGTTGAAGGAGTCCACCAGCAGCCTCCACGTGCTGACGAGGATGAGCAGCGCGATGCCGAGCGTCACCACCGGGTCCAGCCACGCCTGCCCCGTGAAGTAGATGAGCGCGCCGCTGAGCACCACGGCGAGCGACACGCCCGCGTCGGCCGCCATGTGCAGGAACGCGCCCCGCACGTTGAGGTCGTTCCTGCGCCCCTTCCAGAACAGCAGGGCCGTGGCGGTGTTGATGACGACGCCGATGCCCGCGACGCTCATGACGGTGAGGCTGGCGACGGGCGCTGGCTCGCCGAAGCGGCGGAGGGCTTCCCAGCCGATGGCGCCGACAGCGACCAGCAGGATGAGCGCGTTGAAGAGGGCCGCGAGGATGGAGGCACCGCGCAGGCCGTAGCTGCGCCGCTCGGTGGGCTGGCGTCGGGCGAGGATGCTGGCGCCCCAGGCGAGCACGAGCCCCAGCACGTCGCTCAGGTTGTGGCCCGCGTCCGCGAGCAGCGCCAGCGAGCCGGAGAGGAAGCCGTACAGCGCCTCGATGGCCACGAAGGCCAGGTTGAGCGTGACGCCGAGCGCGAAGGCTCGGCCGTGTGACGTGGGCGCGTGGCTGTGTGAACCCGACATGGGGAAAGGGACCTCCAGGAATGGATGGCTCCGGGGGCGAGCGCTCGAGGACCCACGAGCCGCGACCCACCGTTCATCGAGGAAGACGCCACCTTTCGCGCGGTATTACAGCGGCATTTCCCGAGGGTTTTCGACGGCGAGCGTGCTGCCAGCGGGCCCGTTGCTCGGGAGGCTCCGCGCGGCGGATTCGGTTCCGACACAGGGCCCTGGTCGTCCTGCGACTCGGGCGACAGCCACCACCGAGAGGCCCGCGCCAGGAGCCGCACCGAAGGCGGTGCTCCGTGCACGTGGTGGTGCTGTCTGGGGTCCTTGGGCCTGGGCGGTTCTCGCCCGAGCGATAGCCCGGACATCACGGAGGGGGCCGACGTCGACGAACCGCGCCATCCGAGCTTCCCGCGATGAAGATGCTCGCCAGGAATGCGGCGCATGCCAGGATGGTGGGGTGGCGCTACCACTGGTTGCCCTCATCGTCGTTCCTCTTGCCCTGACTCCACTCCAGGCGGAGCCTGTCGTCGCGTTGCTGTCACCTGCCGCGCTTGTCGCGACGCCACAGGGCGTGCAGGCGGCCCCCAGCCCCGAGAAGCGGGCGCCTGTCGTTGCGTCTCCGCCACGGGTCGCGCTCGTCGCGACGCAGCAAAGCGAACTGGCGGAGCCCGTCTCGGAGACCCCGACTCCCGCCGTTGCGTCGCCGCTACTGGGCGTGACGCAGCAAAGCGAACTGGCGGAGCCCGTCTCCGAGACGCCGGCTCCCGTCGTCGCGACTCCGCCGCCGGACGCGCCCGTCGCGACACAGCAGGGTGAGCAGCCCGAGGGCGCCACGGTGGAGCCTCCACCCGCGCGCGCACCCGGGCTGACGCAGGAGAACTACGAGGAGGCCCTCGTCGTCGAGTCGCTCGTCCGGCATGGCCGCCAGGTGGACCCCTCCCCGGAAGGAAAGCCGCTCTCGGATGTGCTCGTGGACACCGAGGAGGTGGTGGCCGAGAGCGACCCGTATCCTGACTTCCTCAACATCTTCCACGTGCGCACGCGCGACGAGGTCGTCCGGCGCGAGGTGCTGCTGCCGCTCGGTCAGCCCTACTCCACGCGCCTCGCGGAGGAGACGGCGCGCAACCTGCGCGCACTGCGCCTGTTCTCCGTGGTGCGAGTCGTCCCGCTCGTCGGCAAGACGCCCGGCACGGTGTCGCTGCTCGTCGTCACCAAGGACATCTGGTCGCTACGACTCAACAGCGACTTCTCCGCGGTCGGCTCGCTGCTCCAGTACCTGCGGCTGCAGGGCACGGAGCAGAACTTCCTGGGCCGGGGCAAGAAGCTCGCGGTGGACTTCATCCTGCGCCTGGACACGCTCAGCCTCGGACAGAGCTACACCGACCCGCGCGTGCTGGGCAGTCGCTGGTCGTTCACCGAGTCCGCCGCCATCATCATCGGACGCGAGAGCGGCCAGGCCGAGGGCTCGCGGGGCAGCGTCTCCGTGAGCCGGCCCCTCTACTCGCTGTCGACGCCGTGGAGCGTCAGCTCATCCGTGGCGTGGAACGTGGAGACCAATCGCGTCTACCGGGGCGCGGACATCTGGCAGCTCCCGTTCCCCGGTGGCCCGACGGTGCCCTACGTGTACCGGACGGAGGAGGTCGCGGGCGCGGCCTCGTACACGCGCTCCTTCGGCCTGCGCTACAAGCTCAACCTGAGCGGCTCCGTGGGCGCGTACCACTACGCCTACGACCCGCCGAGGTCGTCGATGTTGACCGAGGACCAGTCCGCCTGGTTCCGGCGCAACTACCTGCCGCGCGCCGAGGACGCGGGCTACGTGTCCATGTCCCTGCGCGCCTTCGAGGCCCGCTACGAAGTCCTCCGCGACGTGGACTCCTATGTCCTCTCCGAGGACTACCAGATGGGGCACTGGCTCTCCGCGACGCTGCGCTACGCGCCGCCCGTCTTCGGTGACGACACGCACTTCACGGAGGCAGGGCTGGCCGCGCGCTACCGCCTGCGCTGGGGCGAGGCGCTCACCACTGTCGCCGCCTCCGGCTCCATCCGTCGACAGATGGGCGACGCGGCGACCTGGAACAACCGCCACTGGGCCGCGGAGCTGACGCAGGTGTCGCCCAAGGTGCTCGGAGGACGCTTCGTCGCGCGCGGCCTGCTGGACGTCAACATCGACGACCTGTTCGACCGGGTGACGCTCCTCGGTGGAGGCAACGGCCTTCGCGGCGCGCCCGCGGACGAGTACTCCGGCAAGCGGATGTTGCTCGTGAACGTGGAGTACCGCACCGCGCCGCTGGTCATCAAGACCGTGCACGTGGGCGGCGTGCTCTTCCTCGACTCGGGCAGCGCGTTCAACGACAGGCCGGACATGGTGACGTCCGTGGGCGTGGGCCTGCGGCTGCTCTTCCCTCAGTTCAACGTCAACCCGTTCCGAATCGACTTCGGCTACGTGCTCAACGGCGACCGGCCTCCCATCGGCAGCCGCTTCACGTTCGCCGGCGGCCAGGTGACGGACCTGCGCCCCAGCTTCCTCGACTCACCGCTGTAGCCGCTCACGGCGGCTCGACGCGCAAGAGCTCCCGGAACAACACCTCGGCGACATCCCGGAACAGCTCCCCGGACGCGAGCAGTCCGCCGCAGTGGTGCGGCTCCCTCGCGAGCGTCAGCGCCACCGCGCGCTGGAGCACCGCGTCCCAGAAGGGCTCGGAGCCGTCGGGCAGGAGGAACTCTCGGATGATGGCGCGCGGCCAGGGCAGCACCGTCGTCGGGTCCGCGTCGCTCAGCGAGGTGAAGCAGTCCAGGTCCACGTCCAGCAGCACCCGCTCCGCGTCCTCCAGCACGTCCCGCACCGCGTCACCCGGAGCAGGGTGGCTCCACGCCTCGGACGCGCGGTCCACCGTGGGCACCACCACCAGTCGGTGCGAGCGGCCTCGCGTGTCCACGTAGGTGTCCCCCGCGAAGGCGCCCCGGGGCCGCGTCCGGGCGATGAACAACGCATCCCCCACCAGCCCCGCCTCCATCGCCGCGAGGATGTGGTCGTAGTTGCGCACGTCCAACTCCCACCGGGCGTGCTCATCCAGCGCTCGCAGGCCCGCCGAGCGGTCCGGCACCGCCTCCGGCCTCCGGGGCACCACCACGTCCAGGTGGCGGTCCAGCGTGACGAGCAGCGCGGCGGGCCCGGAGTCCCCCAGGGCCATGGCCCAGGAGGGCAGGGCGAGCCGGTGGGGGTCGAAGACGTACGCGTCCGTCGGCCCCCGGCCGCCTCCCAGCCCCAGCCGGATGATGCCCGCCAGGCGCAGGTGGAGCAGGGCGTCGTCGTCGGTCTTCATGCCTCGGGAATCCTCGCGTCCGTCGCGGGTTTGCTCAGCTTGCGCGGCGGCCGAGTGTAGGCTTCCCCGCACCTTTCCGTGAAAGGAGCCCCGCCGCTGGCGGGAGTTCGACTACGCATGCGCCAGGTCCTCGCCGCAGCGCTCATTTTCGTGAGCGCGCCCGTATACGCCCAGGAGATGAAGCCCCTCACCATGCCCCAGACGGCGCACTCGCAAGACCCCTTCTTGAGGCAGCTGTCGGAGACCCGCAACTTCTCCAGCGGCCGCCCGGTGAGCGTACGGGTCACCCCGGACGAGAAGCAGGTCCTCTTCCTGCGCACCCAGGACACCTCCAACGTCCAGACGCTCTATGCGTTCGACGTGGCGACCGGGGAGGTGAAGGAGGTGCTCACCCCCGAGGCGCTGCTCAAGGGCACCGAGGAGACGCTCACCCCCGAGGAGAAGGCCCGCCGTGAGCGCATGCGCGTCAGCGCCCGGGGCTTCACCTCGTACCAGATCTCCGACGACGGCACGCGCCTGCTCGTCCCGCTCTCCGGCCGGCTCTATGTCGTCGAGCGCGCGAGCGGCAAGGTGACCGAGCTCAAGACGGGCCCCGGCGTGCTGGACCCGCGCTTCTCCCAGGACGGCAAGCAGGTGGCCTACGTCCGCGAGAACGACGTCTACCGAATCGACATCGCGGCGAACAAGGAGCAGCGCGTGACGAAGGGAGGCACCGCCGAGAAGACGCACGGCGTGGCCGAGTTCGTCGCCCAGGAGGAGATGAGCCGCTTCTCCGGCTACTGGTGGAGCCCCGATGCCAGGCGCGTCGCCTACACCGAGTCCGACACCTCGGAGGTGGAGAAGCTCACCATCGTCGACGTGATGCACCCCGAGCGCGGCGGCGAAATCTTCGCGTACCCGCGCCCCGGCAAGCCCAACGCCAAGGTGCGCCTGGGCGTCACGGCCGTTACCGGTGGCAAGACGACGTGGGTGCAGTGGGACGCGGCGAAGTACCCGTACCTGGCCACCGTGGTGTGGCCCAAGGGCGGCCCGCTCACCATCCTGGTGCAGAACCGCGTCCAGACGGAGCAGCAGCTGCTCGCCGTCGACCCGGCCACGGGCAAGACGCGGGAGCTGCTGGTGGAGAAGGATTCGGCCTGGCTCAACCTGGACCAGGACTTCCCGCTGTGGCTGGACGATGGCTCGGGCTTCCTCTGGTACACCGAGCGCAACGGCGGCCCGGAGGTAGAGCTGCGAAAGGCGGACGGCTCGCTCGACAAGAGCTTCGTCAAGCCGGACGCGGGCTTCCGGGGCATGACGCGCTTCGTGCAGAAGGACCGCACGCTGTTCTTCAACGGCGGCCCCAACCCCACGCAGAGCGTGTTCTGGCGCGTGAAGGACGGCGGGGTGCCCGAGCGCGTGACGAAGAACGGCGAGGGCATCGAGGGTGGCTCCGCCTCGCGCGACGGCGGGGTGTTCGTCGTCAACACGTCCAGTCTCAAGAGCATGAGCCGCACGGAGGTGCTGCGCGCGGACGGCACGCGCGTGGGCCAGCTGCCGGAGGTGGCGCAGGAGCCGCCCTTCGTCCCCAACACGGAGCTCAGGCAGGTGGGCCCCAAGCGCTACTGGGCGTCCATCACCCGCCCGCGCGACTTCAAGCCCGGCAAGAAGCTGCCCGTCATCGTCGACATCTACGGCGGCCCCACCACCACCGTGGTGCACCACAGCATGGCCGCGCACCTGATGTCCCAGTGGATGGCGGACCAGGGCTTCCTCGTCGTGAAGTTCGACGTGCGCGGCACCCCCCTGCGCGGCGCCGCCTGGGAGCGAGAGGTGAAGTACGACTTCGCCACCGTCACCCTGGATGACCAGGTGGACGCGCTCCAGGCGCTGGCCAAGGAGCTGCCCGAGCTGGACCTCAAGCGCGTGGGCATCCAGGGCTGGAGCTTCGGCGGCTACATGGCCGCGCTGGCCGCCCTCAAGCGCCCGGACGTCTTCAAGGCCGCGGTGTCCGGCGCCCCCGTGGTGGACTGGCTCGACTACGACACGCACTACACCGAGCGCTACCTGGGCCTGCCCCAGGAGCACCCCGAGGCGTACGAGAAGAGCTCGCTGCTCACCTACGCCAAGGCGGACAAGCCCATCGGCAAGCTCTTGCTCATCCACGGCACCGCGGATGACAACGTCTACTTCTTCCACACGCTGAAGCTGAGCGACGCCCTGTTCCGCGCCGGCAAGCCGCACGAGCTGCTCCCGCTGAGCGGCCTGACGCACATGGTGCCCGACCCGCTGGTGAAGCAGCGCCAGTGGGAGCGCGTGATGGAGCACTTCAAGAAGAACCTGTGACGGGCGCGGGCCCGGGCGCGTCCGGGGGACGCTCCGGAAAGCAAGAGGCCCGGTTCCCTGGGGACAGGGGCCGGGCCTCCGTTCGTGAGCCCCTCGCGGGGAAGGGCTCATCGCAACGACGTCTCAGGCGGCGCGAACGTTCTGAGCCTGCAGGCCCTTGGGGCCACGCGTCACTTCGAACTCCACCTTCTGACCCTCGGCGAGGGTGCGGAAGCCGTCCATGTTGATGGCGGTGTGGTGGCAGAACACGTCCTCACCACCGCCGTCCTGGGTGATGAAGCCGAAGCCCTTCGCGTCGTTGAACCACTTCACGGTACCGGTTGCCATTGCACTTCCTTCAGTCTCGCGGGGCGACGCGTGAGAGTCGCCCGTTCTTCCCGCCCCCCGACGACCGGGAGACATGTCCGGTTTTAGTGAAACGCCTGCCTGGAAGTCCAGCCAGCGACCTGAAATGCCCGGTTTGCATTGAGGCCGGGCATCTCAGTCAATACTGACGCGTCGCGTTGGCGGCCTCAGACGTCGAGCAGGAGCCGCTCGGGGTCCTCGATGCACTCCTTCACGCGCACGAGGAACTGGACGGCCTCGCGGCCGTCGATGAGGCGGTGGTCGTAGGTGAGGGCCACGTACATGATGGGCCGGATGACCACCTGGCCGTCGCGGGCGACGGGGCGCTCGACGATGTTGTGCATGCCCAGGATGCCCGTCTGCGGCGGGTTGATGATGGGCGTGGACAGCATGGAGCCGAAGATGCCGCCGTTGGTAATCGTGAAGGTGCCGCCCTGCAGCTCCGGCAGGGTGAGCTTGTCGTTGCGCGCCCGGGTGCCCAGGTCGCCCACGCCCTTCTCCAGCTCCGCCAGGGACAGCTTGTCCGCGTTGCGGATGACCGGCACGACCAGGCCGCGGCTGCCGCTCACCGCCACGCCGATGTCGTAGTAGTGCTTGAAGATGACGTCTTCGCCGTCGATCTCCGCGTTGACCTGGGGGAAGGCCTTGAGGGCCTCGATGGACGCGCGGACGAAGAAGCTCATGAAGCCGAGCTTCACGCCGTGCCGGGCCTGGAACTTGTCGTTGTACTTCTTGCGCAGCGCCATCACCTCGCCCATGTCCACCTCGTTGAAGGTGGTGAGCAGGGCGGCGTTGGACTGGGCCTGGACCAGGCGCTCGGCGACGCGCTTGCGAAGCGGCGTCATGCGCACGCGCTCCTCGCGCGCGGCGTTGGGGCGCGGGCCCGCGGGCTGGGCCGGGGCGGCGGGCTGGGAGGGCGCGGCCGGGCGGTTGAGCTGACCGAGCACGTCCTCCTTGGTGATGCGGCCGCCGGCGCCGCTGCCCTTCAGCTGGGTGACGTCGACCTTGTTCTCCTCCGCCATCTTCCTGGCGGTGGGGGTGATGCGCGCGTCGGACGCGGCGTCCTGCGCGGGCGCGGCGGCGACGGGCGCGGCCGCCGGAGCGGCGGGAGCAGCGGCCGCCGCGGGCCTGGCGGCGGCGCCGGCACCGGCCTCGATGAGGCCGAGCACGTCGCCCACGCGCACCTTGTCACCTTCCTTGAAGGCGACCGACGCCAGGGAACCGGCCGCGGGCGCGGGCACGTCGATGGTGACCTTGTCGGTCTCCAGGACGACGAGCGGCTCGTCCGCGGACACCGCGTCACCCGGCTTCTTGTTCCACTTGCCGACGACGGCCTCGGTGATGGACTCGCCCAGGGGGGGTACTTTCAGTTCAACGGCCATTCTTGGTCCCTCGGAAGATGGCTTCCTCGATGATGAGCTGCTGCTCGATTTCGTGAGTCTTCGGGAAGCCGGTTGCGGGGCTGGCGGCCTCCGCGCGCCCGATGTAGCCCAACTTCACGGGTTGCTGCGAGCGCGACGACACCAGGTCATGCAGGCGCGGGAACATGAAGTGCCACGCGCCCGCGTTGCGGGGCTCCTCCTGCACCCAGTAGACCTCCGCGAGCCTGGGCAGCTTCGCCACCAGGTTCGCCAGCTCGTCCGCCGGGAACGGGTAGAGCTGCTCCACCCGGACGATGGCGATGCTGTCGTCCTTGCGCTCGTTCCGCGCCTTCACCAGGTCGTAGTACACCTTGCCGCTGCACAGGAGCAGCCGCGTCACGCCCGCGGGCGCCACGCTGTCCAGGATGACCTCCTGGAAGCCGCCCGTGGCCAGCTCGTCCACCTTGCTGGTGGCCTCCGGCCGGCGCAGCAGGCTCTTGGGCGACATGATGACCAGGGGCTTGCGCACCGGGCGCACCACCTGACGGCGCAGGAGGTGGAAGATCTGCGCGGGCGTCGTGGGGTAGCAGACCTGGATGTTGTCCTCGGCGGACAGGTCCAGGAAGCGCTCCAGGCGCGCGCTGGAGTGCTCGGGGCCCTGGCCCTCGTAGCTGTGTGGCAACAGCAGCGTGATTCCGCTCAGCCGGCGCCACTTGCTCTCCGCGGCGGCGATGAACTGGTCGATGATGATTTGGGCGCCGTTGGCGAAGTCGCCGAACTGGGCCTCCCAGAGGGTGAGGCCGTCCGGGACGTCCAGGCTGTAGCCGTACTCGAAGCCGAGCACGCCCATCTCCGACAGGGCGCTGTTGACGACCTGGAAGCTGGCGCGGCCGGTGGAGAACTGCTGCAGGGGCGTGTACTTGGCGCCCGTCTGCACGTCGTGCAGCACCGCGTGGCGGTGGCTGAACGTGCCGCGCTCGCAGTCCTGGCCGGACAGGCGCACCGGGTGGCCCTCGGAGAGCAGCGTGGCGTACGCCAGCGACTCACCCTCGCTCCACTGCAGCTCCTCGCTGTCGAGCATGCCCAGGCGCTTCTTGATGACGGTGCGCTCCACGTCGCGGTGCACGTGGAAGCCCTCGGGCACCGTGCACAGCCGCTGGAGCGCGTCGCGCAGCTTCGCCTTGTCCACGGCGGTGGACACCTGGGGCGCGCTCTTCACCGAGCCGCCCTGGTAGGCCTTCCACAGGCCCTCCAGCGCGCTGGGCTCCTTGAACTCGCTTTCCTGGCGCGCGCGGGTCAGCGCCGCGTCGAACTCCGCCAGGCAGCGCTGCTTGATGGCCTCCGACTCCTCCGCGCTGATGCGGTTGCCGTCCGCCAGCGCCTTCGCGTAGCGCGTGCGCACCGTGGGGTGCTTGCGGATGATGTCGTACATCGCCGGCTGGGTGAACGAGGGGTCGTCGCCCTCGTTGTGGCCGTAGCGGCGGTAGCAGATGAGGTCGATGACCACGTCGCTGTGGAACGTCTGGCGGTACTCCGCCGCCAGCCGCGCCACGTGCACGCAGGCCTCCGGGTCATCGCCGTTCACGTGGAACACGGGGATGTCCAGCATCTGCGCGATGGCGGTGGCGTAGATGGAGGAGCGCGAGTCGTGGGGGTCGGTGGTGAAGCCGACCTGGTTGTTGATGACGACGTGGAGCGTGCCGCCCGTCGTGTAGCCCTTGAGGCCCGACAGGTTGAGCGTCTCCGCGACGACGCCCTGGCCCATGAAGGCCGCGTCGCCGTGGATGAGCAGGGGCATCACGCCCACGCGCTCGGTGTCGCCGAAGCGCTCCTGCTTGGCGCGCACGCGGCCCTCGACCACCGGGTTGACGGCCTCCAGGTGGCTGGGATTGAACGCGAGCGACAGGTGCACGTTCTTGCCCTGGCGCGTGGTGTGGTCCGACGAGAAGCCCATGTGGTACTTCACGTCGCCGCGGCCCAGGTACGCCCGGGGGTCCTTGGGGCCGTCGAACTCGCTGAAGATTTGTCCCGGCTGCTTGCCCAGGATGTTCGTCAGCACGTTGAGGCGGCCGCGGTGGGCCATGCCGATGACGACCTCCTTCAGCCCCAGGCCGCTGCCCACCTCGGCGATGGCGTCCAGCATGGGGATGAGGGCCTCGCCGCCGTCCAGGCTGAAGCGCTTGGCGCCCACGTACTTGGTGTGCAGGAAGTTCTCGAAGCCCTCCGCGTAGGACAGCTTGGTGAGGATGTGCCGCTGGTCCTCCACGGAGAACGCCGTGCGGTTCTCGCTGTGCTCCATCCGCTGCATCAGCCAGCGGCGGCGCTCGCTGTCGAGGATCTGCATGAACTCCACGCCGACGCTGCCCGTGTACGTGCGGTGCAGGCGCGCGAGCAGCTCGTCCAGCTTCACCTTCTGCTGCGGGAAGACGTTGTGCGTCTCCACTTCCTGCTCGCGCTCCTTGGGCGAGAAGTGGCCGTCATCCACCATGCTCACGTCCGCCACGTGGGCGAGCGCGGGACGCGGACGGTTCAGCGGATCCAGGTCGGCGCGCAGGTGGCCGCGCAGCCGGAACGCGAAGAGCGCCTGGTCCACCTTGGACTGCAGCTCCAGCGCCTGGGCCTGGGCGGTGCTCTGGGCGGCGACGGGGGCCGCGGCCGGCGCGGCGGCGGGGGCCTGGGCGGCACCCGCGGCCTTGCCGTTGCCCTTGCCGGGCGCGACGGCCGCCGCGGGCACCTCCAAGAGCTTCGTGCTGAAGATGGGACGGCCGGCACCATCGTTTCGCTCGAAGATCTCTCGCCAGCTTGCATCCACGCTGGCGGGGTCCTCGAGGTAGCGGGCGTAGAGCCCCTCGATGAAGTCGATGTTGGCGCCGGAAAGGAACGAGTCCTGGAAGTTCGCCATGGCGGTGTCGTCTTTTACTGGATGACCGCCCCGTTGGGGGTTTTTCGAGGCGTCTTTGTTGGGCCCTGGCGGCACCCCAGGGGAGGGGCCTGTTCAGGGGAGCAGGCCAAGTCATGCCGCTGTTGAGCCCAGCTTCACCTGGGAACACCCCGACACCCGGGGACTCCCAGCACCCGTTTCGTCCCGTTTCGGTCGAAAGGAGTGCTAGACAGCCCGCTCCCCCAACCCCTTCTCCCTCCCAAGAGGCCGCCTCACATGCTGCTCCAGGGCAAGAAGCTGCTCATCACCGGGGTGCTCACCCCCCAGTCCCTCGCCTATGGCATCGCCGAGCACGCGCTCCAGCAGGGCGCGGACATCCTCCTGACGGGCTTCGGTCGGGCCAAGTCCCTCACCGAGCGCAGCGCCAAGCGCCTCAAGCCGGGGCTCGAGGTGCTGGAGCTGGACGTGACCAACCCCGAGCACTTCAAGGCGCTCACCGAGTCGCTCAAGCAGCGCTGGGACCGCGTGGACGGCGTGCTCCACGGCATCGCCTACGCCCCGGACGACGCCCTGGGCGGCAACTTCCTCAACACGCCCTGGGAGAGCGTCCAGACGGCGTTCCGCATCTCCGCGTTCTCCCTCAAGGAGCTCGCGGTGGCGTGCGTGCCGCTGATGCCGCCGGGCGGCTCCATCGTGACGCTGGACTTCGACAACCGCGTCGCGTGGCCCATCTACGACTGGATGGGCGTGTGCAAGGCCGCGCTGGAGTCCACCGTCCGCTACCTGGCCAGGGACCTGGGCCCCAAGGGCATCCGGGTCAACGCGCTGGCGGCGGGTCCCTTGTCCACCATGGCCGCCAAGGGCATCCCGGGCTTCAAGGCGCTGGAGGCGGGGTGGGGTACCCAGGCCCCACTGGGCTGGAGCGCCAAGGACAGCCACGACATGGTGTCCAGGACGGCGTGTGCCCTGCTGTCGGACTGGCTGCCCTCCACCACGGGCGAAATGATCCACGTGGACGGTGGTTATCACGCCGTGGGTGCGCCACCGGTGCCCCCGGAGTCCGTGGCGGGAGCCCAGCCCGCAGGCACCAAGCCTCCGAGCGAGTAGGCGCCACCCGCTCCCGGCGTCGAGGTCATCCGACACCTGCCCGCCCGCCGTGAATGCGGACAGGTCCCCCCGCTTTCTCCCGTGAGAGCGCTCACGGTAGAGTCCTCCCACGTTTCGCAGGGGACGGCCGCATTGGCCCAACCCCTGCGCAGGAGCCGTGGCACCGTGAGCACCAACAGCACCAACATCTTGCTGGTGGACGACAGCCCGACCGTTCGGAACATCGTCAAGATCTACCTCATGAACCTCAAGGTAGGGACGGTGGAGGCGGAAGATGCATCTCGTGCGCTGCAACTCCTCAAACTCGTCCCGGTGAATCTGGTCATCGCGGACATCAACATGCCCGGGATGGACGGCATCACCTTCGTCAAGGAGGTCCGGGCCAGCAAGAACGCGCAGCTGCGCACCGTGCCCATCCTGCTGCTGACGGCGGAGAAGGACGTGGCCCTGCGCCAGCGGGGCACGGAGGCGGGCGCCAACGCGTTCATCCAGAAGCCGGTCTCCCACCACGAGCTGACGGAGACCGTCCGTCAGTTCTTGACCAAGGCTTGATGCCGTGAGCCTGCCGTCCCTGCTGCTCGTCGACGACAGCGACGCCATCCTGGCGCTCGAGCGCGCCATCCTCTCCGGCCACTACACCATCCACACCGCGAGCAACGGCCGCGAGGCGCTGGAGAAGGTCTCCCGCCTCAGGCCCGCCGCGGTGCTGCTGGACCTGTCGATGCCGGAGATGGACGGCGACGAGGTCCTCCAGCGGATGAAGGCGGACCCGGCCACGTCGGACATCCCGGTCATCATCATCTCCTCGGAGAAGTCGCGCGCGGAGGCGTGTCTGGGGTTGGGCGCGGAGACGTTCCTGGCCAAGCCCTTCCGCGCGGATGAGCTCTTGCACGCGGTGGGGGAGGCGCTGGCCAACTCGCGCCGCCGCGCGCGCACCGGCTCGCTCCTGGTGTTGCGGGTGACGGTGGGCACGCTGGAGTTCGCGGTGCCGCTGGACGCGGTGCGCGAGGTGCTGCTGCATCCGGCGACGCGGCCGTTGCCCACGGCGCCCTCGTACCTGCGCGAATACGTGGAGGTGCGCGGCGAGGCGCTGTGCGTGCTGGACGTGGCGCGCCGCCTGAGCGTGGAGCACTCGCTGCCGCGCGTGGAGCGGATGCTGGTGGTCATCCAGGTGGACGGGGTGGCGCTGGCGCTCGCGGTGGACACGGTGAAGGACCCGGAGGAGTACGCGGCGGCGGACATCGACCGGCGCGAGCGCGTGGGCGGCACGGACCATGGTCCGCTGCGCGAGGGGCTCATCGGGATGTTGCGCGCCGGGGGGCACCTATTGCCCATCCTGGACCCGCGGGTGTTCGTGGCGCGGGGCCTGTTGCAGGACCTGCCCAAGATGGTGGAGGCCGCGGAGGCCAGGCGGAGCGCATGAGCGCAGAGCTCGACCCGCGGCTTCTGACCCGAGCGCGGGAAGTGGTGTCCTCCATCACCGGCTTCCGCGACGACGCCATCGCCTCCGAGGCCATGGAGCGCGTGGTGCGCCAGGAACTCGCGCGCGGACGCTCGTCGGCGGACCTCCTGGGGGAGATGCTCTTCCCCCAGTCGCCCCTGTCCGGGACGCTGGTGCGCGCGGCGCTGGTGGGGGAGACGTACTTCTTCCGGCAGCCCGAGCACTTCCGCTTCATCTCTCAGGTGGGCGTGCCGGCGGCGCTGCGCAAGGGCGCGCTCGCGCTGCGCGGCTGGAGCGCGGGCTGCGCCACGGGCGAGGAGGCCTACTCGCTGGCGGCGGCGCTGCTGGCGTCGGTGCCGCACGGCTTCCCGGTGGAGGTGCTGGGCACGGACCTGCACGAGGCCAGCCTGGAGACGGCGCGGCGCGCGTCCTACGGCACCTGGTCCCGGCGCGAGTCGGCGCCGCGGCTGTTCCCGCTCTACCTGGACGCGCCGGAGCGGCAGGTCACCATCCTCCCCGTGGTGCGCCGCATCACCACCTTCGCGCAGGGGAACCTGCTGGCGCCCTTGCCCGAGCGCTTCGGCCGCTTCGACTTCATCCTCTGCCGCAACGTGCTCACGTACTTCTCCCCGGCAGCGCGCGAGCAGGCCATCTCGCTCTTGACGCGGGCGCTCAACCCGGGCGGCTTCCTGTTCCTGGGCGCCGTGGAGGCGGACCGGGTGCCGCCCGGCATGGTGCGCGAGGGCCCGCCGGAGCTGCAGACCTTCCGCATGCTGGCGCCCGGTGAGCTGACCACGCCCGCGCCCGCGCCGCGCCCGGTGGAGCGCGCCGAGCCGCCCGCGCCGTTGTTCCGCAAGCCCAAGGCCACGCCCGTGCCGGTGGTGCCCGCGCGGGTGACGCCGCCGCCCCCGCCGTCCCGGCTGCACCTGGAGGCGCTGGAGCGCATCGAGGAGGGCGACGTGGAGGGCGCGGCGGCGGTGCTGGAGTCGCTGGTGCGTCAGGCTCCCGACTACCTGCCGGGGCTGCTCGAGCTCGCGCTGCTTCGGGAGCGCACCGGGGCGCGCGAGGCGGCGGTGCCGCTGATGCGCGCGCTGCGGGTTCGCGCGGAGCGGCTGGCGCCGGACCACCTCGTGGACGGGCCCGAGGCCCTGCCGGCGCGGTTCTATCAGGCGTCCGCTGACGCCTACCTCAATCAAGGGGCCCTCGAATGAAAATCCTTCCCAGAAGCATGGAGGAGGCCCAGGAGCAGGAGGCCGTCGAGCTGCTCGAGCGGCGCGCCTCGCGTCTGCGCGAGCAGGCCGAGACGACGGTGGAGGAGGCGGTCCACTGGATTGCCGAGTTCCCGCTGGGCGAGGAGCGCTACGCGCTGTCGCTGGAGATGCTGCGCGCGGCGCTGCCCCTGCGGATGGTGACGCCGGTGCCGCTGTCCTCGCCGCATGTCGTGGGTGTGCTGCGCTTCCAGGGCCAGGTGCTCTCCGCGCTGAGCCTCGCGTCCATGCTGGGCGGGCACGGCTGGCGGCAGGATCCGGCGGTGCTGCTGGTGGTGGACCGCGGCGACGGCGAGCTGTGCGCGCTGGACTGCGAGGCCATTCCGCGCCCCACCACGCTGCCGGCGAGCGCGGTGGAGGCCGCGCGCGTGCGGGCCGAGGGGCCGGTGATGGAGGTCTTCACCCAGGACCGGCAGCTCATCCACCTCATCGACCTCAAGCGCCTGTTCACCACCCGCTCGACGGGAGGACGCAATGCCCGTTGACCCGATGCTGCAGGGACTCGTCACGGGGTTCGCCGTCGAGGCCCAGGAGGTCATCCAGAAGGTCACCATGGACCTGCTGGAGCTGGAGCGCGAGGGCCTGGACTCGGGCGCGCTCGCGAAGCTCTACGTCCGGCTGGGCCGGCACCTGCACACCCTCAAGGGCAGCGCGTCCAGCCTGGGGCTGCAGGACCTGGGCGACATCGCCCACAAGCTGGAGGACGCGCTCGCGCCGCTGAAGGCCACCACGCAGAAGATGCCCCGGTCCGTGGTGGACGTGCTGCTGCACGGCCTGGACCTGTTCATGCTGCGCGCCCAGGCGCACGCGGATGGACGCGGGGACTCGCTGCCGGACCCGGCCGCCGCGCTGGCGCAGCTGGTGGCGGACGGCCCCGCGCCGGAGTCGGTGGGCGCGCAGGCGGCCGCGGGCTCGAACGGCGCCGCGGAGCCAGAGACGAACGGCGCCTCGGAGGACGCCGGGTCCCTGGAGCTGTCGGCCCAGCTGGACCCGCAGGCGGAGTCCGCGGACACGGGCTGGCGCGTCAGCGTGCGGCAGGTGACGGCGCTGATGCGCGAGGTGGAGCGGCTGCGCGAGGTGCGGCTGCGCGTGGAGGAGCGCGGCCGCGAGCTGGACCGCGTGGTGACGGTGCTGGCCAAGCAGGGCCTGCTGGCGGAGACGGCCGAGGCGCGCACGCTGCTGTCCGGCACGTCGCGCTCGCTGCGCACCGATGGCGAGGAGACGAGCGACATCGTCGACGCGCTGGAGGAGGGCCTCAAGGCCATCACCACGCGCCCGGTGCGCACCATCCTGGACCCGCTGCAGCGCATGGTGCGTGACTTGTCGCGCCAGCTGGGCAAGGAGGCGCGGCTGTCGGTGGTGGGCTCGGAGCTGTCCTTGGACCGGCGCCTCCTGGAGAAGCTCCAGGGCGCGCTGGTGCACCTCTTGCGCAACGCCGTGGACCACGGCCTGGAGCTGCCGTCCGAGCGCGAGAAGGCGGGCAAGCACCACGAGGGCGCGCTCACGCTGCGCGTGGAGCAGCAGGGCAACCTGCTCTTCCTCGAGTGCGCGGACGACGGCTCGGGCATCGACGTGACGCGGGTGCGCAAGGTGGCCGAGTCGCGCGGCGTCATCGCCTCCGACGAGGCGGAGCGGCTCAACGAGAACCAGCTGCGCGACCTCATCTTCCGGCCGGGCTTCAGCACTCGCTCGGACGTGACGGACACGTCGGGCCGGGGCGTGGGCCTGGACGCGGTGCGCGCGTCGGTGGAGGGCCTGCAGGGCCGCATCGAGGTGAACAGCACGCCGGGCCAGGGCACGCGGTTCGTGATGACGCTGCCGGTGGACCTGGGCAGCTCGCCCGTGCTGGTGGTGCGCGCGCTGGAGCAGCTGGTGGGCCTGCCGATGCTCGCGGTGGAGGCCACGCAGCTGGCGCGCGCGGACTCGCTGCGGCTGGGCAAGCGCAAGGCGCATCTGGAGTACCAGGGGCAGCTGTTGCCGGTGGTGGACCTGGGCGCCAGGCTGGGCCTGCGCGCGCTGGCGCCGCCCGCGGAAGGCCAGCCGCTGCTCATCGTGCAGAGCGGAGGCAAGCGCGTGGCGCTGGGCGTGGACGCGGTGGTGGGGGACCGCGACCTGGTCATCCGGCCGTTGCCCTCCGAGGTCCGCGACGTGCCGGCGTGGCAGGGCGCGGCGACGCTGAGCCGAGGCGAGCTCTTGCTCATCTGCCGGCCGGACTGGCTGGTGACGGAGTCGGGCCAGACGCAGGTGACGGCGCAGCGCCGGGCGCTGGTGGTGGACGACTCGCTCACCGCGCGCGCGCTGCACCGGGCCATGCTGGAGGCGGGCGGCTTCAGCGTGCACCTGGCGGCCAGCGGCGCCCGCGCGCTGGACCGGCTGGCGACGGACACCTACGACGTCGTCATCTGCGATCTGGACATGGAGGAGATGGACGGCACCCAGCTCATCGCCCGCCTGCGGGAGAAACGGGAGACGGCGTCGCTGCCGGTCATCCTCGTCTCCGCGCATGACAGCGCGGCGGCGCGGGAGCGGGGCCTGGCGGCGGGAGCGGATGGCTACCTGAGCAAGCGCGAGTGCGCCGCGGGCCGCCTGCTCGCCGAGGTGCTCGACGTCATGAGCCGCAGGGGAGCGCGCGCGTGAACAACCGACGCCCCATCCGGGTGCTCGTGGTGGACGACTCGCCCACCATGGCGAACACACTGACGGCCCTGCTCACCGAGGACCCTCGCATCGAGGTCGTCGGCCGCGCCGGGGACGGCAACCGCGCCGTGCAGCTGGCGCGCCTGCTGCGCCCGGACGTCATCACCATGGACCTGCTGCTGCCGGGGCTGGACGGCCCCAGCGCAATCACCGCCATCATGTCCCAGGCCCCCGCGCGGGTGCTGGTGGTGAGCGCGGTGGCCGAGCAGCGCGGCGTGGACCTGGGCTTCCAGGCGATGAGCGCCGGCGCGCTGGAGCTCATCGGCAAGCCCAACGTCACCAACGTGGAGGAGCTGCGCCGGTGGGGGCGCGACCTGGCCCACTCGGTGTGCCTGATGGCGGAGGTGCCGGTCATCTCCCGGCGCCAGCGCGCCAACGTGGTGACGCCGCCGCCCATCGGCGCGCGCGTGGACGTCTTCGGCGTGGTGGCCTCCACCGGTGGCCCGCCCGCGCTGGCGGAGCTGCTCTCCAAGCTGCCCAAGGACCTGCCGGTCCCGCTGCTCATCGCGCAGCACATCACCGTGGGCTTCACGCAGGGCATGGTGCGCTGGCTGTCGCAGGTGACGCCGCTGACGGTGGACGTGGCGCGGGACGGCGAGCGGCTGGAGCCCGGCCGCGTGTACTTCCCGCTGGACGGGCACGACCTGCTGGTGGACCCGGCGGGGCTGGCGCGGCTGCAGCGCAGCAAGGGCGGTCCGTGCCCCAACGGGGACGTGCTGCTGTCGTCGCTCGCGGCGTCGTTCGGCCGGCGCAGCGGCGGGGTGGTGCTCACCGGCATGGGCGAGGACGGCGCGCGCGGGCTGCTCGCCATCCGCAAGGCCGGCGGTGTCACCTTCTCCCAGGACGAGGCCACCTCCGTGGTCTACGGCATGCCCCGCGCGGCGCTGGAGATCCACGCCACGGACCAGGGCGTGCCCCTGGCCTCGGTGCCGGAGCTCATCCTCCAGAGCTGCATCCCCCCCAACTTCCGGGCCGGTGGGCGCGGAGAGGGTGGGGTGGGACGATGAGCCCGTCAGTGCCCCCTGTTCGTCGCGGGCCGCTTGCTGGTAGTCCCGAGTCGTTTGTATTCACCCCGCGCCCTCGCGGGTGTCGTCCCGACGTCTTCCGGGTGGTGATGCCGTGAGCACCGAACAGACCTCGTTCACCACGCAGCTCGGCCAGCAGTTCCGTCAGTCGCTCGGACTGGCGCCGAAGCTCGTCCTCGTCACCACGCTCGTCAGCGCGACGGTGGCCGCCATCCTCACCGGTATCGCCACGCGGCGGCTGGAGGCGGACCTCGTCTCCAGCCACATGGGCGAGGGCCAGCTGCTCGCCCGCAGCCTCGCGGTGGCCGCGGAGCAGGGCGCGAAGATGGGCCTCACCACGCTCCAGCCCCTGCTGGACGTCTCGCGCACCAGCGAGGACGTCGCCTACGTCTTCGTCTCGGACGCGGGCGGCAACGTGGTGGCGCACAGCCTGACGGGCGCCTTCCCCGAAGCGCTGAAGGCGTCCGCGGTGGCGCAGGGCGAGGTGAGTGAGGAGAACGGCTGGGGCGAGGTGCTCGAGTTCGAGACCGAGGGCCGCACGCTGCACGCCTCGAACGTGGCGGCGCCCGTGGCCGGTGGCCGGCTGGGCACGGTGCACGTGGGCATCTCCCGCGACCACATCGACGACCTGGTGTCCGCGCTGCGCTGGCGGATGATGGGCTTCGCGCTGTTGCTGGTGGCGCTGGGCGTGGCGGTGGCGGCGGCCTTCGGGCGCAGCATCGTGCGCCCCATGCGCGAGCTGACGGAGGTCGCCGGCCACATCGTCGAGTCCGGTGACCTGACGCGCCCCATCCACGCCAAGAGCGGCGACGAGGTGGGCCGGCTGGCCAACTCCTTCGCGCAGATGGTGGCCCGGCTGCGCGAGGTGACGCTCAACCTCCAGCAGGCCGCGCAGGCGCTGACGCAGTCCACCGAGCACCTCAACACGTCCTCCACGGACCAGGCGCAGACCATCTCCCGGCAGGCCGCCGCGCTCCAGGAGACGCAGGTCACCGCGCAGGAAATCAAGCAGACCTCCATGCTCGCCGCGCAGAAGGCGGAGAGCGTGCTGTCGGTGGCCGAGCGCGCGGACGCGCTGGCCCGCGCGGGCGAGGCCTCCATCGAGCAGACGATGGCGGGCCTCAACGACATCCGCGTCCAGGTGGGTGAGATTGCCCAGAAGATTCTCGAGCTGGGCGAGCGCACGCAGCAGATTGGCGGCATCACCCAGACGGTGAAGGACCTGGCCGACCAGTCCAACATGCTCGCGCTCAACGCGGCGATTGAATCGGTGCGCTCGGGCGAGCACGGCAAGGGCTTCGGCGTGGTGGCGCGCGAGATTCGCGCGCTGGCGGACCAGTCCATCCAGGCGACGACGCGGGTGCGGGAGCTGCTCGACGACATCGCCAACTCGGTGACGGCCGCGGTGCGAATCACCGAGCGCGGCGCCGAGCGCATGGAGGCGGGCCTGGCCCAGGTGCGCACCAGCGGGCAGAACCTGCGCGAGCTGTCCTCCATCGTCCAGGACAACGCCGCCGCCGTCCGTCAGATTGCCGCCGCGGTGTCCCAGCAGAACGTGGGCATCAACCAAATCACCCTGGCGGTGAACGACCTCTCCAAGATGATGGACGAGACGGTGGCCCGCATCGGCTCCACCGGCGAGGCCGCCACCACGCTGCAAATCATCTCCGAGCAGCTCTCCAGCGCGGTGAAGATCTACCGCGTCGAGTAGCGCGGCTGCTGGAAACGTCAGAGGCCCCGACTCCCACGGTGGGAATCGGGGCCTCGTTCGTTTCGAGGGCCTTGCTCGCGCGGCGCTACGCCGGCACGGGCTCGGCGGGGGCGGCGGTCGTCTGGAGGTCCAGCTTGTCGCCGCCCTTGTCCACGTCGTAGCGGGCGGTGCCGCCGTTCTTCAGCTCACCGAAGAGCAGCGCCTCGGCGAGCGGCTTCTTGAGCGAGTTGTCCACGAGGCGGGCCATGGGCCGGGCACCGAAGGCCGGGTCATACCCACGCTCGGCCAGCCACGCGCGCGCGGCGGGCGTCAGCTCCAGCTTCACCTTGCGCTCCTCGAGCATCTTCTGGAGGAGGCGGACTTCCTTGTCCACGACCTTGAGGATGATTTCCGGCGGCAGGCCGGAGAACAGGAGCCACCCGTCCAGCCGGTTGCGGAACTCCGGCGTGAAGGTGCGCTCAATCGCCTTCTTCGCGCGCGTCGCGTCCGCGGGCTTCGCGAGGTCGCCGAAGCCGATGGACTTGGTGCTCATCTCCTGGGCACCCGCGTTGGTGGTGAGGATGAGGACGATGTTGCGGAAGTCGGCCTTGCGGCCGTTGTTGTCCGTCAGCGTCGCGTGGTCCATCACCTGGAGCAGGATGTTGAAGAGGTCCGGGTGGGCCTTCTCGATTTCATCCAGCACCACCACGGCGTACGGGTGCTTGCGCACCGCGTCCGTGAGCAGGCCGCCCTGGTCGAAGCCGACGTAGCCCGGCGGCGCGCCGATGAGCCGGCTCACCGTGTGCTTCTCCGAGTACTCGCTCATGTCGTAGCGCAGGAACTCCACGCCCAACGTCTGCGCCAGCTGTTTGGCCAGCTCCGTCTTGCCCACGCCCGTGGGGCCCGAGAAGAGGAACGAGCCGATGGGCTTCTCCGGCGCGCGCAGCCCCGAGCGCGCCAGCTTGATGGCGCTGACCAGGTCCTTGATGGCCCCGTCCTGCCCGAAGATGACCGCCTGCAGCTCCTTCTCCAGGTTCTGGAGCTGGACGCCCTCGCTCGCGGACACGCTCTTGGCGGGAATCTTCGCCATCTTGGCGACGACGGCCTCCACGTCCGCGCCGGTGACGGTGTTGGTGCGCGCACCCTCCGGCTTGAGCTTCTCCGCCGCGCCCGTCTCGTCGATGACGTCGATGGCCTTGTCCGGCAGGAACCGGTCGTTGATGTGCTTGGCCGCCAGCTCCGCCGCCGCGCGAATCGCCTCGGGCGTGTACTTCACGCCGTGGTGCTCCTCGTAGCGGCTCTTGAGCCCCTCCAGGATGAGGACGGTGTCCTCGACGGAGGGCTCGGCGACTTCAATCTTCTGGAAGCGCCGCGACAGCGCGCGGTCCTTCTCGAAGGAGGACTTGAACTCCTGATACGTCGTCGAGCCGATGCAGCGCAGCTTCCCGCTGGCGAGCGCCGGCTTGAGGATGTTGGACGCATCCATGGAGCCGCCGCTGGTGGCGCCCGCGCCGACAATCGTGTGGATCTCGTCGATGAAGAGGATGGCCTCCGGCTGCTCCTGGAGCGCCTTGAGCACGCCCTTGAGCCGCTCCTCGAACTGACCGCGGAACTTGGTGCCCGCGAGCAGGGAGCCCATGTCCAGCGAGTAGACGATGGCGTTCTTCAAGGGCTCGGGGACGCGGCCCTCGTGGATGTAGAGCGCCAGGCCCTCGGCGATGGCCGTCTTGCCCACGCCCGCCTCGCCCACGTAGAGCGGGTTGTTCTTGCGGCGGCGGCAGAGCACCTGGATGGTGCGCTCCAGCTCCTTGTCGCGGCCGATGAGCGGGTCGATGCGCCCCTCCTTGGCCTCGATGTTGAGCTGCGTGGTGTACGTCTCCAGCGGGCTCTTGCGCGGCGACTCGCCCTCCTCGTCGTCGTCCCCCGCGGGCGCGTGCCCGTTGCCGGCGCCGCCCTCCTCGCCCTCGCCCGCCTCATCCTTGGAGATGCCGTGGGAGATGTAGTTGAGCAAATCCAACCGGGTGACGCCCTCCTGCTGGAGCAGGTAGAGCGCGTGGCTCTCCTCCTCGCGGAAGAGGGCCACCAGCACGTCGCCGCCGTCGATGAGCTTCTGCTCGGCGGACAGGGCGTGCATGGCGGCGCGGTGGAGCACCCGCTCCACGCCGATGGTCTGCTGGGGGTCGGCCTCCGCGTCCTCGGGCAGCCGTTCGACCGTCTCCTCCAGGAAGGAGACGAGCCTCTCTTGGAGGCGCTTGACGTTGGCCCCACACGCCTTGAGGACCTCGCGGGTGCGCGAGTCCTTGGTGAGCGCCAGGAGCAGATGCTCCAGCGTCAGGTACTCGTGGCCCATCTTCCGCGCCTCCTCCAGGGCGGTGCGGAAGCTGGCCTGCAATTCTTTGGCAATCAGCGGTCCTGCCACGGTTCAACCTTCCTCGGGTTCCATGGACAACCGCAGCGGGAACCCATTGTCCTGGGCCGCGGCCTCCACCGTCTTGAGCTTCGTCTCGGCGACCTCGAACGTATAGACGCCGGCCACTCCGACTCCGTTGTAATGGACGTGCAGCATGATCTGCACGGCATCCGACTCCGACTTGTGGAAGACCTCCTTGAGGACGGCCACCACGAACTCACGCGTCGTGTAGTTGTCGTTGTGCAGAAGCACCTTGTAGAGGGTCGGCTTCTTGAGCTTCTGCTTGGGGGCGGTCTCCGTGGCGACGGAGCCGTCGTTGTCATGCTTCTGCGCCATATTCCTGTCCGACTCCCTCTGATGACCTGGGAAGCGCGCCGTTTCAGGCCACTCCCTTGAAACCTGTCTCCGCCCGCCACTGCGGCAGTCCGCCCTGGACGGCTGCCCGCTCGTGCTCCAGGAAGCCGCGCACCGCCCGGTCCAGCCCCGGGTGGAGCAAGAGGTGGGCACTGTACGTGAGGCGCGGCTCGAAGCCCCGCGTGAGCTTGTGCTCGCCGCCCGCGCCCGGCTCGAAGCGTGTCAGCCCCTGGGCGATGGCCTCGGCCACCGGGTGGTAGAGGCACACGTTGAAGTGCAGGAAGGGGTGCTCCTCGAAACACCCCCAATAACGCCCGTACAGCACCTGGGGAGCCCTGAAGTTGAACGCGCCCGCCACCAGCCGGCCTTCCCGCCGGGCCTCCACCAGCTCGCAGCGGTGACGGAAGCCGGAGAGCATCCGCGCGAAGAAGTCGCGGGTGAGCAGGCGCGCGCCCCACGGATACTTGTCCACCGTGGAGGCGTACAGCCGGTGGAGCGTGTCCACGTCCACCTCGCACAGCGCGTCGCCGCGCAGCGTCTTCAGCTCGAGGCCCTGCTCGGCGGGCGCGCGCAGCTCCCGGCGCACCTGGTTGCGGCGCTTGGAGTGGAAGCGGGCGAGGAAGTCCTCCATCGTCCTGTAGCCGGCGTTGTCCCACTGGTACTGCACGCCCAGCCGCAGCGCGTAGCCCTGGGCCTCCAGCGTTGGCAGCTCCTCCTGGGTGGGGAACAGGACGTGGACGCCGGAGAGCTGCTCGGCGCGCGCGAACTCCAGCGCGCCCTGGTACAGCTCCGCCTCGCGTGCGGCGCGGTCCTCGCCGGGGGCCACCAGGACGCGCCGGCCGGTGGCGGGCGTGAAGGGCACGGTGAGCACCAGCTTCGGGTAGTAGCGCAGTCCCGCGCGCTCGGAGGCGGTGGCCCACGGCGCGTCGAAGATGAACTCGCCCTGGCTGTCGTCCTTGAGATAGGCGGGCGCGGCGGCCACCAATCGGGAGCCGCGCCACAACGTCAGGTGGCGGGGGTGCCAGCCGCGCTCGGGCACCGCGCTGCCGCTGTCCTCGAGCGCCGCGAGGAACGTCCACTCCAGGAAGGGCAGGGCCGCCTCGTCCACGAGCCCGTCCCAGAGGGAGGCGGGGACCTCGTGGATGGAGGGCAGGATGCGCAGGGTGGTGGGCAGCGGGGTGGACATCGGCGGCGCACGGTGGAGCGTGGGGCCAGCCTATAACGACGCGGGGCCCCTCATGCCACGGCCGGCCGGCCCCTACTTGCCGCGTGTCAATTCGGCGGCAAGGAAGCGGCCCGCCTCGGCCATGCCCTCGTCGCCCCGTCGACGTCCCTCCTCGGTCTCCATCACCCGGCGGGCCGCGTCGCTGGCGGTGCCCGCCTCCAGGTCCGTCAGCACCAGGAAGGCGCTCCAGGCGGGCGTCACCTCCGCCACGCGGCCCGGGCGCAGCGGGCGCTCCGACAACGTACCGGCGACCTTCTCCAACAGCCCGTCATCCGTGAGCCGCTTCGTCTTGCCGCGCATCGCGGTCCACGCCGCGTCCAGCAGCGCCGCGAGCATCCGCCCGGACATCGCGGACGTCAGCCGCTGCGCGGCCTCCTCCTCGTCGAGTCGGTGCGCCTGGGCGTAGGTGGGCACCAGCTTCGCGACCACGACGGCGCGGGTGGCGAGGTGGGCGAGTCGGGGAGGGTAGGACATGAACTCTCCTGGGCCCGTGCGGGCCCGGGTTACCAGCGGACGAGCAGACGGTAGCCCTCGACGTTGCGCTCCTCCACGGTGATTCGCGGCTGGGCGTTGGCCAGCTCCATCATCCGCTCCAGGCCGCCGGCCATCAGGTCCGGGCGGTTGTAGCGGTCCGTGAACACGATGCGCCGGCCCCGCTCACCCACGGGCGTCTGGGTGACGTCGATGTCCGTGCGCCCCATCAGCGCCAGGTAGCGCGGGATGCGCTCCGCCGCGCGCGCGGGGCCAATCATGGGCAGGGCCACCGCCGCCACCCGGCCGACCAGCGTGGAGGCGAAGCCGTCCACCAGCGTGCGGCCCAACCGACGGTAGGCCTCCTCGTCCGTCAGCGCGCCGAAGACCTCCCGCCTCGCCAGCAGCACCGCGCGCTGGAAGACCTCCACCGGATAGTCCACCTCCGGCCGCTTGATGTCGTAGCCCAGCGCCTCCAACTCCTCCACCAGCCGCCCGGAGACCTTCAGCCCCCGGACGAACAACCCCTCCAGCACGCTCGTGGGGATGCGTGGAGCCGCGGGCGCGGTTGACTCGACGGAGCGACGCAGCGGACTCGAGGCCATGTACGGCTCACCGGGGTGCAGAGGTCCTCCCACCATAGATTGTTTCAGGTTCCGCCGCGAATTCCGGCTGTTCTTTTATTTCCGGTTGAGAAGGCGAGGGACCTGGTGGGAGGGGCCCGAGCGGACGTTTGATTCCCCGAGGGTCGGGTTGCTATGGGGCCCCGAGCGCCTTAGAGGAGTGGCCGAGGAGAACTGCATGTCGGTGAACATCCAGCTTGAGTGGACCCCCAACCCCAGCACGCTGAAGTACGTGGTGGATCGGCGCCTGTTGGCGGGTGGCGCGGTGAGTATCACGAATCGTGAGGACGCCCAGGCGAAGTCGCCGCTGGCGCACAAGCTGATGGACGTGCGCGGGGTGACGGCGGTGATGATCGGCTCGAACTTCGTGACGGTGACGAAGGGCGAGGACGGTGAGTGGGACGAGCTGAACGACCAGGTGATGGAGACCCTGGACACGCACCTGACGGCGAACGAGCCGGTGGTGGACGAGGCGGCGGTGGCGGCGGCGCGTCAGGTGTCCTCGGAGGGGGGGGGCTCGGTGGAGTCGCGCATCCGCGAGGTGCTGGACGCGGAGATTCGTCCCGCGGTGGCGATGGACGGCGGTGACATCACGCTGGACCGCTTCGAGGACGGCATCGTGTACCTGCACATGAAGGGCTCGTGCGCGGGGTGTCCGTCGTCGACGGCGACGTTGAAGATGGGCATCGAGGGGCGTCTGCGGGAGATCATCCCCGAGGTGCTCGAAGTGGTGTCCGTCTGAGGCGCAACGTCAAGGCGTCGCAGGTCCGGCGGGAGCTCCTGCCGGACCAGTCGAAGGCGCTGTTGCGCGAGCTGCACCTGCTCACGCGCGAGGGGCACCTCAACGCGGACGCGCTGCGCAAGCTCAAGCAGGTCAACCACCTGATGGGGCTGATGCGTCCGGCGGTGGAGGACGTGAAGGCTCGCCATCCGGAGTCCGCGGTGTTCGTGGACGCGGGCAGCGGCAATGCGTACCTGGGGTTCGTGCTCTACGAGCTGTTCCTGAAGGACGCGGCCGGGGGCACGCTGTTGTCGGTGGAGGGGCGGCCGGAGCTGACGGAGCGCGCGAAGGGGCGCGCGGAGCGGCTGGGCTTCTCTCGGATGACGTTCCAGACGGCGCACATCGACCAGGCGGCGTATCCGGAGCGCATCCACCTGCTGATGGCGCTGCACGCGTGTGACACGGCCACGGACGACGCGCTCATCGCGGCGATTCGTCACGGGGCGGACCACGTGGCGGTGGTGCCGTGCTGTCAGGCCGAGGTGGCGGCGCAGCTCAAGGAGCAGCGGGCGGCGGGGAAGGGGAGCATGGGGCTGTTGTATGCGCACCCGTGGCACCGTCGCGAGTTCGGCTCGCATCTGACGAACGTGGTCCGCGCGCTGACGTTGGAGGCGTTCGGGTACCAGGTGACGGTGACGGAGCTGACGGGGTGGGAGCACTCGTTGAAGAACGAGCTCATCCTCGGGCGGCGCGTGCACCGGGACAATCGCCGGGCGCGGGTGCAGTTGGAGCGGCTGCTGGCGGAGACGGGTGTGAACCCGAAGCTGACGCGGGAGCTGGGCGTGAAGCCCGCGGCGTCGGGTGCGACGGAGCTGCCCGCGGAGCCCGTGGCGGAGGCTCCCGTCGAGGAGGCTCCGGTGCCGTCCGAGGGTTGATGCGCCGAGGCCGCGAGTGCTGCTCGCGGCGTTGGCCTCGCGATGAGCTGAGGCGTCCGAAAGGCGAGGCCGTCGGGCGCCGCTCGCGGTGTTGGCCCGCGATGCGTTGAGCCAAGGAGTCCGAAAAGCGAGGTCGTCGGGCGCCGCGCGCGGTGTTGGCCCGCGATGCGTTGAGCCAAGGAGTCCGAAAAGCGAGGCCATCGGGCACCGCTCCTGCGGCGGAGACACCGAGGCCGCGAGTGCTGCTCGGCGCGCTGGGGCGTAGTCATCTCGGCGAGCGAGGAGCGAGGAGCGCTCGGTGTCGGTGATGCGCCGCCTTGGTCAGAAGGGCGCGGGGCAGTCGAAAGTCACGCGCTCACCGGTCCCTGGATGCAGGAGGGTGAGTGACTCCGCGTGGAGCATGAGCCGCTCGCCGTCGCGGCCGTAGAGCCGGTCGCCGACGATGGGCGCGCCGAGGCCGAGCGGATGCGCGGCGTGGACGCGGAGTTGGTGCGTCCTGCCCGTGAGTGGGAAGAGGGCCACGCGCGTCCGACCGCCGCGACGCTCCAGCACACGCCACTCCGTCACGGCGGGCTTGCCGTGGATGGGGTCGTGAATCTGTCGGGGCCTGTCGTCGAGGTCGACGCGCATCGGGAAGTCGATGCGACCCTCTTCCCCGGTGACGATGCCGTCGACCCAGGCCACGTAGCGCTTGTGCACCTCGCGGTGGACGAACTGGCGTTGCAGCGCCGAGTGCGTGCGCGCATCGAGCGCGGCGACGAGCAGCCCGGAGGTGTCCAGGTCCAGCCGGTGCACGAGCAGGGGACCGGTGGCGTCGGGATGGCGTGCCCGCAGTCGCGTGAGGACCGAGTCGCTCAGCGAGGCCTCGCGCCCGGGAACGGAGAGCAGCCCATGGGGCTTGGCGATGACCACGAGCCAGCGGTCCTCGAACAGGATGCTCAGTGCGCCTGGAGTGGTGGACGGAGGCGTGAAGGTCCTTGGTGGCGCGACGTGGAGTCCCTCCAGCATGAAGGGCAACAGGGGGCCGCACTTGTCGCGACAGGCCGCGTAGTACGCGCCGGTGACTCGTCCTCCGGAGGGAGGCGGCGCGCCCCACCAGAACTCCGCGAGCGCGACGGGACGCAGCCCGTGAGCCCGTGCATATGCGAGCAGCTTGGGCGCGGCGCAGTCGGCGGCGCCCGAGGGCGGCTGGGCTCGCTCGTAGAGGCCGCGCAGGAGGCGGCGCTCTCCACGCGCATTGGTGATGACGTAGGTGTCGTGGATGCGCCGCATGACGGCGCGGCTCACCATGTGGCGCAGCCGGTCTAGTGCGCGAAGCCGACGCTCCAGACGCAGCAGCTTCGGCTCGAGGCTGCTTCGCTCTGAAGCATGGGTGGTCTCCAGGCGTCGTCGCTCGGCCTTGTCGCCACGGCTCTCCTGGTCGAGCGCGTGAAGACTGGTGCGCAGCGCCGCTGCCTGGGTGGCAGCCTCCGGAGTGGCACCCTCGCCATGACTCTCGGCCGGGCGCGAGGCGGGTGACTCCACCGTTCCACCCGGACGATCCACCCATGCCGGCGCGGCTCCATCGTCACGGCTTGATGCGCTGGGCACCTGTTGTGGACGCTTCGAGGATGCCCCGGTCAGCTCCGCCCTGCGTGCATGCCGCTGCTTTCGTCGGACCTCGTGCCGCTCACGCAGCGCCGCGAGCTCCGCCGCGTGTCTCGCGGATTGCTCCGCATGTGCTGCCCGCAGGGTCAGCAGCTCGGGAGAGGCCCGCATGGTCTCCGCGCGGGCGAGGAGCGCCTTCACGGTGGCCTCGCCCTGGGGCTCAAGGCTCGCTCGCGCCGCACGGTCGAACAGCGGAGGCACATACCCCTCCACGTCCCAGTGTCCAGCGAGCATCCCCGAGAAGGCCCGGAGGAACCCCAGACGCCCATCGGACAGGCGCACCACCAGGACGCCGAACATCTTCCCGCCCTCGCGGCCCTCCAGCGGCGGCGTGGGGACGCCCGGAGCCACCCACCCCTCACGAAGCTCGCGCTGCAACACCTCCGCTGCCTGCCTCGCCAGCGGCGAGGGGCCCAGCTCATCGAACGGGCTCGGCAGGCCGCCCCCGTCGAGAGGCGCCTCCCATCCTGGGTCGAGCAGGGTGATGCGCGCGTCGTCCACGTCGCCACCGCTAACACGAAACCCAGGCCCACGGGGAACGGGCCTGGGCACCCGGCGACGGACCTACTCGAGCGCGACCTTCTCCTCCGCGGGCCGCCGCTGGAAGCGATACAGCACGAAGCCGACCCCGAGCGCGATGGCCCCCGCGATGAGGTTCTTCTTCTCCGCGCTCAGCGCGAACACGACACACAGCGACGCCGCCGCGATGGGAATCACCGGCCCGCCGGGGATGCGGAACGCGTTGGCCGGCTGCTGGAGCTTGCGGCGCAGCACCGGGACGGCCACCGCCGTGCCGAAGTACGTGGCCAGCCGGGCCACCACGGACAACGTGGCGAGCACCTCGAACGAGCCCGAGAACGCCAACGGCAACGCGATGCCCGTCTGTACCAGGATGGCCGCCGTGGGCGTGCGGAAGCGCGGGTGCAGCGTGGCGAGCACCGCGGGCCCGAAGCCATCCCGCGCGAGCGCATACAGATACCGAGGCCCCGCGAGCACCGTGTTGCTGTTGGTGCCCAGGATCGACAGCGCGCCGCCCACCGTCATCATCAGGCCGCCCCAGCCCCCGAGGAACCTCGCGGCGGCGTCGGCCAGCGGCGTCTTCGCGTCCACCACCCCGGGCAACGTCCCCAGCGCCACCCACTGCACCGCGGTGTAGATGAGCGTGACGACGCCAATCTGCACGATGAGCGCGAAGGGCACGTCGCGGCGCGGGTTCTTGAACTCCCCCGCGGGCGCG
Organism: Myxococcus sp. XM-1-1-1; assembly: GCF_020037095.1. Classification (NCBI taxonomy): domain Bacteria; kingdom Pseudomonadati; phylum Myxococcota; class Myxococcia; order Myxococcales; family Myxococcaceae; genus Myxococcus; species Myxococcus sp. XM-1-1-1. The sequence continues at coordinate 213,383 of NZ_JAIQDH010000009.1, forward strand.
GCCGTGTTCTCGAAGCCCGCATACGCGAACAGGAGCAGCAGCACCGCGGCGCCCAGGCTGCCGGTGCTCTTGGGCTCCACGGAGGTCGCCAGCGGCGCCGACACGAAGAAGATGCCCACGCCGATGAAGACCAGCAGCGGCACCGTCTTGGTGATGGCCAGGAAGACCGCGGTGCGAGCGCCGCTCTTCACCCCGACGACGTTGATGGCCGTGAGCGCGAGCAGCGGAATCGCGATGGCCAGGCTCTGACCGAAGCCCGCATTGGCGCCGGGCCACAGGTAGCCGAGCGCCCGGGAGAAGCCGACCGACAGCGAGGCCACCGAGGCGACGCGGGCCAGCCACGTCATCCACCCGACCTGGAAGCCCACCAGCTCGCCGAAGGCCTCGCGCGTGTAGAGGTACGCGCTGCCGGGCTTGTCGAAGTAGCTGGCGGCCTCCGCGAAGCAGAGCACGAGCAGCAGCACGGCCAGCCCGGCGAGCACCACGGCGCCGGTGCTCGCGGAGCCCAGGTTCGCCGCGGCCGCCGCGGGCAGCAGGTACACCCCGCTGCCGATGACGTCATTGATGGAGAAGCCCACCAGCTCCCAGCGGGAGACGGCGCGCCGCATGCCAACGTCTTGGGGACTCGAATCGCTTCCAGTCGTCATGGTGGGGTGGGGCGCCCGGGGGTGCTGACAGGGTGGGAGCAGGAAGCATACGTGCGTCGCCGCCTGTTTCGTCGAGTCCTTGGCGAAGGTCTCGCGGACTGCCCGTTCACGCGTTGCTGCACGACTCGAACACGAGGGGGAAAGAATGTCCTCGAATTGGTGGGGCGCAGTGCTTGCGGGTGTCGTGGTGTTGTCCTCCACGTCAGCCCGCGCGGATGTCCGTATCTACAATCAGGATGCCGAAGTTCCCATCTGGGTGAACTGGGACAGCTTCGAGGCGCAAGGGATTCCGGCCAGTTGGCGTGACCCCTTCATGTCCTGTCTCTACAACGCCATCGTGAAGTGGCGCACCATCGGCGCCTTCCGACTCAAGCCCGCCGTCTATGGCTACACGACGCGCACGGTGGCGTCGTCGGGCGAAATCATCGTGCAGATGAACGAGAAGCACGGCGATGGCTCCCGGGTGGCCTCCACCTTCGGGACGGGCAGCGCCATCACCATCATCTTCCACCGCAAGAGCTCCAACGGGACGCCCTGGACCTTCACGCCGCACCGCAACACCACGGGCGCCATCGACATGCAGGGCGTGGCCATCCACGAGTTCGGGCATGCGTTCGGCCTGGACCACGAGGACGGCATCACCACGGCGGTGATGTTCCCCTCGGTGCATGCGGGCATGCGCCATGGCCCGACGACGAAGGACTACACGGACGTGCGCGCGCTCTACGGTGCGCGGGATTACGACCGCGTCTACATGAAGCGCTCCACGGACAACGGCGTCTCCTGGAGCGCTTTCCCCACGAACCTCTCCGGCATCGGCGTGACGACGTCCATCGACCCGACGGCGCTGCGGGACACCAGCCAGACGGTGTTCTTCTACACGGGCGCGGGGAAGAACCCGCAGTGGATTCGCGGCAACTCGGACGGCTCCGTCTATGACACCAGCAAGTGGTTCGTCTTCGGCGGCGAGCGCAGCATCTACGGCACCACCGGCCATGGCTGGAACAATGACTACATCATGGCGTGGGTGGACCCGCTCAACGACGCCATGCAGATCCGCATGGTCAAGTCCACCGACGGAGGCGTCAGCTGGTTCGGTGTGGGCAACGTCGCCGGCGCCACCACCATCGGCACGCCGGCGGTGCACAAGCTGACCGACACCGTGTGGATTCTCGCGTACGCGAAGCTCGACCGCGCCAATCCCAACAATGACGGTCAGGTGGTGACGCGCGTCTCCACCAACGGCGGCTGGAACTGGGGGCCGGAGGTCGTGGTGCCGGTGCCTGCCTACTATCGGGCGCTCGCGGGGGTCTCCATCACCAGCTCCGGCAACAGCTTCATCCGGATCGGGTTCAGCTGGTCCGATGACATCCTGCACTCGAAGTACCTGGTGCGGACGCTGAAGCTGCACTGGGACGGGGCGGGCCTGGTCTACGACGGGATGCTGTACGGCACGGATGAGACGCGCACCCAGCCGTCGCTGGCGAAGAGCCTCAGTGGCATGCATCAGGCCGTCCGGGGCACCAACTTCGCGGGGGTGCTGTACTCGCGGACGTCGCCGAACGATGGCTCCGCGTGGGGCACGGCGGGGCCGGAGATTGCGCCGGGCTCGCTCGTCACGCCCTCGTTGTCCGCGCACAGGGACTACAGCTTCGTCTTCGCGCACTACCTGCAGTGAGTTCCTCCGGGGCGCCCCATCCCGTCTCCGCCTGGGGCGGGGTGGGGGCATGGTTCCTTCGTCGTGCGAAGCGAGGAGTGATTGACATGCATGGGACCACGCTCACGCGGCTTGGGCTGATGGTGCTGTTCGCGGTTTCGGTGTCGGCGAGGGCTTCGTCCTCCATGGGGCCGATTCCGCCCGAGGACATCGTGCGGCAGGGCACGTCGGTGGTGGTGGGCCGCTTCCTGGAGGGGGCGTCGGTCCACTGGCGCGAGCTGGGCGGACAGTTCGACGACCAGGGACGCCCCATCACGGTGCGCGAGGTGTACACGCTGCGCGACTTCGAGGTCCTCGAGGTCGTCGATGGCGCGCCACCGCCGGCGCGGCTGCGCATCCTGACCGTGGGCGGCACGGTGGAGGGGATTCACACGCCGGAGAGCTTCAACGCGCCGCCGCCTGGAGTCGCGGTGGGGTTGGCGTTGCTGCCCGTGGAGGGGCAGGGCGAGACCTTCCTCATCGTACACGTCCGCTCGTTCGAGGCGGACTCGCCCGCGAAGCTCGCGTCGTTCAGGGGCTTCGTGCGTGAGGCCCGCAAGCCCGTTCCGGAGTCGCCCGAGGACGCGCTGGCTCGTGACCTCGAGCGGCAGCAGCCCCCGCCTCCGGACCCGGCGCTGCAGGTGACGGACGAAGCGACAGGGCCCAAGGTGCCAGAGGAGCCTCCCGTCGAGGAGGTGGGGCCCGGGACCCGAGCGACGCCTGAAGATGCTCGCGGGACGCCGGATGTCGTTGCTCCGCGGGGCGCGCCCACGCCCGCCCAGGACAGGGCACCATCGGAGCGAGAAGTGGATGCCGGGTCAGCGCGTCAGGTGCCCCCTTCTCCCGCGGAGGCCGCGACGAAGGCCGTCGAGGATTCGGACACCTCGGCGATTCATGTTGGCTGGGCGGGCTCACTCTTCGCCATCGTCGTCGCGGTGGCCATCGTCGCCCGGGTGACCTTTCGTCGCCGCGATTGAGCCGAGGTGCCGAACCTCCGTGGTGGCTCGCGGAGGTGAAGACCGCGTCACGGGTCGAGACCGTTGCTCCAGGCGGCAGGGGTGCGAGGCCGTCGATGGACGGAGCGCTGGCGGCGCTCTCCGCGAGGGCCACACTTCCCGGGGACACGTGCGTGGTTGTTCAGCGGCGCGGCGAGAGCGCCTCCGTGAGGAGCAGCTTGCAGCGCAGGCCGCCGTTGCGCACGGGCAGGCTCCGCGCCTCCGGCAGGTTCAGCGCCTTCACGAGCCCCGTGTCCTCGGGGACCAGCAGCGCCGCGCGCCAGCCGGTGAAGCCCTTGCGGAGCGTCTCGCCCATCGCCCGATAGAGCCCGGGCAGGTCCTCGCCCTCGCCCACGCGCTTGCCGTAGGGCGGGTTCGCCACCAACAGCCCGGGGCCTCCGGGGGGCGCCGTCAGCGTCTTCACGTCCTTGCGCTCCAGGGAGAGCGTCACGCCCGCGCGGCGCGCGTTCCTTCGGGCGGTTCCCAGCGAGCCCGCGTTGATGTCGAAGCCGTGCAGGGCCCCCCGTGGCGCGGCCAGCGCTTCCGACTCCGCCCGCGCCTTGCGCTCCGCCCAGCCATTCGCATCGAAGCCCGGAAACGATTCGAACGCGAAGCCATGCATCAAGCCTGGCGCTCGCTTCATCGACATCCACGCGCCTTCCACCAGGAAGGTCCCCGAGCCGCACATCGGGTCCACGAGCGGCTCCGCGCCGTCGTAGCCCGCCAGCGTCAGGATGCCCGCCGCGAGCGTCTCCCGCAGGGGCGCGCGGCTGATCTCCTGTCGATAGCCGCGGCGATGCAGCGGCTCGCCGCTGGTGTCGGCGCTCACCGTGAAGACATCGCCCTCCACGCGCACGAGCAACGTGAGCCCGGGACCGCCCTCCTCGTCGAGCGGCCCCGCGCGGGCCACCGACTCCACGCCCCACGCCTCCGCCGCCGCGTCCATCACCACGTCCGCGCCCGGGACTCCCGAGCGCTTCAGCGTCACCGACATCCGAGGTGGCGAGCGACGGTCCCAGATGCGCGACAGCTCCAGTCCGCGCAGGCCCCGGACCAGCACATCCTCGTCGTTCGCCCGGAAGACGCCCAGTCGCAGCAGCACACGGCTGGCGGTGCGCAGGCGCAGGTTCGCCTCCTGATGCAGCCCGGTGGGCCCCTCCAGCTCCACACCGCCCTCGGCGCGGCGAGGCTTCCATCCGAGCGCGGCGCACTCCGACTCCAGCGCGGGCTCCAGTCCAGGAAGGGTGGAGACATAGACATGCTCGGAGGCGCGGGCGTTGGTCACGGGAGGCCCATTGTCCGTGCTCCCGTGCGGACCGCAACGACTCATTGCGGCCTCGCTCCCCGAGGCCGAGCGCTTCGTGGCGAACCGAAGTGACTGAGCGCGGGTTCGCCCGAGGACACCCTCCGTGGCGGGGGCATCACTCGCGCCTCGCGTCCTCCACGCCAAGGCGCGGGATGCGGGCCCGCGGTCCTGCCCGTGGAGCTCCCGTGCAGGGCTCCACGGGCCCCGGCACGCAAGCCCTCACGGGGCTGGCGCGGAGGGCGGCTCGTGCAGCCGTGTCACCGACAGCGGAGTCGGGGGATTCGCGTAGACGCCCTGGTACTCGGGAGGCAGCAGCCGCGCCACCCGGCGCATCATCGCGTCCGCCAGCGCCTGCCTCGCGTCCTCCGCGCCGACGGTCTCGGGCTCCAGGTCCTCCATGCGGAACGCCGGCCCCACCCGCACCCGGACCTGCGCGTGGTACAGCCGCTCACCCCCCATGTCCGAGTCGTTGATGGGCATCAGCTTCTCGGTCCCCATCAGCGCCACCGGCACCACGGGCACCCCCGCGCGCTTCGCGATGAGCGCCACGCCCTTCTTCGCCTGGAGCAGCTCGTGGGTCCGGCTCCGCGCGCCCTCGGGGAAGATGAGCACCGAGCTGCCGCCCTTGAGCGTCTCCACCGCGCGCCGCATCGCCTCGATGTCCGGCGAGTTGGGCTTGATGGCAATCGTCTCCATCACCTCCGAGGCCAGCCGCGTCATCACCGTGCCCTGCAGCTTCACGCCCGCCAGGAACACCAGCTTCCGGGGACGGAAGGCGCGGTCCAGCGTGAAGCCGTCCGCGTTCGACAGGTGGTTGCAGATGTAGAGACAGGGCACGTCCGGGAGGTTGCCGCGGCCCTCCACCACCTCGTCGGCCAGGGCATCCCACACCCCGTCCATCAGGGTACGCACCACGTGGCGCCGGACTCCCTCCGGCAGCCGTGCCATCAGCGAAAAGAGAATGCGGAGCACGCGTCGGTCGCCTCCACCTCGGGACGGCTTGAGAGCATGGACAAGTCGGCGCCCAGGCGTCCGACCTCTTTCACCCATCCTTCAGCCCCACCACTGGCCACCAGAAGATGTAGTCCCAGCCTCCTTCCCGGTCAGCGCCCACGCCGCGCCAGCCCCCTGCCCGCATGCCGTCCCGTCGTGCAGCCAACGCTCCGGACCGACTCCGGGACGGGCCACTCGGGGCCCCTGTCACGGACCGGTATCCCACGCAGTCCGCGTCAACCCCATCGGCGAGCACCCCGGGTTTGGGCTAAGGGAGGGGCCATGAGCGCCGCCGAAGCGAGTCCCTCGCGCAGCAGGAAGCCCGTGGAGTACGAGGTCACCGTCGACCATGTGCGGATGGACACGCACGACACGGCCACCCTCTTCCTCGACTTCGGGGACGTCCGGCCCGACTACAAGGCCGGCCAGTTCATCAACATCGACCCGCACCAGTTCCCCGCGCTCGGGCGCTTGTCCGCCTACCTGCAGGAGCAGAAGGGGCGCAAGGAGCCCCAGCGCTCCTACTCCCTGGCCTCCGCCCCCCACGAGCGCCACGTGGCCATCACCGTGAAGGACGAGGAGTTCATCCCCGGCCTCACCCGCTACCCGCCGCTGCTCTCGCCCTTCCTCGTCCACGGCCGGCTCACCGGCGCGCGCCTCAAGGTGCTCGGCTTCATGGGCCCCTACGTGCTGCCCGACGACGTGGAGACGCGCACGGGCCACGTCGTCCACCTGGTGGCCGGCTCGGGCGCGGTGCCCAACTTCGCCATCCTCAAGGACGCGCTGCACCGCGGCCTGAAGACGCGCCACACCGTCCTCATGTCCAACAAGACGTGGAGCGACATCCTCTACCGCGACGAGCTGGAGGCCCTGGCCCGGCGGCACGCGGACCGCGTCCGGCTGGTGCACACCCTCACGCGCGAGCTGGACGAGTCGCGCTTCGGCGGCGACGTGCGCAAGGGCCGCGTCCACCAGGCGCTCCTCGAGGAGCTCATCCCGGACCGCGACACGTGCCTGGTCTACGCGTGCGGCCCCGCGATTACTCCGTGGGACCGACGCAAGGCGCTGGAGACGCGCACGCCCGCGACGCCGCGCTTCATGGAGACGGTGCTCGGCCACCTCCACGCGCTCGGCATCGACGACAAGCGCATCAGGCGGGAGACCTACGGGTAGGCTCCAGCGGGAGCACCACCTCGAAGCGCGCGCCCCGCTTCGGCCGACCACTGGCGCGCACCTGCCCGCCATGCGCCAGCACCACGCGCTTGACGATGGCCAGCCCCAGCCCGCGTCCGTTGGCGCGCGTGAGGAAGAAGGGCTCGAAGACGCGGCGCGGGTCCACGTCGGGGATGCCCGGGCCCTCGTCCTCCACCGTCAGCCGCACGCCCTCGTCCCCGGGCTCCACGCTCAGCTTCACGCGCCCGCCCGGAGGCGAGGCCTGCACCGCGTTGCGCACCAGGTGCGTCACCGCGAGCTGGAGCAGCGTCTCGTCGCCCATCAGCTCCGGCGTGTCGGGAGCCTCGTCCACGGTGAAGCGCAGCGTGGGCGCGTCCGGAGGGCCGTGCATCTGCCCCAGCGCGCGCCGCACCAGCTCGCCCAGGTGGACCCTCCGGGGCCTGGGCTCCAGCGGACGCACCACGTCCAGCAGGTCGCGGACGATGTCCTCCAGCCGGATGGCCTCCTCCTCCAGCATGCCCACCGCGGCCTGCCCCGTGGGGCCCAGGTGCGCCTCGCGCCGCAGCACCGCCACCGCGTTGAGGATGGCGCCCAGGGGGTTGCGCACCTCGTGCGCGACCACGCCCGCGGCCTCGCCCAGCACCATCAGCCGCTCCTGCGCCACCAACTCGTCCTGCAGCCGTGACACCTCCTCCAACCGCTGTGAGGCGACGCGGTGGTGGCGCACGTTCTCCAGCACGCCGCCCACCATCTGCGCGAACAGCTCCAGCGTGCTCGCGGCGGCGGGCGTGAGGTTCAAGCCCTGCGCGGAGAGGATGCCGAAGGGCTGGCCCTCCACGAAGATGGGCGCGTCCAGCGCGCGGATGCCGGGAGGGTAGGCCCGCTGGATGTCCTCGAAGACCTCGCTGCTGTGGATGCGGTGGGCCGCGCCGAGCGCGTCCTGATGGAAGGCCGCCTTGCGCCGCGAGAGCACCTCCGCCAGATGGGGGAGGGTGGTGAGCGGCAGCCGCACCTGGGTGACGGGCATGCCGTACTTGCGCTCGGCCAGCGCGACGATTTCGGGCTCCTGCCGCATGGGCCCGTGCCGGAAGGTGTCGCCCTCCACCAGGAGGATGGCCGCGTAGAAGCCCTGGCGGTGCACGGCCTCCACCGCCGTCTCCAGCACCTCGTGCTCGTCCCGGGCGTGGAGCAGCTCCGTGGCGGCGGCGCCCAGGGCCTCGGTGAGCCGGCGCGCGGTGTCCTCGCCTCCCGCGTCGTGCAGCAGCACCACCGTCTCGTCCGGCGACGCGCCGGGCGCGTACGTGGCCGTCAGCGTGCGCTCCTGTCCATCCGCGCGGCGCATGCGCAGCCAGAGGGGATGCTCGGGACGGTTGCCGTCGCGCACGAGCGCCTCGTGGAAGGCCTCCACCCAGCCGCGCTCGGCGGAGATGAAGCGCGCGATGTGGGCGGAGACGGGCGTGGCCTTCAGCTCCTCGAGGGAGATTCCCAGCAGCGAGGCCATGGCCTGGTTGGCCACCAGGACCTGCTCTCCCCGGATGACGGACGCGGCGGTGGGCAGCCCGTCGAGCAGCCAGTAGTCAGGAGGCGTGGCGGGGGCGTCGGGAGGCACGGAGGTCATCCTGGAGGGCGTCGGGAGGGGGGATGCAATCGTCGGCGCGGTGTCCCGTAGGAAAGGGGGAGGGGGCAACACGAGGGACGGAGGACACCATGAACAACTTCATGAATGTGATGGGCCGCGATGACCTGGAGCTCAAGGCGGTGATGGCGGTGATGGCGACCTTCGTGATGACGGGCGCGGTGCTGCTCGGACAGCTGCTCTAGGCGTCCTGTCCGAGCGGCCCCTACCGCTCGGGCCTACTTCGGGGGCTTGCGGCTGACGAACTGCTGGATGAACTCGCGCTCCTCCTTGCGGAGGCTGCTGAGCCGCAAGCCGTAGCCGCGAGGGTTCTTCCCGTCGTCCAGCGAGTTCTCCCAGATGACCGAGCTGCGCAGCGTCATCACGCGCGACGGGTCATCGAAGCGCAACGTCAGCTCCACCAGCGTGCCCAGCCGCAGCGGCTTGTCCGTCGCGATGAACAGGCCGCCGGAGGACAGGTTGATGATGCGGTGGTCCGTGAAGATGCCGGTGTTCTGCATCGACACCTTCACGTCCGCGTGGATGCGATCATCCTGGCGGCGCTCCAACCCCACGAACTCCGCGCTGGAATAGGTGGGCGCGGCGGCGGCCCGCCTCAGGGGCACGGCCGGGGGCGGCGGCGCGGGCTGCGGCGGCGGCAGGGTGTGCGTGCGCTGCACCGGCGGCGCGGCGGGCACCCGGGCCGCCACCGGCGCCGAGGGCTGCATCACCGGCGGCGGCGGACGCGGCGGCGGCGCGGGCTGCGGCGGCGGCTGGGGCCTGGCGGCGACCGCCACCGGCGGCGACGCGTACGCGGGGGCGGCCACGGGCGGCGGCGCATGGACGGGCGCGGCCACCGGCGGCGGCGCGTACGCGGGGGCAATCGAGGGCGGAGGCGCGGGCGGCAGGGGCCCGTTCATGTCCAGCCGGGGCGGCACCGGGCGGGCCTGCTGGTAGGCGCCTTGCGAGTAGAGGACCTCCACCTCGCGCATGCAGCGCGACAGGAAGTCGAAGATCTCCGCGGACACCTTGCGCAGCTCCGGATGCGTCTCCGGGGCCAGGTGCTCGGGTGCGAAGCGCTTGGCCATGCGGAAGAAGGCCAGGCGCACCTCGTCGAGCGAGGACGAGGGCTTGGCGCCGAAGACCTCGTGTGGAGGCAGGTTCTGCAGCCCCTTGAGCTGGGTGCGCAGGCGCTCGGCCTGCTGCTGCTCCACCGACTGTGACGGGCGCGCGGCGGTGAACAGGTCCGCCAGCTCCGGCAGCTCCTGGAGGGCCACCCATTGGGTGCCATCGCGCGACGCGCGCACGGCGGCCTTCATCCGACCGGAGGCAATCAGCTCGCGCAGGGCCTGGAGGGCGATGGGCCCCAGTACGCGGCCGAGATTGTCCGCTACCCAGTAACCGACAGCAGGAGACGACACGCAGACACCTCTGAAGTCAGTGGGCCAACGCCTGGCGCACGGCCGAGGCGATTTCCAGCGGATGGAAGGGCTTACCCACGAAGCCCACCGCGCCAGCGGCCATGGCCTGCTCCACCACGGGCTCCGCGTCCATGCTGCTGATGACGAGCACTCGCGTGCCGGGCGACACCTGCTTGATGGCGCCGAGCACCTCCAGGCCGCTCTTCTTCGGCATGAACAGGTCCAGGAACATCACCGCGGGCTTCTCGCGTGCGGCCACCGCGAGGCCCTCTTCTCCGTCGGCGGCCTCGAGCAGTCGCAGCTCGATGCCCGTGTCGGCGATGACGTCCTTGAGGATGCGGCGCACGAAGCTGTCGTCGTCGACGAGCAGCAGTGTCGGGGTGTCGGACATGGCGCCGCATGATACTTGGACCGCGCAACATCCGCGCGAGGGTCTGCGTCGCCTGCCTGCCTTTTTGGGTTAAGGGGTGAGCATGTCCATTGACCAGGCCCTCTCTCACTTCGAGTCCCAGAAGAACGCCTACCTCGAGGACCTCATGGCCCTCGTGCGCATACCCAGCGTCTCGTTCCCCGGCTTCGACGCCGCCCGTGTCCGGCAGAGCGCCGAGGCGACTTCTCGACTCTTGAGGGACCGTGGGTTTGAAAACATCCAGCTACTCGAAATCGGGGATGCCCATCCCTATGTGTATGGGGAGGTCCTGCGGGCGCCAGGTGCACCGACGTTGCTGTTGTATGCCCATCACGACGTGCAGCCGGCGGGGGATGAGTCGCTCTGGAAGAGTCCTCCGTTCGAGCCCACGTTGCGCGACGGGCGGCTGTACGGGCGGGGCACCGCGGACGACAAGGCGGGCATCGTGGTGCACACGTCGGCGGTGGACGCGTGGTTGAGGGGCGCGGGGAAGCTGCCGCTCAACGTGAAGGTGCTCATCGAGGGGGAGGAGGAGATTGGCAGCGGGCATCTGTCGGAGTTCCTGCGTCGGCACGCGGCGCTGTTGCAGGCGGACGCGATTGTGCTGACGGACACGTCGAACTTCGACACGGGGCTGCCGTCCATCACCACGGCGCTGCGGGGGCTGGTCACGGTGGACGTGGAGGTGCGGGGGCTCAAGCAGGCGGTGCACTCGGGGATGTGGGGTGGGCCGGTGCCGGACCCGGTGATGGCGCTGTGCCGGATGCTGGCGACGCTGACGCACGCGGACGGCTCCATCGCGATTGAAGGGTTGGGTGAGAAGGTGAAGCCGCTGACGGCGGGGGAGCGCGCGAGCATCCAGTCGTTGCCGGGGGACGAGGCGACGTTCCGCGAGCAGGTGGGGTTGTTGCCGGGGGTGGAGGTGCTGGGCGGGCGGCACCCGTACGAGACGAACTGGCGTCAGCCGAGCATCGCCATCAACGCCATCCAGGCCAGCAGTCGGAAGGACGCGCGCAACATCATCTGCGACGCGGCGTGGGCGCGCGTGGGCATCCGCATCGTTCCGGACCTGGACCCGGCGGACGTGGAGCGGCGGTTGAAGGAGCACCTGCGCAAGGTGTGCCCGTGGGGGCTGGAGGTGGAGTTCCAGACCGAGGGCGCGTCGGGGTGGTGGTACACGGACCCGTCGCATCCGGCGTTCCAGGCGGCGTTCCGCGCGCTGGAGAAGGGGTACGGGACGAAGGCGGTGGCCATCGGCTGTGGCGCGTCCATTCCGTTCGTGGAGCCGTTCGCGCGGGAGCTGGGCGGTGTGCCCGCGCTGCTCATCGGCGTGGAGGACCCGTACACGTACGCCCACTCGGAGAACGAGAGCCTCCACGTGGGCGACTGGGAGAAGTCCATCCGCAGCGCCATCCACATCTACGAGGAGCTGGCGCGGGCGCTCACCGCGCGGTGACTACTTCCTGAACCCCAGGTGCGCGAGCGCCGCCTTCACCCATTCCTTGATGGACACGGTCTCGAAGGGCACGGCCTCGCGGCCGGGGTACTTCTTCTCGAAGTACGTCACCGCCGCCACGCCCATCGCGAACGCGGTGCCGCCGCTGGCCGCGCCCTTGAGCAACCAGCCCGCGACCGGAATCCAGCCCACCGTCTCGCCCACGATGGAGCTGGCCGCCTTGCGCGCCACGATGCCCGCGCCCAGCGTCGGAATCAGCCCGAGCGACTCACCCAGGCTGAGCTTCTCTCCGTAGATGCCCGCCACGTGAAAAATCATGTACGCCTCGATGGCGGACGTGAGCGCCGTGTGCGCGCCCGGCACCGGGATGGGCAGCGCGGCGGCCCCCGCGGCCCTCAACGCACTCTCCTCCACCCAGCTTCGCGCGGCCTTCTCTGCTGACATGTGCTCGTCTCCCGAGGACTGGCTCCTCCCCACCTTAGGGACTCCCCGGGCCGCGCGAAAGCACGCGGCGCCCCCTCACCCTGGACGGAAGCGGTCCGTGGCCTCCAACAGCGCCGCCGTCGTCCCCGGCTCGTTCGCCGAGTGCCCCGCGTCCGGCACCATCACGAACCTCGCCTCCGGCCACGCACGATGCAACGCCCACGCGCTCTCCGGCGGACACACCACGTCGTATCGCCCCTGCACGATGACCGCCGGGATGTGACGGATGCGCGGCACGTCCTCCAGCAGCTGCGTGTCCGAGCGCAGGAACCCGCGATGGAAGAAGTAGTGGCACTCGATGCGCGCGAACGCCAACGCGAAGTCCCCCGTGCTGTTGCGCGCCACCAGCTCCGGGTTGGGATGCAGGTAGCTGGTGTGCGCCTCCCACACGCTCCACGCCCGCGCGGCCTCCAGCCGGACCGCCATGTCCGCGCTCGTCAGGCGGCGGTGGTACGCGCCCAGCAAGTCCTGCCGCTCCTCGATGGGAATGGGCGCGAGGTACTCCTCCCAGGCCTCCGGGAACAGCGCGCTCGCGCCCCGCTGGTAGAACCAGTCCAGCTCCTGCTTGCGCAACAGGAAGATGCCTCGCAGCACCAGCTCCGTGACGCGCTCCGGATGCGCCTGCGCGTAGGCGAGCGACAACGTGCTGCCCCACGAGCCCCCGAAGAGCATCCACCGCTCGACGCCCAGGTGCTCGCGCAGCCGCTCCAGGTCCGCCACCAGGTCCCACGTGGTGTTCTCCTCGAGGCTCGCGTGCGGCGTGCTGCGGCCACAGCCCCGCTGGTCGAACAGGATGATGCGGTACGCGGCCGGGTCGAAGAAGCGCCGCTGCCGCGCATCCGTGCCGCCACCCGGGCCCCCATGGACGAACACCACGGGCTTGCCCTGGGGATTGCCGCTCTCCTCGAAGTACAGCTCGTGGAGCGGGGACACCCGCAGGCGGCCCATGCGGTAGGGCTCCACGGGTGGGTACAGCGTCCGCGACGACCGGGACGGGACGGACATGCGCCTTCCGGGACTGCGAGAGAGCCCGAACGCTAGCGGATGCGCGCGGCTCCCGCGACGCCACGCCCTAGGCCCGCATGCGCGGGTGTTCGCGTGTCCTCTCGCTCGGCGTGGAGACTGTCAGGCAGGGCACAGCCCCCAGGCTCCGGGGCGCGCCAGGCGCGATGTGACGGCGAAGTTGCCCGCGTGCGACGTGGTGTTTGCGGGGGTGGTGGATGCTGCGCGCAACTCCACACCCCGGAGCGTTCCATGAACATCGCTTCCCTGATGAACCCCCCTCGGAAGAATGCGCAGGACACGTCGACCCACCTCACCACCCTGGTCCGCGTCCAGGCCACCGTCCTCGCCCAGGGCGCGCTCACCGTCGCCAAGGACCAGGTGAAGTCCTTCCGCCACATGCTCGACGTGCTCACCGGCGCCTACGCGCAGGCCCGTCCGTAGCACCTCGACCGCGCAGGCGGCCATTCCTCGCGGGCATGACGACGCGCGAGCCGCGTGAGTGCTCGAGAGGGGCTCCCACCGGAGGCTGAACCCCTTCGACGTGCCCCAGAGGCGACTCCGGGGCGCGTCAGCGTGAAGCCGACGTCGACGTGCTCGCGGGGCGTGTCGGTCCCCGAGGGGCACGTGGACGTCTCAGGAGGGCGCGCCGGGGCTCGGGCTGGTTCCCGGGCTCGAAGGCGCGTCCTCCTTCGGAGGCGGGGGAGGCACGCCCTTGCCCGCGGGCGCCACCATCCGCACCTCCGATGTCTCCCCGAGCGCCAGGCCGTCGCCCTTGGGCTCCGTCTCCGTCACCGCGATGACGTCACCCCGGTGCAACTGGAGGAAGCGCTCGTTCTTCTCGTTGCGGTGGCGCTCCTGCATCGCCAGGCCCACGCGGCCCTCGGGCCCGCAGCCGATGTAGCGGTGGCGCCCCTTGCCCTCCAGCGGCTCGGAGACGATGCGGAACAGCCGCCCCGGCGGCGTCTGGGGCCACTCCTCGCCCTTGGGCGCCAGCATCAGGTAGCTCATCTTCAGCGCTTCCTTGTGCAGGCTCGCCGCTCTGGCCAGCTCCTCCACGACGCGAGGCATCGGCCACGGCCGCTCCGCGTGGCACCAGTCGGTCTCCTTCACCAGCGCCGGACACGGCCCCCGGTACATGCACGGCGCGCGCACCGCGTAGCCTCGCGCCACCAGCGCGTCGCGCACGTGCAACAGGCCCCGGCTCGTCTCGCGCAGCGCCGGCTCCATCACCAGCAGGCTGCCGCCCTTCTTCACCTTCGCCAGCACCGCCTCCAGCAGCGCCGCGCGCGGGTTCGTCGCCGCGTCGCCCGTGCCGTACAGCTCGTTGATGACGTGCCCCATCGTGATGAGGTCGAACTGTCCCTCCGGCAGCGCCGCGGCCTTCTTCGTCGGGTCCCACTCGCGCGTGGCCAGCGCCTCGCCGGCCTCGGTCGCCAGCGCGCGCGCCAGGTTCAGCGCCGGCTTGCTGCGGTCCGCCGCCGTCACCTCCTTGGCTCCCGAGTCCATCGCCGCGAAGGCCACCGGCCCCGGGCCACTGCCCAAATCCAGCACCTGCCGGGGCCGGTTCGGCAGCTCTCCCAACACCTGCCGGGCCTGCGCGTAGGACACCGGCCAGTAGAAGAGGAGATAGGCGCCCAGGAGCTTCGGGTCGTCCATGTAGCGCGCGCCCGCGAGCTGCCGCTCCCGCGTCAGGCCCAGGGACAGCTGCCGCACGCCGGCGCCCACCTCCTTGACCTCCTGCGGCGTCAGCTTCGTCTCCGGCCCGTCCCCCCGGCCGCGCGACTGGCGCCACACGGCGATGAGCCGCGGCATCCACCGCTCCAGGTCCTTGCTGTATGCGTTGCTCATCCCGCCAAGCCTTCGACCGAGGGGCCGCTCCCGGCAGCGGCCCGTGTCAACCCGTTGTCACCGCGCCACTTGCTCAACTCCACGGTCGCCACCCGGGGGCGTCCGCGTTAAACCCTTGTCGCACATGATCTCCGTCCAAGGGCTGCGCAAGCACTACAAAGTCCACAAGCGCCCGCCTGGCCTCAAGGCGGCCCTCCGCTCGCTCTTCCACCGCACCTACACCTCCGTGAAGGCCGTGGATGGCATCTCCTTCGACATCCGCCCCGGCGAGCGCGTGGGCTTCCTGGGCCCCAACGGCGCAGGGAAGACGACCACGCTCAAGGTCCTCTCCGGCCTCTTGCACCCGTCCGAGGGCGAGGTCCGGGTGGACGGCCACGTGCCGCGCCTGCGCGAGGAGGCGTTCCTCAAGAAAATCATGCTCGTCATGGGGCAGAAGCAGCAGCTCCTGTGGGACCTACCACCGGCGGAGACCTTCGAGCTCAACCGCGCCATCTACGACGTGCCCGCGGCCCAATACAAGCAGACGTTGGACGAGCTGGTGGGCCTCTTGGAGATTGGCGACCTCATCGGCAAGCCCACCCGGCAGCTGTCCCTGGGCGAGCGCATGAAGTGCGAGCTGGCCGCGGCCCTCATCCACCGCCCCCGCGTGCTGTTCCTGGACGAGCCCACCATCGGCCTGGACGTGTCCATGCAGGCCACCATGCGGACCTTCATCAAGGACTACAACGAGAAGTACGGCGCCACGCTCATCCTCACCAGCCACTACATGGACGACGTGGCCGCCCTGTGTCCGCGCGTCATCGTCATCGACAAGGGGCTGCTCTCCTACGACGGCAGCCTGGACGCGCTGGTGCAGCGCGTGCGCCCGGAGAAGCGCGTGGTGCTGCGCCTGTCCGAGCAGGTGGAGGCGGGCCGGCTGGAGCCTTTGGGCAAGCTGGTGACGCACGAGGCGGGGATGGCGGTGCTCCAGGTGCGCCAGGACGCGGTCAACGCCACCATCTCCCGCGCCCTGTCGGGCCTGCCGGTGACGGACCTCACGGTGGAGAACGCGCCGCTCGAGGAGGTCATGAGCGAGCTGTTCGCGGAGAACAAGGCGCGCCGCGAGTCGACGGCTCAGGTGGTGCCGGCGTGAGCGCCCGAGGCGTGCTGCGCGCCCTGCCCACCATGCTGCGCGTGGGCTTCGCCGAGTCGATTGCCTACCGCGCGGAGATGTTCGTCTGGGTGCTGTCCACCACCATGCCGCTGGTCAACATGGTGCTGTGGATGGCGGTGTCCAAGGACGCGCCCGTGGGCAACTACGGCCAGGTCGACTTCGTCAGCTACTTCCTGGCCACCTTCGCGGTGCGCCAGCTCACCAGCGCCTGGGCCGCGTGGCTCATCAACTGGGAGGTGAAGCAGGGCACGCTGGCCATGCGCCTGTTGCGTCCCGTGTCGCCCCTGTGGGCCTACGCGTCGGAGAACGTCGCGGGCTTCCCCATGCGCGTCGTGGTCGCGGTGCCGGTGGTGCTGGTGAGCGTGGCGCTGGTGGGCGCCGACAAGGCGGTGCCCCAGCACGCGTGGGGCTGGGCCCTGTTCATCATCGCGGTGCTGGGCGGCTGGGCGATCACGTTCCTGGCCAACGTGGCCATCGGCGCGCTGAGCCTCTTCATGGACAGCAGCCAGAAGATGATGGAGGTCTGGATGGTCCTCTTCTTCGTCTGCTCCGGCTACATGTACCCGGTGGAGCTGCTGCCCGAGGGGCTGCGCACGCTCATCGACTGGCTGCCGTTCCGCTACCAGATGGGCCTGCCGGTGGAGCTGATGACGAGCGCGCATGATGTGCCCACGGCGCTGGGGCTGCTCGCGCGGCAGTGGGCGTGGGTGCTGGGGATGGGCGTCCTGGCGGTGACGCTCTGGAAGCAGGGCGTGAAGCGCTTCGCGGCGTTCGGAGGGTAGGGGCATGGTGCGGCGTTATCTGCGACTGCTCGGCGTACAGCTCAAGGCCTCCGGGCTCCAGGCGCTCCAGTACCGGGCGGACTTCCTCACCGAGGGCTTCACGTCCCTGTGCTGGGTCTTCACCGCGCTGGCGCCGCTGTTCGTCGTCTACGGGCGACGGCCGGCGGTGGAGGGGTGGACCTTCGGCGAGTCGCTGCTCGTGGTGGGCTGGTTCACCCTGCTGCAAGGCGTGCTCGAGGGGGCCATCAACCCCAGCCTCACGGGCGTGGTGGAGCACATCCGCAAGGGCACGCTGGACTTCGTGCTGCTCAAGCCCGCGGACGCGCAGTTCCTCGTGTCGACGCAGCGCTTCCTGCCGTGGCGCGCCTTCAACGTACTCACCGGCCTGGGCCTGTTCGTCTACGCCTTCATGCTGCTGGGCCGCGGGCCGTCACCCCTGGGGCTCCTCGCGTCCGTGCTGCTGCTGGGCACCAGCACGCTGCTGTTGTACTCGCTGTGGATATTGACGGTGAGCGCCGCGTTCTTCGTCGTCCGGGTGGACAACCTCACCTTCCTCTTCTCGTCCATCTTCGACTTCGCGCGGTGGCCCTCGTCGGTGTTCAAGGGCGTGGCGCGCGGCGCGTTGACGCTCGTCTTCACCTACGTGATTCCCCTCGCCCTGATGACCACCTTCCCGGCCGAAGCCATGTTGGGCCGGCTGCCGACGGTGTCCCTCGTTGGCGCGGTGGTGGGCTCGGCGCTCTTCGCGTGGGTGGCGCGGCGCGTCTGGATTCGCTCCATCGGCCATTACACCTCGGCCAGCAGCTAATCCCTTTCATCTCGCCCGGTTCCGCCGGGCGGACGGGCGCTTGTCGACTCGGCGGTGGGGTGTATCAACCCCACCTGTCGCAGGGGTGGAGCGTGTTTTTTCAGAGGCGGGATTGGCCTCGCTCCCAGGGATTGGGTTAAGCGCCGCCCTGTGCGGGCCATCGGGCCCCACATCCCCCTCGGGAAAGGACCTCCCTCCATGAAACGATGTATCAGGCTCGGCCACCTGGCCGCGCTGGTGACGGCGCTTGTCCTCACGGGATGCTCACACGAAGAATTTGCAGAGCCGTCGGAAGCCAGGGGGGCGGGTGCGGGGCTGACCGCCGCGCCCGTGCCGGAGCTGGGCTGGTCGTTGACGGCGAGCATGACGTTGCAGCGGGTGGACCACACGGCGACGGTGCTGCGCTCCGGCAACGTGCTGGTGGTGGGGGGGCAGTCTTCCACGAGCGCGGAGCTGTATGACGTGAGGGGCGCGCGCTGGCTCACAGGCGGCACGCTGAACGCGGCGCGGCGGCGACACACGGCGACGCTCCTGGGCAACGGCAAGGTGCTGGTGGTGGGGGGCGACTCGGCGGCGTCGGCCACGGGCACCGCGGAGCTGTATGAGCCGTCGCTGGGCTCGTGGGCGCCGACGGGCAGCCTGGACTCGCTGCGCTCGGGCCACACGGCGACGTTGCTCGGCAACGGCAAGGTGCTGGTGGTGGGCGGGGAGAACGGCGCGGGCGCGGGGCTCGCGAGCGCGCAGCTCTATGACTCGGCCACGGGCACGTGGTCCCAGACGGGGGCGCTGCGCAGGCCGCGCGTGGGCCACACGGCGACGCTGCTGCCCAACGGGCGGGTGCTGGTGGTGGGCGGACGACAGGGGCCTCGGGGCGCGTTCCTGCGCGACGCGGAGCTGTACGAGCCGTCCACCGGGACGTGGAGCGTCGCGGCGAGTCTGCTCGTGGCGCGCGCGGGCCACACGGCGACGCTGCTGTTGTCCGGCAAGGTGCTGGTGGTGGGCGGCTTCGTGGACGAGTTCACCGCGACGCGCGGCGTGGAGGTGTTCGACCCGGGCATGGGGAGCTGGAGCCCCGTCACGCAGGCCTTGCCGGCGGAGCGCGCGCAGCACACGGCCACGCTCCTGCACTCGGGCGAGGTGCTCGTCACCGGAGGCTCGGACGGCAACGAGCCCTACCTGGAGACGGCGCTGCTGTATGACCCGGCGCAGGGGCGCTGGACGCAGGTGGCGTCCATGAGCACGAGCAGGCTGGGCCACACGGCGACGTTGCTGGTCCAGGGCGACGTGCTCGTCACGGGCGGAAGCCCCGACAGCGTGCAGCGCTCCGCCACGGCCGAGCGGTACTCGGTGCCCACGCCGCCGTGGCGCCTCACCACGAGCATGGCGACGACGCGCTATCAGCACACGGCGTCACTCCTGGGGTCCGGCAAGGTGCTGGTGGCGGGCGGCACGATGGGCGGCGCGGGCCTGGGCGGCGCGGAGCTGTATGACGAGGCCCAAGCCACGTGGACGGCGACGGGCAGCCTCGTCACCCCGCGCTTCCTGCACACCGGGACGGTGCTGCCCTCGGGCAGGGTGCTGGTGGCGGGAGGTCAGGCCTCCGGGTCGTCCTACCTGTCCTCCGCCGAGGTGTACAACCCGGACACCGGCCTCTGGAGCACCACCGGCGCGCTCGCGGGGACGCGCTCGCGGCACACCGCGACGTTGCTGCTCTCCGGGCAGGTGCTGGTGACGGGAGGGCGGTCTTCGTCGAGCTTCGGCAGCATCCAGGCCACGGCGGAGCTGTATGACCCGCCATCGGGCACCTGGCGCGCCACGGGCTCGATGAGCGTGAAGCGCATCAACCACACCGCCACGATGTTGTTGTCGGGACACGTGCTGGTGGCCGGTGGCACCACGCCCACGGGGGACACGGCCACCGCGGAGCTCTACGACATGAACACCGGGGTGTGGTCTCCCGCGGGCTCCATGTCGGGCACGCGCTATGGCCACGTCGCGGTGTCGCTGCCGGGAGGCCGCGTGCTGGTGGCGGGCGGCTGGGGCCAGGGGGGCGCGTTGGCCTCGGCCGAAATCTACGAGCCCGCGCTGGGCCTGTGGATGCCGGTGGCGCCCATGTCGAGCAGCCGCTACGGGGCGATGGCGTCGGTGCTGCCGTCGGGCCGGGTGCTGGTCATGGGCGGGGACGCGGGTGCCGCCACGGGGCTGTTGCCCACCTCCGAGGTGTATGACCCGGCCACGGGCCTGTGGACGTCCGCGGGCGCGCTGTCCAATCCGCTGTCGAGCGCGGCGGTGTCGCGCCTGGCGGGCTCGGACCGGTTGCTCGTCACCGGCGGGCTGGGCTCGAGCGGCGCGGTCTCCACCGTGGAGCTCTACTTCCCGGCGCCCTGAGACGCGGTGTCATGTCCCGCGCGTGCGGGATGCCGCGGGCGGGACGTGGCGTGGAGGGCCGCGCTCACGCGCCGGGAGGCGGCGCCTCCGTCTCCTCGGACTCCACGCCGTAGTAGGCCAGACACTCCACCTCGCGGCCCCGCACGACGCGCCGTCCATCCAGCGGCCCGCCGTGCGCGGTGACGACGGTGCACTGGCCCTCGTCGCCGTCCTTGTCGAAGTAGAGCACCACCCACTCGCGCGTCGCGTCCTGCTGGTGCGCGAGCGCCGTGTTGGAGAACAGCGCGCGCACGCTCCACCCGTCCACTTTGCGCCGCAGCACCGGCAGCCACGCCTCGCCCGTGGGGTTGAAGCGCCGGGGCGCGATGGTGCGCAGCTCGCCGGCCTCCGCGCGCCGACGGTACTCCTCGTCCACCTGGAGCAGCAGCCCGACGTCCGGCTGGGGACCGCCTTCCTCCCGTTGCTCCTGCTTGCGCGCCAGCCCGCGCCGGTTGCGGCCCAGCCGCGCCGCCAGCAGGTCGCGCACCTGCTGCCCGCGACGAGGACCGAAGCCCTCCACCGCCTCCAGGTGCCCGTCGTGCGCCGCCTGCTCCAGCTCCTCGAGCGAGCGCACCCCGAGTTCCTCATGGATGCGCCGCGCGAGCTCCGGCCCGATGCCCGGCACGCTGGCGAGCAGCTGCTCGGGAGAGGACTCGTCCTCCAGGCGCTGCAACAGCCCCAGGTGCCCGGTGCGCACCAGCTCCGCGATGGAGGCCGCGATGCTCTTGCCCACCCCGGGCAGCTCCCGGAGACCCGCCTCGCCCTTGGACGCGAGCAGCTCCGCCACGGAGTCCGGCCACTTCCCCACCGTCGCCGCCGCCTTGCGGTAGGCCGATACCCGGAAGGGCATGGCGTCCTGCTGCTCGAGCAGGTCTGCCACGCGCTCCAGCGCGTCCGCGAGGCTGATGTTGTCCTTCCATTCGACGCCCATGGCTCCCTCCAACTTGGAGCGTCGCGTCCCAGGCGGCCACCCCGACCTGGGACACCGGGCGGGCAGGGGAGCGCCCGCTCCTCAGGACGTCGGAGCCGGCGCGTCCGCCACGATGGCGTCCGCTTCAATCTCCACCAGCATCGCCGGGTCGATGAGCTTGCTCACCTCCACCATCGACGTGGCGGGGCGGATGGCGGCGAAGAACTCCCCGTGGGCGCGGCCCACCTCCTCCCAGCGGGAGATGTCCGTGACGTACATGCGCGTGCGCACCACGTCCTTCAGGCTGGCGCCCACGGCCTTCAGCGCGGCCTCGATGTTGCGCAGGGTCTGCGTGGCCTGGAGGTAGGCGTCCCCGGGGCCCACCACCTGGCCCTGGGCGTCCGTGGCGGTGGTGCCGGAGACGGAGACGAAGGGGCCCACGCGCACCGCGCGCGAGTAGCCCACGCGGGGCTCCCAGGGAGTACCTGTCGAGTGGTGGGTCCGCTGCATGGCCGCCTCCAGGGGCGAGAAAGGGTGGGCGGACCCTCCCACGGGCGTCGGGCGGACCGCCAGGGGCTCCTTGCTGGCTGCAAGGAAACACGGCCCGTGGTAGTTGGCCTCGGGTCATGACGAACGAGCTCGACAGGGAGGTCGCCCGGCGGCGCACCTTCGCGATCATCTCCCACCCCGACGCGGGCAAGACCACGCTCACCGAGAAGCTCTTGCTCTACGGCGGCGCCATCCACCTGGCCGGCAGCGTCAAGGCCAAGCGCGCGAGGCGCCACGCCACCAGCGACTGGATGGAGCTGGAGAAGGAGCGCGGCATCTCCGTCACCTCGTCCGTCCTCCAGTTCTCCTACCGGGACCACGCGGTCAACCTGCTGGACACCCCGGGCCACCAGGACTTCTCCGAGGACACCTACCGCACGCTGGCCGCGGCGGACTCGGCGGTGATGCTCATCGACGCCGCCAAGGGCGTCGAGCCGCAGACCAAGAAGCTCTTCAAGGTCTGCCGCATGCGCGGCATCCCCATCTTCACCTTCGTCAACAAGCTGGACCGCTACGGCCGCGAGCCGCTCGAGCTGATGAACGAGCTGGAGCAGGTGCTCGGCATCCGCTCGTACCCGATGAACTGGCCCATCGGCATGGGGCCGGAGTTCCGCGGCGTCTACGACCGGCAGGCCCGCGTGGTCCACGTCTTCTCCGCGGAGGGCTCCCACGGCGAGTCGGAGGTCGCCGAGCGCTCGGTCTCCATCGACTCGGATGAAATCAAGACGGTGCTCACCGAGGCGGAGCTGGCGAAGCTGCACGAGGACATCGAGCTGCTCGACATCGGCGGGGACGAGTTCACCCGCGAGAAGAGCGACGCGGGGCAGTTGACGCCCATGTTCTTCGGCAGCGCGATGACGAACTTCGGCGTGCGCCCGTTCCTCGACGCGTTCCTGGACCTGGCGCCCGCGCCCACCTCGCGCCCGACGACGAGCGGCCCGCGCGAGCCGAACAACCCCAGGTTCGCGGGCTTCGTCTTCAAGATTCAGGCGAACATGGACCCCGCGCACCGCGACCGAATCGCCTTCATGCGCGTGGTGAGCGGCCGCTACGTCAAGGGCATGAACGCGTACCACTCGCGCCTGGGCAAGGAGGTGCGCCTGGCCAAGCCCAGCCAGTTCATGGCCGCCGAGCGCACCGCGATTGAAGACGCGTGGCCCGGGGACGTCATCGGCCTGTTCGACCCGGGGCAGTACCGCATCGGCGACACGCTCGCCGAGGGCACGGACGTGGAGTTCGAGGGCGTGCCGCGCTTCAGCCCCGAGTACTTCGCCGTGGTGCGCTCCAAGGACCCGCTGCGCCGCAAGCAGATGGAGAAGGGCCTGGAGCAGCTGTCGGAAGAGGGCACGGTGCAGATCTTCCAGCAGCTGGCCATGGGCATGAAGGACCCGATTGTCGGCGTGGTCGGCGCGCTCCAGTTCGAGGTCCTCCAGTACCGGCTGGAGCACGAGTACGGGGCGAAGATCGCCCTGGACCGGCTGCCCTTCAGCCACGCGCGCTGGGTGGTGGGGCCCAACTTCGACCCCAAGTCCTTCGACTGGGAGGGCAACCGTCAGACGGTGCAGGACCGCGACGGGCTGCCGCTGGTCCTCTTCCGCGACGACTGGGCGCTCCAGCACGCCGAGGACAAGCACCCGGACCTGAAGTTCCTCAACGAGGCCCCGCAGCTGCGCAAGGCGCTGGCGCTCAACACGGGGAGCTGAGGCTCCCCGCGCGGCGGGCGGCTACTTGTAGACGTTGACCGTGCCGCCGCGGAACTGGGAGTCGCGAAGGACCAGGCCCTCCTTGTAGAGGCGGGCCGCCTTGGGGCCGACGAAGAAGTCCTTCGGCTGGCCCCGGCGGTACGTCTTCTTCACGTGCTCCTCGATTTCGAGGAACAGGCCCCGGAAGCGGTCCGGCGCCGCGTTCTTGCGGCCCGTCTGCGCGGTGATGTCCAGCTCCGCCCAGAGCTTGCCGGAGACCAGCTCGCCCTCCTCGTTGGTGCGGCAGCGCTCCATGAAGATGACGGGGGAGCGCACCTCGTCCACGCGCCAGCTGCCCTTGTCCGGGCCGCGCTTCACCTTGTCGACGATGGCGGGGCCAATCTCGCTGGCCACCAGGTACAGGTCCTCCTGGGGCAGCCGGTCCATGTGGTCCTGGTGGGCGCGGAACGTCACCCAGTCCTCCGGGACGCGGCGGGGGTACACCTCCAGCACGAAGCGCTCCAGGTAGCGGAAGAAGGCGAGCTCGTCGTCGGGGGTCATGAAGAACTGGAGGACATTGGCCATTGCCGGGCCCTCATACCCTTGTGTCCTCCGGGGCGGAAGTCCGGGGTGAGGCGCGCTATAGAGTCCCCATGGATACCTGGCTGCTCTCCCGGATGCAGGAGCTGAAGGACCTCCAGGGGCTCATCGGCCTCGCCACGTGGGACCAGGAGACGTACCTGCCCTCCAAGGCGGGTCCGGCCCGCGCCCAGCAGCTCTCCACCCTCCAGGGGCTCCACCACGAGCGCCTGGTGGACCCGAGGCTGGGAGAGGCCCTCTCCAAGGCCTCCGTGGACCCTGGGCTGACCGGGGACGAGCAGGCCATGGTGGCCGTGCTCCAGCGGGAACGGGAGCGCGAGGTGCGCGTGCCCGCCGCCCTGGTGCGTGCCCTGGCCGAGGCCCAGAGCCATGGCCTCCACGCCTGGCGGGAGGCCCGCAAGGAGCGCCGCTTCGCCCGGTTCCAGCCCGCGCTCCAGCGGCTGTTGTCCCTGCGCCGCGAGCAGGCGGACGCCTACGGGCATGACGGTGAGCGTTACGACGCCCTGCTGGAGGGGTACGAGCCGGGCATGCGGGTCTCCCGACTGACGCCGGTGCTCACGGCGCTGCGCGAGCAGCTGGTGCCCATGGTGGGCAAGCTCACGGGGACGGGGACGCGTCCTCGGCCCGTGTTCGACGGGCGCCGCTTCGACAAGGACGCGCAGTGGCGCTTCACGTTGAAGCTGCTCGAGGGCATCGGCTTCGACCTGGAGGCGGGGCGGCAGGACTTGAGCATCCACCCGTTCACCGGGGGCACGCATGCGCTCGACGTGCGGCTCACCACGCACGTGGACGAGTCGAATCCGCTGTCGGCCATCTTCAGCACCATCCATGAAGCGGGGCACGGGCTGTTCGAGCAGGGCTTCGCGCCGGAGCTGCACCGCACGCCGCTGGCGGCGTCTCCCTCGATGGGGCTGCACGAGTCGCAGTCGCGGCTGTGGGAGAACCAGGTGGGCCGGGGCCGGCCGTTCTGGGAGCACTACTTCCCGCTGCTGCGTGACAGCTTCCCGGAGGCGCTGAAGGGCGTGGACCTGGAGGACTTCCTCGCGGCGGTGAACGAGGTGCGGCCGTCGCTCATCCGCACCGAGTCCGACGAGGTGACGTACAACCTGCACATCGCCGTGCGCTACGAGCTGGAGCTGTTGCTCCTGCGTGACGCGCTCCCGCTGGACGACGTGCCCGCGGCGTGGAACGAGCGCATGGAGCGCTACCTCGGCGTGACGCCGCCGGATGACACGCAGGGCGTGTTGCAGGACATCCACTGGGCCTGGGGCGAGCTGGGGTACTTCCCGACGTACTCGCTGGGCAACCTCTACGCGGCGTCGCTCTACCGCGTCGCGGGGCGGGAGCTGCCGGACCTGGACGCGCAGCTTCGCCAGGGGAAGATGCTGCCCCTGCGCGACTGGCTGCGCGACCGCGTGCACCAGCATGGCTTCCGTTTGCCCGCGGAGGAGCGGGTGCGCGTGGTGACGGGGCAGGGGCTCACCGACGCGGACTTCCTCACGCACCTGCGCTCGAAGTACGGCGCGCTCTACGGCATCACGCTCTGAGTCGAGGCGCGCTCACTTCCCGGAGCGCACCGCGGCCATGATGAACTTGGGCAGCAGCTCCTCACGGAACTTCCGCCAGAGCGCGACGTGGTTGTAGTTGCCCGCGGTGAACATCACGACGAGGTCCAGCTCGGGGACGACCATCACGAGCTGTCCGCCGTTGCCGCAGGCCTCGTACTCGGAGAACACGCGCTCTCCGACCTTCAGCTCGTGACGCCACCACGTGTAGCCGTAGGTCTGCTTCTCGTTCATCGTCGCGTGCTTCGCGATGGACTGCTCCACCCATCGCTTGCTCACCACGCGCCGGCCGTTCCACGTCCCTCCCGAGAGGTACAGCTGCCCGAGCTTCAGCGCGTCGCGCGGGCGCATGTAGATGCCGCCGCCCAGGTACTGCTCGCCGTCCGGCATCAGGTCCAGGTGGTAGTCGCGCATCTGGAGCGGCGTGGCGAGGTGCTCGGTGAAGAACTCCGGAATCCACCGCTTCGTGGTGTTGCGCAGCACGCCGCCCACCAAATTGATGTTCGCCGAGCAGTACACGCCCTTCGTCCCCGGCTCGGACACCATGGGCAAATCCAACGTGTACTTGTACCAATCCGGGACGGAGTCCTCGAGCCGGTCCTCGTTGCCCGGTGACTCCGCGTCATCGTCGTCACACGCCAGCCCCGTGGACATCGACATCAGGTGCGCCACGTCGAGCCTGCGCTTGCGCTCATCCAGGTGCGCCACCTTGCCCTGGTACTCGGGGAGCAGCGAGAGGACGGGTGTGTCGACGGTGAAGGGCGCGCCCTGGTCCAGCGCGATGCCCACCAGCACGGAGGCGTACGTCTTCGCCGCCGAGCGCAGGTCATGCGGACGCTCCTTGTCGAAGCCCTGGAAGTACTCCTCGACCACCAGCTTCCCGCGTCGCGCCACCAGCAGGCCCTGGATGGCCGGCGCCGAATCGGGGCTCGGCTCCTGGTCGAGAATCTGCTGCACCAGCTCGCGCAGCGGCTGCGCGTCCATGCCCACGTCCGCGAGTGACGCCGTCTTCCAGCCGTCATCCTCGGCGACAGGAGGCCGGTAGACGTAGGGGCCCGGCGCGGGCGTGCGCGCGTACAGGCCCACCGCCTGCGAGCGCTCCCGCCGTGTGAAGTCGAACGTCGTCTCGAAGGGCGGGTAGTGCAGCGACAGCCGCTCCGAGTCCGCGTCGAACGTCCCCTGGTACGTGGCCCCGCCCTTCGTCGGCGTCAGTCGCACGGTGTTGCCCTCGACGCTCACGCGGAACAGCACCCGGTTGCCCACGTTGCGCTCGGGGTTGCGCAGGAACGCCGTCACGGTGCCGTCGGTCTCCTTGCGCACCACCAGGTACAGCGAGAACCGGTCCTCCAGCGGCGCCACCTGTCCACGCCACACGTCCGCGCGCAGCGCACGCAGCTCCACCGGCGAGGCGAACTTCATGCCGCTCATCTGGACTCGCGGCTGAATCCAGTGGCCCCGGATGCGCTTGCCGTCCTTCGAGCGCGTGGCGCGCAGCTCGCCCTGTCCGCCCGGCAGGACGACGGAGACCTGGGTGCCCTCCACGCGCGCCGGAGCCTCGAAGCCGGCGATGCGCGCGCGCCACGTGTCTGCCTCGCGCGTCAGCGTCAATTCACCCCGGACCTGGGGACCGAGGACCCGCTCAGTGCCCCAGGTGCCCACCAGCCGCTCGGCGGACACCGGGGGCGCGGCGGCGGTCTGGCCACGCGCGGGGAGGGCGGAGAACACCAGCCCGAGGATGAGGAGGAAGTTGATGGTCGGGTTGTAGATGCAATTCATCTGACGCCGAGCCTAGCGCGGGCTCCGGCGGATGTATCGCGGCTCAGAACGAGAACAGCAGCGGGCGGCACGAGCGGGCGAGCCGCAGCGCGTCCCGGGCGAGCGAGTACGAACTGGCGTCATCCGCGTCCAGCCAGGCCGCGCGGGCCACCTGGTTGCTCAGCTCGAAGCACAGGTTGGTGGTGTGCCGCGCCAGCCGGCTCTCCTTGCGCAGCGCGCGCACGTTGAGCTCGCACAGCTCCGCGCACTGCCGCAGCGCGCGCACGGAGGCGCTGCTCAGCGTCTGGCCCTGGGCCAGCAGGCGCGCCATGCCCGCCTCGCACGACGCCTGACACTGGAGGCTCGCATCGATGCAGCGCGACACGTCCGCGCGAGCACCGCCCAGTCTCGCTCCCGTCATCGCAGGCACCTCCGTTGCGCCCACCAGGGTATGCACGCCGAGCGGCGGAGCAACTGGAAGTGGGCCATGGGATGCCCGATGTTAAACGTTCACCATGCCGAAGCTCACGCTCGTCCCGAATGAAATCGAGGAGTACGCCCGCGCGCACACCGCGGCACCCGCGCCACTGTTCGAGGAACTCAAGGACATCACCCGGTCGCGCACGACCTCTCCCGGAATGCAGGTGGGCCCCGTCGAGGGCGCCTTCCTGAAAATGCTCGTCTCCCTCACGAGTGCGAGGCGCGTCCTGGAAATCGGGACCTTCACGGGATACTCCGCTCTGATGATGGCGGAGGGGCTCCCGGGCGACGGTGAGCTCATCACCTGCGACATCAATCCCGAGACGGCGGAAATCGCGCGCGCCTTCTTCGCCAGGAGTCCGCAGGGTCGGAAAATCCAGCTTCGACTCGGGCCTGCCCTGGAAACCCTGAAGACGCTGCGGGGTCCTTTCGACCTCGTCTTCATCGACGCGGACAAGGGGAACTACGGCGCCTATTGGGACGCGGCGGTGCCGCTGGTGCGTCCGGGCGGGCTCCTGGTCGCGGACAACGTGCTGTGGTCCGGGCGCGTGCTCAGCCCGGAGTCGGAGTCGGACCACGCGATGGTGGCCTTCAACGCGAAGGTCGTGGCGGACGCGCGCGTGGAGCCGGTGCTGCTGACGGTGCGTGACGGGATGATGCTCGCGCGCAAGCGCTGACGTCAGTAGCGCGCGAGGAAGCGCGTGAGCCCGGGGCGCAGGGCCTCGCGCTGCGCGATGCACTGGTCCACGCGCTCCAGCGACTGGGCCAGCACGCGCTCGCCGCCCTCGACGTCGCGGGCGCGCGGGCCGAACACCCGGGCCACCTCGTCGCGGTGCGCGGCGTCGCAGAAGAACCCGCCGCCGCCGAGCAGCCACGTGGTGAGGTCGCGGGGCAGCCGCTCGCGCAGGGCGTCGAAGTGCTCGTGCAGGAAGGTGAAGGCCACCTCGCGTGTGGGCGCCTCCGACAGGAGCCCGAAGAGGATGGCCAGCGCCTCGCGCGTGTCCACCTTCGCGTCCAGCAGCAGCTCCAGGCTCTTCTTCGCGAGCGTCACGTCGCGGAAGCCGCCGAGCGTGGCGAGCAGCAGCCGGCGCTCCTCGTCGGTGGCGGTGCGCGCGGCCGCGCGCAGGCGCTCGTGCAACTCGGCGTCACCCGCCGCGGCGGCCGCGTTGAGGACGGTGGCCCGGTCCTCGGGCGCGAGCGTGCTCCGGTCCTGGAGCCAGCGCAGCGTGAGTCGGCGCGCCTCGGCGCGCAGCCTCGGGTCCTCGCCCTCGGTCGTCGCCATCGAGAGCAGGGAAGGGCGCATCAGCCGCGTCTCTTCACTCTCCCCGGGGCGCGACACGAAGCCCACCGCGCGCGCGCGTCCGCCGAAGAGCCCGCGCACGAAGCGCGCCCGGTGCGAGCGCAGCGAGTCCGGCACCAGGTCCCGATGCACGCTGTCCACCACCTCCGCCGCGCTGCTGACCAGCTCCGCGTCGCCCTCGCCCAGCCGCGCCACCAGCGTGAGCGCCTGGCCGACGTCCAGCTCGCCGCTGCCGACGAGCGCCCGCGCGTCCGCCATCAGCACCAGTCGCTCGGGGACGGTGAGGCGCGCGCCGCCGCGTCGCGCGAGCTTCTCCAGCCCGTCCCCCCGCAGGAGCGCGTGGTAGTAGCCGCGCGCGTCCGCGTTGGGGTGCACCCAGTCCGGGCAGCCCTTCGCCTCGGTCAGCGCCAGGGTGTCACGGGCGCCGGTGAGCACCGTGCATGCGCGGCCCTCCTTCTGGCCCACCGCGTAGCGCACGCACAGCGGCACGCGCCAATCCCGCGTCCCGGAGGTGTCCTTCGCGCCGAGGGGCAGGTAGCGCTTCTGCTCCAGCGCGAGCCGGGGCGCGCCGTCCTTGGGGCACTGGAGCGTCATCGCCACCAGGGGCACGCCGGGCTGGTCCAGGAAGGTGGAGAACGCGGGCGCCACGTCCTGCCCGGCCTCGAGCGACAGCGCGTGGAAGAAGTCCTCCGTGGTGGCGGTGCCGCGCGCGTGGGCGCGCAGGTAGTGACGCACGCCGCGCTGGAACGCGTCCTGTCCCACCCACGACTCGAACATCGCGAGCACCGCGGCGCCCTTGCCGTAGGTGATGCCGTCGAACGCGCCGTGGATGTCGCCGGGTGACTCAATCGGCTGGCGGATGCTGCGCGCGGTGACGAGCCAGTCCTCCTGCATCGCCTGCCCGCGCGCCTCCACGCGGCGCACGTCCGCGCGCCACCCGGGCTGCCAGCGCTTCACCATCTTGAAGGCGAGCCAGTCCGCGAAGGACTCGTTGAGCCACAGGTCGTCCCACCACGCGGGCGTGACCAGGTTGCCGAACCACTGGTGCGCCAGCTCGTGCGCCTGCGTCTCGGCGAAGCCGCGCTGTCGCCACAGCGTGTCCGTCTCCGGCGTGCGGAGCATCAGCGGCGCGCCGAAGGTGATGAGGCCCGGGTGCTCCATGGCGCCGCCCACGAGCCCCGGCACCGCGAGCACATCCAGCTTCGAGTACGGATAGGGCGAGCCGAACCACTCCTCCAGATGGGCGAGCAGCGGCGCGGTCACGGACGCGGCGTACGCGGCCTCCGCTCCCCGCCCACGGGGCACCAGCATGCGCACCGGCACCTTCGCCTCGCCCGCCGTGCCCGCGTCCACCGCGTCGAAGGGCCCCACCGCGAAGGCCACCAGGTACGTGGGCAAGGGCGGCGTCGTCTGGAAGCGCACCGTCTTCCAGCCCTCGGCCCCTGGCTCCTCGGCACGCACGGGCATGTTGGAGAAGGCGGCGTCCTCCGCGCGCACGCGCAGGGTGAGCGACCAGGGAATCTTGAAGCCGGGCTCGTCGAAGCAGGGGAAGGCGCGCCGCGCGTACAGCGGCTGGAACTGCGTCATCGCGTACCAGCGGCCCTCCTCCTCTTCACGGAAGACGCCGCTGTCCTCCTTGTCGTACGCGCGGCCCGAGTACTCGACGTGCAGCGTGACGGTGCCCGGCGGAAGCGGCGCCTGGGCGACGAAGGCGAGCAGGTCCTCGCCCACCGGCATCGCCTCCACCGGCACGCGCGAGTCCGCCGTCTGGACGTGCGCGCGCCGCAGCGCCAGCTCGGTGCCGTGCAGCCAGAGCACGCGCGTGGGCTCCGACAGGGACAGCTCCACGTCCACCTCGCCGCGGAACGTCTCCTGACGCGGGTCCAGCTCCAACGTCACCGACTGCCGCGTGGGACGCACGCCGGCCTCCAGGCGCAGCCCGGGTGGCACGAGCGCTTGGGGCATCTCCACGGGCGCGGGCACGACGCGAGGGCGAGGCATCGGCGTGGGCGCCGCGTCGCGTGAGCGCCCCAGGCACCCCACGAGGAGGAGCGTCAGCCAGAGTCCGAGGATGGCGCCAAGGTGTCCCAACCGCATCGAGGAGCTCCGTCCCGTCCGACACATGCGACGCGTGATGGTGTCCATTCCATCACCGCCGCGACAGGGACGGTAGCGCCTCGATGGGGGTCGCGGGTGACGCGCCCCTCGGAGCGAACGCGCGGTGCGTCAGCCGCCCTGCACGGGGAAGGCGGCGAGCAGCTCGATGAGGGCGGGGCCGTACAGCTTCAGCCGCTTCTCGCCGAGGTAGGGCACCCGGGCGAGCTCCTCCAGGTTCGTGGGCGGCTGGCTGAGCAGCGCATCCATCAGCGGGTTGGTGAGCACCACGCTCGGCGTCACCTTGCGCTCGGTGGCCTTCTCCACGCGGAACGCCTTGAGCGCGTCCTCGCGCTTGCGGCGGTTGGAGTCCTTGGGGCCCTTGTTCTCGCGCTCCGGCGCCAGCTCGCCCTTCTGCGACTTCTCGCGCTGCTCGCGGACGATGGCGAGCACCTCGTCGCCATGGGCCCGCACGAAGACGCCCCGCACGCCGGCCGCGCGCGCCAGGTCCTTGGGCGTGGAGGGCAGCCGCGTGGCGATGTCCGCCAGCGCCATGTTGGAGAGCATGCGCCCCATGGGCACGTTCTCCTGCTCCGCCCACTCCAGCCGCTTCTTGTGCAGCGCGTGCGCAATCGCGTTCGCCAGGGTGAACTGCGCGGGGGACAGCCCGGTGCGCGGCAGCTTGGGCTTGAAGTCCGCGCCCACGTCGGGCCGGGCGACGGCCTCGTCACACAGCCGCTCGCAGTCGAGCGTCACCTCTTCCAGGATGTCCGCGTCGATGCACGCCTGCCGCACCTGCCGGCCCAATTCGCACAGGTAGCGCACGTCGTTGGCGATGTAGGTATGCATGCCCGGGGGCAGCGGGCGCAGCGAGAAGTCCGACTGCTGGTGCTCCTTGGGCAGCTCCACGCCCAGCTTCTCGCGGGCCACGTCCGCCAGGCCTACCTTGGGCCAGCCCAGCAGCGTCGCGGCGCGGTGCGTGTCGAATAGGCCCCGCACGCGCACGCCCGCCTCCGCGAGGAACTGCAGGTCGCCCTGCGCCGCGTGGAAGTACTTGGTGCGCTCCGGGTCGGCCAGCAGCGGGGCGAGCAGCCGGGCCTCCACGTCGGGCTGCAGCGTGTCGAAGAGGAAGACGTCCAGGTCCGTGGCCACCTGGAGGAAGCACAGCCGGGCGCGGAAGGCGTGCATGGAGTCGGCCTCCAGGTCCACGGCCAGCTCACGCGCCGCCTCCAGCTTCTGGAGGGCGCTCCGGGCCCCTGCGGCATCCACCACGTCCACGTCACCCTGCGGGTAGGTAGGCATCGAGCTGAGCAGGCTAGCGGACCGGACCGCCTGAATGACGTGTTTTTTCCCGGGCCGCCGCTAGGATGGCCACGCCGATGAATGACGTCCAGCGCCTGGAGAAGAGTCTGCTTGGCCACATGGGCCGAGCCATCGCGGACCACCGCCTCATCGAGGACGGGGACCGCATCATGGTGGGTGTGTCCGGAGGCAAGGACTCCTACACCATGCTCTACCTGCTCCGGGAGCTGCAGCGCCGCGCGCCGGTGAAGTTCGACCTGCTCGCGGTGAACCTGGACCAAGGACACCCGGGATTCCCCGGCCACGTCCTGGAGGAGTACTTCCAGCGAGAGGGCTACGCGTACAAGCTCCTCAAGGAGGACACGTACAGCATCGTCCTGGAGAAGACCCCGCCGGGGAAGACGCAGTGCGCGGTCTGCTCGCGCATGCGCCGGGGCATCCTCTACACGGCGGCGGTGGAGCTCGGGTACAACAAGATTGCCCTGGGCCACCACCGCGACGACCTCATCCACACGCTCCTGCTGAACCTGTTCTTCGCCGGCTCCATCAAGGCGATGCCGCCGCTGCTCAAGAGCGATGACGGGCGCAACGTGGTCATCCGGCCGCTGTGCTACGCGCCGGAGAAGGACATCGCGAGGTTCGCGGAGCTGAAGGCCTTCCCCATCATCCCGTGCGACTTGTGCGGCACGCAGGAGAACCTGCAGCGCAAGCGGATGCAGAAGCTGATGGAGGAGCTGGGCAAGGAGATTCCCAACGTCCGTCAGAGCGTGCTGAACGCGATGGCCAACGTGCGGCCGTCGCACCTGATGGACCGGACGCTCAACCCGGACCCGCTCAACGCCGGCGGGGCCGAGTCGGGGGCGCCCACTCAAGACACGCAGGACACGCAAGGGGGAGCCAGCCCATGGCTCGAGAGCAGGCAGTGAGCGCGCGCAAGGAACGCAACGCCGCGCTGGTGGAGGTGATGTTGCTGGCGGCGATGGCGGACGGCCGTGTCTCTCAGCGGGAGATGCAGACGTTGATCAGCCGCGTGCTGGAGCGGCCGGAGTTCGAGGGCACGCGTCCGGAGGAGCTCAACGCGCTGGTGGAGTCCAGCGCGGCCCGGCTGTCGGAGGCGCGGGATTTGGAGGACGTGCTGGCGTCGTTGCGGCGGCGGCTGCCGGACCACAAGAACCGGATGCTGGCCTTCGGGCTGGCGGCGGCGGTGGCGCTGGCGGACCAGCGGGCCACGCGCACGGAGCTGGGACTCTTGAAGACGTTCCAGGCCGCGCTGGGCATCTCCGAGGACGAGGTGGCGCAGATCATCGACGTCATCGAGAACGGCGGCAGCCTGGCGGAGGCGCTGGGCGAGCCGCTGGAGCGGCTGTTCGCGGAGGTCATGGTGCTGGTGAGCGCGGCGGACGGGCGGCTGAAGGAGGCCGAGGCCCGGGCGCTGGTGGAGAGCTTCGCGGCGGACCCCCTGTTCGAGAACGTCAGCCCGGAGCGCGCGCAGAGCTTCGTGAGCGAGGCGGTGTCGGCCCTGTCCGCGGAGGGGCTGCCCCAGCGGCTCCAGGTGCTGGCCCACGGCCTGACGACGCACACCCAGCGGCTGAAGGCCTTCCGGCTGGCCACGAAGATTGCCCACGCGGGTGGGGAGCCCAGCCTGCCGGAGCAGCGAATCCTGGACCTGCTCCAGGCGACGTTCGGTCTGGCCGACGACGAAGTGGCGCGACTGGGCAGGGAGGGGTAATCAGGGGGCGGTCATGACCCTTCAAGTCCCTTCCGCGACCCGACACTCGTTCCGCTTCGGACTGCCGCCGTCATTGGGCAGTGAAACGGCGCGGGAGCGCGCGGACCGGCTGGCGGCCTTCCTCCAGCGGGCCATGGGCAAGCTGGTGGAGGTGAGCGTCGCGTCCAGCTACGAGACGCTCGCCAAGGACCTGCTTTCCGGGCGCGCGGACGCGGCGTGGGCGCCTCCCTTCGTGTGCGCGCGGATGGAGGCCATGGGGGTGCGGGTGGTGGTGCGCGGGGTGCGCCGGGGCATGTCGTCCTACCGCTCGGCGCTGGTGTGTCGGGCGGGGGCGGGGCTGTCGGTGGACCGGCTCAAGGGCGCCACGGCGGCGTGGGTGGACCGGGATTCGGTGGCGGGGTTCCTGCTCCCCACCGCGTACCTGAAGGCGCAGGGCCTGGAGCCGGCGCGGGCCTTCTTCGCGCAGCACTTCACGGGCTCGTACCGTGGCGCGCTGGAGTCGGTGCTGGACGGCAAGGCGGACGTGACGAGCGTGTTCTGTCCGCCGGCCTCCACGGGGCTGACGTACACGACGGGCGTGGAGGATGTGCTGGGGGCGGGCGCGGGGCGCCGCTTCGAGCTCATCGCGTACACGGACGAGGCGCCCAACGACGGCGTGCCGGTGGCCATGGGGCTGCAGCCGCAGCTGGTGACGGCGCTGGAGACGACGTTGCAGGGCCTGCAGTCGTCGCCCGAAGGCGTGGCGCTGCTCAAGGACATCTTCAACGCGGAGCGCTTCGAGCCCGCGCCGCGCATGGGCTACCGCGCGCTGTACCGCGTGGCGCTCGCGAGCCTGTAGCGCCTGGCGTGGGGTGGGCCGCATGCCGCGACGCGGCGCGCGTTTTCGCGTGGACGTCCGGGCGAGCGCATGCAGGATGCCGCGCATGAGCGAGCTCAAGAGCTACGAGGGCGGCTGTCACTGCGGGCAGGTGCGCTACGAGGTGAAGCTGGACCTGTCCCAGCCGGCCATCCAGTGCAACTGTTCCATCTGTCAGAAGACGGGGACGATGCTGAGCTTCACGCCGGTGTCGCAGTTCACGCTGCGCTCGGGCGAGAGCGTCCTGACGGACTACCAGTTCAACCAGAACATCATCCACCACCTGTTCTGCTCGAAGTGCGGCGTGCGCTCCTTCGCGCGCGGCAAGGGCCCGGACGGCTCCGAGATGGCGGCCATCAACGTGCGCTGCCTGGACGGCGTCGACCTGAACACGGTGAAGACGTTCCAGTACGACGGCCGCAGCAAGTGAGTCACCGCGCCTCCGGGACACGAGGTCGCGGTGTCCCGGGGGGCGTGGGAGGTCGTTCCGACGCGGGGCAGGGGATGTGATGCAAACACCAGCACCTCGGACTGCGAGCACCTCGAGGTGGGCCCGCGTCCTCGCGGTCGTGGCCAGTGCGTTGCTGTGTCTCTACGTGTTCCGTCCGCTCGACGGATACCTGGGGGAGCTGGCCTCGCTCGCCTTCAGGGAGGACACCGTCTTCGCGCCCGGCTATTCGGCCTTCAAGTTCTGGCGGATTCGCCGGGGGATGACCGAGGCCGAGGTCGAGCGGCTCGTGGGCGGGCCGCTGAAGACGTGGACGCCTCGGGATGTCGACCTGGATGAAGTGTATTGGAGCTACTCCCACTCACCTGGGGATACTCACTACCGCATGCGTCTGGTGTGTTTC
Organism: Myxococcus sp. XM-1-1-1; assembly: GCF_020037095.1. Classification (NCBI taxonomy): domain Bacteria; kingdom Pseudomonadati; phylum Myxococcota; class Myxococcia; order Myxococcales; family Myxococcaceae; genus Myxococcus; species Myxococcus sp. XM-1-1-1. The sequence goes on from NZ_JAIQDH010000009.1 coordinate 249,273, forward strand.
CGTGACGGCCGCGTCCACGACCTCCACACCGAGTTCTATGTCGACTGAGGTCGAGCCGAACGCGAGGGTGCCGGGGCTACGGCTCCTCGGGTTCCTCGGGAGGCTCGGGAGTCCGCGTGGGCACGCGCTTGGGCGCCGAGCCCGCTGTCCTGCCCGGAGGCGGTGAGGGCGCCTTGCCGGAGCCGGTGCCTCCCTTGGCGGGCATCGGCGCGGCGGACGAGGTCGAGCCACCGCTTCGCGTGGGCGCCGCCGAGCCACCACTCGTCCCGCTTCGTCCGGCCACCGGCGCCGCAGCCGCGGAGGACCCCGTGGGCGCGCGCCGGGCGGGCGCCATGGGCGAGGTGGACGACGCGGACACACCGCCCGGGTCCTTCACCATCGCTGGCGCCGAGGCCGAGGAGCCTCCAGGCTTGCGCGCCGGCGTCCCCGCGGGCGTCGGACGCGCCGTGGGCCGCTGCCCGGAGCCCGCCGTGTCACCCGCCGCCGCGGCCGCCGCGGCCGCCTGCTGACGGGCCGCGAGCCTCGGGTCGTAGTGGATGACGGTGGGCTCGGCCGCGAGCCGCTCCTCCTCCAGCTCCTCCGAATACGTGTCCTGCATGAACGCCGCGAGGTGCGCGGGCGTCGCGTGCAGCTTCTGCTGCACCAGGAACTCATCCAGCGCGAGCTGCACCTCGCCCGCCGACGCGAAGCGCTCCTCGCGCTTGCGCGCCAGCGCCTTGAGCACGATGGCGTCCAGCGCCTTCGGGATGTCCGGCATCACCTCGGACGGCGGGACAATCTTCGTCCCCACCACCGCCTTGAGCGTGGCGATCTCCGTGTCGCGCTTGAACAGCCGCTGGTGCGTCAGCAGCTCGTAGAACACCGTCCCCAGTCCGAAGATGTCGGAGCGGTGGTCCAACGGCTCGCCCCGCGCCTGCTCCGGGGACATGTACGCGTGCTTGCCCTTGATGGTGCCCACCACCGTCTGGGAGAACTTCCCCGACGCCTTGGCCACCCCGAAGTCGATGAGCTTGACCCCGCCGTTGTAGCCGACGAGCACGTTCTGCGGCGACACGTCCCGGTGGATCAACGCCAGCTTGCGCCCCGACGGGCTGCGCGCGTTGTGCGCCGCATCCAGCCCCGCCGCCGCGTCCGCGATGATGCGGCACTTGAGCCCCAGGGGAATCGTCAGCTTGCGTTGCTGCGCCCTGAGTCCCAGCGGCCCCACCGCCTCGCCGTGCACGTACTCCATGGCGATGAAGTACTGCCCGTCCACGTCACCCAAATCATAAATCTGGGCGATGTTCGGGTGGTTCAGGTGCGCCGCGATGCGCCCCTCGTCCAGGAACATCTCGATGAACTCATCGTCCTCGGACAGGTGGGGCAGCAGCCGCTTCACCACCAGCAGCTTCTGGAAGCCCACCGGCCCCTTCTGCCGGGCCAGATAGACGGCGCCCATGCCGCCGATGGCGATCTTCCGGAGCAGCTCGTAGCGGCCGAATGTCTCCACGTCGACGCCACGATAGCCGCGCCGGGGCCACATGCGGAAGCCCGCGGCGCGTCATTTCCCCGCCACACCCAAGGCCCCACCTCCCGGAGGACGTGGGGCCTCCCGCACTCAGGGGCTCGAGGTGGGCGGCGCCTTGCACACGCTGCGGTAGCGCACCTCCACCGCCTGGCCGGGACGAGGCACCGCCGCGCCGCCGAAGACGATGGAGTTGGTCGCCCCGTCGTATGCCCACTGGCTCTCCGGCACCGCCTGGCCCTGCACGTACACGGACATCTCCGCTTGGCCCGTGGGCGTGGTCGTCAGCGGGAAGTCCGCCTGCAAGTCGCCCGCGCGCTGGATGACCGAGTCGAGCAGCGGCCGGTAGTTGCCCTCGCAGATGGACTCCGCCCGGCCACCCGTGCCGCGCGCCACCTCGACGAAGCGGTCCGCGTCGCTGCCCGCCGTGGTGCAGCGGCCGTCGGTGGGCACCAGCGCGTACAGCTGGCTGCGGTGCGACATGCCCGTGCCCTTCAGCGTCTGGAGGAACTGGATGTAGCTGTCCGGCGCGAAGCCCGAGTTGTCGTCCTCGTCCGCCAGCACCACCACCGCCATGCGCGCCGCCGGCCGCGTGAAGCCCCAGTTGCCGTCGTTGGGCTGAGCGGTGCGCGGGTCATCCGTCTGCTCGGACAGGGGCGCCGACAGGGCCTGCCGCATCGTCTCCAGGCCCTGCACCAGGTTGTGGCACAGGCCCACGTCGATGTTCGCCTGCAGGCCCGCCGCCGCGTTGGGGCTGGAGCTGGACAGCACGCGCGCCCGGTTGCCGTCCACCGGGAACAGGCGCCCGGCCTCGCCGCCGTTGGCCCCGCCGCCGCACTGCGGCCCGCGCTGCACCAGGCCCGTGCTGGTGACGCCCATGCGCACGTCCACGTTCTGCTGCCGCGCGTAGTCGAGCCAGCCCGGAATCGCCGCCTTCAGGCGCTCCTGGTACGGGTCCATGGTCGTCGTGTTGGAGACCACGAAGAGCACGTCCAGCTGGCTGTCGGTGCCCTGCGTGTAGCGGTCCACCTGGATGCCCTCGTGGTTGGTCTCGCCGAGCAGCGGCACCAGGAAGGGCGTCGGGTCCGTCGCGGTGCGCAGGTACAGGGGCGAGTAGTGCTGGCCCAGCACGGTGCGCGAGTAGTCCACCTCCAGCTCGAAGCCCTCGCCCGCCTGCAGCGTGCGCGGCTGGGGGATGGGCGTCAGCAGCGAGAACTGCGTGCTCGTCCCCTGGCCGATGTCCGCGCCCGTCACCGTGAGCGGCTCGCTGCACCGGTTGGAGATGTACGTCTTGCGAGGCGCCGCGGCGCAGTCGTAGCGGATGGGGCCGAAGTCCACGTAGGACGGCGTGGCCACCAGGCAGCTCTGGCGCGACACCCCCTTGAGCGGCAGCGTCACCGTGGGCGCCGCGGGGTTGTTCACCGTGAGCTTGAGCTCACCCGTGTACTCGCCCTCCGTCTGCGGCCGGAAGGCCACCATGGCGCTGAAGGCCGTGTCGTAGAGCACCACGCCGCCCGTCAGCCGGCCGCCCGGCATGAAGAACGCGCCGCCCGCGTCGTTGGACAGGTGCACGTCCTTCACCGCGCACTCGGCCCGGCCGGGGTTCTTGAAGCGGAAGCCCAGCACCGCGCCGCGGCCCGGCACCACGTTGCCGAAGTCCATCATCGGCTGCGGCGACAGCTCGTACACGCACGGGCCGCTGGTGCGCGAGCGACCGGTGAGGATGATTTCGCGCTCCGCGTTGAACAGGTCATCCGAGCGCACGCGCAGCCGGGCCCGGAAGCTGCCCTCCACCGTCGGCTCGAAGTAGACCTTCAGCTCCAGGGCGTCGTTGCCCGGGGCAATCTCCAGCCCGCCCGACTCCAGCGTGGGCCACGCGCCCGACGCCCACGGCAGCCGCTGCGTGCCGCGCGTGGGCACGTCCACGTTGAACTGGTTGCTGTCTCCGTCGGACGCCACGCCCATGAAGCGCAGCGAGCCGTTGGTGCCCGCGTTGGTGATGCGGATGACCTGCTCCACCTTGCCGCCCACCGGCAGCTCGCCGAAGTCCAGCGCCACGGGCGTCACCGCCAGCGTGGGCCGGCCGCCTCGCGCGTCCAGGATGACTTCTGACTGGCGCGGCTTGTCGGACGCGTACTGCACCTTGAGGTCACCCACGTTGGGGCCGGAGAAGCGCGCCGCGAACTCCATGGGCAGCTCCACCACCTCGCCCGGCGCCACCGTGGAGCCCTCCGGCTTGGAGAGCGGCACGAAGGCGTGGTCGCTGGTGATGAGCTGCGAAATCGTCACCGGCCGCCAGGTGATGTTGCGCGCGCGGGTGAACGACTGGGTGCGCTCGTGCACCGGAATCAGGTCGAACGGCACGGGCGCGGGGTCGAAGACGAAGGCGCTCGCCACCGAGTTGCCCTTGAGCTCCACCACCGACGGCGTGCACGCCTCGCACGAGCGGACCTCCAGCCTCGCGTCCATGCTGCCCAGCGCGCGCGGCAGGTACTGCGTGCCCACCTCCACGGTGGAGTTGGGCGGAATGGTAATCGTGTCGGGCGTGAAGGGGTCCGGCCAGTCGCCGCGCACCGCGAGCGTCAGCGGCAGGTCCACCGGGTTGTTGATGGTGACCGTCAGCTTGCGCTCGCTGTCCACCTCCAGCGTCTCGTAGTCGAGCACCGGCGGGAACAGGCCAATCTGCGTCGGCGTGCCCAGGCCGGTGACGCGCACCTGCGCCTGCGCGCCCTGGTTGGCGTCCGTGGAGACGAACACCGTCTCCTCCGTCACGCCCTCGGCCAGCGGATGGAAGCGCACCTTCACCAGGTGCGACTCACCGGGCATCACCCGGCCGCCACCGTCCGTCAGCTCCACCTCGTATGAGGGGTTGCCGATGATGGCCAGTGCCTCGATGGCGAAGAAGGGCACATAGCCGACATTGCGGATGCGCACTTCGCGCTCCCGCCACTCGCCCACCGGCACCTCGCCGAAGTCGAGCACGTCCATGTCCACCACCGCGGTGGCCTGCACCGAGCGGGTTTCATTCCCCTCGTGACACGCCATCGTGGTGGTGACGAGCACCGCCAACGCGAGGACTCGCCCCCTCAACCCCATCCCCATTGTCCGCTCCCTCACCCTTCTCCCCACACGCCCCCGGATGGGTCCGGTGCGTGATCCGCCGAGGCGCGGTAATCCAAATCGCATACCAACCGAAAGGACGAGGACGCTGTCCTGAATTCAAGGGGTTGGGATGCGCAGTGGCGGTAAGGAGCCTGGGGTGGAACCGACTTGCCCACGCCTGGGAAAGAGTTTTCCGGGCGTTCTGACCGGGTGACAGCCCTTCAGCGGATGAAGTCCGCGAGCGCGCGGGCGACATCCTGGGCACGCTCCATGTGGACGTGATGCCCACCCGGGAGCACGAGCGGAGGGCCCGAAAGTGTACGCAGCGCCGCGAGCCGCCGGTCCAGCTTCGCCGCGTCCGGCCACAGCCCGTCCTGGCCCCGGACGAGGAGCACCGGGCAGCGCACCTGCTCCTGCAGCGCCAGCCACTGCGCCTCGTCGTGTCCGTGCGCGAACCTCCGGCGGTGTCGTGGATCAAACGTGAAGACCACGCCTCCTTTCTCATGGGGCCGGGTGCCGTGCCGGGCCAGGTGCAAGGCGGCGGCCGGGGGCAGGGTGGGGTTGTTCTCCCTCAAGCGCGCGGCGGCGGCCTCCACGTCCGGATAGGGCTTGGAGTTCGGCGGCCGGCGCGCGTCGTTCATGAAGGCGCGCAGCCGCTCCACCGCGTACTCGGGCGGGCCGCCGGTGGGGCCCAGGCTCTCGATGAGCGCCACGTCCAGCACGCGCTCGGGCCGCACCGCGGCGTACGTCAGCGCGATGATGCCGCCGAGCGAGTGGCCGACCAGGTGGGCCTGCTCGAAGCCCAGCCCGTCCAGCGCGGCCTCCACGTCCAGGAGGTGGTCTCCCGCCTGGTAGTTCGCCTCGGGCGGGGCGTGGGCGCTCCGGCCCATGCCTCGGAAGTCGAGCAGCGCCACGCGCCAGTCGGCGGGCACGTGCTCGAGCACGGCGTCGAAGCTGTGGGAGTGGTCCAGCCAACCGTGGAGGAACAGGACGGCGGGCCGGGTGGGGGCGCCTGGACGCACGCGCACGTGCAGGCGCAGGCCCTGGGCGTCGACGAAGCGGGATTCGAGAGAGAGGGACACGGGCGGCTCCTGACCCGTGCCTTATCTCATGGTCCGCCTAGCGGACCGGCGACGGCGGACGCGGCGGCCCACCCGTGTCCGGCTTGGACATCACCATGGCCAGCTGCCGGGCCTGGTTCTCCGTGGCGCACCGGTACTCCTGCACCTTGCCGTTCTCCTTCTCGATACGGAGAACCCAGACGTCGTTTTCCTTCGTCACGTTCGGACGTTGAGACATGTGGCGGTTCCTCCCCGCCACGGCGGTAAGCATGTCTCATGCCCGACAACGGGGCTTGAGCCAAATACCTGATATCCGGATGCGCTCCCCCGCACAGGTGGGTGGAGGTGACAAATTTGGTTCGCCGTTGCGACAATTTTTGGAGGCTGACCCCGACAGTCCTTGCGTAGTACCCCAGGGCTGGGTCGGCGTGGACCTGCCGATGTGAGGCATTGCGCTCAGGGGGCGTCGGGCCACTCCCAGGCGGAGCGGTAGCCGGCGCTCGTTTGAGTTCCTTCGATGAAGCGGGCGTAGAAGGGGTGGCCGCTGAGGGTGGCGGAGTCGCCCACGACGAAGAGGTGGCGGCGCGCGCGGGTGAGGGCGACGTTCATGCGGCGCAAATCGTTGAGGAAGCCCACCTGGCCCTCGCTGTTGGAGCGGGTGAGGGAGACGAGGATGGCGTCCTTCTCGCGGCCCTGGAAGGCGTCCACGGTGTCGACCTCCACGTCGGGGGCGAAGGGCTCCAGCCGCTCGCGCAGGCGGTGGGCCTGGGCGCTGTAGGGCGTAATCACGGCGAGCTCGCGCTGGGCCAGGCCGTGGCCGAGCAGCGCGCGCACGCGGGCCTCGATGAGGTCCGCCTCGCCGGTGTTGAAGAGGCTGTGGGTGGTGGGCTCGACCTCCTCGTCGAAGCCCTTGCCGGCGGTGTCGAGGAAGAGGACGGGCGGGGCGTCGACCTCGGTGCCCGGGGGCAGCACGTCCTGGAGCGTGTGGTCCGCGACGGAGGGGTGCGCGCGCAGCTGGCCCGCGTACATCTCGCGCGAGGGGAAGTCCATGATGCGCGCGTTCATCCGATACTGCTCGCGCAGCATGCGCTTGACGCCGTCGCCATGGTCCTCGAGCAGGCGCTCGAAGAGGCTCACCGCCAGGCCCGCGCGCGCGGCTTCCTGTGAGAGCACGGTGGGCGGCAGCTGCTGCGGGTCTCCGGCGAGGATGACGATGGGGGCGCGCAGGAAGCCCAGGAGCGCGAGCGGCTCGGTGGCCTGGGTGGCCTCGTCGAGCAGGGCCAGGTCGAACTTCTCGCCGGCGAGCACGCTGGACTCCAGGCTCGCGAGCGTGACGCAGACGACGTCCGCGTTGGCGAGCACGGAGCGCACGGCCTTCTTCTCCAGCGCGCGGGCCTCGTCGAGCATGGCCTTGGCTTCCGTGGTGGAGGCGCGGGCGTTGGAGAAGCGCTCGCGGCTGCGGCCCTGGGTGCGCTGGCGCCGGGCGTAGCCGAGCAGGGAGAACGCCTCGTCGAAGAGGTCTCGGGAGATGACGCGGTCGGGGTGCTCCTCCACGACGATGTCCAGGGTGTGCTCCTGGAGTCGGGCCGCGACGCGGGCGGGGTGGCCCACGCGGATGGCGCGCAGGCCCTTGGCGAGGCACAGGTCCAACAGGTGGTCCACGGCGGCGTTGCTGGCGGCGGTGCACAAGAGGCGCTGGCCTTTGGCCACGGCCTGGGCGGCGACCTCCGCGAGCACGGTGGACTTGCCGGTGCCCGGGGGGCCGTGGACCAGGAAGAAGTCCTCGGCGGCGAGCGCGCGCTTCACGGCGTCGAGCTGCTCGGGGTTGAGGGGGCGGCTCGGCTCGAAGTCCCTGGGGGTATCGGAGCGCGGGGGCTCGTTGCCCAGCAGGACCTCGCGCTTGCGGCGCTCCAGGCCCTTGTCCATGGCCTTCACGCGCTGCAGGCCCGCGCGCATGCGCTCGTAGGTGATGTCGTTGGGGACGACGTCCAGGCGCAGGAGGCCCTCGTGGACGTAGGGCGGCGGGGAGCGCTCGAAGGCGAGCTGCAGGCGCGTGGCGCTGGCGCGGGAGACGAGGGCGCGCGCGGGCTCGCTCACCTCGGCGCGGCGGGGGAGCACGGCGACCAGGTCTCCGTTGTGGAGCCGGGCGGGCAGGCGCGCGCGGTCGGCGCGGGCGAGCGTCAACAGGACGCGGCCTCCCAGGCCGACCGCCTCCTCCACCGTCTCCAGGTCGAGGACGGACAGGCCCTGCTCCTCGCGCTCGTGGAGGGACAGGCCCTGGGCGAGGGTGGCCAGGCGGGCTTTCTCGGCCTCGCGCTCCTTGGCGAGGAGGGAGCCGAGCTGGTCGAAGAAGGAGACGTCACGGGCCATGGCGCCGAGTCATGCCACGCGGGCGAGTCGGGCGGCCAGTGTCTTGGGTGGGCCCGTGTCGCCCGGAGGGCGGAGCGGTGTTCCCGTGCACGTCGCGATGGTCAGCGCCGAGGCCAGGCCAGCGGACTTTCGCGCGGCGAGGACGCGAAGGACGGCCGCTGGCGGCGCTCCGTGAACGATGGATGCGGACGTCCGAGGCACGCCGCCGGACTCGAGGCGCTTCGGGTGCGCCGCTCGTCAATGTGGGGGCGACCTCGGTCCATCCGCGCGAGGCGGGAGGGCGCCTCGGGGGGCGATGCACCACCGGGGCCGACGGGCCGACCCCGGTGGTGTCCCGTGAGCCATGCGCTCACGGACGAGGTGTTCGGGCACGCGAGCCGAGGCCCGCTTCCCGGTCCCGGCGCGAAGGCGCTACGGGACGATGAGGCCGCCGCTCACCACCAGCGCGTACTTCGCGTCGATGACGCGCGTGGAGAGGTCGGCGTCCTGGACGATTTCGTCGCCCAGCACCTCCACCTTCCAGCTGCCCGCCTCGGGCGAGACGAGGAAGACGTTCTCGACGGTGTCGACCTTGTTGGACACGCCGCCCGCCGTGGAGACGTTGCCCGCGGACAGGCCGTTGTTGCCCCAGTAGACGACGCCCGAGGGCGACGTCACGCGCAGCGACAGGTCATTGATGCGCGCCTGGGCCGCGCCCACCGTGCCGGCCGGGTCCGTGTAGACGAGCGTGACGTTGAACTCCTTCTCGGTGCCCGTCACGGAGACCTTGTACTCGTTGACGCCCAGGGGCAGCAGGGTGTCCGTCTCGTTGATGATGCTGGTGGAGCCGGAGCGGTCATGCAGCCGCTTCAGGTCCGCGGTCCCCCAGCCCTGGCGCACGCGCGTCAGGTCCGCGTTGTTGCCGGTGACGTTCCAGTTGTAGCGGTGCGCCAGGTTGATCATCAGCGCCTTCGCGGTGGCCATCTGCGGGCGGCTGTCGAACACGTCCGCGCCGCCGCCGAAGCCCGCCCACACGCCCTCGTGCCACATCTGGAACAGGAGGCCGAAGTGGCCCGCCGTCTGCGGCGTGGCCGCGCTGGTGCCGCTGAAGTTGTAGTACGACGTGTTGCTCGAGTTGTTGGCCGAGCGGACCGCGTCGTAGAAGAACGACAGGTCCGGCTTGATGCGCCCGTCGGCCGCGGGGCCGATGCTCGCGCCGCCGTTCCAGCGGTCATCGTCGCGGTTGGCGTTGTCGTAGTGGTAGAAGCCGCCCACCGACACGATGTTCTTCGCCCACGCCTGGGGCCGCGAGTTGCGCGTGCCGGAGTTGCTCTGCGACTGGGTGCTCAGGATGGGGTGCTTGAACAGGTAGTCGTCCACCTCGGCGGAGATGGTGGTGTACGCGGTGCCCAGCGTGCTGCCCACGCTGGAGGTCTGGAACACGGCGCGGTAGGGGCCGGCCGGGTCCGTCAGCTCGCGGTTGATGTCGTAGCGCGACTTGGTGCCGCCGAACTGACTGGACTGGCTGTAGAGGAAGAAGATGCCCTGGCCGTCCGGCAGGAGCCCCTTCGCGGTGGCGTCCACGCCCCTGGCGAAGTTGATGCTGTAGCAGCTCGTCCCGTGCGCGCTGCCCGCGCTGGACGTGCTGTGGATGAGCGGCGGCGTCGCCCACTCCTGGTGCGTCGTGCGCAGCTCGGTGTCGAAGATTTCGCCGCGCACGCCCTGGCCGGTGAAGCCCTCGGCCGTCTGGATGTAGTTGGCGCCGCCGACCTCGCGCACGTTGTTCATGTCCACTTCACCCGGCCCGCCCCACCGGTCGATGTACTGGACGGCGTTGGAGCGCGCGAGCCGCTCCAGCTGGTCCTGCGTGAGCGTGGCCTCCACGCGCAGCCCGCCGGCCTCCACCAGCTCCACCGTGCCGCCCAGCTTGCGCACCGTCTCTGCGACCTCGCCCTGACGCGCACTTCCGCGCTCGCCCACCATGATGGAGTAGCGCTGCGGCTCCAGCTTCGCCGCGCGCCCCGTCAGCGACTCGCGCAGCACGTCCTCCACGCGGTACTCGGGATGGTACGGCCCCACCCAGCGCACGAAGGGCAGCTCCGCCACGCGCTTGCGCGCGTCCGCGTCCAGCTCCACCAGGTACGTGTGGTCCGTGAGGAAGCGCAGCACCTTGCCGCCCTCGCGCTCCAGCGCCTCGCGCAGCTCCGGCAGCGGCGTGGCCTGCAGCTGCACCAGCGAGAGCGTGTTCCCCGTGTCCGCGGCCAGCGCGTCGGCCACCAGCGGCGCGCCCTGTCGCACCGGGTCGAAGCTCACGTGCGCCAGTCGCACCTGGTACGAGGTGGGCTGCGCGCGCCCGAGCAGCTCCGTGCCGCCGCGGCTGTAGGCGAAGAAGTCCTGGCGCTTGCCGTCCGCGCCCGTCTCCTCCCAGACGTGCAGCTGCAGCGTCGTCTTGGGGACGGACAGCGTCCTCAGCGACTGGATGGTGTTGTCCGTGCGGTGCAGCACGCGGCCCGCGCCCGTGACGAGCGCGTGACGTCCGCCCGCCGTCGCCACCAGGCCCGTGGCCTGCTTCGCCGAGCCCACCGCCGCCGCGTCCACCACCCGCGCGGGGAGCAGCGACGCGCGCTCCACGCGCGAGGGGGACTTCGAGGCCGCGAGGACCGGAACGGGAGCCACCATTCCCAGGCCCAGGGCCATGACGGAGAGCCGACGCCAACGTAACGCATACGACGAGAGTGAGGTCTTCATGGGTGTCTCCTGCTCGGGTTGCGCTTCGTGCTGCGGCCGCCGCTTCCGGACTCCAGTCCGGGCGGCGGATTACGACATCTCTTAAAAATCAGTAATTCGAGACTTAATTGTTAATCGAGCAAAGCGAGTTGAATCAACACATTCGCCGTGAAAGGCGCGCGAGCTGTGCGGCGGCGTACATCGCGAGCGAATCCGGGTAGACGCGAGGCGGCACGCTCGCGCGACGTGATGAGTGGCGCGAGCGTGTCTCGCGCGCAGCGGCCCGGGGGCGAGCGTCAGCCGGTCTGTCGGCGCCGCGTCCGGAGGGCTTCCGTCATGGAACTCATCCTCTTCATCGGGTTGCAGGCCTCCGGCAAGAGCCGCTTCTTCCGAGAGCGCTTCGCGGACACGCACGTGCTGGTGAGCAAGGACCTGTGGCCGCACGCGCGTCGCAAGGAGGCGCGTCAGCGTCGGCTCGTCACCGAGGCGCTGGTGGCCGGGCGCTCAGTGGTGGTGGACAACACGCACCCCGACTGTGAGCAGCGCGCTCCGCTCATCGCCCTGGGGCACGAGCTGGGCGCGCGCGTCACGGGCTTCTATTTCGAGTCGCGCCTGGAGGACTGCCTCGCCCGGAACGCCCGGCGCGAGGGTCGGGCGCGGGTGCCGGAGGTGGCGCTGTACGCCACGGTGAAGCGGCTGTGCCGGCCGCGCCGCGAAGAGGGCTTCGATTCGCTGTACCACGTGCGCTGGGCCGCCGAGGGCGGCTTCATCGTCGAGGACTGGAAGGAGGACACGGATGCTGGACGCTGACGAGCTGGCCGGACGCATGCGACAGGGGGAGTGTTTCCACGCGCTGCGCCTCCTGCCGGGCGCCTGGGCGGTGCTGCGCGTGGACGGGCGGGGCTTCTCGCGCTTCACGCAGGAGCGCTTCGAGAAGCCCTTCGACCCGCTCTTCCACCGGTGGATGGTCCGCACCGCGAGCACGCTGCTGGAGGAACTCCAGGGCGTGTACGCGTACACGCAGAGCGACGAAATCTCCGTGCTGCTGCGGCCGGACGCATCGCTGTTCGACCGCGCGGTGGAGAAGCTGGTGTCGCTGTCGGCGGGCCTCGCCAGCGCCACCTTCACGCACGCGGCGGGCGTGCCGGCGGTGTTCGACGGGCGCGTGTGGCTGGGCGCGGACGAGCGCGCGGTGCTGGACTACTTCACGTGGCGGCAGGCGGACGGCAGCCGGTGCGCGTTGCAGGGCTGGTGCTACTGGACCTTGCGCAAGGAGGGCTTGAGCGCGGCGCAGGCCACGCGCGAGCTGGACGGCAAGCCGGTCGCCTTCAAGAACGAGCTGCTCTTCCAGCGCGGCATCCACTTCAACGAGCTGCCCTTGTGGCAGCGCCGGGGCTCCGCCATCTTCTGGGAGCGCTACGTGAAGGAGGGCGTGGACCCGCGCGATGGCTCCAGGCACCAGACGACGCGCCGCCGGCTGGGCGTGGACTCGGAGCTGCCGATGAAGGAGGCCTACGAGCGCTACCTGCGAGGCGTGCTTGCCGGGTCCACGCCGGAGCCGCGCTAGCCGGAGGTGACGGCGTCCAGCGGCATCACCCGCCACAGCCGGGGCTTGTCGTACTTGGGCGGAATCATGCCCGGTGGCCAGCCCTCGGCGGTGACCTCGGCGTACTGGTAGCTGCGCCCGCCGTGTCGCAGGCGGGTGCCCGTGCCCGGCAGGCCCACGCCCACCGCCGCGTGGGCCAGCGGGTCCGAGTAGAGCATCACCGCCTCGATTCCCACCTGCCGCAGGAGCATCACCGCGAGCAGCGCCTTGGAGTCGCAGTCCCCCCGGTTCCTCGCCGGCACCAGCGCCGGGGGGATGATGCCGAAGGGCTCATCGGTGGGCACCTCGTACTGGATGCGCTGCACGAAGCCGAGGATGAGCCGCGCGGCCTGCTGTGAGTCCAGCCCGCGCTCGCGGATGGTGACCATGAAGCGCTCGCCCAGCGCCTCCACGGGCCCCGCGTTGCCGCGCATCAGCTCCTCGTAGATGCAGCGCATGTCCGCGGAGCAGCCGCTCGGGGGCTGGTAGGTGAAGCGCTCTTGGCCCAGCGAGCGGTAGCGCAGCCTGCGCCCGAGCACCTTGTGCTGGTCCTCCAGCCACGCGTCCAAGAGCTCACCCAGGCCGTACCCCAGCCGGCTGCCCGGCGGCCGCAGCCCCTCCGTGTTCCAGTCGTACGTGAGCGCGCGCGAGGGCGACGTGTCGGCCGGGATGAGCACCAGGCCCAGGTCCACCACGTCCGCGCTCGGAGGCAGCCCCGGCTCCACGGCCGGCGCCTTCGTGTCCACCAGGTGCCCCACCATGCCCACGCCCAGGCAGCACAGCACGCTGGTCAGCGCGAACCCGGCGAGCAGCAGCTTCAGGGCCGTCTTCAGTCCGGCGCTCGTGGACATGGCCTCGTCCGTCGCCTCCCGTGTCAGGCCGGCGCCACCAGCGTCCCCTCGGGGAGCTGGGGGAAGGGGATGAGCCCGTTGAGGGCCGCCTGGAGCCCGGGCGCCGTCAAGAGCGCGAGCACCAGGAGGATGGCGGAGAGGATGAGCCCCGCGGCGACGTTGCCCTTGCGCACCTCCGCCAGCTCGTCGATGCCGGGCGTCATCCGGTCGAACAGGAGGATGCCCAGCGCCAGCACGGTGACGCCGACGATGAGCGACAGGCCCACGTGCAGCGCGGCCACGGCGACGAGCCCCGGCACCATGGACCATTGCAAGTGAGGGGCGCGCACGGCCAGGTCCACCGCGTCCGACGTGGCCTGCACCGCGTGCTGCACCAGCAGCCCCAGCGACACCAGGCTGGAGGCGTGCACCAGGCCCGCCGCCACGTTGCCCTGGCGCAGCTCCTCCTCCGGCCGGGAGCCGAGGATGCGGCTGAGCCCGCGCAACGCCAGCCAGATGCCCAGCGCGGCCACGAGGCCGCCCAGCACCACCTTGATGAGCCCGACGACGAAGAGGGTGAAGTCCATGGGGAGCGCGAGCGACGCGTCACCCGCGCCGCCACGTCCGGACTCTACACCCTGTGGGGCGTCAGCGGCTCACCCGTACTTGAGGCCCGGGATGAGCGCACCGGCCGTCCAGCCGCGGTTGTGGGCGCTGAAGATGTTCACCCCGTACGCGGAGCCGCGCGCCTCGATGGTGCGCCCGTCGCCCAGGCTGATGGCCACGTGGCCGGGGCGGTACAGGAGCGCTCCGCGCGTGCGCAGGGCCTCGTCCACGGAGATGGTGGTGCCCTTCTGCTTGAAGTACGGCAGCTGGTTCATCGTGCCGTCGGGCACCTTGACGCCCGCCTGGTGGGCCGCCCACTCGACCAGCTCCGAGCAGTCCCACTTCGACGGGTTCTTGTCGCTCATCTTCGTCTCCGCGCCGAAGACGTAGCGGTCCCCGCGCTGCGCGAGCGCCTTCTGCACGAAGGTCTCCGCGCTGCCCTTGGTGCCCGGCTGCTGCGCGGGCGGCTTTGTTCCGCCCGTCTTGTTCAGCGCGCCCCACGTCTTCGGGCCCACGATTCCGTCCTGCACCAGGCCCTTCGCCTTCTGGAAGGACAGCACCGCCGCCTGCGTCTTCGGCCCGAAGATGCCGTCCACGGGGCCCGGGTTGAAGCCCGCGGCGGCCAGCTTCTTCTGCAGCGTCGTCACCGTCGGGCCCTGGGAGCCCTTCTTCACGGTGGGCGGCGTGGCCGCGGTGGCGGAGGTGGAGACTCGACGCGAACCCGCAGGGGAGACAGTCGACATGGGGGACCTCCGTTTAGTGAGCAAAAACGGTTTCCCTTGTTGTCGGTGAGAGGCTTTGAAAGTTGTCATGCCCTCCCGGGCACGTCAGGGTCTGGCATTGCGGACCCACCACACCCGGAAGAAATGCAGACGACGTCCCTGGAAAGTTCCAACCAGCTCGACGTGCTCGTCCATGATTTCGAAGCGGTCCGTGAGGGCGGCGGGAGCGAACGGGCCATCCTCTTCCACCCAGAGCACATCTTTCCCAGGCGGGATGGGGGGCTCTCCCCAGACGTCATATTGGCTGAAGCGGACGGGGCCGGCGGTGCCCACGGGGACGCGGGCGTAGTGTGCGATTTGTGACGCCAGCTGATAGTTGCCGGCGAACACCGCGACGACGCTGTCTGGCTTCATCCCCGGGAAGAGCTTCTCGGGCGTGGACAGCTGGCTGAGCACGTCCCAGCCGTGGGTGCGCCACAGGGCTGTATCGCGTTTGAAGTTCAGCACCGGGAAGAACAGGTGCAGCGTCACCGCGAGCACCACCGCGAGCCCCGAGGAGGCCGCCGCGATTTGCCAGGGCCTGCGCATGCCCGCGACGCCCACGCAGACGCTGACATAGGCCATGGTGGTCCAGTTGACCTCGCCGCGCGCGCGCGACGCCGCGTAGCCGAAGAACAGCAGCGGCACGAGCGCGGCCATGCGCAGGAGGAACTGCTCGCGCGGGCCCTTGAACGCATAGACGAACGCGAGGGGCAGAATCACCAGCCCACCGAAGGCGAGCTGCCCCGCGATGAACTCACCGAGCGTGCCCCAGCCGCCCTTGCCCTCGAGGCCGTGACGCAACTGGAACGCGATGCCCACCCAGTCATGGCGCGCGTTCCACAGCAGCACCGGGAGGAGGCACAGCGCCGCCAGCGCGCCCGTGCCCCACGCGCCCTTGGGCAGGCGGCGCACCTTCACCGCGGTGATGAGGAAGGCCACGCCCAGGAGCACCGCCGGGAACTTGGCGAGCAGCGCGAGCCCCGACGCCACGCCGGCCCACACCCAGCGCTCGCGCCACAGGGCCCACAGGGCCAGCGTCCAGAACAGGAGCAGCGGCGAGTCCGGCGTGGCCCAGACGCCGGCCACCATGCCGCCGGGCACCACGCTCCACAGGGCCGCGGCGCTCCAGGCGGCCTGACGGCTCTGGTACACGTCGCGCGCCAGGCCCCACACCGCGGCGATGGTGCCCGCGCCGCACACGAGCGCGGTGGCGTGGATGCCGAGCAGGGCGATGAGCCACGCGACGAGCGGAGGGTGGTCGTAGTAGCCCCAGTCGAGTCGCCGCGACCATTGCCAGTAGTAGGCGGTGTCGAAGTAGACGTCGGTGCCGAACGCCAGCATGAGCCTCACGATGAGCGCCACGCCCACCAGGGCGATGCACGTCTTCAGTCCGAGGCCGACGGGGTTGGGCGGGGCGGGGGCGAGGGAAACCATGCTCACGTCTTGTCGACAGCGTACCCTGCTCGCGTTCGACAGTGGAGGGTCGCGCCGTTGGGACTTGCTCCGGATGGCGGGGCTCCATATGCCCTGGGTCCGGCAGTTCCCGCCCGGAGACCCCATGGCCACCCACCCTCCGTCGTCCGGCTCCACCAACCGTCTGGCCCAGGAGCCCTCGCCGTACCTGCGCCAGCACGCCGACAATCCGGTGGACTGGTTCGCCTGGGGCGATGAGGCGCTCGCTCGCGCGCGCGCCGAGGACAAGCCCATCCTGCTCTCGGTGGGCTACTCCGCGTGCCATTGGTGTCACGTGATGGCCCACGAGTCCTTCGAGTCGCCCGACACCGCGCGGCTGATGAACGAGGGCTTCATCAACATCAAGGTCGACCGCGAGGAGCGGCCGGACCTGGACCAGATCTACCAGGGCGTGGTGCAGCTGATGGGGCAGGGCGGCGGGTGGCCGCTGACGGTGTTCCTCACGCCGGACCTGAAGCCCTTCTTCGGCGGCACATACTTCCCGCCGGAGGACCGCTATGGCCGGCCGGGCTTCCCCCGGCTGTTGATGGCGCTGCGGGACGCGTGGGCGAACAAGCGCGAGGAGGTGCTGCGGCAGTCCGAGCAGTTCGCCGAAGGCCTGGGGGAATTGGCCGCGTATGGGCTGGACGCGGCGCCCGGCGTGCTGTCCGCGGAGGACGTGGTGACGATGGGCAAGCGCATGGTCCAGCAGGTGGACCCGGTGCACGGCGGCTTCGGTGGCGCGCCCAAGTTCCCCAACCCGATGAACTTCTCGCTGCTCTTGCGCGCGTGGCGGCGGGGCGGTGGCGCGCCGCTCAAGGACGCGGTGCTGCTCACGCTGGAGCGCATGGCGCTGGGGGGCATCTACGACCAGCTGGGCGGAGGCTTCCATCGCTACTCGGTGGATGCGCGCTGGTTGGTGCCGCACTTCGAGAAGATGCTCTACGACAATGCGCAGCTCGTGCACCTGTACGCGGAGGCCGAGCAGGTGGAGTCGCGCCCGCTGTGGCGCAAGGTGGTGGAGGAGACGGTGGAGTACGTGCGCCGCGAGATGACGGACGCGGGCGGCGGCTTCTTTGCGGCGCAGGACGCGGACAGCGAGGGCGAGGAGGGGAAGTTCTTCGTGTGGCGTCCGGAGGAGCTCCACGGGCTGTTGTCGCCCGAGCGCGCGGCGCTGGTGATGCGGCACTTCCACGTCACGCCGCAGGGGAACTTCGAGCACGGGGCCACGGTGCTGGAGGTGGTGGTGCCCGCCGACACGCTCGCGCGGGAGCGGGGGCTCCCGGTAGCGGAGGTGGAGCGCGAGCTCGTCGAGGCGCGGCGCGTGTTGTTCGAGGCGCGCGAGCAGCGGGTGAAGCCAGGGCGGGACGACAAGATTCTCGCGGGGTGGAACGGGTTGATGATTCGCGGGCTGGCGCTGGCGTCGCGGGTCTTCGAGCGGCCGGACTGGGCGCGGCTCGCGGTGGCGGCGGCGGACTTCGTGCTGGCGAAGCTGTGGGATGGGACGCGGCTTTCGCGCTCGTACCAGGAGGGGCAGGCGCGCATCGACGGGTTCCTGGAGGACTACGGGAACCTCGCCTCGGGGCTGACGGCGCTGTACCAGGCCACGTTCGACGTGAAGTACCTGGAGGCGGCCGAGGCGCTGGTGAAGCGGGCGGTGGAGCTGTTCTGGGATGAGGAGAAGCGGGCGTACTTCACGGCGCCGCGCGGTCAGAAGGACCTGGTGGTGGCGACGTATGGCCTGTTCGACAACGCGTTCCCCTCGGGGGCCTCCACGCTGACGGAGGCGCAGGTGGCGCTCGCGGCGCTCACGGGCCACGAGCACCACCTGGAGCTGCCGACGAAGTACGTGGCGAAGATGCGCGAGGGGCTGGTGGCCAACGCGATGGGCTACGGCTACCTGGGGCTCGCGGCGGACGCGCTGCTGGAGGGCGCGGCGGGGGTGACGTTCAGCGGCTCGCGCGAGGCGGTGGCGCCGCTCTTGAGCGTGGCGAACCGCGTCTACGCGCCGACGTTCGCGTTCGGCTGGAAGGAGGAGGGGAGGCCCGTGCCCGCGCTCCTGAAGGAGCTGTTCGAGGGACGCGAGCCGGTGGGCGGCAAGGGCGCCGCGTACCTGTGCCGGGGCTTCGCGTGCGAGGTGCCTCGCACGGATGCGAAGGAACTCGTCGAGCGACTGGCGCTGGCGCCCCGGGGGGCGTGAGCACGTCCCCCGGAGGTTCGCCGCGTTACTTCACCTCGACGACCTTCAGCGTGCCGATGAGGGGCGTGATTTCGGCGTTGCCCTCGTAGCCGAACGCGAAGTGGGTGGCGTCCGCGACGGGCTGGTTGAACGTGGGGTCCATCTGGGTCCACTCCCCCACGAACGCCTCCACCCACTCGTGCCAGTACAGCGCGGGCACGCCGTCCTGGTTCACCATGTAGATGACGCCGTCCACGCGCCGCGCCGGGATTCCCGCCGCGCGCAGCAGCGCCACGCTCAGCAGCGAGTGCTCCGTGCAGTCACCGCGCTTCTGGCGCAGCACATCCGTCGCCCGGTCCGCGCTGGCGCCGTAGTCCTTCTCCAGGTGTGTGGCCACCCACGTGTTCACCTTCTGTGCGGCGCGGTACGCGTCCTTCTCGTCCCCGATGATTTTCTTGGACTGCTCGCGGATGGCCGGCGCGTCGCTCTCCACCATGAGCGTGGACTTGAGGTTCTCCCCGCCGTCCGGGTCCGTCAGCGGCCGGGGCTTGCGGTTCGCCGTCGCGGGCGCCGCGGCCAGGAGCGTCACGTCCACGCCGCCATCCGGCCGGGCCGTGAACTTCTGCCGGTACGTCTCCACGCGGAACTTCTCCGGCAGCCCCTGCACCACCAGCTTCACGTTGCCGGGCACCGCGCGAGCCGCCTCGGGCAGCGGCTTGGGCAGCACCACGCGCGTGAGACCGAACACCTCCACCAGGTCCATCCGCTTGGCGACCGCCTCGGTCTCCTTGCGCGCCTGCATCGTCTTGCCGAAGTCCACCAGCACCATCTCCCCACGCTGCGTCACGTAGGAGTCCACCGGCACCTTCTCCTTCTGCGACAGGCTGCTGGCCTTGCCCAGCTTCACCTTCACCCCGTTGAGCGTGCGCTGCTCCGGGGCCTCCACCGTCGTCGACAGGCCGTAGGTCTCCAGGTCCATCCCGTCGAGCGAGAAGCCCTCCACCTTCGCCTTGCGAAAGAGCGCCACGCGCGCCTGGTCCGCGTCCTCCACGTGCTCCTTCGGCGCGGGCAACAGCGGCAGCACCTCGTCCGCGTAGCCCACGCGCTTGCGCACCACGCGCAGCTTCCCGTCGGGCGTCGTCGTGCCCTCCAGCGTCTGGTCGCCACCATCCCCGCGCTGCGTCACCGTGAAGGACAGGAGCCGTCCGCCGGCCTTCGCCTCGTAGACGCGCTCCTCGCGGTGGTTGCGCTCCGACAGGCGGGTGCCGACCAGCGCCTTGAACACGAGCTGGTTGACGCTCTTCACCTGGGGCACCGCCCCGGGCACCAGCACCAGGTCCGTGAACAGCCAGCCCACCTTCTTGTCCATGAGGTACAGGCCGAAGAACTCGCCGCCCTGGGGGCGCGGCGCCTTCAGCACGTCGGACGCGTCTGCGGGGAGGGAGGCGGCCTTCGCGGGCGCCGCGGCCTTGGCGGGCGCGGCGGCCTTCGCGGAGGGCGCGCCCGTCAAGAGGGCGCACAAGGCCACGAGGGCCAGGGACATCGGTCGGAGCGTGCGGGTCATCACGCCCCTTCTAACGGGGGAGGCGGGCAAAGTCTTCACCCGCCCCACACCCCGTGCGGTGGACTACAGCCGCTTGGTGAGGATGATGAGGTCGTCGCCCACCTTGTAGAAGTCGCGGATGCGCGCCTCCTCGCCGTACTTCATGGACGCGTAGAAGCCGCGCGTGGGGCCGTAGGCCTCCGTGGCGCTCGTCTCCACGCGGATGAGCCGGCCGTTGCGACGGCGCAAATCGCCCTCCATTCCGGACACCAGCGCCGCGCCCACGCCCTGGCCACGCACCTCCGTGGCGGACGCAATCCAGTACAGGTCGTACGTGTCCTCCGTCATCGGCGTGGGGCCGTAACAGACATAGCCCACCAGCTGACCGGCCCGGTCCGCGACGATGATGGCGTAGTCCGTGTTGCCCGACTTCAGGGCCTCGCCCACCAGCTCGATGGCGACCTCAACCTCCTGCGGCGAGAAGGTTTCGATCTTTCGAATCAGCGCGGCGAGGGGCTCCCGGTCCTTTTCTTCGATGGGACGGATGTCCATGGGCTCTTTCGGTAGCGACCTCCACCAGCCGGGCGGCCAGCGCGGCGTAGTCCAGGCCCGCGGAGGCCGCGGCCCTGGCGAACCCGGCTCCCGGATGGAGGTCGCAGTTGGGGTTGATATCGATGACGTAGGGCACGCCCTCCGGAGACACCCGGAGATCGACCCGGCCATAGTCCTGACAATCGAGTGCTGCGAAGGCTTCCAGCGCGACCTGCACACAACGAGCTTCCAGCGCCGCATCCACCTGGCACGGCCCGGCGGGCGTATCCCGGTACTCGTCGGAGCCCGCCTCCCACTTGGCGCTGTACGACACGATGTTCGGCCGGTCCTCGAAGGTCCGTCCGAAGTGGATTTCCGTCAACGGCAGCGCGCGGCGCGGCTGGTTGCCGAGCAGCGGCACGTAGATTTCGCGGCCGGCGATGAACTGCTCCACCAGCGCGGGCTGATGGAACTCGCGCAGCACCCGCTCGCAGGCGCGCACCAGCGCCGCCCGCTCGTGCACCACCGAGTCCCCGCTGATGCCCATGCTGGCGTCCTCGCGCGCGGGCTTCACGATGAGGGGCCAGGACAGGTCCACCGCCAGCGCATCCTCCAGCCGCTCCACCACCCGGAAGCCCGGGGTGGACACGCCGCGCGCACAGAGCAGCTCCTTCGCCTTGGGCTTGTGCAGCGCGAGGCCCAGCGAGAGGGCGGACGAGCCCGTATAGGCCAGGCCCAGCGCGTCCAGCAGGCACGGGACGGCCATCTCCCCGCGGCTGTCGGCGGCGAGCGACTCGCAGAGGTTGATGACCAGGTCCGGCTGCAGCCGCCGCAGCGTGTCCACGAAGTCCAGCCGGTCGCCCTCGATGGCGAGCGGCTCGGCGAGGGTGTCGCCCTTCGTGAGGGCCTCGGCGAGCGCCGCGGCGACCCGCACCACGTCCTCGCGGGCTTCCCGGCCCGGGTCATCCTGGAGGAGCTCGTGGTCGCGGTTGTGCAGCAGAATGATGTGCATTCGGAGGTGGCCGAGGGTTAGCACGTCCCTCGGTCCTCGCCCAGTCCGCAGGTGACGGTTGGTTACCTCCTGGGCTACCTCCCGCCAGGGCTTGAAGTACGGTGGAATACCTCCGGTGGGGGTATCCAGGAGTATGGAAAGGGCATCATGCGCATCCGCGACCCCATCCACGGCACCATCCCGGTGAGCGACGCCGAGAAGGCGGTCATCGACAGCCGGCACTACCAGCGGCTTCGCTATGTGCGGCAGCTCGGCTTCGGCGACCTGGCCTTCCCCGGGGCCACGCACACCCGGCACATCCATTCGTTGGGCGCCATGCACGTGGCCGCGCGGGTGTTCGCCGCGGTGGCCTCGCGCTCCACGCTGCCCGACGACGTGCGCGAGCGCTTCTCCACCGCGGTGCGTCTGGCCGTGCTGTGTCATGACCTGGGGCACATGCCGCTGTCGCACGCCTCCGAGCGCATCGCCCCGAAGCGCTCGCTCCTGCGGCTGCCCGGCTGGCTGGACTCGGCGGCCGAGGGCGAGCAGGCCACCCACGAGGACTACACGGCGAAGATCCTCCTCGACAGCTCGCTGACGCCCATCATCGAGCGCGAGTTCGGGCGGCTCGGCATCACCCCCATGGCGGCGGTGGCGTTGATCACCGGCGCGCGTCCGCCCAAGGACCCGGGCTTCACCTGGCAGGGCGTGGACTGGGCGCCCCTGCTGCGCGCCATCGTCTCCGGCGAGCTGGACGCGGACCGCATGGACTACCTGCTGCGTGACTCCTTCTACACGGGGGTGAACTACGGCCGGTACGACATGGATTGGATCATCAACAACCTCAACCCGGCGGTGAAGGACGGCCGGGCCTATCTGGCGCTGAGCCGGGCGGCGGCGTTCGCCTTCGAGGACTTCCTGCTCAGCCGCTACCACATGTTCGTGTCGGTCTATCTGCACCACACGTCGGTGAGCTTCGACTACATGCTGCGGCGCTACTACGAGGAGTCGCCGGGGGAGTTCGAGATTCCCTCGGACCCGGAGGCGTTCCTGCTCTGTGACGACTCGGCGCTCTGGTACACGCTGCGCCGCTCGCGCAACCGGTGGGCCCAGCGCATCATCACGCGGCAGGGCTTCAAGCTGCTGGCGCAGTTCACCGAGCGCGACGCCGGGTATGACCTGGACGTGCTGAGGAGCGCGCTCGTCTCGTCGGGCTTCGAGCACTACGTCGTCGAGTCCGTGAACGTGCTCAGCAAGTACGCCTCGGGGCCCTCGAGCACGGGGCCGAGCCTCTTCATCGTCGACGCCTCCACGGGTCGGCTGACGGAGGTGGCGCGCTACACGCCGCTGTATCAGCGCTACAGTGGCGCGGTGCGCCTCACCCGGCTGTATGTGAGGCCGGACCAGTCGGCCGCGGCGCACGAGCTGATGGGCCAGCTGTTGGGCCAGACGGTGCGAACATGAGCGAGCGACTCCCCGGTCTGGGCCTCGGCCTGGACCTGCAGCATGTCCCCAGTGAGCCCAGGGGCTCGGCCGTGGCGCTGTTGTACCGACGCGTGGGCGCGGGCGTGGAGGTGTACTGGGTGAAGCGCGGCAAGGCGCTGGCCTTCGCCGGCGGCTTCTATGCGTTCCCCGGAGGCAAGCTGGACGCGGCGGACGCGCAGGTGCCGGTGCGGGGTGTCTCGGGCGAGGAGGCCGCGCTGCGCTCGGCGGCGGCGCGCGAGCTGTTCGAGGAGGCGGGCGTGCTGGTGGCCGAGGGCGCCGAGGCGCTCTCGCAGGAGAAGCTGGACGCCCTGCGCAAGGCGTTGCTCGCGGGGAAGCTCGGGTGGGGTGAGTTGCTGCACGCGGAGGGACTGGCGCTGCGCGCGGACGACTTCCGGGGCGCGGGGCGGTGGATTACGCCGCCGTCGGTGCCGGTGCGCTTCGACACGCACTTCTACCTGGTGGAGCTGCCGCCCAAGGCGCGCGCGGAGCTGTGGCCGGGCGAGCTGTCGGAGGGGGCGTGGATTGCGCCCGAGGCGGCGCTGGCGCGGTGGAACGACGGCACGGCGCTGCTGCATCCTCCGGCGGTGCATGCGCTCCAGGTGCTGGGCTCGTTCAAGGACGAGGCGGATGCGCGGGCGCGGCTGCTGACGCCGCCGTACTGCCCTGGGTACATCTCGCAGCGCATCGAGTTCCAGAAGGGTGTGCGCGTGGTGGCGCTGGAGACGGCCACGCTGCCTCCGGCGACGCACACGAACGCGTACGTGCTGGGCAACGGCGAGCTGTTGCTGGTGGACCCGGGCTCCGGGGACGTGAAGCAGTACGCGAAGCTGTTGTCGCTGGTGTCGAGCCTGAAGGCGGAGGGGTGCAAGCCGGTGGCGGTGGTGCTGACGCATCACCACGGTGACCACGTGGGCGGGGCGCGCGCGGTGAAGGAGCGACTGGGGATTCCGCTCTGGTGTCATGCGAAGACGGCGGAGTGGCTCGACTTCCCCGTCGAGCGGCTGCTGGAGGATGGCGAGGTGCTGGAGCTGGCCGGGGACGTGCCGCAGCGCTGGCGCGTGTTGCACACGCCGGGGCATGCGCGGGGACACCTGTGCCTGGTGGACGAGCGCAGTCGCTCGGCGGTGGTGGGGGACATGGTGGCCGGCGTGGGCTCCATCGTCATCGACCCGCCCGAGGGCAACATGCGCGACTACCTGGCGCAGCTCGCCCGGCTTCGCGACTGGCCTGTCACGACGCTGTACCCGGCGCATGGGCAGCCGCTGCCGGATGGTCCCTCGAAGCTCCAGGAGTACCTGAACCACCGCGCGCAGCGCGAGGCGCTCATCTTCGACGCGGTGCCCGCGGACGGCGTCTCGCTGGCCGAGGTGGTGGAGCGCGCGTACGCGGACACGCCGCCGGTGATGCACCCGGTGGCGGAGCGCAGCGCGCTGGCCACGCTGGAGAAGCTGGTGGCCGAGGGCCGCGTGCGCGAGGAGTCGGCTCGCTACTTCCGACAGGGGAGCTAGAAACGCCCGATGAGACCGAAGCGGGGCCCGTGCTCGGTCATCCCGGCCACGGGCATCAGCCGCACGCCGGTGTCCGCGCGCGTGGGCGCCACGGGCTTCACGGCCGAGTGCGACTGGTGCGACAGTTCGTAGCCCGTGGTGGCGCCGATGACGGGCAGGAAGAGCAGCAGCGCGGAGACGGCCTTGTCGTCGTCGGCCCCGAGCACGAGCGAGCCCAGCAGCGCGCCGCCCCAGCCCACGAGGCTCCCGCCGACGGTCGCGAGGATGGTGCCCTTGCCGTCCATCAGCCGTCCGCCCGCCCACGTCCCCGCGGGCACGCCGATGACGACGCCGGTGAGCCCGCCCACCAGCGAGACGACGTTGCACTCGTCACAGCCCACGGTGGGCGCGCCCAGCAGGTAGCCCACCACGAGCCCCACCGCGCCGCCCGCGATGCCTCCCGCGGTGCCTCCCACGAACTCCACCGCGATGCGCGGGACCGGGTCCTCCACGGCCGCCTTGCGGCTGGGCCGGGCCTCCTCCGCCACCTGCGTCCCCGAGTCGTCCGGGGGCGTGTCCTGCGTCCGTCCGCTCGAGCCCTCGTCGTCGTCCTCGTCCGAGTCGGTCCTGTCGCCAGGGGACACGGGGACGAGTGGAGGAGGCGTCAGCTCGGGCGCGGGGCGCTTCGCGGGCTCGTCCTCGGAGACGTGCTGACCCCACGCGGGGCCCGTGCTCAGAAGGAGCAGGCCCACCAGGAGGACAGGATGCGCGCGCGAAAGCCTCACCCGCACACGCTACCGCAAGGCTGGGGTACTCGTCGCGTCAACTGGCGGACACCTCGGTGACGCGCTCGGGACGGGCCCGCCGACGCAGCAGCACCAGGGCCAGCGGCGCGGCGGCCAGGAGCACCTGGGGCACGAGCGAGAGCAGGTCCGGATAGATGCCCAACAGGTCGATGGTGACGAAGCTCACCGGATAGAGCGGCAGCGCGCCCACCTCCTGCAGCGAGTGCAGGCCCTTGCCCAGCAGCATCACCGCGGTGACGACGAGCACCACCGTGGAGATGTTGAAGAGCGTCTTCATGGGCAACCGGAAGCCGAGCCGGTTGATGAAGAGCACCAGGATGACCAGCGCCACCGAGCCCACCAGCGCGCCCCACGCCACGCCCGCGGGCGAGTCCAGCGCCAGGCCCTGCAGGAAGATGGCGGTCTCGAAGCTCTCGCGCAGCACGGCGGTGAAGGCGATGAGGAACAGGCCGAACAGGCTGCCTCGCCCCAGCGCACCCTTCATCTTCTCGCGCAGCTCCCCCATGAACTGGCTCATGTTGGAGCGCGCGTTGAGCCACAGCGCCGCGTACAGCAGCATGCCCACGGCCACGAGCGCGGCCACGCCCTCCATCCACTCGCGCTCGGCGCCGGCCAGCAGGTGGCGGCCCAGCACGTAGGCGATGGCGCCCACCACCAGCGCGGACATCCAGCCGGCGTGCACCACGCGCACGTGCTCGGTGGCCTTCATCTTCTTCAGGGCCGCCAGCAGCGCGGCGACGATGATGGCCGCCTCGAAGCCCTCGCGCAGCAGGATGAACACGGTGAGCCACAGCGTGGACACCAGGTCCGCCGCGCTGCCGCTGTCCCGGCGCGCCTGGTCGAGCAGCGCAATCAGCTCGCGCCCCTCGTCCTGCAACCTGGGGCTGCTGGTCTCCGCCGCCAGTCGCGCCTTGAGGAAGCCCTGCTCCAGCTTGAGCACCAGCGCGGAGTCGCGCGAGGTCAGCTTGGGCTCCACCGGCTCCAGCCCGTTGAGGTACGCATCCAGGAGCGCGGCCTTCGCGGCGGACGGGTTGCCCGCGGCGCCCTGGCGCATGGCCTCCTGCACGCCGTCGCGCGCCGCCATCAGCGAGCGCTCCTCGTCCACCTGGGGCAGCTTCCGACGCAGGCACGCGAGCTTGTCGGCGCCGAAGTCCTTCACCAGCTCGTCGTCGGTGGCGTTCGCCAGCCGCTCCAGCGACGCGCGCGGAGGCGTCCCCTCGCACGGGGGCAGGCGCAGGGTGAAGGCGAAGAACGCGAGCGACCAGCGCTCGTCCTCGGTCAGCGTGGGGAAGGCGGGCATGGCGGTGCCCGGCACGCCGAAGCTGGTGGTGTTGAACGCCTTGTAGGGCGTGAGGCCGCCCATCAGCTCCGCGTCCTGGAAGTTGGCGGGCGCGGGCTCCATCGTCGCGGCGATGGGCAGGTTGGCGCTGCCGTCCGCGGCGTGGCAGGCCGCGCAGTTCGTCTGGAAGAGCTCGGCGCCGCGCTGGAGGTCCGGCGGGTGACGGGGGCTGCGCGCGAGTCCACCGACGAGCACCAGGTCCTGCACCAGCGCGCCGCAGTCGCGGCTGACGCCCTCCGGGTCCTGCGACTGGTCCACGCGCGCCTGGATGGCCTTCACGCGGGGGACGAAGACCGAGGCCTGCGCACCCAGCTCCCGCGCCGCGGACACCGCCTCCGCCGCGAAGCTCTTCTGCTCCTCCAGCTCGAATGCGGACTGGGACTCGATGGCGGCCGGGTAGTCCGCCTCCAGGTACTGGAGGATTCCCACCAGCCGATGCCAGGTCCGCTCCTCCGCGCCGCTCTCGGCGGCGAAGGCCGACCCGGGCACCATGAAGAGCAGGACGAGGACGACGCGGACCACATGATTCATGCGTCCCGTCTACCAGCGGGGCCCGGTCGTTTCAATTCTGCGACTCAATCTCAAGATGGGGACTTCAGGCGGGAGTCGGAAGGCCCGGAATGGGGGCGGGGTTGCCCAGGGCTGTCCACCGTTCGACCTCCAGCGAGTGGATGCGGAGCCGGGCGATGCGCCAGTCGCCGCCGCGCAGGTGGCCGAGGGCGAGCGAGGCCACGGTGAGCGCGCCGATGGAGACGGCGCCGATGGCGAGCGCGCCCAGGCCGGTGGCGCCGATGGCGGTGGCTCCGACGGCGAGCGCGCGCAGGGCGCGTGGGCGGAAGCGGCGCTGACGTTGCTGGGCCTCGAGCTGACGCGAGAGGCGAGCGAGCGTGGTGGTGTTGGCGAGGGTGAGCGTGGCGCCGAGCAGGGAAGCGGCGCGCCAGGGCAGGCGCGGCGCGGGGAGCCAGGGGCTGAGCGTGAGTCGAGGGCCGAGGGAGGTGCGCATGCCGTTCCAGGTGCGCACGGCGCGGGAGCGAGACAAAGCCGACGTGGAACGCCGCGCTGCTCGACGAGGGAGCAGCGGCGTCAGCGCTCGTAGGTGAGGAACGCGTACGGCGGCTCGGACTCCGGATGCTGCTCCTCCTCGATGAGCCGCCAGCCGGACAGGTCCACCTCGGGGAAGAATGTGTCACCCGGGTAGTCGCGCGCGATTCGCGTGAGGTAGAGCCGCTGGATGCGGTCCATCGTCTGCGCGTACAGGTCCGCGCCCCCCGCGATGAAGACCTCGTCGTCGCCTCGGGCCTCGGCCTGTTGGAGCGCCTCCTCCACCGAGTGCGCCACCGTGACCCCCGATGGCGCGAAGTCCTTCTGCCGCGTGACGACGATGAACGTACGCCCCGGCAGCGGACGGCCGATGGAGTCGTACGTCTTGCGGCCCATCACGAGCGTGTGGCCCATGGTGAGCCGCTTGAATCGCGCCAGGTCCGCGGGCAGTCGCCACGGCAGTTGGTTGTTCGCGCCGATGACCCGGTTCGACGCCAGCGCGACGATGGCCGACAGCTTCATACGGCCACGGGCGCCTTGATGGCGGGGTGGGGCTCGTAGCCCTCGAGCGTGAAGTCCTCGTACCGGAATGCGAAGAGGTCCTTCACCTCGGGGTTGAGCTTCAATCGCGGCAGCGCACGCGGCGCGCGCGAGAGCTGCTCGCGGGCCTGCTCCACGTGGTTGAGGTACAGGTGCGCGTCGCCAATCGTGTGGATGAACTCGTGCGCGACCAGGCCCGTCGCCTGCGCCACCATCATCGTCAGCGCCGAGTACGAGGCGATGTTGAAGGGCAGCCCGAGGAACAGGTCCGCGCTGCGCTGGTAGAGCTGGCAGGACAGCTTCCCGTCGGCCACGTAGAACTGGAAGAGCACGTGGCACGGCGGCAGCTTCATGCCCGGCAGGTCCGCCACGTTCCACGCGCTGACGATGTGTCGGCGCGAGTCCGGGTTCTTCTTCAGCCCGTCGACCAGCGCCTTCATCTGGTCGATGTGGCCCCCGTCCGGCGCGCTCCACGAGCGCCACTGGTGTCCATACACGGGGCCGAGCTTCCCCTCGGCGTCAGCCCACTCATCCCAGATGGTGACGCCCTGCGCCTGCAGCGTGCGCACGTTGGTGTCACCCGCGAGAATCCACAGCAGCTCGTGAAGGATGGACTTCACGTGCAGCTTCTTCGTGGTGACGAGCGGAAACCCCTGCGTCAAATCGAACCGCAGCTGGGGGCCGAAGACACTCAGCGTGCCCGTGCCGGTGCGGTCGCCCTTCTTCGTCCCGTGCTTCAGGACGTGGTCCAGCAGGTTCAGGTAGGGCTGCATGGGGCCCAGCCGTCTAGGCGTCGTTGCCCCCAGTGGCAAGCACGAAGAAACGCAGTGCCCGCAACCCTGCAATCTCACTTGGGTCCACACACGTCCTTCGGATTGGACGCGCGGCGCATCCCGCCGGTAGAAGCCCGGACATGAAAATCTACACGAAGCGCGGAGACGCCGGAGATACCGGTCTATTCGGGGGCGGCCGGGTCCCGAAGGATGACGTGCGCGTGGATGCCTACGGCGAGGTGGACGAGCTGAACGCGACGCTGGGCCTCGTGCGTGGCTTCTCCCCGCCGCCGGAGCTGGACGCGATGCTCCACCGGCTGCAGGACCAGCTCTTCACCGTGGGCGCGGTGATGGCGACGCCCATGGACGCGAAGGCCGCCTCGCACCTGCCTCCGCTGAAGGAGAGCTGGGTGACGGACATGGAGAACGCCATGGACCGGTTCGACAGCGAGCTGCCGAAGATGACGCACTTCATCCTGCCCGGAGGCACGCAGGCGGCGGCCGCGCTGCACCTGGCTCGCACGGTGTGCCGTCGCGCCGAGCGCCGCGCCGTCCCGCTGCTGCGCGAGGGGACGATTCCCAAGGACGTGGTCATCTTCCTCAACCGGCTCTCCGACCTGCTCTTCGTCATGGCGCGCGTGGCGAACCACCGCGCGAATGTGCAGGACGTGAAGTGGATTCCGGAGAAGCCGTCCGAGTCCTAGTCTCTTCAAGGCGTCTTCTTGCTCCCCACCGCTCCGCTTCGTGACCTCGCCCGCTCGGTGGGCTTCGACCTGGTGGGCTTCGCCCGCGCGGAGCCCATCGAGCCGCGCTTCCTCCTGAGCTGGCTGGAGGCGGGCTACGCGGCGGACATGGACTGGATGGGCGAGCGGGCGGAGGAACGCCTGGACGTCGGCCGTCTCCTGCCGGGCGCGAAGACGGTCATCTCCTTCGTCAACAACTACTACCGCGACGAGGAGCCGTCGAAGGGCTCGCCCATCGCCCGGTACGCGCGGGGGCGCGACTACCACTCCACGCTGCGCGACCGGATGAAGGCGTTCCGCAAGGCCATCATCCAGATGGCCCCGGGGCTGGGCACGTACGGGAGCGTGGACAGCGGCCCGCTGATGGAGAAGGTGTGGGCCGCGCGCGCGGGCCTGGGCTACGTGGGCAAGAACGGGTGCTTCATCACCGAGCCCTTCGGCTCGTGGGTGCTGCTGGCCACGCTCGTCATCGACGCGGAGGTGGACGAATACGCGGACGGCCCCACGGCGGACCGGTGCGGCGCGTGTCGTCGGTGTCTCGTGTCGTGTCCCACGGGCGCGCTGGTGGGCAACAGCCAGGTGAACGCGGGAGCGTGTCTGTCCTACCAGACCATCGAGAACCGCGAGCGCGAGGTGCCCGAGGCCTTTCGTTTCAAGTTCAACAACCTCATCTTCGGGTGCGACATCTGTCAGCAGGTGTGTCCGTTGAACCGCAAGCCTGTGTTCGCGGAGCACCCGCGCTTCGCGCCGCGCGCGGTGGCGGAGCTGGGCACGCTGGAGCTGGCGGGGCTGACGACGGAGCAGTACGAGCAGCTCATCCCGGGGACGGCGCTGGCGCGTGCACGCTACGACGTGCTGCGCCGCAACGCCGTGTACGCGCTGGGGGTGGCCAGACAGGCGGACGCGCGGCACCTGCTCGAAAAGCTCAGCGACGATTCGAGCGAATTGGTACGTAGCGCGGCGCAATGGGCACTGCGCCAGCTGGTCCCCTGAACTCCTCCACGCCTTCGCTGCGCGGCGTCTACGCCGCCCTCCTCATCCAGGTGCTCATCAGCGCGGGGACGTACCTCGCCGCGAAGCGCGCCATGGCGGAGCTGCCGCCGCTCACGGTGGTGTTCTGGCGCTTCATGCTCAGCGGGCTCGTGTTCATCGCGCTGCTGGCGCTGGTGCCCGGGCCCAAGCTTCCTCCGCGAAACGCTTGGGGCCGCATCCTGTTCCTCGGGCTGATGGCGGGCCCGGTGAACCAGCTGTTCTTCTTCACGGGGCTGTCGCGCTCCACCGCCGCGCACGGCGCGCTCCTGTATTCGCTCATGCCGCTGGGCGTGTACGTGCTCAGCCTCGCGCGAGGACAGGAGCGTGCCTCGACGCGGACCCTCGCGGGCATCGCCGTGGCCTTCGTGGGCGTGGTGGTGCTGCTGCTCGGCCGAGGGCTCGCGGAGGCGCGCGGCTCGCTGACGGGCGACCTGCTCATCCTCTGCGCGGTGATGGCGTGGGTGGTCTACACGACGGAGGGCAAGCCCTTCGTCGCCATCCATGGGCCGCTGCGCGCCACCGCGTGGTGCATGACGATGGCCACGGTGATGATGCTGCCGTTCGCGCCGTTCGTCGCGAACCCGGAGGCGCTCGTGGCCACGAGCACGCTCGCGAAGGGCTGCATCGTGTACCTGGGCCTGCTGACGTCGGTGGTCGCGTACGTGCTCTGGTACTACGCGCTGTCGAAGGTGTCGGCGTCGAAGGTGGCCATCTTCTCCAACCTCCAGCCCGCCGCCACGGCGCTGGCCGCGTGGGCGCTGCTGGATGAGGCCCTGCACTGGGAGATCGCCGTGGGCGGCGTGCTGGTGCTCGCGGGCGTGCGGCTCACCCAGACGGCCGTGACGAAGCCGCCGGTCCTCGCTCCCACGACGGACCGTCCCGCGACCTGAGGACCTTTTTCTTTCGTGCCTCGCTTTCGCGGTGCCGACGGGGCCTTTGGAGGGATGTTAAGCATTCTTGACATGGAGTCTTGAATGCTTAACATTGTGCGGTACGTGAAGGGAGCGGTTCATGGAGACGCAGATGTCGTCCCGGGAGCGGTTCGCGTGGGTGTTCCTGGTGTTGCTCGTCATCAGCTACGGGACGTACTTCACCGCGGTCGCGGTGCTGGACGCGCGGGGTGAGCTCACGTTCTGGTCGCAGATCATCATGCTGACCGCGTCGGCGGTGTTCCAGGGCGTGGTGCTCGGTGTCTCGGCGATTGTCGGCCGGATGCGTCGGGCACCGGGCGAGAGGACCGGGCCCGACGAGCGCGACCGGGCCATCGCGCATCGCTCCGCGTCCGTCGCGTACTACGTGTTGATGGGCGGGATGATTCTCGTCGGCTGCATCATGCCGTTCGGCGCCAGTGGCTGGAAGGTGGCGAACGCGGCGATTCTCGCCATCGTCATCGCGGAGCTGGTGCACACGGGCCTGACGGTGTCGGGCTACCGCAGGGGCTTGCGTGCCTGAGCCTCGGCTGACCAACGAAATCCGCACGCTGCGCTTCCTCGCGGGCGAGATGACGCAGGCCGCGCTGGGCGAGAAGGTGGGCCTCACGCGTCAGACGATTGCCGCGATTGAGGCGGGCAAGTACTCGCCCAGCCTGGAGACGGCGTTCCGCATCGCGGAGGTCTTCGGCAAGCCGCTCGAGGCGGTGTTCCGCTGGGAGCGCTGAAGCCCGACACCGCGCCTCGTGGGCACTTCCCGAGGCGCGGTGTTCCCACTGGGGCGGGCTACTGCGGGTCCCATCCCGCGTTCACCGTCACGCGGTCCAGCGCGCGCACGGTGACGTAGGGCACGAAGCCCGCGGCGCGCGAGCGGGTGTACGCATCCGCGATGTGGGCGGACTGCGTGGCGTAGTCGGTGGACAGCACCAGCTTGCCCGCGGCGCGCACGCGAGCGGCGTTGGTGCGGTTCTCCTCGCACCAGCCCTCGTCGCAGGCCACGTCGTCGGACCAGTACATGTCCTCCATGCCCAGCCCGTCGATGGCGGGCAGGTAGGCCGGGTCATCGACCAGCTCCGGCGAGTTCTGCGGCACCACCTTGAAGTCCGGGTTGCGCGCCTTCGCGTACGTGTTGATGCGCGCGATGAGGGCCACCATCTTCCGCGCGAGGTCGGCGCGGTTGGTGCCGGCGGAGTTGGCGGGAATCTCCTCGTACGTGACGACCATGTCGAGGTAGCAGCCGTTGAAGCCCGCGGCGAGCGCGCGGTCGATGCGGCCCTGGACGATGGGCCACCAGCGCTCGTCCCAGTACTTCACGTACTGCTCGTCGGGCCAGCCGGACACGGGGCCGAGCTTCAGGTCCGCGGGCACCTGGCTCCACTCGGGGCGGTACTCCTCGATGGCGCCAATCTCGAAGTAGGCGAGCACCTGCTTGCCCCGGGCCTTGAGCGCCGAAATCTCCGCGGCGGTGAAGTAGCCGCTGGAGCCGTCGCGCACGAGCTCGACGATGGCCAGGTCGAACTTCGACGCGGCAATCGCGTCGAGCTTGCCCTGCGGATAGTTGGTGAGCTGGTACGTGAAGCTCTTCACGTTCGCCCAGGGCACCTGCGTGCCCGCGTCTGTCGGAGTCCCCGCGTCGGTGGGCGTGCCCGCGTCCGTCGGAGTCCCCGCGTCGGTGGGCGTGCCCGCGTCGCTCGCCGCCACCTGCACGCGCACGACGAGCAGGTCCAGCAGCGACGCATCCGCGGTGGAGTCCGTGCGGTAGCGCAGCTTCACCGGGCCGCCGGACAGGAAGCGCGCGGGCGTGGGCAGGGCCAGCGACGTGGCCGTCCAGCGCCACGACTGCGCGAAGGTGTTGTCACCCACCAGGGCCCAGCTGTTCGTCGAGTAGTCCCACGCCTCGATGACCCAGCGCATCTGCGCCTTCGCGGGGCCCCGGTAGTTCACGCCGACCTCGGCCGCGACGACGCTGTCCGCGCTCACGCCCGTGGGCAGCGGATAGGTGCACGTGGCGGAGCTGTTCGGCGCGAACTCGACGTACTCGGCCCAGCGGTCCTGCGTTCCGGACAACGTCTGGGTGTTGAGCCCCTGGCCGCTCTGTCCCGAGGGGAGGGCGCCGCGCTCGAACTGGAGCGTGGCGCAGGGCAGGGTCCGCGCGTCGGGCAGGATGGCGTCCTGTCCCGTGTCGAAATCATCGTGCGCGGCCTTGTCGCCACACGCGGCCAGCAGGGCCAGCCAGCTCCAAGCCAACAACCACTTCATCGCGACTCGCATGCAACGGCTCCTCAGGGGTGTGGAGTAGCGAGCCGGCCTTAACGCCGCGCGACGTGTGCGAGCAACGTGAAGTCTGTGCGCACGTCGTCGCTGCGCACGGACTCCCCTTCATCGCTGGAACATTCGTCCGAGCCTGGACGCGGACACGAACCTCGCCGTCCGAATCAGTCCCCGTTCGGGTCCCACTCGGAGATGTCGTACTTGGGGTCCGGCGGCGGCTTGGGGCGCGGAGGCGCCGCGGGTGCGGCAGGCGGCGCCTTCTTCGCGGTGGGCGCGGGCGCCGGCGCGGGCTCGCCGTCGAGCAGCGGGTCCTTCTTCTCCTCGGTCCGCGGGGCGGCCGGGGCCTCGGTCCGGGCGGGCTCCGAGCGCGGCGACGGCCTGGTCGCGGCGGTGGGCGTGGGCGCGGGCGGCGCGTCCAGCGGCTCCAGGTCATCGGGGATGTCCGCCGAGGGCTCCGGTGCGGGCTTCGGCTCGGAGTCCGACGCGCGATAGACGCCCTGCCGCGACACCGGCGGCGGAGGCGGCGACGTGTCGAGCGGCGCGGGCGTCGGCTCCTTCGGCGGGCTCGTGTCCTCGGCGGGAATCTCGTCGGGCGAGCGGTACGCGCCTCGCGGCCCGGGCGGACGCTCCGGACGCGCGTCGCCGAACGGGTCCTCCTCGCGGTTGGTGGTGCGCCGGGGCTCCGAGCTGGAGTTGGCGTCACCGAACGGGTCCTCCTCTCGGTTCACCGGCTTGCCCGGACGGCGCGACGGGCGACGCGGCTCGTCCGCCACCACGCCCGACGGCAGCCCTCGAATCGCCGAGTGCCGGTCGCTGCACTCCTCGCGGTTCTCCGTGCAGATGGAGAGGCACTGGGTGAGCTTCTTGAGCGTGCGGCCGCTGCCGCCGTACTCGATGGAACAGTCCTCCTTGCAGGTGGCGTAGTCCTCCTGACAGCCGGAGGGGACGGTGCCGCGCTGGGCGCTGACGGGGCTGGCGGCGAGCACCAGGAGCAGGACGGGAAGGGAACGCATGGCAATTGCGAAAACTACCAGTCTTCGTGCCTCCCGGCGCCAGGGGGGCGCGGTATGGTCCGGGGAGCGCGGCCGGAGCGCCCAAGGAGGAACATGGCTGTCAGGGTGGGCATCATCGGGAGCCATGGTCTGGAACACCTCCTGGGGTTCAATGGTCGTCTGGAGACCCACACCCTCGAAACGCCCTTCGGTCCCCATGCGGGGCCGCTGTTCTCCGGGGAGTTGGACGGCGTCTCCGTCGTCTACGTTCCACGCCACGGCCAGGGCCACCTCTTCAACGCCACCCGCGCCCCCTACCGCGCCAACCTGTTCGCGCTGAAGCAGCTGGGCGTCACGCACGTGCTCTCCACCAGCACCGTGGGCAGCCTCCAGGAGCACCTGCCGCCGATGCAGCTCGTCGTGCCGGACCAGGTCATCGACCGGACCTACCGGCGCCCCTGCACCTTCTACGACGACGTGGCCGTGCACGTGGAGCTGGGGCAGCCCTTCTGCGCGACGCTGCGCAAGGCGCTGTCCAACGCCGCCCTCGCCTCCAACGCCGTGGTGGCCACCCAGGCCACGTATGTCTGCATCGAGGGCCCCGCGCTCAGCACCCGCGCGGAGAGCCTGCTGTACCGCACCTGGGGCGGGGGCCTGGTGGGCATGACGGCCATGCCGGAGGCGCGGCTCGCCCGGGAGGCGGAGCTGCACTACGCCCTGGTGGCGCTGCCCACCGACTACGACTCCTGGCAGTCGCCTCCTGAGGGCCAGGAGCACGAGGCCCTCCTGGAACGGCTGTCGCAGAACGTGCAGGCCGTCACCTCCAAGGGCGCCGCCCTCATCCGCCGCGCGCTCTCGCGCATCGCGGAGACGCCCGTCACCTGCCGGTGTGACTCCGCGCTGGCCATGGCGCTGTGGACCGAGCGCTCCCGCATCCCCGACGAGGTCCGCTCGCGGCTTCGTCCACTGTTGGGCAGATACCTCCCGCCGAACGTCGTCTAGCAAGGCGAGGGCTCGGTCGGCCGCCTGCTGCCGAACGGCGTCACGCACCCCACCTTCCGTTACCCGAGAGTGGGGAGCGAG
The DNA here is from genome assembly GCF_020037095.1 of Myxococcus sp. XM-1-1-1. Taxonomy (NCBI): domain Bacteria; kingdom Pseudomonadati; phylum Myxococcota; class Myxococcia; order Myxococcales; family Myxococcaceae; genus Myxococcus; species Myxococcus sp. XM-1-1-1. The sequence continues at coordinate 285,018 of NZ_JAIQDH010000009.1, forward strand.
GAGGGAAGGATGCGGCTGCCACGGCTCAAGTACCTCACGTGGCGCGAGTTCGCGCGGCGCTTCGTGAAGGAGTTCCAGGAAGACACCGTCACGGACATCGCGGCGCAGCTCTCCTACTACCTGCTGTTCTCGCTGTTCCCCTTCCTGTTCTTCCTCGTCACGCTGGTGGCGTACCTGCCGTTCGCGCCCGGCGCGGTGGACGCGATGCTGGAGCGCCTCCGCCCGCTGGTGCCTGGCGACGCCCTGGGCCTTGTGACGCAGCACCTGACGGCGCTGGTGGACCAGCCCCGGCCCCGGCTGCTCACCGTGGGTCTCGTGCTCGCCCTGTGGTCGGCGTCACGCGGCGCGGACGCCCTGCGCAAGGCGCTCAATCTGGCCTACGACGTGCCCGAGTCCAGGCCCGTGTGGAAGACGCAGGGCCTGGCGGTGGTGGTGACGCTGGTGGGCACGCTGCTGATTCCGCTGTCCTTCGCGGTGTTCCTCCTGGGCGGGCGGCTGGGGGCGTGGCTCGCGACGCGGCTGCAGGTGGAGGAGGCGTTCTACCTGGTGTGGTCCTGGGCGCGCTGGCCCTTCACCGCGGGCCTGGTGATGCTGGTGGTGTCGCTCTGCTACTACCTGCTGCCGGACGTGAAGCAGCGCTTCAAGTACATCACCCCCGGCTCCATCCTGGGCACGCTGGCGTGGATGGGGAGCACGTGGGGCTTCACGCAGTACGTGGAGCACTTCGGCAAGTACAACGTCACCTACGGCTCCATCGGTGGCGTGGTGGTGCTGCTCTTGTGGCTCTACATCTCCGGGCTGGTGTTCATCCTGGGCGGGGAGATCAACGCCATCCTCGAGCACGCCTCCGCGGAGGGGAAGGAGAAGGGCGCGCGCGACTTCGACGAGCCCGCGCCCGCCGAGCCGCCCCTCAAGACGCCGGGGGCCGCCAAGAGCGCCGCCAGCGCGAAGCGCTCGAAGATGGCCTTCTGGCGCTGGCGTCGGCGCGTGGCCCGGGGGAAGTCCCCCGAGCCCTCCGCGGCGGAGCAGCAGCCTCCGCCCTCCACGCTGCACTGACGACGCCCGGGGCTAGCGCGCGCCCAGCTTCTGCTTGATGGCGGGCAGCTGGCCCGGGCTGTTGTTGGTGCCGCGCAGGTTCTTCTCCTTGATGTACTTCTCCAGGTCGCCGATGCGCTGCCGGTTGGTGGGGTGGGTGCTCAGCCACTTCATGACGCCCGGCGTGTCACCGCCCTGCGCCTGGAGCTTCTGGAAGAAGGTGATGAGGCCCTTGGGGTCGAAGCCTGCGCCGGACGAGTAGCGCGCGCCGAACTCGTCCGCCTCCAGCTCCTCGCTGCGGCTGTGCGCGAGCAGCGCGCCGCCGCCCACCAGCTGCGCGGCCACCTGCGCGGCGGCGCCGGGGTTCTGCCCCAGGGCGAGCTGGGTGACGGTCTGGATGCCCATCTGGTTGACCATGGCGCGCGCCGAGTGGCGGCCGACCACGTGGCCCGCCTCGTGGGCCATGACGCCCGCCAGCTCCGCCTCCGTGTCCGAGGCGAGGATGAGGCCCGTGTAGACGTAGAGGTAGCCGCCGGGCGTCGCGAAGGCGTTGACGGTCTTCGGGTCGTCGATGACGTTGATCTTCCACTTCACCCCAGGCCGGTCCTTGGTGGCCTGCTTGAGGATGGGCGCGGACAGGCCCCGCACGTACTCGACGATGGTCGGGTCCTCGACGTATTTGATCTTCTCCTTCTGCTCGAGCTCCTTCTTCACCTGCTGACCGATCTCCTCCTCCTGCTCATCCGAGATGAAGGTCTTCGCGAGAGCCTTCTCCGCCTGGACGCGCTGCGTGGTGCAGCCCGTCGTCACGCCCATGACGAGGGCGAGGCTCCATACCGCCGAGAGAATCCGCTGCATGACCGAATGCGCCTTTCTTGACCGGTTGATGCGTTGAGAGAGCGACTGACTGCCCGGACTCTTGGGCAGCGTCCGCCTCCACGGCAAGCCCCTCGTGACGCTTCCGACCGACAACGGACCCGCGTCGCTCGGGCGTCGCGCGGCTCGCGTGCCCTCCGGTGGTGCGTGCGAGCCTTGCGGCGGTGTCGGAGGCCATCGACGTTTGCAGCGTGGGGTGTCGGTCGTGGGGGACACCGCGAGGAGGTCGACATGGCTCGTCCGGTCTGGGTGGGCTCGCTGAGCTTCGGGCTGGTGACGCTCCCGGTACGGCTGCACGGCGCCGTCTCTTCCCGGCAGGCCCGCTTCCACCTGATTCACGACGCGGACGGCGCCCGCATCCAGAACAAGCGGGTGTGCTCCGCCGATGGCGAGGAGGTGCCGCTCGAGCACGTGGTGCGGGGGTACACGCTGGAGGACGGCCGGCAGGTCACCGTGACGAGCGGTGAGCTGGACGCGCTGGACCCGGTGTCGAGCCGGGTCATCGCGCTGGAGGAGTTCGTGGACCCGGCGGAGGTGGACCCCTTGCTGCTGGACACCTCGTACCACCTGGTGCCGGCGCGTGGCGTGGAGCAGGCGTATGCGTTGATGACGGAGGCGCTGCGCGTGTCGGGACGCGTGGGCGTGGGGCGGGTGGTGCTGTATCAGAAGGGCCACCTGTGTCTGGTGCGGCCCCACGCTCGGGGGCTCGTGCTGTCCACCCTGCACGCCGTGGACGAGGTGGTCTCACAGGAGCAGCTCTCCGAGCTGGAGACGACGGGCGTGGGTGTGGCGCCCGGAGAGCTGGAGGTCGCGCTCCGGCTCATCGAGTCCCGCTCCACCACGTTCGACCCCCGGCGCCATCCGGATGAGCACCGCCAGCGGGTGATGGCCTTCCTGGAGCGACGGGCTCGCGCGCAGGCGAGGTCGAGGCGTGTGCCCCGGGCGGCGCCGGAGGTGGGTGCTCCAGCAGGCGCCAAGGTACGAGGTCCGGAGGTGACGCCGGTGGAAGGGGCGCTGCGGCTGCGTCCACGGCTGGCGGCGCGGGAGGTTCGGGAGGACTCAGGAGGGCTCGGCTCGAAGCCGTTCCGGGTGGAGCCAGGGGTGGGTGGGGCGCCGGATGATCCACGGGAGGCCTCGACGCCCGGGTCGACGACCCCGGAGGGCAGTGGCGGCCTGGGGGCGCCGGATCCGAAGAAGCCTCGCGGCTGAGCGCGTCCGGGGCCCTCCGCAATTAATGCGTGGGCCGGGCTTGGGGCCGGTGCTATGTGCCCGGGCGGATGCCCGAGTTACCCGAAGTGGAGATCGCCCGGCGCAATCTGGTGCGCTGGTTCACGGGCCGTCGACTCGTGCGCGCGGAGGCGGATGACACCCGCGTCTTCCGCGGCGCCGACCGTGCGCGCTTCGCTCAGCTGCAGGGGCGGCTGGAGTCGCTCGTGCGCCGGGGCAAGTACCTGCTCTTCTCCTTCGAGGAAGGCCGGGGCCTGTTGGGCCACCTGGGCATGACGGGCAAGTTCGTGCGCCGCGCCTCCACCGACGTCGTCCCCTACAGCCGCGCCCGCTTCCACCTCGACGACGGTCAGGTGCTGCACTTCGCCGACGCGCGCATGTTCGGGCGCATGGAGCCGACCCCCGCCGCGGGCCTGCGCTCGCTCGACGTGGTGAAGGCCCTGGGGCGAGACCCGCTGGCGGACGGCCTCACCGCCGGCCAGCTGGAGCAGGCCGTGGCGTCCTCGAAGCAGGACCTGAAGGTGGCGCTGATGGACCAGGGGCGCATCGCCGGCCTGGGCAACATCCACGCCGCGGAGGCCCTGTTCCGAGCGGGCCTGCACCCCGCGCGCAAGCCCTCCACCCTCACCCCGGAGGACTGGAAGCGCCTGGTCCAGGCCATCCGGGAGAGCATCGACTTCGGCCTCGAGGAGCAGCAGGGCGAGGAGCCCGTGTACCTGGAGGAGGGTGGCTCGGAGAACCCGTTCCTGGTGTACGGCCGCGGTGAGGGCCCGTGCTCCAGGTGTGGCTCGCCGGTGGAGTCCTTCACCCAGGCAGGACGCACCACCTACGCCTGTCCGAAGTGCCAACCCCGGGGGAGGGCAGGGAAATGACCCCGGGCGTCCTGTCGTCAACGGCGCGAACCGACGTCCCGGTTGGCGTTGACACCCCCCTGTCCCATGGCTTGAATCGCCCGCCTTTCCGACCCGGCCGCCCCGAGCGGCCCTGGAGATCGTTGCCCATGTCTCACGTCCTGCTGGCGGCGCTGCTCGTCGCTTCCTCCACGGCCACCGCCCAGGTGCCCGCCGGGGGCACGCCTCCGCCCGCGCCCGCGGAGGCCGCGCCCGCCCCCGCCCCCGAGGCTCCGGCCACCGCCCCCGAGCAGCCCGCCGCCGCGCAGCCCGCCGCCACCACCGTGCCCGCGGCCGAGGCGGTCACCCAGGACGACCTGGAGGCCACCAAGCAGGAGCTGCGCGGAGAGATTCGCGCCGAGGCCGCCAAGCAGTCCCTCAACGGCGAGGAGTGGAGCGAGGAGTACCCCGAGGAGAAGCGCAAGCTGGAGGTCTTCCAGCTCGACGGCTACTTCCGCCTGCGCCCCACGCTCTTCTACAAGTTCGACCTGGGCCGCGTCCCGGCCACCATCGCGGGCCAGGACCTCTTCCCGCGCTCCTCGCGCACGTCGGCGAACACCCAGTCGTTCGCCACCATGCGCCTGCGCCTGGACCCCACGTTCAACATCTCCGAGCAGGTGAAGATCAAGCTCCAGGTGGACGGCCTGGACAACCTGGTGCTGGGCTCCACGCCGGACACGCTCTACCCGGGTGACGCGCGCAACGTCTTCACCATCTTCTCCGAGGACCAGGAGTCGCTGGGCAACACGCTGTCGGACTCCATCAAGCTGCGCCGCGCCTACGGCGAGGTGAACACGCCGGTGGGCATCCTGCGCTTCGGCCGCATGGGCAGCCACTGGGGCCTGGGCATGCTGCGCAACGACGGCAACTGCTTCGACTGCGACTTCGGCGACACCGTGGACCGCATCCAGTTCGTCACCGAGCCGTTCGCCGGCTGGTACGTCACGCCGATGCTGGACTTCAACTCCGAGGGCTCGGTGTACCGCACGGGCGCCCAGGGCGAGCCGGTGGACCTGACCCAGGCCGATGACGCCCACAGCTGGGTGCTCGCCATCGCCCGCCGGGACACGGACGCGCAGATCCGCTCCAAGCTCGACAACAACCAGGGCGTGCTCCAGTACGGCCTGCACTTCACCTACCGCACGCAGAACTACCAGGACATCACCAACGACACGACGGGGCAGGTGAGCTTCATCCCCCGCGACGCCAAGCTGTACGTCCCGGACTTCTGGCTGCGCTACGAGGAGCGCTCCTGGCGCATCGAGATGGAGCTGGCGGCGGTGCTCGGCAGCATCAACAGCCGCGGCCTCAGCCTGAACGAGGCGATGGCGGACCCCAGCCTGCGCGTGGCCCAGTTCGGCGGCGTGCTCCAGGGTGAGGTGAAGGCGGTGGAGAACAAGCTGACGGTGGGCCTGGAGCTGGGCTTCGCCTCCGGTGACAAGGCGCCGGGCTTCGGCAACTACCCGGGCCGCACCGGCTCCGGCAACCCGAACGGCCCCAACAACTACACCCAGCCGGGCGACGTGGAAGGCCCCCAGTACCGCTGCGACGCGGGCGGCTGCGCGGATGACGCCATCCGCAACTTCCGCTTCAACCGCGACTACCGCGTGGACCTCATCCTTTGGCGCCAGCTCATCGGCGGCATCACCGACGCGTTCTACATCCGCCCGTCCGTGAAGTACGCGGTGGCGCCGGGCATCGACGTGTACGGCCGCCTCATCTACTCGCAGGCGCTCTACGCCGAGTCGACGCCGTCGTTCACCAGCAAGTCGCTGGGCATCGAGCTGAACGCGGGCGTGGACTACACCACCGAGGACGGCTTCATCGCGGGCCTGGCCTACGGCATCCTCTTCCCGATGAGCGGCCTGCAGCAGTACCAGGAGGTGCTGCGTCGGGACCTGGAGACGCCGCACACCATCCGCGGCTGGCTGGGCGTGAAGTTCTAGTCATGAAGCGCGCCCTCTCTTCGCTGAGCATCGCCGCCCTCCTCGTGCTGGGGGTGGTGGCGTGTGGCATCAAGGGCGCGCCCAAGCCGCCGCTGGCGCCGAGCGCGCCCGCGACGGAGACGCCTCCTCCGCCGTCGGACACCGCGCCGACGACGGTGGCGCCCACCGGGCCCTCCGTGTCTCCGACGACGGATGGTGGCGTGGTGACGCCGACCACCACCACCGACGCGGACGCCGGAGTCCCGTGAGCTTCTTCACCTATCGAAAGGGCGTGCTGCACGCGGAAGGCGTGCCGCTGCCCGCCATCGCGGACGCGGTGGGCACGCCCGCCTACGTCTATTCCTCCGCGGCGCTCACCGGCCACTTCAGCGCCGTCGTCGACGCCTTCGGCGAGGCCCGGCCCCTCATCTGCTACTCGGTGAAGGCCAACTCGAACCTCTCCATCCTGCGGCTGTTCGCGGGGCTGGGCGGGGGCTTCGACATCGTCTCCGGCGGAGAGCTGGCCCGCGTGCGGCAGGCGGGCGGCGAGGCCGCGAAGACGGTGTTCGCGGGCGTGGGCAAGACGCCGGAGGAGATGGCGGCCGCGCTGGACGCGGGCCTGCTCCTGTTCAACGTGGAGAGCGCCGAGGAGCTGGAGGCGCTGGACGCGGTGGGCCGGCGGCTCGGGAAGAAGGCGCCGTTCGCCCTGCGCGTGAACCCGGAGGTGGACGCGCGCACGCACCGCTACATCGCCACCGGGCTGAAGACGTCCAAGTTCGGCGTGCCCTTCGAGGAGGCGGTGGCGCTGTACGAGCGCTCCAGGAAGATGCGGGGCCTCAAGGCCTTCGGCCTGGACTGTCACATCGGCTCGCAGCTCACGCAGAGCTCGCCGGTGCGCGCGGCGCTCACCAAGGTGGCGGGCCTGTACCGCGAGCTCAAGGCGCGCAAGCACCCGCTGGAGTACCTGGACGTGGGCGGTGGGCTGGGCATCACGTACACGGACGAGACGCCTCCGTCAGTGGCGGAGTACGCGCGCGTGGTGCTCGCGGCCACGAAGGACACGGGCGCGCGGCTGGTGCTGGAGCCGGGGCGCTCGCTGGTGGGCAACGCGGGCGTGCTGCTCACGCGCGTGCTGTACCGCAAGCAGACCCCGGCCAAGCGCTTCGCCATCGTCGATGCGGGCATGAATGACCTGCTGCGGCCCGCCCTCTACGAGGCCCACCACGGCTTCGTCCCGCTGGTGAAGCGGCGGGGCAAGGAAGTGGAGGTGGATGTGGTGGGGCCGGTGTGTGAGTCCACCGACGTGCTGGCCCAGGCGCGCTCCCTGGTCCTCCCCCAGCCGGGCGAGCTGTATGCCTTCCTCAGCGCCGGGGCTTACGGCATGAGCATGGCTTCCAACTACAACTCCCGCCCCCGTCCGGCGGAGGTGCTGGTGGCCGAGGAGGCCTGGCGGGTGGTGCGGGAGCGCGAGCGCACCGAGGATCTCTGGCGCGGCGAGCGGGCCTGAACATATAAGCGCCGGCATGAAGACCTTCGAAGGCTCCATGACGGCGTTGGCCACCCCGTTCCGCAACGGCGCGCTCGACGAGTCGGCCTACCGGGCGCTGGTGCGGCAGCAGCTCGAGGGCGGCACCAGCGTGCTCATCCCCATGGGCACCACGGGTGAGTCGGTCACCATGTCCGCGGACGAGCGCGCCCGCGCGGTGCGCGTGGTGGTGGAGGAGTCGAAGGGCCGGGCCCTGGTGGTCGGCGGCGCGGGCTCCAACAACACCGCCGAGGTCATCGAGGGCGTGGCGCGCGTGCGGGACGCGGGCGCGGACGGCACGCTCATCGTCACGCCGTACTACAACAAGCCCACGCAGGCGGGCCTGGTGGAGCACTTCCGCGCGGTGGCCAGGGCGCACCCGGGCTTCCCCATCATCGCGTACAACGTCCCCGGCCGCACCGGCGTGGACCTGCTGCCGGAGACGGTGCAGCGGCTGTGCGACTTCCCGGAGGTGGTGGCCATCAAGGAGGCCACCGGCAACATGGCTCGGGCGGTGGACATCCTGGAGAAGTGCGGCGAGCGGCTGACGCTCCTGTCCGGTGACGACTTCACGGTGCTGCCCTTCATCGCCTGCGGCGGCAAGGGCGTCATCTCCGTGTCGTCCAACGTGGCGCCCCGGATGATGGCGGACCTGGTGGCGTCCGCGCGGGCCGGCGACATCGCCAAGGCGCGCGAGCTGCAGGTGAAGCTCAACCCCCTCCACCGGCTGCTCTTCGTGGAGTCCAGCCCCATCCCCGTGAAGTGGGGCCTGCACCTGCTGGGCCTCTTCGGGCCGGAGGTGCGGCTGCCGCTGGTGCCCATGACGGAGCCCAACGCGACGAAGCTCGCCGAGGAGCTGCGTCAGCTGGGCCTGCTGAAGCACTGAAGCCGCTCTGCCGAGCGCCACACGCCACGACACGCCAGGAGCGCGGCCCACCATGATTCGCACCGTCATCACCGGCATCACCGGACGCATGGGCAGCACGCTCCTGCGCCTGTCGCGCGACGCGGAGGACCTCCAGGTCGTCGGCGCCACGGAGCGGCCCGGCAGCGCCTCGGTGGGCCTGGACGCGGGGCTTGCGGCGCGCATCGGCGCGCTCGAGGTGCAGGTGTCCGACGACCTGGGCCGCGCGCTGGATGCGGCCAAGGCGGACGTGGTCATCGACTTCACCAGCGCGGAGGTCAGCGTGGCCCACGCGAAGGCGTGCGCCGAGCGCGGCGTGGCCTTCGTGTGCGGCTCCACCGGCTTCTCTCCGGAGGCGTCGCAGGCGCTGGCCGAGAGCGCGAAGCAGGTGCCCATCGTCGCCGCGCCGAACATGTCGGTGGGCGTCAACCTGGTCATCCGCGTGGCCGCGGAGCTGGCGCGTGTCCTGGGCCCGGGCTTCGACGTGGAGGTGCTGGAGGCGCACCACCGGATGAAGAAGGACGCGCCCAGCGGCACGGCGCTGCGGCTGGCGGAGGTGCTCGCCTCCGCGCTGGGCCGCACGCAGGACGACCTGACGTTCGCGCGCCACGGGCAGACGGGCGCGCGCCCCGCGAAGGAGATTGGCGTGCAGACGCTGCGCGGGGGGGATGTGGTGGGCGAGCACACCGTGTACTTCTTCGGCGAGGGCGAGCGCATCGAGCTGACGCACCGGGCGACCAGCCGCGACCAGTTCGGGCTGGGGGCGCTGCGCGCGGCGCGCTGGGTGGTGGGCCGCCCGCCGGGGCTGTATGACATGGCCGACGTGCTCGGCTTCCAGAGGACTTCATGACGACCGCCCGCTACTGCCGCTTCCTCTACGAGGGCCGCGCGCACCACGGCCGCGTCGAGGGCACCGAGGTGGTGGTGCTCTCCTCGGCGCCCTGGCTGACCGGCGTCAAGGACACGGGCATCCGCCGCTCGCTGTCCGCGGTGACGCTGCTGGTGCCCGCGGACGCGTCGAAGGTCGTCTGCATCGGCCAGAACTACCGCAAGCACGCGGAGGAGATGGGCAAGCCCGTGCCCGTCGAGCCGCTCATCTTCACCAAGCCCTCCACCGCGCTCAACGGCCCCCGCTCCCCCATCCGCATCCCCAAGGCGAGCCAGGAGGTGCACTTCGAGGCGGAGCTGGCGCTCGTCATCGGCGAGAAGCTCAAGAACGCCGACGAGATGACCGCCGCGCGCGCCATCTGGGGCCTGACGTGCTTCAACGACGTCACCGCGCGAGACATCCAGAAGCGCGAGACGCAGCACACGCGCGCCAAGGGCTACGACACCTTCGCGTGTGCGGGGCCGTGGGCGGTGACGGGCCTGTCGCCCGCCGACCTCCAGATTTCCTGCCGGGTGAACGGGCAGGTGCGCCAGGACAGCCGCACCTCCGACATGGTGTTCAGCCCCGCTCGCCTGGTGTCGTTCATCTCCCACATCATGACGCTGCTCCCAGGGGACATGATTTCCACCGGCACGCCCTCGGGAGTGGGGAAGCTTGCGGCCGGTGACTCGGTTGAAGTGGAAATCGAGGGAATCGGGACGCTGCTCAATCCAGTTGAGCTGGAGCCGTGAGCACCATCGTCTACGTCGGGTTGGGCTCGAACGAGGGGGACCGCGAGTCCCACCTGGTCGCCGCCCTCACCGCGCTGTCCCGCATCGATGCGGTGGCGGTGCTTCGTTGTTCCTCTCTTTTCGACAGCGCCCCCGTCGGGCCGCCGCAGCCGCGCTATCTCAACGCGGTGGTGGCCCTGGACTGCGCGCTGTCCCCGCAGCGCCTGTTGGTCATCCTCCAGCAGATTGAAAAGGACCTGGGCCGGCGCCGCGAGCAGCACTGGGGCCCGCGCACCATCGACCTGGACATCCTCTTCTGGGAGGGCCAGGTGGTGGCGGACCCGCACCTCCAGGTGCCGCACCTTGAATTGCACAAGCGTCGCTTCGCGCTGGAGCCGTTGGCGGAGCTGGCGCCGGACCTGCTGCACCCCGTGTTGGGGACGACGGTGAAGGAGCTCCTCGGGAAACTCGCCCCGCAGGATGTCCGCAGGAGTGAAGCCACCTGGTGGCCCGAAGCGAGCCTGCCGAGCAACGAGACATGAACCTCTCCCTGGCCCTGGCCACCGCGGCGCTGCTCGCCGCCGAGCCCTCTTCTCTGCCCCCTGGTCACCCGCCCGTCCCCCCGGGGACGCAGGCGTCCCCCACCGCGCCGTCCATGGGCGCGGGGGGCGCGCTGCCGCAAGGGCATCCTCCGCTCGAAGGGCAGATGCCGACGTCTCCGGACGCGCTGCCCTCGGGGCACCCGCCGCTGTCGGGCACGGGCAAGGCGCCTCCGTCCGCGGACGAGCTGCTGCGTCAGCTCGACTCCACGGAGGGGCTGAAGGGGCGCGAGAAGACGTTCGAGATCGCCGCGTCGCTGGGCCGGCTGTACTACGTGAACGGCCGCAACGTGGACGCGGACACGTACCTGCAGCAGGCCGAGGAGCGAGCGAAGCCGGTGCGCGACCTGTTCCTGGCGCAGAAGAAGAAGCTGGGCAAGACGCCGGTGCCGACGGCGGAGGCCGCGAAGTGTGGCTTCACGCCCGGGCAGCCGCTGGAGGCGATGGGGCAGGTGGCGAGCGAGCGCGCGAAGAAGGGTGACGCGGCGGGCGCGGCGGCCTGTGCTCGCGCGGCGCTGGAGCCCGCGCTGGAGACGGGCGTCATGCGCGCCAACGCGCTGTACCTGGGCGGAGATTCGGCGGCGGCGCTGGCGGCGTACGGCGCGGTGCTGGAGGTGGAGCCCCGGCACGAGGAGGCGCTCTACGGGCGCGCCTCGGTGTTGTTCGAGACGAAGGGCGAGGACCTGGCGGCGCTGAAGCAGGCGCACGAGGGCTTCGAGGCGGTGCAGGCCCTCAACCCCAACTCCGCGCGCGCGGCCACGGCGAAGCGGATGTCGGCGCTGGTGGACGAGACGGTGAAGGCGGGTGGGCGCGCGAAGCTGCTCGCGGCGCGCGCCGAGGATCGCCGCATCCGGTTGTCGCAGGCGCTGGCCGCCGCTCCCGCGCAGGACGCGCCGCGTCCGCTGACGCCGGAGATGGTGGACGCGGTGAAGAACACCGAGCGCACGCCGGAGCTGGAGCAGGGCCTGACGAAGCTGGTGGAGGAGGGTGAGGAGCACCTGGCGAAGGGGCGCTTCCAGGAGGCGCTCGGCAACTACACGCGTGTGGTGCCCTTCCAGCCGGAGAACGGCCGCGCGAAGGCGGGCATGGCGTGGGCGCTGGTGGGCCTGGGGCGGCCCATGGCCGCGCGCGTGTGGGGCGTGGCGGTGCAGTCGGACCCGGCGTCGGTGGAGAAGCTGGGCGACATGCTGCTCGAGAAGGGTGACGCCAAGGGCGCCAAGGCCCTGTGGGAGAAGCTGTCCTCGGACGCGCCCGACTACAACAAGGCCGGCCTCCAGGCGAAGCTGTCGCGGTAGGCGTCGGCTGGGCCCGCGCCGCCAAGAGGCGGTGCGATGGCTCGTGGCATCGCGGGGAATCCCGCCCGTCGCGAGATGCCAGGATGTGCACCGTGTGGTCCGCACTGCGTCGGCGGTGCGTTGACGCTGGTGGTGCAGGTCCGTCCGTCCAGGCGAGCGAGATCGATGCTGACGCGGGCGCTGCCTGGGGGCGCTGGCCCTGGCGAACGCAGGGGCGTCCGTACCGTTCAGGGATGCCGGTGCTTGCGCGGGCGCGGCACCACCGAGTTGATGCGATGGCGCCGTGCTTTGAGTCCACACGCGGCGAGGTGCTCCTTGAGGCGCGCGTGGGTGGCACGAACCCACGGACCCCTCCGGTGGGCACGTCGGCGAGCGCCCGCGCGTCGCGGCCCGTCAGACGAACTTCGCGGCGAGCAGGTCCTGCACGTCGAGCAGGCCCACGGCGCGGCCCTCGACGTCCACCACGGGCAGCTGGTCCACCTTCAGCTCGCGCATCTGCGCGGTGGCCGAGAGCGCCAGCGTCTCCGGCGTCACGCAGCGCGGCTGCTTGCCCATCACGTCGCGCACCTGGATCTTGAAGTCGGTGAGCCCCTGCTCCACGCGGCGGCGCAGGTCGCCGTCCGTGAAGATGCCCACCAGCCGCCCCGTGCGGTCCACCACGCAGGCCGCGCCCGGCCGGCCCGGTGTCTTCGTCATCACCCCCACCACCTCCGACAGCGTGGCGGTGTCGCGCACCAGCGGGTTGGCGGGCCCCGTGCGCATCAGCTCGAACACGCGCTGCACCGAGCGGCCCAGCTTCCCACCCGGGTGGAGCAGCGCGTAGTCATCCGTCCCGAACGGCCGCGAGCGCAGCACCGCCATCGTGAGCGCGTCCCCCAACGCATGCAGCGCCGCCGTGGACGCCGTGGGGACCAGCCCCATCGGACACGCCTCCTCGATGTGGCCAATCTCCAGCACCACGTCCGAGCCACGCGCCAGCGCGCTCTGCGTGTCCGCCGTCAACGCGATGACCGGCGTGGCCATGCGCTTGAACGACGGGAGCAGCCGCACCAGCTCCTCCGTGGAGCCGCTGTTCGACAACGCCAGGATGACATCCCCGCGCGCCACCCGGCCCAGGTCCCCGTGCACCGCCTCCGCGGGGTGCAGGAACACCGAGCGGACACCCGTGGACGCGAGCGTGGCGGAGAGCTTCTGGCCGATGTGGCCCGCCTTCCCCATGCCCGTCACGATGACCTGTCCCTGACACTCGCGCACCAGCCGCACCGCGCGCACGAAGGGCGCGCCCAGCCGCGCCGTCACGCCGAGGATGGCGCGCGACTCCGCCTCCAGCACGTCGCGCGCGCACGCGAGCAGGGCCTCGTCGTCCAGCTCGGACGTGGGGGCCGGGGTGGAGCGGCCGGGGAGGGCGCGCAGACGGGGCTTCTTGGCGGCGGAGCGTGGGGAGCGGGCCATGGCGACGGCTTCGCCTTCTACCTCCCACTCCCGCCTGGGGCCACCCTTGACGCGTGGGGGGGCATCGGTTACGCGCCTGCTCGCCCGGCTCCCTCGGAGCCGACCCCATCCCTCGCCCTCATTCGCGGGCCCATCCAGGAGAGTGACCAGATGAAGTTCTTCATCGACAGCGCGGACGTGGAGGAGATTCGCAAGGCCCACGCGATGGGCTGCGTGGACGGCGTGACGACGAACCCCTCGCTCCTGGCCAAGGTCGGCCGCGGCCTCGAGGAGACCATCCGGGAGATCTGCTCCATCGTCGACGGCCCCATCAGCGCCGAGGCCGTCTCCCTGGACGCCGAGGGGCTCATCGCCGAGGGCCGCACCCTGGCGAAGATCCACGACAACGTCGTGGTGAAGATTCCCATGGGCGTCGAGGGCGTGAAGGCCGTCAAGGCGCTCACCGCCGAGGGCATCCGCACCAACGTCACCCTCATCTTCTCCGCCAACCAGGCCCTGCTGTGCGCCAAGGCCGGCGCCACCTACGTGTCGCCCTTCGTCGGCCGGCTGGACGACATCTCCCAGGACGGCATGGAGCTCATCTCCAACATCCTGGAGATCTATCAGAACTATGACTTCGACACGCAGGTGCTCGTCGCCAGCGTGCGCAACCCCGTCCACGTGCTCCAGTCCGCTCGCATGGGCGCCCACGTCGCCACGCTGCCGTACAACGTCATCACCCAGCTGGCCAACCACCCGCTGACCGACGCGGGCATCAAGAAGTTCCTCGCGGATTGGGAAAAGGTCCCCAAGGCCGCGAAGTAATCACGTGCCTCGTCCCCGGGTGCCAGAGGACAGGCCCCCGGGGCGTCGGCCGACCCCCCGCGCACCACTCACTTCCCAGGCGGGTTGGGCTGGAGATTTCTCGTGACGGCATGTATTCGTTGACTCCCGAGTCAACACGTCGACCCCATCACGAGGAATCTCATGGAATTCGAGCTCTCCGAGGACCAGCGCGCGCTGCAGCAGACGGCGCGGAAGTACGCCCGCGAGGTCGTCCGCCCCAAGGCGGCGCACTACGATGAGACGGCGACGTTCCCTCGGGACCTGCTGGCCACCGCGTTCGAGCTGGGCCTGCTGAACATGGCCATCCCGTCCGAGTACGGCGGGGTGGGCCTGTCGCACCTGGACCAGACCATCGTCGCGGAGGAGCTCAGCTGGGGCTGCGCGGGGGTGGCCACGTCCATCATCGCCAACGACCTGGCCAACCTGCCCATCATCCTCGCCGCCACCGAGGAGCAGAAGAAGCGCCTGCTCGGCCACTTCGCCGAGAAGCTGAAGTTCTCCTCGTTCTGCCTCACCGAGCCCGAGGCCGGCAGTGACGTGGCCAACATGCAGACCACGGCGCGCCGCGAGGGTGACGAGTACGTCATCAACGGCGCGAAGTGCTTCATCACCAACGGCGGTCACGCCGAGCAGTACACGGTGTTCGCCACCGTGGACAAGGCGAAGAAGCACAAGGGCATCACCTGCTTCGTCGTCGAGGGCCGCCCCAAGGGGCTGTCCGTCAGCAAGCACGAGAACAAGATGGGCCAGCGCGCCAGCGACACCGTGTCGCTCACGTTCGAGGACGTGCGCGTGCCGGTGGCAAACCGCATCGGCGAGGAGGGCCAGGGCTTCGCCATCGCCATGGCCACGCTGGACAACAGCCGCCCGCTGACCGCCATGTTCTCCGTGGGCATCGCCCGCGCCGCGCTCGAGCACTCCATGGAGTACGCCTCGCAGCGCAAGACGTTCGGCAAGCCCATCATCGAGCACCAGGCCATCCAGTTCATGATTGCCGACATGGCCATGAACACCCACGCGGCCCGCATGCTCACCTACGAGAGCGCGTGGCTGTTGGACCAGGGCAAGCGCAACACCCTCCAGTCCAGCTACGCCAAGTCCTTCGCCGCCGACATGGCCATGAAGGTCGCCACCGACGCGGTCCAGGTCTACGGCGGCTACGGGTACATCAAGGAGTACCCCGTGGAGAAGCTGATGCGCGACGCGAAGCTCATCCAGGTGTACGAGGGGACCAGCCAGGTCCAGCGCCTCGTCATCGCTCGAGAACTGTTCAAGTAGAAAAGCAGAACTGGGCCCGGCGGCCGTTTCCCGTTGCCGCCGTGGTGCCCGGATGCCTATTAACCCAGGCCGTTCGCGCGTCGCGTCAATCCAAGCGCGCCGGACTGTTTTCCAGCCTTCTAAAACGCCTCCCGCAAGGAGAAGCCGCCGTGAAGATCCTCGTCACCGCCAAGCGCGTGGAAGACCCCGAGTCGAAAATCAAGGTGAAGCCCGATGGCTCGGGCATCGTCCAGGAGGGGCTCAAGTACAAGATCAACCCCTTCGATGAGATTGGCGTGGAGGAAGGCCTCCGGCTCGTCGCCAAGCACCAGGGTGAAGTGGTGGTGGTGTCCATCGGCGGCAAGGAGGTGCAGGAGCAGCTGCGCCACGCGCTGGCCATGGGCGCGCACCGCGCCGTGTGGGTGAACCACACGGGCCCGTTGGATCAGCTGGGCATCGCCGGCCTGCTCCAGAAGGTGACCGAGAAGGAGAAGCCGGACCTGGTCATCCTGGGCAAGCAGTCCATCGACGACGACCAGAACCAGGTGGGCCAGTACCTGGCCGAGTTCCTGGGCTGGGGCCAGGCCACGTTCGCCTCCAAGGTGGAGTCGCTGGAGAGCGCCGAGGAGAAGAACAAGGAGCCGGCCGTCAAGCTCACCGCGGACAAGAAGGCCGTCCAGGTGGTGCGCGAGGTCGACAACGGGCTCGCGACGCTGGAGTGCCAGCTGCCCGCCGTCGTCACCACGGACCTGCGCCTGAACCAGCCGCGCTACGCGAGCCTGCCGGGCATCATGAAGGCCAAGAGCAAGCCCATCGAGGAGCTGACGCCGGCCGGTCTGGGCGTGGACGTGGCCCCGAAGATCCAGGTGCTGAAGCTGGCGTCTCCGCCCGCGCGCAAGGCCGGCATCAAGGTGCCGGACGTGGCCACGCTGGTGGACAAGCTGCGCAACGAGGCGAAGGTCGTCTAACCCTCTCGGAAGATACGGAGACACTCCAATGCCAATCGTTCTCATCGTCGCCGAGCAGCAGCCGGACGGGAACCTCCGCAAGGCCTCCCTGAACGCCATCACCGCGGGCAAGCAGCTCGCGGACAAGGCCGGGGCGGAGTTGCACATCGCCATCCTCGGCAAGGACCCGGCCAAGGTGGCCGAGGAGCTCAAGGGCACCGGCGCCAAGGCCGTGCACGTGGGCGCCGCCGCGGAGCTGGAGCACTACCTGGCGGAGACGTACGCCCCCGCGCTCGCCGCGCTCGCCACCGAGCTCAAGGCGGACTTCGTGGGCATGGCGTCCACCGCGCAGGGCAAGGACCTGATGCCCCGCCTCGCCGCGCGTCTGAAGGCCGCCATGGCCACGGACATCACGGGCCTGGGTGGCTCGGGCGCGGACATCACCTTCCACCGCCCGATGTGGGCCGGCAACGTGTTCGCCGAGGTGAAGCTCACCACGCCGGTCAAGGTGTTCACCGTGCGCGCCACGGAGTTCACCGCGGCCGCCGGTGGCCAGGGCGCCGCCGAGGTGAAGGCCTTCGCTCCCAAGATCGAGGCCTCCAAGACGAAGTTCGTCGAGTTCAAGGAAGTGAAGAGCGCTCGCCCGGAGCTGACCGAGGCGCGCGTCGTCGTCTCCGGTGGCCGTGGCACCAAGGGCGACTTCAAGGAGATCGAAGCGCTGGCCGATGACCTGGGCGCCGCGGTGGGCGCGTCCCGCGCGGTGTGCGACGCGGGTTGGGTTCCCAACGACCTGCAGGTCGGTCAGACGGGCAAGGTCGTGGCGCCGGCGCTGTACATCGCCGCGGGCATCAGCGGCGCCATCCAGCACCTGGCGGGCATGAAGAGCTCGAAGACCATCGTCGCCATCAACAAGGACGCCGAGGCCCCCATCTTCCAGGTGGCGGACTACGGCATCGTCGCGGACCTGTTCAAGGTCCTCCCCGAGCTGCGCTCGGAGCTGCAGAAGCTGAAGTAGCGCTTCGGGCCCGTTCGGGCTGACGAGGGGCGGGAGTGGGGACCTCAGGGCTCCCACGCTCGCCCCTTCGTCGTTTCCGGGGGCACACCCGACGGCGGGCGAGCACGCCCCCGTGGGCTTGCAGGGGCGCAGGGCGGGCGAGGCCCATGGTCGCGAGGCACTCGCCCCACGCCCCGTGGGCTTCCACGGGTATGGCGCGGGCGGGGCGCATGGCCGCGCAGTGCCCGCGCGCCTTGTCGTGTCGCTACAGCTCGATGTCGCTGTCGCGGCCACCGCGGGCCGGGACGTTCTCGTCGGCGCCGGGGGGCTCCGGGGGTGGCGGCAGCGGCTCGTCGTCCTCGGGCGTCTCCTCGCTGGGGAACGCGTCGGGGGCATCGGGCGCGTCGTCACGCAGGTCGATGCGGCTGCCGTCCTCCAGCTCCACGGCGAGCGTGTCGTAGCGCCACTCGTCCTCGCCCTGCTTCGTCGCGTCGATGAAGAGCGTGCCGTCGGCCTGCGGGCCATCCAGGGGGATGGTGAACTTCGCGTGTGTCTGGCCGTTGATGGACTGGACCGCCGACTGCTTCGGCAGGCCCGTCTGGATGGGAGTGCCGAGCGCGCGTCGCACCTGCGCGTCGGACTGGGCGATGGCCACCGCGTCCGTGTACGCGCCCATGTTGCTCAGCGACTTCATGCCGAGCCCCACCATCGCGAAGCCCAGGCAGCCGCACGAGGCCAGCAGGCCCAGGCAGCCCACGGGCACCACCCACTTCCAGTTCCGACTCCACCAACCCCGCTGCGGCACCAGCGAGCCCTCGGGCGTCGCGTCCATGACCTCACTCCTCCTTGCGCCGCCCTCCGGCCGGTGGGTGGCGTCCTCCTCTTAGCGGGACCCAGGGGCGGTTGATAGGGCCGGGTCCGGGTCGGTTGGTGTGGGAGAGCGAAGGGGCTACATTCCGGCGGACGAGGGGAAGGCACGAGCAGGGCCGGACTTCCCCGGAGGTGGCGTGTGCCGCCGCGGAAGACGCCTTCCACCGAGGTGCTGCTGGACGTGCTGAGGGCGCTGCCACCCGGGCAGAAGCTCTGGGTGCGCGGTGTGGGCGGGGGCCTGTTCCCGCTGCTACGCGCCGGTGACTCGGTGCGGGTGCTGCGCTGCGGGCCGGACGAGACGGCGCGTGGTGACGTGGTGCTGGTGCGCCAGGGGCGGATGCTGACGGCCCAGGTGGTGGTGGCCACCCAGCCGTGGAGCACGGCGCCGCTGCTGGGCGCCGAGGAGCGGTCGGACGGGGAGCTGCTGGGGCGCGCCGTCGCGCTGCGGCGTGGAAGGTGGCTGCTCCCGCTGCCCCGGCCCTTGGGTCCGGCGCTGTGGGTGACGCAGTGGACGCTGGCGACCGCGTGGGCACAGCCCCGGACCCGGCTAGTCTATCGGGGCGTGCGGGACTTCTTCTTCTCCAACTGGTCCAGGCCCCTGCGGCGCCACCTGGTGGGGCCGCTGGAGATACGCCTGCTGCGGGCCGAGGATTTGGACGCGCTCGTCACCTTCGCGAGCGAGCGCCTGGTCGTCTCCGCCAGCTTCCTGCGCCGGCAGCTCCAAGAGCGCTGGGGCCTGGAGCCGACCCAGCGGCGGGGCGCGGCGGCGGGCGCGCTGGACTCGAAGGGGCGGCTGCACGGCTTCGCGTGGGTGGACTCGTATCGCCAGGAGGGGTTGCCCCTGGACGGCGTCTGGGTGCGCTCGCTGGTGGTGGCGCCGCAGGCCCGGCGGATGGGTGTGGCGACGCAACTGCTGGAGTGCCTGCTGGAGGAGTCCCACCGACAGGGCGAGCCGAGCGTGCAGGCGGACGTGGACGAGGACAACGCCGCGTCGCTGAAGACCTTCGAGGGCCTGGGCTTCCGCCTCGCCACGGAGGCGCTGACCCGGCGCACGAACGAGGCGTGGGACGCGGCGGGTCGCTCCAAGCGCCTGGTCGTCCTGGAGCGGGCCTCCGCGCCCTGACGCGACGGGGGTTGCGCGGCACGCCGGGGTAGGCGAAACGTCGTGCCCTCCGTGAGCGCCTCGACTCCCGACAGCCTGGGCCGTGAGCCATCCTTCCTGGCGAGACTCCGGGGTCTCCAGGCGGACGGCGCGCTCGTCTTCATCACCCTCATCTGGGGTGTCACCTTCGTGGTGGTGAAGGACGCGCTGAGCTACGCGGACCCGTTCACCTTCCTGTCGCTGCGCTTCGGGGTGGGCGCGGTGGCGCTGAGCGCGCTCGCGGGGCGGCAGGTGTTGAACCCGACGAACCTGCGCCACGGCGCGCTGCTGGCGACGTTCCTGTTCCTGGGCTTCGCGCTCCAGACGTGGGGGCTGACGTTCACCACGCCGTCGCGCTCGGCGTTCATCACCGGGATGTGCGTGCTGTTCGTCCCGCTGCTGACGCTGCTGGTGTTCCGGCGGGCGCCGAAGCCCGCGGCGCTGGTGGGCGTGGCGCTGTCGGCGGCGGGGCTCTACCTGCTCACCAGGCCCGCGCCGGGGGAGGGCGGCGGGTGGTTGAACCTGGGGGAGATGCTGTCGCTGGGCTGCGCGGTGGCGTACGCGGCGCACATCACCTTCACGGAGCGGTACGCGTCGAAGGAGGGCGTGCTGGGGATGGTGGCGGTGCAGCTGTGGGGCGTGGCGTTGATGTCCGCGGCGTGCCTGCCCTTCGTCACGCGCAGGGTGGAGTGGCAGCCCTCGCTGGTGATGGCGGTGCTGGTGTGTGGGCTGTTGCCCAGCGCGTTCGCCATCAGCGTGCAGACGTGGGCGCAGGCGCGCACGTCCGCGGTGCGCGCGGCGGTCATCTACGCGCTGGAGCCGGTGTTCGCGTCCATCTACTCGGTGGTGCTGGGCTACGAGCGGCTGGGCGCGCCGGAGGCGATGGGCGGCGGGCTCATCCTCCTGGGTGTGCTGGTGGCGGAGCTGGGCTCACCGGCCTGGGCGTGGTGGAAGTCACGCACAGTCCAGGGGCCGGGCTGACGCCCCCCGAGCGGCCATGCGGCGGGCCGAAGAGAAGCGGCGCGCCGGGCCCGTGACGCGCTATATCCGCGAGCCTTCCCATGAGCGTGGAGCTGCGTCGAAACGGGATGCACCTGACGGGCACCCTCCTGTCCCTGGACGCGAAGCGCAAGTCGCCGTTGTGCTTCGTGAGCCATGGGCATTCGGACCACATCGCCCGGCATGAGCGCACCATCGCCACGGCGGCGACGCTGCGCTTCATGGAGCATCGGCTGGGGCCGGTGAGCGCGCCCCTGGCCGCGCCGTACCGTCGGCCGTTCGAGCTGGGGCCGTTGGTGTTGGAGCTGCTGCCAGCGGGGCACATCCTGGGCAGCGCGCAGCTGCGGGTCATCCGCTCGGATGGTCGGCGCGTGGTCTACACGGGGGACTTGAACGTGGTGCCATCGCTGACGGCCGAGGCGACCGAGGTGGCCGAGTGCGACACGCTGGTCATCGAGTCGACCTTCGGGCATCCGCGCTATCGCTTCCCGCCGCGTGACGAGGTGATGGGGCAGGTGGAGGCGTGGGTGCGTCGGCAGCTCGAGCGGGGTGCGGTGCCGGTGGTGCTCGGGTATCCGCTGGGCAAGAGCCAGGAGTCGATGAAGTTCCTCGCGGGCCGGGGGTTCTCGCTGGTGGCGCACCCGTCCATCTACGAGGTGGCCCGGCTCTACGGAGAGCTGGGGGTGCCGATTGAAAACCTGCGCTGCTACACGGGGACGGTGGAGCCGGGCGAGGTGCTGTTCTTCCCGCCGCATCAGGCGCGAGGTGGGGCGCTGGCGCACCTGTGGCCTCGGGGGACGGCGGTGTTGACGGGGTGGGCGATGGACCCGGGGGCGGCGCGGCGCTACGGCGCGGACGTGGCGTTCCCGGTGTCGGACCACGCGGACTTCCCGTCGTTGAAGGCGTACGTGAAGGCGACGGGGGCGAGCGAGGTGATTACGTGCTTCGGCTTCGCGGAGGAACTGGCGCAGGCGCTGCGGGACGACGGGGTGGATGCCCGGCCACTCGGGGGCAAGCCGCAGCAGCTCGCGTTGCTGTGAAGCGGTAGGGGAGCGGAGTAGAAGAGGGGCATGCCTCCGTCTCCGCAGCTCTTCGGCCGCGCGGTCCGAGTCCTGGTGTGCACCGAGAAGAAGACCTTCGTCACGCGCGAGCTGGCGGAAGTGCGCGTGACGTTCGAGGGCATCGACGGGGACAGGCACGCGGGACACACGCGGCCGGCGGACGTGCGTACGCCGTGGTACCCGAAGGGGACGCCCATCCGGAACACGCGGCAGCTGTCGCTGGTGTCGACGGAGGAGCTGGCGGTGGTGGCCCAGACGCTCGGCATCCCGAAGGTCCTGGCGTCATGGCTGGGAGCCAACCTGGAGCTGGTGGGCATCCCCCGGCTGACGTTCCTGCCACCGGGCTCGCGCATCTTCTTCCCGGAGGACGCGGTGCTGGCGGTGGAGGGGGAGAACGAGCCCTGCATCGGGCCGGGCAAGGTGATTGGCGAGCACCATCCAGACAAGGAGAAGCTCGCGAGCCGCTTCGTGAAGGCCGCGTGGGAGAAGCGGGGGCTCGTGGCCTGGGTGGACCGGCCCGGCGTCATCCGCGCGGGGGATGAAGTCCGCGTGATGCTGCCGAAGCCGGTGACGTACGTGTTGCCGTGAGGCTCAGCGCGCCTCGCGCGACAGGTGTCGGAGCAGGGCGTTCATGCCGGTCTCACGCGTGCGCGGCTGTGCGGGTGCGCCCAGGAGCGCGGAGGCAGGGAGGCGAGGGCCCGACAGCCGCGTGACGACGTCGATCTCCACCGGCCCCTCGCCACATTCTCCCGTGAGCAGTGAGCGGAGCGAGATGTCCAGGTCGCCCTCGCGGTTGATGTAGCCCCAGCCTCCATGGAAGGCCATGACGAGGGTGCAGCCCGGCGCGGGACTGGCCGTGCACGTCTTCGGGAAGACGAGGAAGGAGCGGGGGCTCGTCTGGAGGGAGGGCATCTCGCAACCCTCGAACGAGAGGATGGAGACCCCCAGTCCAGGGGCCGCGCCGCGAGGGGTGACGTTGACGACGTCGAAGGTCTCCACCGCCTCCGTCACGCCATCCTCGGTGAAGTACATCGTGCCGGTGGTGTCGAAGCTGCCGGTCACCGCGTCCCGGAGGTCCAGGGACTGGGTCTGCTGGCTGAGCTGCCCATCGGGCCGAGGGGTCTCGGGGCTCGCGGTGACGTCCTCCGCTCCGCAGGCACCGAGCAACATCGCGCCCACAATCCATCCTGCTCCACGCATGGTTGTTTCCTCTCGAGGCTGGTTCATCGCCGTGCTGCGTGTGGAGAGAACCTTGCGGCCTCGAGATTGCGCACGCCTTTGTCAGTGGAGTCGCGCGGCACGGGAGCGTGCGAGCAACGAACGCTCGTACTCGTGGCGCCCACGTGAGGTCGCTCGAGCAAGACGTGTTGTCGTGCGGGGACGCGAGTCAGGTGACCCAGGTGCTCGCCGCGTGGGACAGATGCACGCGCTGGAGGAAGCGTCGCAGGTGGAAGGCGATGTCGTTCAGGTGCGTCTCCAGCGCCCAGTGTCCCGCGTCGAGCATGTGCAGCTCCGCGTCCGGCACGTCGCGCAGGTACGCGCGTCCAGCGCCCTCGGGCATGTAGCCGTCGTGGGGCCCCCATAGAATCAGCGTGGGTGGACGGTGCTCACGCAGATACGCCTGATAGCGCGGCATCCACGCGAGCGTCGTGCGTTGGTCCTCCAGCAGGTGGACCAGGTTCATGCGCCGGTCGAAGCGCTGCACCAGCGCCCAGTGGAGCGTCCACAGGTCCGGGCTGATGCGGTCGACGAGGTGCTCGGGAATCTCGCCGATGAACTCGTCCTTGAATCCCTCCTCGCTCACCGCGGCCACCAGCTTCCTGCGGCCCTCCGGTGTGGGGTTCGCCCACTGCTCCTTCAGCATCCGGTACTTGGGGCCGAACTGGTCCTCGTAGATGTCGCCGTTCTGGATGATGAGCGCGGCCACGCGCTCCGGTGCACGCAGCGCGAGGCGGAAGCCGAACTGTGAGCCGTAGTCATGCAGGTACAGCGCGTAGCGCGTGAGTCCCAGTGTCTCCACGAAGCGCTCGAGGAAGCGCGCGTATCCATCGAACGTGTAGCTGAACCTGCGGGGTGACGGTGTCGCGCTGTAGCCGAAGCCCGGAGCGTCCGGCGCAATCAGCCGCCACGAGTCCGAGAGAGCGGGCAGCAGGTTGCGGAACTGGAAGGACGAGCACGGATAGCCATGGGGCAGCAGCACCAGGGGCGCGTCCTCGGGGCCCGCCTCACGGTAGAAAATCTCGAGGCCATCCACGTCCACCGTCTTGTGCTGGACCGCCGGCATGCTGGCTCCTCCCCGGATGTCGCGGACAAGCTGAGCATCACTCCGCCCTCTCGTGAGCACCTCGCGGAGAGCTTCCGCTTGGTCGCCTGGGGCCCCTGGGGACTGGCGTGGGAGGCTGCTCAGTCCAAGAACCAGTCGATGAATCGCGGTGTGCTGAAGAACGCGAACACCGTCGTGGCGAGGCACAGCGCCGTGCCCAGGATGAGCGCGCGAGAGATTCGATGTCGCTCCTGGAAGAGGCGATAGCCGATGCGAGGCACGGCGACCAGCGCGATGGGATAGAGCATCAGGGCTTCGCAGCCGGGGACATACCCGACCGAGCCGTAGGGATGCATCAGCCCCGCGGGGTCGAAGTCCCAGGTGCGCGCCTCACCCATGTAGGCGCGATAGATGCCCAGCGCGTAATACGGGAAGTTCCTCAACCCGATGACGCAGATGCACAGCAGCAGGCTCACTTGAAACAACGCGAGCCCGAGGTGCATGTGTCTCCTCTTCCATGCGAGGAGCGCGAAGGGCATCGAGAAGAGTGGAACCCAGGCCCCGAGCGCGATGAGCCGCCACCGCACGGGGAACATCGGGTCCTCCCTGTGCGGAGCGTTGTAGGGGCCGTCGACGTAGATGCGCTCGAAGGGCACCATCGACATCGCATACGGAACCGCCGCGAACAGGACGACGGCGAGCAGCAACTGCGCCATCAGCCCCCACCTGGACCAACCATCCAGGGGCACCGCCGCCACCCGAGCGTCGTCGACCATCCCCCGAGCGTGCGCGAGCACCGCGCGCACAGTCAATCCATACGGCTCAGTCCCTCAGGTACTCTTCACGGAAGCGGTGGTCCGGCGTTCCCACGACTGCCATGGGGCGGTCACTTCTCCGAGGACAGGCCATGAAGCTTCGCGGGGCAATGCTGTTGCTGCTGTTGGTGGCTGTCTCGGGTTGCTCGAAGACTCGAGTGGTGCGCCTGGACACCGGTCAGGATTCCGCCGTCGTCACGCCTCGTGAGGCGCCGGGTGCTGAAACGGCGGAGGCCGAGCTCGATGAGGACGAGTTCGAGCAGGCCATGGTGGAACTCGCCCAGGACGTACGTCCCGTCCACAACCCCATGAAGGAAGCGCGAGCCCTCTTTGGCGTTCCCTCCCGCGCCGGGGTGTACCGCTTCGAGCAGCGTCCATCGCGGCTCATCCCCCAGCAGCAGTCGGACGGGGATGGCTCTTTCCTTCTGGCGTCCTACGCAGACGAGGAACTGACGCGCGCCTATGGCCAGTGGTGCGAGCGGAAGGACCAGCCTGGGGATTGCCTGCGCTTGCTGGACGAGGGGCCCCTGTTGGCCAGCGATGGCAAGTACACGTTGGCTCTGGCCATCGCGATGGACTCCGTGTGGGACGAGACCGCCGAAGCGCTGGTGGACATGACGGACCCCGGTGCGGTCATGGCCAGCGTCACCTCCGCGGCGACGATGTACCTTCTGCTCTGGGCGTTACCCGAGCCCTTCTCGAAAGGAGCCGCCGCGACGCTGACAGCTCTCGCCATTGCCTACCTGGGAGTGGACACGGTGTGGCGCCTCCTGGATGGATGGTTGACCCTGGTGCGAGACGCGAACGAAGCGACCACCTTCGCGCAACTCCGTGCGGCGGGGGAGTTGTACGGCGAAGTCCTCGGGGAGAACGCGGCCCGCGTCTTCGTGATGCTGTCCACGGCGGCCATTGGAAACACGGCAGGGCTCGTCGCCAAGTCAGGAGGACTCCCTGGCTCGGCTCAGGCGGCGCTGGCCGTGGAATCCCAAGCCGGCTTCCAGTACGCCGCAGTGGGTGGCGTCCGGTCCGTCGCCTTGACGGCCGAGGGCTTCACCATCGCGCTCGCGCCCAACGCCCTCGCCATGGCCAGCCAGGAGATGGGCTCTGGCAGTCGGGGACACCGTCATCACCTCGCGACGAACAAGAATGAGAAATCCTTCGCGAGAGGTGGTCCCTGGACGCCACGTTTCCAGGAACTCTTCACGAAGGCTGGGATGACACTCAAAGACCCGGACAACATCGTCGAAGTCGTGGGCCACAAGGGGCCCCATCCCGAGGCGTACCACTCGTTCGTCTTCAAGCGCCTGTCGGATGCATTGAGAGGCTGCCGGAAGGTGGTCGATTGTCAGGGGGCCCTCACGCTGGAGCTTCGCGCGCTCGCCAATGAAGCGCAGACGCGGGGCACGAAGGTCCACAGGCTTTTGACTGAGCGACGGTGACGTGGCTAGGACCTCCACCATGGCGAACCGGGTTCGATACTTCAGCCTCAACGAGGACGTGAAGGGAGGGAGTTGGTACCTCGGAGACCCGTTGGATGACGCGGGCCACGAGCTCGAGGACATCTGGGAGTTCACTGAGGGACGGCCTGTCCGCAGCACAGGCCACCTGAAGTTTCCCATCCGAGAGTCGGGACGACGGTTGGACTACAGCGCCGCGGGCGTCGCCATGACGCCTGTCCTCCACATCAGGGTGGCCACCCTGTTCGCGGAGTTGGCCCCCGATGACGTGCAGCTCCTCCCCGCTGACATCACGGACTGCCCGGAGCAGTATGTCGTGCTCGTGGCCACGAAGCTCATCCGCTGCATCGATGACGAAGCCTCGGAGGAGATACTGCGCTGGAAGCCAGAGGACGGGCGACCGGAGCGGGTCGGTCAATACCGGAGCGTGGCGGGGCTGCGAATCGACCCCGCGAAGGTGGGCGACGCCAAGGTGTTCCGCACCTGGGGATGGAAAGGTGCCCTCATCGTCTCGGAGGACATCAAGACCGCCGTCGAGCGCGCGAACGCCACGGGCGCGCAGTTCGAGGAGGTCTAGGCTCAGCCCCCAAACACCACGGGGCCGCCAGGTCCCGAAGAGGGAACCCCAGCGGCCCCGAGGGCTCACACCGTGCAACGCGCCGTCACTCCTCCGGCGATTGGACGATGAGCTTCTCCTTGCCACACACGTCACAGCGCAGGTGGATGAACAGGTCCCCGTCGCTCTCCTCGGGCACCTCGCCCTCGGGCACGCCGAGCTCCGCCTTCGCCAGCGCCGCCACCTTGGTCGGGATGTCCTCCGCCTTCAGCGACTGCACGTACGTCATCTCCCGGTTGTCGCACTCGCGCGTCTCCGGGCCGTTCAGCCACGACGGCTCCATCCCCTCCGGCAGCCGGCTCACCAGCTCCAGGTTGGTCACCGACTCGGCCAGGTAGGCCAGCCGGCGCAGCCGCGCCTCCTCGGGCAGCGCCGAGAAGACCTGGAAGCCCTCGAACAGCGCGTCACGGTCCTCGCCCGTCGCCTCACGCGCCAGCTGCATCGAGAACTCGCTCGACTCCAGCGCCTCGTCCCAGTTGTTCTCCGGGTTGAAGCCCGCCTCCAGGAGCGCCGTGTACAGCTGCGTCGCCGCCAGCCGCTGCCGCGCCACCGGCAGGTGCTCCACCACCTCGTGCGTCAGCCGCAGCTCCAGGAGCGCGCCTGTCGTCCGCGGGTCGATGGAGCCCGTCAGGTCATCCACCTCCACCTCCTCGCGCAGCGCCTTCTTCAGCACCTGCGCCGCGGAGAAGCGGAACAGCGGCACCACGCCCACCTCGCGCAGGTACATGGCGCCCACCGCCGCGTCCTTCGCGCCCAGGTGCAGCGCCTTCTGCGCCTTCTCCACCACCGAGCTGTCCGCCAGCGGCTTCTTGTTCTCCAGCCGCGTCTTCACCGCCTCGCGGTAGAGCGTCTCCAGCGAGCTGCCCGGCGGCATCCGCTGCGGCACCAGCGGCCTCAAGCCCGGCACGTCCAACACCCACAACGGCGGCATCGCCAGGCGCTTCAGGCCCCGGAAGAACAACGAGCCGGGCGGGTCCTGCGGCTTGAACGGCGGCAGCTCCTCCTGCGTGGGCTCACCCTGGAGCAGCGCCGAGGCCTGCACCCCGAGCGCCTTCTCCCGCTGTTCGCGGGTGAACGCCGTGATTCCCTGGGCCGGCGGGGGCGGCGGAGGCGGGGCCTCCTCACCGTCCAGACCGACGACGCGGTCCATGTCCACGTCGTCCATCTCCAGGTCATCCAGACCCTTGGCGCCCGTGAAGTCGCAGCGCAAGAGCTTCAGCTTCTCGAAGGTCGCGCCCTCGAGGTTCGCACCCCGGAAGTCACAGTCCTGCAGCCGTCCGCCGTGGAAATAGGCGTTCGACAGGTCCGAGTCCCGGAAGTTGATTTTGGACAGATCGCACCGCTCCCACTCGGAGCCCACGAGCCCGAGGCCCGACAGGTCCGCGTTCGCGGAGAAAAGTTGCGTGAAGGTGGCGCCAGTGTGCTCGGTCGGGACCTGACCGCCCTTGCGCAGTCGGTTCCACTCGGCCGACCCGTTCTGGAGGAGCTTCTCGATACTGGGGGCTTTCGGCATGGACCGGGGATTATTCGTATGGTCTGGTCCGCGCGCCAGCACAAATGATCGAGTACCGAATCGAGACCGACACCGCCGGGATGCGCCTGGACAAGCACCTGCGCAAGCGCCTTCCCACCGTTCCCGTCAGCCACCTGTTCAAGATGATTCGCACCAAGAAGGTGCGGGTGAACGGGAAGCGCGCCCAGCCCGAGCAGTTGCTCGCCGAAGGAGACGTGCTCACCATCCGGGGCGACGAGCAGACGCTCAAGGGGGAGGACCGTCCGAAAGTGGACCGTCCGCCCCCGCCGGTGGACCCCAGCCGGCTGGTGATTCTCAGAGAGGACGATTGGCTGATGGCGGTGGACAAGCCCAGCGGGATGGCCGTCCATACCGGCTCCGGAATCACCGGGGGCACGCTGGTGGACTACGTGCGCGCCTACCTGGGGCCCAAGGCCGTCCGCAACGACTTCACCGCGTCCCCCGCCCACCGGCTGGACCGGGAGACCTCCGGCGTCATCCTCGTCGCCAAGCGGCGCCCGGCGATGGTGCACTTCACGGAGGTCTTCACCCACGGGCTCTCCAAGAAGCGCTACCTCACCCTGGTGAAGGGGAAGATGCCCAAGGAGTCCGGCGTCATCGACCTGCCCCTGTCGGAGCACCAGCAGACGGCCGAGTCCAAGGCCCGCCGCGGGGTGAACATGCAGGAGGCCCTCACCCGGTGGAAGGTCGTCAAGCAGTCTGGCGAGGTGGCGCTCCTGTCCTGCGCCATCGAGACCGGGCGCACCCATCAGATAAGAAGGCACCTGGCGGCCATCGGGCACCCCGTGGTCGGCGACAAGAAATACGGTGACTTCGCCTTCAACCGCGACGTGCAGGCGCGCTGGGGGCTCAAGCGGTTGTTCCTGCACGCCGAGCGCATCGAATTTCCCCACCCGGAGGGCGGTGGCAAGGTGGCCGTGGAGGCCCCCCTCCCACCCGAGCTCCGAGACGTGCTCAAGCGGGCCGCACTGCTGCCCTGAGGCATTGGAAGCCCGCGAGGTTTCGAAACACGTATGTCCGACTCCAAGACGACTGACCGCAGCCGCTCGAAGCTGGTGCTGAAGGGGGTCCCCCCGGGCCGCTGGTGGAAGGTGCTGCTGAAGCTGGGTGGGTGGCTGGCGCTGACGGGCGCGACGGCGGGCGCGGTGGGCCTGGTCGCCATCTACTACGTGTACGCGGACGGGCTGCCCGCCATCCCCAAGGTGGACGAGTACTGGCCGCCCATCGTCACGGAGGTCTACACCGACGACGCGGTGCTGGCCGGCGAGTTCTACAACGAGCGGCGCAAGGTGGTGCCCTACGAGCGCATCCCGAAGCGCCTGGTCCAGGCCTTCATCGCCAGCGAGGACTCCAGCTTCTTCGACCACTTCGGCGTGGACGTGCTGGGCACCGCGCGCGCGGCGTTCAAGACCATCGGCTCCAAGCTGGGCCTGCGCTCCGGCGGCATCCAGGGTGGCTCCACCCTGACGCAGCAGACCGCGAAGGCGGTGCTCATCTCCGCCGAGGGCTACAAGTCCGCCACGGCCAAGACGCTCACCCGCAAGATTCGCGAGGCCATCCTCGCGCTCCGGCTGGAGCAGTCGCTGACCAAGGAGGAGATCCTCTACCTCTACCTGAACAACGTCTTCCTCGGGCACCACAGCTACGGCGTGCAGAGCGCGGCGGAGAACTACTACCGCAAGGACGTGCGGGATTTGACGCTCGGGGAGATGACGCTCATCGCGGGCCTGCCCCAGGCGCCCAGCCGCTACTCGCCGTTCCTGCGTCCGGAGGCGGCCAGGAAGCGCCGCGCCTACGTGCTGCGCCGCATGCTGAACGAGGGCATGATTTCGCAGGCCGAGCACGACACGGCCAACGCGGAGGCGGTGAAGGTGTTCCCCGTGGAGGACGTCTTCCACGAGTTCGCCCCGTACTTCGTCGAGCAGGTCCGCAAGGACGTGGTGGACCGCTACGGCAACCCGGTGCTCCTCAAGGAGGGCCTGAAGATCTTCACCACCATGGACAGCGAGCGTCAGCGCGCCGCCCAGGACGCGGTGATGGAGGGCCTGTTGTCCGTGGACAAGCGCCAGGGCTGGCGCGGGCCGGTGAAGCAGCTGACGGCCGACGAGCTCAAGGTCTTCCTCGACAAGTCGCGCAAGGCCATGGGCCAGGACGAGCTCGTGGAGGGGCGGCTGTACGTGGCGGCCGTCACGAAGATTGACGACGACGGCAAGGGCGCGGACATCCAGGTGGGCCCGCACGCGGCGCGGCTGCCGCTCCTGGGCATGCGCTGGGCGCGCAAGGTGAACCCGGAGGGCTACTACCCGGCGATGATGATTTCGTCGGTGAAGAAGGCCATCGCGGTGGGCGACCTGGTCGTGGTGCGCCACGTGACGAAGAAGGACCTCACCGACGACAAGGAGCAGTGGGACAAGAAGCTGGCCGAGGACATCCCCGCCGAGGGCGTGAAGCTCTTCCGGCTGGAGCAGACGCCCGAGGCCCAGAGCGCGCTCGTGTCCGTGGACCCCCACCGCCAGTACCTCACGGCGATGGTGGGCGGCTACGACTTCGACGACAACGAGTTCAACCGCGCCTTCCAGGCGTGCCGTCAGCCGGGCTCCTCGTTCAAGCCGTTCGTGTACTCGGCGGCGCTCGAGCAGCTCAACTGGTCGGAGGCCACCGTCATCGTCGACTCGCCCATCGTCGAGCACGACCCGGACAACAAGGTGTCCTGGAAGCCGGCCAACTACAGCGAGGAGTTCGTGGGGGACGTGCTCTTGCGCACGGCGCTGGTGAACTCGATGAACATCCCCGCGGTGAAGACCTTCGGCGCGGTGGGCGTGAAGAACATGGCGGCGTGGAGCACGAAGCTCGGCATCACCACGCCCATGAACATGGACTTCTCCGCGGCGCTCGGCTCGTCGTGCGTGTATCCGGTGGACCTGGCCAACGCGTACGCGACGTTCAACCGCTACGGCCGCAAGAAGCCCACGTACTTCGTGCGCAAGGTGGAGGACCGCTGGGGCCGCACGCTGGAGGACCACACCGCGTTCGACGACGCGTGGGCGCCCCTGCAGGACCGCGTGGCCGCCGGCTACGCGCGCCTGTTCGAGCCCGGTGAGCAGGTGATGAGCCCGGAGGTGGGCTTCATCCTCACGCACCTCCTGCGCGGCGTGGTGCTCCAGGGCACTGGTGGCCCGGCGACGCGGCTGGGCAAGCCCGCGGCCGGCAAGACGGGCACGACGAACGACTCGTTCGACGCGTGGTTCGCGGCGTACACCCGGGACCTGGTGACGGTGGCGTGGGTGGGGTACGACTTGAACCCGCATCCGCTGGGCCGCTACGAGACGGGTGGCCGCGCGGCGCTGCCCATCTGGCTCAACTACATGAAGCGCGCGCTGGAGGGCCGGCCGCAGTCGGAGTTCTACCCGTGGCAGTCCATGGACCTGGTCCGGCTGCACATCGACAAGAAGACGGGGAAGATCGCCCCCGCGGGCTCGAAGAACTCCGAGCTGATGTTCTTCAAGAAGGGCACCGAGCCGAAGGACGCCGTGCCCGACAAGAACACCGTCGACGTGGACCAGTTCATGATGGGCGCGCAGTAGCGCCCGTCCCCGCCGCGCGAGTCTTTGGGCCCCGTGCGCCTCCTCCGGGAGGACGCGGGGCCTGAGTCGTTTCAGGCGCCCCGGCGGAAGCGGCGCGCGGGCTCCACGTGGCGGAGAATCGCGGCGCGCAGCGCACCGACCTCCGGCCCCGCCTCGAGCACCGAGCGCGTGGCGGTGGGGATGACCTGCGCCTCGCGACCCGCGAACAGCCGCTTCAGGTCGTCGAAGCCCGCACCCTGCGCGCCGATGCCCGGCGTCAACAGGAGCGCGCCGCCCAGCCGCTCGATGACGCTCCGGTCCGAGTCGGGCAGGGTGGCGCCCATCACCGCGCCCGCGGGCAGCACGCCCGGGCCCGCCTTCTCGTTCAGCTCGCGCAGGCCGTCCGCCAGCGCCTCGGCCACCGTGCGTCCATCCTCGCCCTTCGACTTCTGGAGCGAGGTGCCCTCCGGGTTGGACGAGCGCACGACGAGGAACGCGCAGGCGCCGGACGCCCGCGCCCGCTCAATCGTCTTCACCAGCGCGCCCAGCCCCAGGTATGCGGTGAACGTCGCCGCGTCCGCCTGGTAGGCGCTGTCCGGTCCGAACACCGACTCGGCATACGCATCCATCGTGGAGCCGATGTCGCCGCGCTTCACGTCCAGCAGCGCGAGCGAGCCCGCGGCCTGGAAGCGCTTCATCAGCTTCTGGAGCACCTGGAGGCCCGCGGGGCCGTGGCGCTCGAAGAAGGCGCTCTGCGGCTTCACCACCGCGACGCTGTCACCGGCGGCCTCCGCGATGCGCTCGCAGAAGTCGGACAGCCCCTGCGCGGTGTCGGGCAGTCCCCAGCGGTTGAGCAGGTCCCGCGACGGGTCGACCCCGAGGCAGAACGGCGAGCGCTCGTCGGCGAGCCGGGCGAAGCGCTGGGCGAAGGACGGGGGAGTCGTCGAGGACATGGGACCTCAGCGCAGCCGGCGGGCGGCCGCGTCGAAGAGGGGGTTGGGCAGCACCTTCGCCAGCCTGGACGGGATGGCCAACTGCCACGGGAAGGAGACCTCCGTCTCACCGCGGAGGATGGCCGAGCCCATCAGCTCCACGGCCGCGTCCGTCTCCATCAGGAAGGGCATGGGGAAGTGGTTGGCGGCGGTCATCTCGCTCTTCACGAAGCCGGGGAAGATGCAGGTGACGCACACGCCGGTGCCCGCCAGGTCCACGCGCAGGCTCTCCATGAACGTGGCGAGGAACGCCTTCGACGCCGAGTAGGCCGCGTGTCCCGCCAGCCCCCGGTGCGCCGCGAGGCTGGAGATGCCCACCACGTGCCCGCGCCGGCGCTCCACCATGCTCGGCAACACCGCCGTCAGCGTGGCGACCGCGCCCGTGACGTTGGTGTCGATGATGGAGCGGACCTTGTCCCACTCCAGCCGCTTGCCGTGCGTGACGCCGCCGACGCCCGCGTTGGCGATGACCAGGTCCAGCCCGCCGCACTCCGAGTCGAGCTCGCGCAGCTTCTCCATGAGCGGCTCCGCGCGCGAGACGTCCAGCTCCACGGGCTCCACCGTGGCGCCCGCGGCCTGGGCCTCGGCGGCCAGGGCCTGCAACTGGGGGACGCGCCGGCCCGCCGCGAAGACGCGCAGGCCCCGCCGGGCCAGCCAGAGCGCCAGTCCGCGTCCCAATCCGCTCGAGGCGCCCGTCACCAGCGCCGTCCGGTAGCTCATCTCCGCCATGGTGTCTCCTCGTGAGGTGGCCGCGAGGGTGCTTCTCGCATGGTTGAAGAGGAAGGGGGGACACAAATCCAAGTCGCCCGGTGGAACCGCCAGAAGTCCACGGACGCTGGAGCGCCGCCTCGCCCGGCTGGTGGGAATGGCGGGCGCGAGGTGTCGTCACGCCGACGCGCGGCGGCCTTTGGGGGAGGCCCGGGCGTGGGGGTGATGACGTGTGCGCCGCGCGTCCTCACCTTGAGTCAGGAGGAGGGGCTCGACCATGCTCAACTGCGTGCTGGCGGTCGATGACGACCCGGACATCCTGATGGCCTTCAAGGACGTGCTCGAGCTGGAGGGGCACCGCGTGCTGCTGGCCCGAGGAGGCCGCGAGGCGCTGGAGCTGCTCGGGCGAGGCGAGCGACCGGACGTGATCCTGTTGGACCTGATGATGCCTGACGGCAACGGCTGGGAGTTCCGGGACCGGCAGCTCGCCGACGCCTCGCTCGCCTCCATCCCCGTGGTGGTCATCTCCGGCCAGGGCGTGAGCGCGCGCGAGGTGATTGCGCTCGGCGTGGACGACTACCTGCGCAAGCCCGTGGACGTGGAGCGCCTGCTGGGGGCCGTGTCCCGCTTCGCGGCCTCTGCCGAAGGGGACTCGCCGCACGCATGAGGAACCGGGCCCGCGCCAGGTCGAGCGCGCGGGCCCTTCTCGTCACTTCCTCAGTGCAGGCCGGACGGGGCCTGCTCCAGCTTCTCCATCACCTGGTCCACGGAGAAGCTCGACGGGCGCTGGCGCGGGGGAACTCGCGGAACGTCGAGAGGAAGCGGGCCACGGCCTGCTGCGCGGGCACGAAGTAGAACGCGTGGTCGATGAGCCAGGCCTGGTAGCCGACGGCGTCCTCGGAGCGCACCAGCGGGTCGGCGCGCAGGTCGAACGCGAGCGGGGCCCGGCGGACGGTGAAGGGCTCGCCCCAGGCGTCGATGCCCTTGGACTCAGGCCGTCGCGAGTCCTCCGCCTGCCCGAGGGCGTCGCGGCGAGCGAGCCGTCGAGTCACCCTGGAGGGCGGGGTGTGCGTCCAGCGCGAGGGCGCTCACCTCGAGTGACAGGTGTCGGAGTCCTCGCACGCGTGCGCTCCGCGACGATGGTTCGATGCCAGGGGAGGCTCTGCCCGCATGACTGACGCTCGAACCGACGACATGCCCTCGA
Source organism: Myxococcus sp. XM-1-1-1 (assembly GCF_020037095.1). Taxonomy (NCBI): domain Bacteria; kingdom Pseudomonadati; phylum Myxococcota; class Myxococcia; order Myxococcales; family Myxococcaceae; genus Myxococcus; species Myxococcus sp. XM-1-1-1. The sequence continues at coordinate 319,591 of NZ_JAIQDH010000009.1, forward strand.
GCGAGGACGCCACGGTGGCGGTGCTCCTGGACCTCGCGCGGGCGCTGCACCTGTCGTACGTGCCGGCCTTCGGCGTGGAGCAGCGCGTGCGTCGCGCGGCGAGGGCGTGGGGGCTGGAGGTGGAGGTCTTCACGCTGCAGACGCTCGCGGTGACGGAGGTGCGCTCCGGCGCGGCCCGCCGTGTCGACATCCAGCGGCTGCCCTTCAATCCCCACTGGAACCTGCGTCGGGCCGCCGGGCTCCTGCTCCTGTCGGAGTCGATTGCCCGCGGGCGGCTCGACGTGCCGGGCGCGCGCGCCGAACTGGACCGCATCATGACGCCGCATCCCGCCCACCCCGAGTGGCTCGTGCTGCTCGCCTATGGCGTGTACGGCGGCGCCGTGGCCGTGCGCGTGGGAGGCGGCCTCTGGGAGCTGGTGGCGGGGCTCGTCGTGGGCGTGCTCGCGGGGGCCATCCACTTCGGCACGCTGCGCTCCATGCGCGTGGACCTGCAGAAGAGCTTCCTCGGCGCGTTCCTCGGCACGCTGCTCGCGTTCGGGCTGACGTTCGTCCTGCCGACGTTCGACGCGGCGCGGGCGCTCTTCGGGGGCATCACGCTGCTGGTGCCCGCGATGGTGGTGACGCTGGGGTCGGCGGAGCTGGTGGGAGAGTCCGTGGAGGCGGGCCTGTCGCGCCTCACCTATGGCCTGTTGCGCTTCCTGATGCTGGCGGTGGGAATCATGGCCGCGGCCACGCTGTGGCGCTTCTTCGGGCCGCTGCCGCTGCAACTGCGCGCGCAGTCACTGCCGGACACGGCGGTGCTGCCCATCATCGCGGTGGGCGGCCTGGCCCTCACGGTGTGCATGTCCGCGCGTCGTCGCGACACCCCGTGGATTGTCGGCGCGGTGCTGCTCGCGTGGGGCGTCCAGGAGCTCACCAAGGGCGTGCTGGGGGACAGGGGCAGCCCGCTCGTCTCCGCGTTCATCCTGGGCGTCGCGGGCCAGCTCTACGGGCGCATGCCCGAGCGGCTCGCGTCCACGCTCATCATGCCGGGCCTGCTTCAGCTCGCGCCCGGGTTCATCGGGACACGGGCCATCCTCGCGCTGCTCGGCGTGCCGGGGCAGGGGGACGACGCGCGCGTGTTCGACATCCTCCTGGTCGCGCTGCAACTGGTGCTGGGCCTGATGTTCGCCTTCATGCTCGGCCTGTCCCACGACGCCCGCGCTTCGGCGGAGGAGCGGGGTGAGCGTCCGGCGCGGACGAAGCCGCCGGAGCCCTCGGGGCCGCGAGGCGGAGGACTCCGGAGACCCGCCGAGGCGAACTAGGACAGCGCGCTCCAGTACGGCTTGAGCGCCTGTCGGCTCTCGCGCAGCGCGTCCCGCGCGTCGGTGTGCGTGTCGCCGGTGGGGAAGCTGTCGGAGCGGCCGGCGAGCACCTCGACGCAGGCGTGTACGGACTGCGACAGCCCCTCCAGCGAGTAGCCGCCCTCGAGCAGCAGCACGAGCCTGCCATCGCAGACCTGCTCGGCGAGCGAGCGCAGCGAGGAGCACATGGCCGCGAAGCCACGCTCGGTGACGTCCATGCCGCCAATCGGGTCGTGCTGATGCGGGTCGAACCCCGCGGATACCACCACCAGCTGGGGACGGAAGGCCTCGGCCACGGGGAGCAGCAGCTCCTCGAAGAGCATCCCGTAGTCCGCGTCCGAGTTGCCGCCCGGCAGGCCCACGTTGACGGTGTAGCCCTCGCCGGCGCCCTGGCCCACCTCGGGGGAAGCGCCGGTGCCCGGGTAGTAGGGGAACTGGTGCACCGACTGGTACATCACGTCACGCCGGCCCCAGAACGCCGCCTGCGTGCCGTTGCCGTGGTGCACGTCCCAGTCGAGCACCAGCACCCGCTCGGCGCCCAGCCGACGACCGGCCTCCGCGGCGATGGCCGCGTTGTTGAAGAGGCAGAAGCCCATGGCGCGGTCCGGCTCCGCGTGGTGCCCCGGCGGACGCACCAGCGCGAAGGCGTTGCGCGCCTGGCCCGCCATCACCGCCTCCACGGACTGCACCGCCGCGCCTGCCGCCAGCCTCGCCGCGTCCACGCTGTCCGGGGACACGACGGTGTCCGCGTCGATGCGCGCGGTGTGTCCGTTGAGCTGGCGCAGGCGCTCGAGCAGGGCGGGGGTGTGCACCGCCAACAGCTCCTCGTTCGTCGCGGAGCGCGGCGAGCCCATCACCGTGCCCCGCACGGGGGTGCTCGCGAGCACCCCGAGGATGCGCTGCAGGCGCGCGGGGGACTCGGGGTGACCCTCTCCCGGGTCGTGCTTGAGGAAGAGGGGGTCGGTCAGGAGCAGGGTGGGCTTCATCAGGGTAGGACCTTACGCATCCAAGCGCGGGGATGTCAGGCTCCCGCCGGGCGGAGGGGCGGCCGAGGGGCCTGACCCCGGTTCTTGCCCTGCCGGTGTTTCCATTCCTACAGTGGCCCGCCTTGGCTCCGCGCTTCAAGAAACCCGGCCTGCGCAGCATCCTGCTCGGCTCCTTCGCCGTGGTGCTCGCCCTCATCCTCGGGACGCTCTACTTCGTCGTCCCGTCCCGGGTGGAGGACTTCCTGGAGACGCGCCTGACGAAGCACGGCGACGACAAGGCGCTCCAGGCGTCGCGTGACCTGGCCAACCTCTCCCTCACCATCCTGCCGCCCCTCTTGGAGTCGCTCCACGGCGGCGACGACGACTTCGCGCTCATCGCCCTCATCACCCCGGATGGCCGCGTGCAGGCCGTGCATCCCCCCAGCGCGGAGGGGTGGCTGCTCAACAACCTGCGCGAGCAGCCGTCGAAGGACCCCGCCACGCTGGACGGCGCCGTCTTCGAGAACGGCAACAAGGCCAGCGTCCGTCCGGTGTCCCTGCACGAGGGGCCGGCTCACGTGCTGGTGGCGGTGAACTTCAGCTCGCTGGAGGAGGTCGTCACCTCGCTGCGGCACGTGGTGCTGCTGGCGTTCGGCATCGGCCTGGCGCTCTTCCTGGTGGTGGCCTTCTTCATCTCGCGCGCGTTCATCCTGGTGCCGCTGGACGCGATGATGACCATGGCGCGAAGGCTCGCGGAGGCGGACCTGACGGGCCGCGTGGACGTGGGCTCGCGCGACGAGCTGGGCCTGCTCGCCGAGGCGCTCAACCGCATCGCCCAGAGCTGGCGCGACACGCTGGGCCGGGTGCGCGGCGTGTCGGACGTGGTGGCCGGCGTCATCGAGCAGATCCACCGCACCGGCACCACCGTGTCCTCCGGCGCCAGCACCGTCCAGGCCCGCGTGGAGGAGACGTCCTCCTCCATGGTGGAGATGATGGCGTCCTTGCGCGGCATCGCGGAGAACGTGGAGGTCCTCTACCAGAGCGCCGAGGAGAGCAGCTCCTCCATCATGGAGATGGCCGCCACCAACGACGAGGTGGCGGAGAACGTCACCGCCATGGCCGCCAGCGTGGAGGAGACCACCAGCGCGATTGAAGAGATGACCTTCTCCATCAAGGAGGTCGCCAAGAACATCCAGGAGCTGTCCGCCTCCACGGAGGAGACGTCCTCGGCCATCAGCCAGATGGACGCGGCCATCGGTCAGGTGGAGGCCAACGCCAAGGAGACCGCGCGCCTGTCCGAGCAGGTCTTCGACGACGCGCAGACGGGCGTGGAGGCGCTGCGCAAGACGCTCACCGGCATCGACCGCATCAAGGGCTCCAGCCGCGCCGCCGCGGACGTCATCGACAGCCTGGGCCGGCGCATCTCCGAGATTGGCAACATCCTCAACGTCATCGACGACGTGGCCGAGCAGACCAACCTGCTCGCCCTCAACGCGGCCATCATCGCCGCGCAGGCCGGCGACCACGGCAAGGGCTTCGCGGTGGTGGCGGAGGAGATCAAGGACCTGGCCGAGCGCACCGGCGCGTCCACCAAGGAGATCGCCGAGCTCATCCGCAGCATCCAGGAGGAGAGCCGCAACGCCGTGGTGGTGATGAACCAGGGCGCGCGCAACGTGGAGGAGGGCGTGCAGCTGGGCCGCGAGGCGGAAGGGGCGCTGCGGAAGATCAACGACAGCACCCAGAAGTCCACGCAGATGGTGAAGGCCATCGCCCGTGCCACCGTGGAGCAGGCCCGTGGCAGCAAGCAGGTCACGGCCTCCATCCACCGCATCAGCGAGACGGTGCAGCAGATTTCGAAGGCCTCCAACGAGCAGGCCAAGGGCGGCGAGCAGATCATGAAGAGCGCGGAGAAGATGAAGGCGCTCACCGCCCACGTGCAGCGCAGCAGCCAGGAGCAGGCGCACGGCAGCAAGCAGATCACCCGCTCCATCGAGAGCATCAACGAGATGGTGACCCACCTGAACCGCGCCCAGAAGGAGCAGACCAAGGGCAGCGAGCAGGTGCTCAAGGCGGTGGAGACCATCAAGGGCGTCTCCGAGCACCAGACACGCTCCGTCAAGCAGCTGGAGGAGGCCATCGACAACCTCCAGCGGCAGGCGGAGATCCTCCGGGGCGAGGTGCGCCGTTTCCGTGTCTAGCCGTGCGCGCGGCCCGCGAATGGCTTAAGGACAGGAGGACATGCCGACAGAGCGACAGGTGTCCGAGCGCTGGGTGGTCTTCCTGATTGGCGCGGTCCAGTTCGTCAACATCCTGGACTTCGTGATGGTGATGCCGCTGGGGCCCGACTTCGCCAAGGGCCTGGGCATCGCCTCGTCGCACATCGGCACCATCGGCGGCGCGTACACGGCGGCGGCCAGCGTCGCGGGGCTGTTGGGCGGCTACTTCCTGGACCGGTATGACCGGCGCCGGGCGCTGGCGGTGTCCATGCTGGGGCTGGTGGTGGCCACGGCGGCGGGAGGGCTGGCCACGGGGCTGTCCACGCTGATGCTCGCCCGGGTGGCCGCGGGCATCTTCGGCGGGCCCGCCACGTCGCTGTCCTTGTCCATCATCGCGGACCTGATTCCGGTGGAGCGGCGCGGACGCGCGCTGGGCGCGGTGATGGGCGCGTTCTCCGTGGCCTCCGTCGCGGGCGTGCCCATGGCGCTGAAGCTGGCGGAGCACGGCGGCTGGCGCCTGCCGTTCTTCGTCGTCGCGGCGCTGGGCCTGCTCGTGGTGGTGGGCGCCATCTTCTTCCTGCCGCCGATGCGCGGACACCTGACGGGTGCCACCGGACGGGCCCCGAGCGTGGGCGTGCTGGAGCTGCTCGGCCGCCGCGAGGTGCAGCTGTCCTACCTCATGACGGCGGTGGTGATGATGGCGGGCTTCGTGCTCATCCCCAACATCTCCGCCTACCTCCAGCAGAACCTGGGCTACCCGCGTGACCTGCTCTGGTTCCCGTACTTCGTGGGCGGCATCGTCAGCTTCGTCACGCTGCGGCTGGCGGGGCCGCTGGTGGACCGCTACGGCGCCTTCAGGCTGGGGACGGCGGGCTCGGTGCTGCTGCTGGTGGCGACCTACGTGGGCTTCGTGGACTACCCGCGCTGGCTGCCGATTCCGCTGCTCTTCGTGCTCTTCATGACGGCCATGGGCGTGCGCAACGTGTCCTACAACACGCTGACCTCGCGCGTGCCGGACAACCCGGTGCGCGCGCGCTTCATGTCGCTCCAGTCCGCCATCCAGCACATGGCCTCCGCGGTGGGGGCCTTCCTCAGCGCGCAGCTCCTGACGGACCTGCCGGACGGCACCCTGGGCGGCATGACGCGCGTGGCCTGGGTGTGCATGGGCCTGACGGTGGCGCTGCCGCCGATGTTGTGGGTGGTGGAGCGGCAGGTGCGCTCCCGGGAGCAGGCGCGCGCCCTGGCGGTGCCTGCTTCCCAGGGGCTGGCCGTCCCCCTGTCTCCCCAGGCGCACCCACACCAGTAGTCTCAGGCCCTTGGAAAGGGCCCGGCCGTCCCCCGGCCACGGTGTCGGGCGGACGTCCGGAAGCGTCGAGCGGTTGCGCCAGGGGGCCTGGGGCGCGATAAACCGGGCTGCTTCGGGGAGAGCCGTCAGGACATGTTCAACATCGGCGCAGGCGAAATGGTGCTCATCGCGGTGGCCGCGCTGCTCATCCTCGGGCCGCAGCGGTTGCCCGAGCTGGCGCGTGCCATCGGCAAGTTCATGCGGGAGTTCCGTCGCCAGACGGACGAGGTCCGCAACGTGGTGGAGCGCGAGTTCTACACGATGGACCAGGACCTGAATCGCGAGCCTCCGCCTCCGGTGCGTCCCACGCCCGTCTTCCCGCCCTCGCCCGCGCCCCAGGCGCTGCCGCCCGAGGGGCTGCACCAGGCCGCCGCGCCCGGGGAGCCCGGCGCCGAGCCGCCCTCCGTGGAGGCGCCTCGCGCCCGCGCCCCGCTGGGGCTGGACGGTGACGAGCACCCCATGGTCCCCGAGCCCGTCGCAGAAGCGCAGCCGGGCCTCCAGCCGCCCGAGCCGCAGCCCGCCGAGCCGGCTTCCTCTTCCTCCCCGTCCGCCGCCGCCGAGAGCGTGGGCGCGGATGGCCTGCCTCGACTCGCGCCGCTGCCTGGAACGGTGGCGCGCAACGCGCCGAAACGGAGCTGACCCCTGAGTCCCCAGCCTCTCGCCGACTCCGAGCTGCGGATGAGCTTGATGGAGCACCTGTCGGAGCTCCGCTCGCGGCTGCTCAAGTGCACCCTGGCCGTGCTCGGGCTGGGCCTGGTGTCGCTGCTGTTCGCCAAGCCCATCTTCGGCGTGCTGATGCGGCCCGTGCTGGACGCGCTGCCGGAGGGCAACCGCGCCCTCATCTACACGTCCGGCATCGAGGAGCTGAACGTCCTCATGAAGGTGGGCGTGTACTGCGGCGTGTTCCTCACCACGCCCGTCATCCTCTGGCAGATCTGGGGCTTCGTCTCGCCGGGGCTCTTCCCGGAGGAGCGCAAGTACGCGGCGCCGTTCGTCCTGTTCGGCTCGCTCGCGTTCATCCTGGGCGCGTGCTTCTGCTACTTCGCGGTGCTGCCCTCCATGTTCAAGTTCCTCCTCAACGAGGAGGAGACGCTCGCGCTGGAGCAGCGGCTGGACACGGCGCGGCTGCGCGCGGATGACGCCCTGCGCTTCCTGCGCGTGGGCGACGCGGAGCGGGCGGGGGTGCTCGCGAAGGAGACCAGCGCGTCGCTGCGCGCGGAAGGTGAGGGGCAGCTGACCGAGCCCGCGCGCTCGCCGTCGCAGGCGGTGGAGCTGAAGTCGCGGCTGGATGGCCTGGGCAAGCTGCTGGACGCGGCGGCGGACGGCTACGGTGTCCAGTCGCGCGCGGTGTTGCGGCAGGCGGTGGAGAAGAAGGTCGCGGCGGTGACGGCCTACGGCAAGCAGGACTACGTGGCGGCGTCGGTGGCCATGGACGAGGCGGCGAGCCTGCTGGCGGGGGTGGCGCCCACGCGCAGCGAGGAGCTGTCGGGGCTGTGGAAGCTGGAGAAGGAGCTGTCGGCGGGCGAGGCGCGGCACGAGGCGGAGCGGTGGACGCGGCCCATGCTGACGATGCACGAGCAGCTGTCGCTGGTGCTGCTGCTCATCCTGGCCTTCGGCATCATCTTCGAGCTGCCGCTGGTGATGGCGCTGTTGGGCATCGTGGGCGTGGTGCAGTCGCGCTGGCTGTTCAAGTACCAGCGGCACGCGTTCGTCTTCTGCCTCATCGCCGCGGCCATCATCACGCCCACCGGCGACGTGGTGAACCTGTCGCTGATGGCTGGCCCCATGCTGATGTGCTACGAGCTGGGCGTCTTCCTGGTGTGGCTGGTGGAGCGGCGCCGGGCGCGCAACGCGGCGGAGACGGGCATCACCCCGGTGTCCTGAGGAGGGGCGGCAGGCCATGTTCGGCTCCCGACGACACCTGAGAGCCAACCTGCGCTACCTGCGCGCGTTGCTGCGCCGCTTCCGCACCACGCTGGTGCTGGCGGCGGGGCTGTTCGTGCTGGGGCCGCTCCTGTTCCACTGGCGCTACATCGGCCCGGACGGGGTGCCCATCTCCTTCGGGGAGGCGCTGCACCACGTCTACTTCCTGCTCTACGGGCAGCCGTCGCTGCCGTACGTGCATGACTGGGCCATCGAGGCGCTCAACGTGGTGATTCCGCCGGCGGGCATCGCCCTGGTGGCGGACGGCGTGGTGCGCTTCGCCTACCTCTACTTCGCCCGACACAAGAACGACAAGGAGTGGATCGAAGTGGTCACCGAGACGATGAAGGGCCACGTCGTGGTGTGCGGGGCGGGGCGGGTGGGCTACCGCGTGGTGACGCAGTTGAAGGAGATGGACAAGGACGTGGTGGTGGTGGAGAAGCGCGAGGACGCGGCCTTCGTCTCCGCGCTGCGGGACGAGAACGTGCCGTTGCTCATCGACGACACGCGCAGCCCGCTGTGCCTGCCGCGCACCAACGTGAAGCACGCCTCCGCGATTGTGTGCGCCACGGACGACGACCTGGCGAACCTCAACATCGCGCTGGATGCGCGGAAGTTGAACCCGAACATCCGCGTCGTCATCCGCCTGTTCGACGAGGACTTGAGCGGCAAGGTGCGCGACACGTTCAAGGCGGAGGCCCTGTCCAGCTCGTCGCTCGCCGCGCCCGCCATGGCGCTGGCGGCGATGGACCCTCGCATCATCCACTCGTTCCACCTGGGCAAGCACCTGATGGTGGTGTCCCTCTTCGAGGCGCGCGAGGGCTTGCCGGGGCTGAACATCTCCGCCATTCGAGATCGCTTCGGCGGGCTGGCGTTGTCGCTGTTGCGCGACGGCCACGAGCAGCTCCACCCGGTGGGGGACGAGGTCATGCGCGCAGGGGATGTGCTGACGGTGCAGGCGTCGTATCCGGAGTACTGCCGCCTGCGCGCCTTCACCAACGAGGCGGACCCGCCCATCTTCGCGCACCAGGACCAGATTGGGCCGGTGTGGCCGCGCAAGGCGGGCTGAGTCCGCGGGGCCCGCGAATCACCCGGGCGCGGACGGCGTCCCTGACACGGCGCGCGAGGCCGCTCGATTCATGACGCGCGAGTACATCGAGTGTCCTCATCCGCGACTCGAGCCATGAGCGCGGAGCGCGCGAGCGCGAGCCCCGAGGGCAGGGTGAGGGCCCGGGCAAGCAGTGCCGCAAGGGGCGCCCATTCGATGAGGAAGCCATCGTGGCCGTGTGGGCTGGACAGCTCCGCGTGCTCGGCGTGGATGCCCTGGGCACGCAGTCGCTGCGCCAGCGTCTCCATGTGCTGGGGGAAGAAGAGCAGGTCCTTGTCGATGCCCACGCACAGGGCGCTCGCGCGGATGCGCTCCAATCCTCCATGCGGCGCGCGCGAAAGGTCGTGGTGGTCCATGGCCCCCAACTGCGCCAGGTACGCGCGCCCGTCGAAGCGCGCCTCCAGCTTGCGGCCCTGGTGCTCCAGGTAGCTCTGCACCGGGTGCAGCGCGCGCGAGGACCACGTCGCGGGACGCGGCTGGTTCGTGTCCAATCCCGGCTCCGCGCGATACGTGAGCATGGCGAGCTGTCGCGCCAGCTCCAGTCCCCGGTGTGACGACTCGGGGAACCCCGGGTCCAGCAGCAGCGCCTGTCGGGCCACGTGATTGAGCCCCACCACCCACGCGGAGGCCGACTCCGCGGCGGCGATGGGCGCCATGCGCGCGAAGCGCTCGGGCGCGAGCGCGGCGAGGCAGAGCACAATCATTCCCCCCAGCGAGCCGCCGGTGACGAGCTCCACCTCCTGGATGCCCAGGGTGTCGAGCGTGAGGAGGATGCTTCGCGCCTGGTCCCACGGCGTGAGCGTGGCGGGCAGGTGTTGCTCGTCCTGGCGCAAGTCACCCTTGGCCAGCACGGGCGCGGGGCCGAAGCGCGAGTCGTCGGTGCGTCGGGGGAAGCCCTCGTCCGCGGGACCGACGGTGCCGTAGCAGGAGCCCAGGTTGTTGAAGCACAGCAGCCGCATGCGCGTCGGGTCCAGCACGCGGCCCGCGCCGATGAGGGGTTCCCACCAGCCGCCCTCGCCACCCGCGCGCATGTCGCCCGTGAGCGCGTGCACCAGCAGCACGGTGGGGACGCGCGTCGAGGGGCGTGCGCCGCCGTGACGACGGGCACGCTCGGCGGCGTGGAGCAGCTCCTCGCGCGTGCGGCGCACGAGGCGTGGCGTGGTGGCCTGGGAGTCTTTCGCCGAGAAGAGATGCGCGCGGGACTGGAGCCAGGGCAGGTCGTCCTTCGGGCCCCACCACCACCCGCGCACCAGGTGCGGAGTGATACGGGCACCAGCTTCCAGCGTCAGCTCTGGCGCGGTGACTTCGAAGAGGCGCGGCGAGGTCGCGCGAGTGAGGGGTGCCAAGGGACGTCTCCGGACAGACGGGGGGCTGCGCGGGCGCGAGCGTGCGCCCGTGAGGGAAGTGGAAGTGGGGTGTGAAGTGAACGGACGGCGGGGCTGGCTTCGCTGCGCTCCTGCGGGTGATGCGAGGGCGCTACGGGAGGGCCAGGAACGACGAAGCCCACCGACCCTCGCGGGTGGGTGGGCTCGGTGGCTCGCCAGGGTCGGACGCGACGTCAGCCGACACAGGCGGGCGCGAGCCCACCGGTCATCGACATTCGACGCATGGCGAAGAAGGACGTCATGGCCCTCACGGATAAACGCTCACCCCTCGCGAGTCAAGTCGACCCACGGACGAGTGCCCCATGTGGCACACCTCCGACATGGGATTCCGCGACGACGCGTGATTCTCCGTGCGGGCTCGCGCGTCACGGCGCGGTGACCATCGCGTTCGCCGGATACGGGGCGAGCGCACCGATGTGCCCGGGCTGGGCCTTCACCCGCGCGAGCCACCGGGACACCGCGGGGAAGTCCTCCAGGGACAGGCCCATGTCGGGCGCGAGATGCGCATAGGCATACAGCCCGATGTCGGCGACCGTGGGGCGCCCGCCGACGAGGAAGTCCTCGTGTTGGAGGTGTCGCTCCAACGTGGTGAGGGCGGCGCGGCCGGCCTCGACGCGCACGCGGAGGACCTCGGGAGGGTGCAGGCGAGCGCGCCCGGTGAGCACCCAGAAGCGCGCGGTGCCGATGTTGGGCTCGACGCAGTTCTGTTCGAAGAAGAGCCACTGGTGGACCTGGGCGCGCTCGAAGGCGTCGCGAGGCAGCAGCGGCGTGTCCTCGGCGAGGAACAGGAGGATGGCGTTGGACTCGGCGAGGAAGCGTCCGGGCTCCGGCTCCAGCACGGGGATGCGTCCGGCGGGGTTCTTGTGGCGCAGGAAGTCGGGGGTGTGGCTCTCGCCCGCGAAGATGTCCACGGGGACGAGCTCATAGGGCCGGCCGAGCCAGGACAACAGGTGGCGCAGCTTGTAGCCATTGGCGGAGGCCGCGCAGTCGTAGAGACGCATGGGGGCACTGTAAGTCGCCCACCAGCGGGCGGACGACCCGGTCCTTGCTGCGCGCCGGAGGGGGATGGCCGCAAGAACCGGGTTGAAGGGCGCGGGCCCTGGGGCCATACCCAGGGATGGACACACCTATTGGGAGCCGGGACATGGCCAACAGCGACTACGCCCGAATCGAGCAGGCGATTCTCTATCTCGATGCGCACGCGCGTGAGCAGCCCTCCCTGGACGACGTCGCCGCGCACGTGGGCCTGAGTCCCTTCCACTTCCAGCGCCTGTTCACCCGCTGGGCGGGAATCAGCCCCAAGCGCTTCCTCCAGATTCACACGCTCAGCTCGGCGCGCCGGCTGCTGGCCGAGCGGCGCAGCGTGCTCGACACGTCCTTCGCCGTGGGGCTGTCCGGAGGCGGGCGGCTGCACGAGCTGTTCGTGACGCTGACGGCGATGACGCCCGGGGAGTTCAAGCTCGCGGGGGACGGCCTGACGATTCACCATGGCGTGCACGCGTCGCCCTTTGGTGACTGCCTCATCGCCGTCTGCGAGCGCGGCATCTGCGGACTGCACTTCCTGACGGGCGAGTCGGAGGTCGAGGCGCTGGAGTCCCTGCGCGAGCAGTGGCCGAAGGCGAGCTTCATCGAATCCACGAAGCTGACGGCGCCGTGGGCCGGACGCATCTTCCCCCAGACGCCGCCGCGTGAGCGCACGCCGCTGTCGGTGCTGGTGAAGGGGACGCCGTTCCAGGTGCAGGTATGGCAGGCGCTGCTGCGCGTGGCGCCGGGCGACGTGGCGACGTACGAGGACCTGGCGAAGGCCATCGGCAGGCCCAAGGCGGTGCGCGCCGTGGGCTCCGCGGTGGGGGACAACTCGGTGGCGTTGCTGATTCCCTGCCACCGCGTGCTGCGCAAGACGGGCGTCATCGGCGACTACCGGTGGGGCAGCTCACGCAAGCAGGTGATGCTCGCGTGGGAGACGCTGCGCCGCGAGGCCGACAACGAGGACGGGGACGGCGAGGCCCTCCAGTCCGGACTGGCGTGACGCGGCTCAGCCCAGCGCGGCGAGCGCCGACACCTTGGCGATGATCTCCGGCGCGGCCTGCACCAGGGTGGCGATCAGCAGCAGCCAACCGATGACCCCCGAGACGGCGCGACTGACCAGCCGGATGACGAGTGACAGCACGGTCCCGGCGAGCCCGATGGCCGCCGACACCCGCTCCAGGCGCCCGAGCAGCTGTCGCGCGTCCGCCACCGATGCCTGCGCGTCGATGAACAGCACCGTGTCGCAGTCCATGTTGAGCCGGCAGCCCATGTCCAGCCGGGGCGCGGGAGGCAGCAGCTGTCCGCCCAGGAAGATGCCCACGCCATCCGCGAACGCGGTGGCCGCGCGGCCAATCGCGCCCAGCACGTCGTTGGCGACCTGGAAGAGGGAGCGGAACACGTTGCGCGCCAGCGTCTTGAAGAACTCCCCGACGGACCGGAAGATGCTCACCACCGTCTCACCGAGCCGCTGCACCTGGCGCTTGAGCCACTTGAAGGTGCGCTTGATGCCGTCCCAGAGGAAGAAGTCCGAGTTGTCGACCTCGCTCGTCCAGTAGTCCTGGAGCTCGGCCTGGTTGTTCTCGACGAACTTCACGAGGTCGTCGCGGGACACGTCCTCCTCGCGCTGCTGGCGCACGAAGTCCTCGAAGAGCGCGGGCGTCACCTGCGTGGTGTGCAGCAGCACCAGCGCCTCGAACGTGGGCCGCGCCGGGCTGTTCCTCCAGTACTGGTCCAGCGCCTTGCGCAGCTTCGACGCGGTGACGGGCTCGCGGATGTCTCCCATCGGGTAGCCGTTCAGCCACAGCTCGTTGCGCGCGAGCCGCAGGAGGAAGCGCCGCGACGCGGTGGGCAGCTTCTTCTCCTCCAGCTCCCGCTCGGGGAGGAAGCTCCGCAGCTCGGGCGTGCCCTGGGCCACCTTCTCCAGCAGCTCATCGTGAGACATCAGCAGCCGCAGCGTCTCCCGCTCGGTGATGCTCGAGGATGCGGTCAGGCCCAGCTCGAACATCACGGCCCGGAAGCGCGCCAGCTGGATGCGCAGGTTGTTCGTGTCGCTCGGGTCGACCTTGACGTTGTCGCGCAGGCCCAGCGTCGTCAGCCGCAGCTGCGCGGCGCGCAGGAGCACGGGCTTCGCCACGCCATGGGCGGGGTACCACCGGTCGATGTCGAGCGGGTCCTCCAACGTGACGAGCTCCTGGAGCGCATCCCACGTCGCCTGCTCGATGGTGGCGCCGCTGGGCGCGAGCCCGATGTCCACGCGGAACGGGTTGAGGCCCTTGAGCAGCGCCGCGTCCATCTTGTCGCTGGTGGGGTCCCCCACGTCGTAGCCCAGGTGACTCAGGCGCAGGCGGACGGCGCGCACCACCAGCTTGTAGCGCTCATAGTTGGCGCCCTGCGACGAGGGCGTCAGCTCCGACAGAGGCACCAGCCCCGCGTGCTGCTCCAGGACCTGGAGGTTCTCCTCCAGGTTCATGGCGGTCTCCAACGGGTCGAGCCCACGGCCCTTCAGCGGCACGCCTCGCGCCGCGGGGAGCCGTGTCGGCGCGTCGAACAGCGCCGCGATGCGGACCGACTCGGGAGAGGACGGCATCGTCGCTCAGCCCTTCTTGACGATGTCCTTGAGCAGGTCGCCGAAGAAGTCCACGACGGACTTGCGCGCGGCGATGCTGGTCTCCACCGACTTGCGATGCAGGTCGAGCAGCTCCTGCAGCCGGGGGATGTCCTGCTCATCGGTCTGGAAGAGCTTCATGTCGCCATCGAACTTCACCTGCGTCGCGGCGACGAGCTTGATGGTGGCCTGGGTCGTCGCGCTTCCCACGGAGCTCGTCGTCAGGTTGTCCCAGTCGATGGTGGGCTTGCCGCCGGTGGTGTTGATGATGTGCTTCACCTGACCGGTGTAGGTGATGACCTCCAACGTGACGAGGTCGTCGACCGCCGTGTTGAGCTTCTCGATGGCTTGCTTGAGTCCCATGTGGTGTTCCCCCTCGAAAGGCTCGCGGAGTCACGCGAAGCCCGTAAGCCGGGGAGTCTAGCGTGGGCTCGAACGCCGGCGTCAACGTCGGCGGTGCGTAGGGTGGAGTCCACACGGGTCGTCGACGACCTTCGAGACGCGTCTGCCATTGTGTAGGGTCGTCCCGGGATTCGTCACATGGCCTTCCTCGCCCTGGCTCCGCACACCACGCTCTCGCCGCAGGTCCTCGGTTATTGGTTCATCGAGGACCTGGAGGGTTCGTACGAGGGCAAGCCCATCCGCACCACGCCCACCGCGGCGGCGGTGCTGACGCTCAACTTCGGCCGACCGTGTGGGAGTGAGTTCTCGGCCGGAGCGCCGCGCGCCTCGTTGCTGGGCGTCCAGAGTCGTCCGCGCAGCTGGAGCTCCGGGGAGGGGTGCTCCTTCGTCATGGTGATGTTGCGGCCGCCAGGACTGGCGCGGCTGTTTCCCTCGACGGGGTTGGAGAGCCGTGACGACCTCATCGAGCTGGGCGGGCTGCTGGGGGACGGGCCCGCGCGAAGGCTCTGTGACGACCTCGCGGCGGCGGGGACTCCCAGGCGGGTCGCGGACCGGCTGGATGCGTGGCTGCTCCAGCGGATGCGGATGGGCGGTGAACTGGAGCGGCTCGAAAGGGCCTGGGCGACGTTGGCGAGGACCTCTCGCGTGAGCACGACGGCGCGAGGAATGGGGGTGTCGACGCGACAGCTGGAGAGGTGGTTCCGGGCGCACGTGGGTTGTACGCCCAAGCAACTGCTCGGGCTCGACCGCGTCCAGGCGAGCCTCCATGCGACGCAGACGGGGCAGGGTGACCCGCTGCACGGGTTCAGCGACCAGGCCCACCAGATTCGCCAGTGGCGTCGCTACCTCGGCGTGACGCCGGGACGGTACGAGCGGAGGAAGTGGTCCATCCTCGCCGAGTACTTCGCCCAGGCGCGAGACGCCGCGCCCGACGGACTTGCGCACTTCTTCTGAAAGACGGGCTCAAGTGCATTCGCCCTGAAGAAAGTCGACCCCATGCATCGCCGATGGGCACGGCGCCGCACCAGTGCGCCTCCCCGCAACGGTAGGGCCGCGGCGAGGACTGGAGGCGAATCATCGCGACAACGGCGCTGCTCGCGTGAGCGGAGGGCCCACGGGCATGTCGCATTCGTTCAAGACCCGCGCCGCGCCCGGCTCCAGATTGTCGCTCCGCAGGCAGCGAGGAGGCACGGTGATGTCGGGACAGCAGGAGGCAGTCATCCACGGTGAGCCCGTGGAGTATCGCGAGGGAGAAACCCTCTGTGAGGGTTACGTGGCCTGGGACCGTCGGGAGGACGGCCGTCGTCCCTGCGTGCTGCTGGCCCATGCCTGGGACGGCCTCAACGCGCCCATCCGCGCGAAGGCGGAGGAGTTCGCTGGGCTGGGCTACCTGTGCTTCGCGGTGGATGTGTACGGCAAGGGCGTGCGAGGCGGCGTCGCGGACGACAACTCGCGCCTGATGGGGCCCCTGATGGAGGACCGCGCCCTGCTGCGTCGCCGGATGGTCGCTGGCTTCGAGGCCGCGCTGCGCCATCCGCTCGTCGACCCGGAGCGCATCGTCGTCATCGGCTACTGCTTCGGAGGCCTCTGCGCGCTGGACCTCGCGCGCAGCGCGGTGCCGGGCCTGAAGGCCGCCGTGAGCTTCCACGGAGTCCTCGTGCCGCCGAGGCTCGGGCCTCAGCCCCCCATCACGGCCCAGGTCCTCATCCTGCACGGCTGGGAGGACCCCACCATCTCGAAGGAGGACGTGCTCGCGGTGGCGCGCGAGCTGACGGAGGCGGGCGCGGACTGGCAGCTCCACGCGCACGGCCACGCGATGCACGCCTTCACCTATCCAGGGCTCCACAACCCCGAGGCCGGGCTCCAGTACCACCCCGACGCGGCCCGGCGGACCTGGGCCGCGATGCGCGCGTTCCTCGACGAGGTCTTCGTGGGCGCCGAGCCCCGGTGAGTCCCACGCGGGCTCAGGACATCTTCGCGACGAGCTTGAGCGGCAGGTTGCGCAGGAGGAAGCCGACGACGCCCCACGGCCAGCCGGGGACGTAGGCGCTCACCGGCTCCTTCTCGATGGCCTTCACCAGCGCGCGCGAGCCCCGCTCCGAGTCCACCGCGAAGGGCAGGTTCTTCGCCCCCGCGTTCAGCTCCGTGTGGATGTAGCCGGGATAAATCGTGGAGACCTTGATGGGCGTGCCGAGCAGCTCCGCGCGGATGCCCTCGGTCAGCGTGGCCAGCCCTGCCTTCGTCGCCGCGTACACGGTGAGGTGACGGGGCAGCCCGCGCATGGCGCTCATCGAGGAGATGGTGACCAGGTGTCCGTGGCCCTGCTTGCGGAGGATGCCCACGGCCGCTTCGCACTGGGCCACGGCGGCCACGAAGTTCGTCTGGGCCGTCTTCGCGTTGGTGGCGAAGTGGCCCGTGCCGATGCGCTTCCCCACGCCGATGCCCGCGTTGATGATGATGCGGTCCAGCCCGCCGAGGTCCTGGGCGAACGCCTCGAAGACCTCGAACACCCGCTCGTGCTCGTTCACATCCAGCGCGCGCACGGAGACCTGGATGCCGGGGTGCTTCGAGAGCAGCTCCGCGCGCAGCGCCTCCAGCCGGTCCGTCCGTCGAGCGCACAGCGCGAGGTTGCGTCCCCGCGCCGCGAACTCGCGGGCCATGCCCTCACCCAGTCCGGAGCTCGCGCCCGTAATCAGGATGTTCCTTCGCATGGCCCGAAGCTCCCTCAGCGGTAGGTGATGAGGGCCTGGTTCGGCCCCTCGAAGTGCGTGTGCTCGTTGAGCGAGGACAGGTAGCGCCCGCGCTCACTGTAGATGACCTTCGTCACGCCGCAGTTGGCCAGCGTCCAGTTGAGCCGGAACGCGTGCTCGTCGGGAATCTGGAGCAGCTGCTGACAGATGGCGGTGACGGGGCCGCCCGAGGTGAACACCAGCGCCGTCTTGGATGGCCCCAGCCCGTGGATGAGCGAATCGAGCGCGCGCAGGCAGCGCTCGCGGAACACGGGCCAGGGCTCGGTGTACTCGGCGTCGTGCTTGCCGGCGACCCAGCGGGCCACGGCCTCGGTGAAGAGCGCCTGGAACGCGCGGCGCGGCTCCGGCGTCGAGGCGAGGTCCTCGGCCAGCGCGGCGTGGTTGGCGTAGCGGGGCGTGTGGCGGACGACCAGCTCGTCGTGGTCGAACTCGTTGAAGCCGGGGCTGCGCGTGGGCATCAGGTCCACGCCCATGGCCGAGAGGCATGTCTCCGCCGTCTGCCGGTGACGGGTGAGCGTGCCGGCCACCACCGCGTCGAGACGCGGCAGCCGCGTCTTGAGCGCCTCGCCGAGCAGTCGGGCCTGCACGAAGCCGGTCTCGGAGAGCTGGTCGTAGTCCTCCGCGCCGAAGGACGCCTGTCCATGGCGGATGAGGTACACGACGCCCATCACCGCCCTCCCTTCTTGATGAGCCGCTTGCAGCGCCAGTCGTAGTACGTCACCAGCGTCCAGAAGTTCTTGAACGCCGGGTTGCGCGTCTGCTTGTGGTGATAGCGGTAGTAGATCTGCTGGATGATGCCGGCGAGCCGGAAGATTCCGAAGACCTCGTAGAAGGTCCAGCTGGCGGGCTTCAGGCCGGAGCGCTGGAGGTAGTAGTCGACGACCTCCCGGCGGCTCATCATGCCCGGCATGTGCGTGGGCTGACGGCGCGTGGCGCGCATGAAGAAGTCGTCATCCGACTCGACCCAGTACGCGAGCGCGCTGCCCAGGTCCATCAGCGGGTCGCCCAGCGTGGCCATCTCCCAGTCGAGCACGCCGATGACCTGCGTGGGCTCGCCCGGGTCCAGCACCACGTTGTCGAAGCGCCAGTCGTTGTGGATGACGCAGGTGGCGATGTCGTCGGGGATGTGGTCCTTGAGCCAGTCGCGCACGTACTTGAAGCTCGGCACGTTCCACGTGCGCGCCTTCTCGTAGCGGTCCGACCAGCCCTCCACCTGGCGGCGGGGATAGCCCGCGCCCTTGCCGAGCGATGACAGGCCGACGGCCTGGGCATCCACCGCGTGCAGCTCCAGCAGCTTGTCGATGACGTTGACGCACAGCTTGCGCGTCTCGCCGGCGCTCAGGTTCATCCCGCGCGGCATGTTGGCGCGAGGGATGATGCCCTCGATGCGCTCCATGACGTAGAAGTCCGCGCCGATGACGGACGCGTCCTGGCACAGCGCCACCATCTCCGGCACGAACGGGTAGGCGGGCCGGAGCGCCTTCTGCACGCGGTACTCGCGCGACATGTCGTGCGCGGACTTCGCCTTGGTGCCCGCGGGAGGGCGGCGGAGGATGAGGTCGCGCTTGGGGTACTTGAGCCGGTAGGTCCAGTTGGACGCGCCGCCGGAGAACTGCGTCACGGTGGGCAGGCCCTCGAGCGTCGGTACCTGCTTCTTGAGCCAGGCATCGACGGCGGGGACGTTCAGCTCCTCACCGGCGCGGACGGAGCTGGGTGAATCCAGGGTGGATTTCGGGGCGGCGTGGGTGGCCATGGTGCGTCACCTCTTGGAGAAGCCGCGCTTGGCCAGCTCGATGCGGGCGATGACGCCCTTGTGCACCTCGTCCGGGCCGTCCGCGAGCCGCAGCGTGCGCGCCTGGCCGAAGAAGCCCGCGAGCACCGTGTCGTTGGACACGCCCGCGCCGCCGTGAATCTGGATGGCATCGTCGACGATGCGCTGGAGCACGCTGGGGGCCACGACCTTGATGGCGGAGATTTCGGTCATCGCGCCGAGGGCGCCCACCTGGTCCATCTTCCACGCCGCGTAGAGCGTGAGCAGGCGGGCCTGGTCGATGGCGATGCGGGCCTCGGCCACGCGCTCGCGGTTGCCGCCCAGGTTGAGCAGGGGCTTGCCGAAGGCGGTGCGGTTCATGCCGCGGTCGATCATCAGCTCCAGCGCCCGCTCGGAGGCGCCGATGCAGCGCATGCAGTGGTGGATGCGGCCGGGGCCCAGGCGCCCCTGGGCGATCTCGAAGCCCATGCCGGGGCCGCCGATGATGTTGGAGACGGGGACGCGCACGTTGGTGAAGTGCACCTCGCCGTGGCCGTGGGGGGCATCGTACTCGCCGAAGACGGGGAGCATGCGCTTGATGGAGACGCCCGGCGAGTCCAGGGGCACGAGCACCATGGAGTGCTGGTGGTGGCGGTCGCCGCCGGTGTCGGGCGTGCGCGCCATGAAGATGGCGATCTTCGCCTTGGGGTGGCCCAGGCCGGTGGTCCACCACTTGGAGCCGTTGAGGATGACCTCGTCCTTCTCGACGACGGCGGTGGCCTCCATGTTGGTGGCGTCGGAGGAGGCGACGCCGGGCTCGGTCATGCAGAAGACGGAGCGGATTTCGCCGGCGAGCAGCGGGGTGAGCCACTGCTTCTGCTGGGCGGGGGTGCCGTACTTCCAGAGCACCTCCATGTTGCCGGTGTCGGGGGCGTTGCAGTTGAAGACCTCGGGGGCCATGAGGCTGCGCCCGGTCTCCTCGGCGATGGGGGCGTACTCGAGCGTGGACAGGCCCGGGGCGAGCTTCTCGTCGGGGAGGAAGAGGTTCCAGAGCCCGGCCGCGCGGGCCTTGGCCTTGAGGTCCTCCATGACGGAGGACACGGGCCAGGTCTTCCAGTCACCGCCGCGCGAGGCCTCCATGACCTCCTGGTAGTAGCGGGCCTCGTTGGGCTCGATGTGCTCGCGCATGAACTGCTTCACGCGCTCCAGGTAGTCCTTGCCTCTGGCGCTCGGCTCGAAGTCCACGGTGCTGCCTCCTCTCACGAGAGGCGCTCATCCTTGGCACCCGGCCCTTGTTGAATCCACTGAATGTTGGTCATGTGTCGTCATGAGCCCAGTTCAGGATTCCACCCGGCGCCCCGGGCCCCCGGACCTCAACCTCTTCCGGGTGTTCGACGTCGTCTATCGGGAGCGGAATCTGACGCGCGCGGCGGAGGTGCTGTTCCTGAGCCAGTCCGCGGTGAGCCATGCGCTGGCGAGGCTGCGGGAGCAGTTGGGGGCGCCCCTGTTCGTCCGGCAGGGGAGGGGCGTGGCGCCGACGCCGTTGGCGGAGCGGGTGGCGCCGGAGATTCGGGAGGCACTCGCGCTGCTCCAGCAGGCGGTGCACCACACGCGCGGCTTCGAGCCGGCGCGGGACGTGGGGACCTTCACCCTGGCGATGAGCGACATGCTGGAGCCGTCGATTGTGCCCCGGCTGGTGGCGCGGCTTCAGGAGCGGAGCCCGGAGGCGCGCATCAGCAGTGTGCGGTTGGAGCGGACGCGGCTGGAGCGGGACCTGGCTTCAGGACGGTTGGACCTGGCCATCGACGTGGAGCAGCCGACGAGCGCGGAGCTGCGGCACACGGCCTTCACGCGGGACGCGTTCTGCGTGGTGAGTCGCAAGCGCAGGCGACTGGACGTGGCGGCGTACATGGCGGCGAAGCACGTCACGGTGTCCTCGCGCCGCACGGGGCTGGCGGTGGAGGACCTGGTGCTCAGCCGGCTGGGGTATCAGCGGGAGGTCACGGTGCGTTGTCGGCACTACGAGACGGCGTGCCGCATCGTGTCGGGCTCGGACCTGTTGCTGACGATGCCCCGGCGGAGAGCGGAGGAGATCAACGGGGTGCTCGACGATGACTTGCACCTGTTGCCCATGCCGCTCGCGCTGCCGCGACTGGAGCTTCACCTGTACTGGCACCGCTCCGAGGACAGCGAGCCTCGGAGTCAGTGGTTGCGCTCGGAGCTTCAATCCCTAGCGAAGGTGTTGATGGGACCGCGGCGTGGCACGTGAGGGACGTGAAGGACTCTTCAGTTCACGCAGTCCAGGTTGCAGTCCGCGAGCTCGCCCGCGCAGGCGTTGAAACAGATCATGAGTGGGAGTGGGTCGGTCAGCGTGAGCTTGCAGTCTGCGACGCACTCGATGGACTCTTCTCGACATTCATTGGTGCAGTTCACCAGTCCGGTCGCGTGGACCGTCCCGTCCTCGGTGGGGGCGTCGTCCAGGACGGGCATCTCGGCGCGCTCATCCTCGATGGGACCGCAGCCCACCGCGAGCAGCAACGCACCCACTCCAGCCAACCACGACATGCGATTCGACATGGTGATTCCTCCCTGCGCGAGTGGAGGGGAGCATCGTCGCAGTCGCATCGGCGGGATATTGTACGCAGGTTCACTCGTCGGAGGACGCTGCCGTGGGTGCGGGCTTTGGGGTCGCGGAGGCGGATGTCCGACGGTTCTTGCATCGATGACGCGGTGATGGAGGGGGCGGGCAATGTCTCCAGGCAGCACGATGGAACAGTTCTTCACGGCATCAGGCGTTCGGCTCCGGCGACGAGGTGCCCGTCCGGGGGCCTTCAACTGGCTGCTCCTCCCGGGCGGGCCAGGGATTGGCGCGGAGAGCCTGTTCGGACTGGCGGACGCGCTGGATGTTCCGGGGACGTGCTGGATGGTGGACCTGCCAGGAGACGGGTCCAATGTCTCGCCTCCGGGGGCTCCAGCGAATCCCCATGACGTGTGGCCCAGGGTGCTCATCGAGGCTGCCCAGGCGCTTCCGAACTGTGTCTATCTGGGGCACTCCACGGGAGGCATGTATCTGCTGTCCGTGCCGGAACTGGAGTCGCTCCTGGTGGGGCTCGTGCTCGTGAGCACGGCGCCGGACGCGGGCTGGCGTGCGCCGTTCTTCGAGATGACCCAACGGCATCCGCTGCCCGAGGTCGACGCGGCGACCCGGCGCTACGAATCCGAGCGCACGGATGAGCGGCTGCGAGACATCGCGGTGGCGTCGGCGGAGTGGAACTTCACGCCGGAGGGCGTGACGGAGGGGCGAGAGCTGCTGCGACGGATGCCCTACAACCGCGCGGCGGTGGACTGGTCGGACCGGAACTTCGACGAGACGTATGTCCACACGTGGTTGCCGCGCACGCTGCCCACGCTCATCATCAGCGGCGCCGAGGACCGAATCGTCCAGCAGACACCGTGGTCACAGGCCGCTTTCCAGGGACCGCACATCCTCCACAGGACCGTGGCAGGAGCCGCGCACTTCCTCTGGGTCGAACGTCCGGAAGCCGTGGCCTCTGCGATGCGAGAGCTGGTGTCATGGATGACGATGGGACACTGAGCATGCCATAGCGCAGGTTTCAAAGAGCTTGTAGAGCAAGACAACTATGGCTGGGTCGATGTGGACCGCCTGGACAAGGCATAGAGCCTTGAATAGCGTCCCTTGGTTAGTGCTTGGTGTGTCTGCGGGAGGGATGAGATGCGTGTTGAGGAGTTGAGCATTCGAAATATCATTAACATGATTGTCAATGGCGAGGTTCGGATTCCTGCTTTCCAGCGAGGGTTTGTATGGGAACCAGAGCGCGTAGCCTTCCTTTTGGATTCGATCCATAAGGGATACCCATTTGGCTCTGTGCTTCTTTGGCGTAGTAAAGAAGAGATGAAGGCCGAACGAAAACTCGGACCGTTCGATCTTCCCGGTAGGAAAGCTGACTATCCTCTGTTTTATGTTCTTGATGGGCAGCAGAGAATAACGAGTATCTTCGGAGTCTTTCAGACAGAATTGACGCCTACTGCTCCGGCTCCGTGGACGAACGTATATTTTGATTTGGCCGCAAAGCCGGATGCTAGGGAGTCACAGTTTCTTGTATTAGCTCTAAATGAGGTTGATCCTAGTCGGCACTTCCCGCTTCGGACAATTTTCGATCCGGTTAAGTATCGAGAGGCGTCTGCAAAGTTCAATTCCGAGCAAATTATTCAGCTCGACAAGATGCAGACCATATTCAAGGAGGCGAGAATACCGGCCCAGATTACTTCGGCGACTGATCGCGCAACGGTTGCGATTGTCTTCGAACGAGTGAACAGACAGGGGGTGGCACTGGATACGCTCCAACTCTTGTCTGCGTGGACTTGGAGTGATCAGTTTCACTTGCAGACGGCATTTGCCGAGTTGAGCGAAGAGTTTGAGCCGTTCGGGTTCAAGGACGTAGGAGAAGATATCACTCTGCTGCTGCGATGTTGTGCAGCAGTTGTTGCGGGTGATGCTGCTCCAGAGACGTTGGTTGAAGTTCGTGGCGATATTGTTCGAGATCGATTTGAGGAGATTGCGAACGGTATTCGAGGTGCGATTGATTTTCTGCGCAGGAATTTCCATGTAGAGAAGTTGGATAATTTGCCATACTCAACCTTGCTTGTTCCGTTGACGGTTTTCTTTGCGATTAAGGGCACGACGCAAGTGCTTGTGTCTGCGGAGCAGGCGAAGACATTGGTTCGGTGGTTTTGGCGTTCATGCTATAGTCGACGGTACAGCAGCGGTACTCTTCGGTATCTTAAGACCGATATTGAGGAGATGAATAAGCTGAGGGCGGGGGAGAGGTCGGAGTTGGGGAATTTCCCTGTTTCGGTGGGGGTTGATTTTTACCTAAACAATGCATTCAGGATTGATTCTGTTAATTCGAAGACGTTTATCCTGCAGCTGGCTCGTCGCGCTCCGTTGAATCTTATTTCAAATACCCCGGTCGACCTGAGGGTTGTGTTGCGTGAGTATAATAGAAATGAATTCCATCATCTCTATCCGAAGGCGTTCATGAAGGGGCGGGAGCATAATCAAGATATCGACTGCCTGGCGAACATTGCTTTCTTGTCTAAGGCTGAAAACAACAAGATAAGTGGGTCGGCGCCCAGTGCGTACAGGCAGCAGATGCCTGTTGATGTTGATGATATCCTGGGGAGGATGTTGGCTGGTTCGGCGTTGTTTGGCGATGATTACGATGATTTCGTTGAAGAGAGGTCCCGTCTGTTGGCGGATGATGCCTCGCCTCTGATTGGGTGACGATGTCTTGCGGACATGGACTGGCTAATGTGAATTGAGAAGGGGCCTGCGCAGAGTGAGTGCAGGCTCGATGCGGTGAGGATGGAACCGAAGACATCCCAACTTCAAACCGTCCTAGGGTGGCCCCTTCTCCAGGTTCGGACATGGCTCGACGGGCTGGTCATCGGCGCGGCCGTGCAGGGCGAGAGCTTCAACTGGGTGGGCTTCGCGTTCACGGCCGCTGCTCGGGCCAGGGAAGAGCGGAGCCTGGACTGGGCTCACGTCGCCCTGCACATCTATGGCGTCCTCGCGGGACTTGAGGCTGGTGACAACGCCCACTCCGTCCGACTCTCGGAGATGAGCCTGCGAGTGTGGATGATTCGAGAACTCGGTTCACGGGCGGGAGACGCCGTCCTGGACCCGGACGTCATCTACAGCTGGTTTCAGGGCCTCATCGTCATGTCGATGGACGAGGCGGCCAAGCTCCTGGCCACCCCAGGCTGGCGCACCATCCCGACGCAGACACTCCTCAAGCTGCGGTACATGAAGAGCGCGCTCAATACGCTGGCGCACATCTCTGACTCAGGTGTGGTGGAGAAACACCCCGAGCTGAAGGACTGGCTCCAGTTCAGGAGCCGATTGCCCTGACCGAAGTGCGCCACCCCAAGGCTCACACCTCGATATCGAACGCGAGCGACAGCCGCTCATCGGGCTGCACGTGCAGCAGCCCCTCGCCCGTCGCGAGCGCACCCGCCGCGGCGGTCCACGGCTCCACGCAGACGAAGTCCTTCCCCTTCAGCGTCCACACCACCATCACCTTGAACTCAGGGCTCCACGACAGGTGGATGGGGCGCAGGCCCGGCCCGCGCGACAGCCGGGTCTCCTGCTTCGAGTGGTCCCGCAGGTGCAGGTCCACCTCGTCCGCCGTCAAATCCAACCCGGTGAACGGCACCTCGCGCTTCGTCCGGTTGTCCCAGCCGTGCGTCGCGTCCGTCTCCACCGTCGTCACCGACTTCGCCCCATCCGGCACCCGGAAGTACGGATGGAACCCCAGATGCACCGGCAAGGGCTCCATCCCGGGATTCTGGAGGTCGAAGTCGATGGTCAGCCGCCGTCCCACGAGCGAGAATGTGAGCTGCGCGTCGAACTCCCACGGATAGACCCGCAGCGTCTCCTCGTTGGACTTCAGCCCCAGCACCAACAACGAGTCCTCCGCCTGCCGCACCGCCCACGCCATCTTCCGGGCGAAGCCGTGCTGCGACAGGCTGAAGGACTTGCCATGCGCCGGATACGTGTCCCCAGGCAGCGGACCCGCGTTGGGGAACAGCACGGGGATTCCCCCGCGCACGTTCTTCGTCGGGTCCGCCACGGTGGCCTCATCGAGGTAGAGGATGTCCTCGTCCCCCACCTTGAAGCTCGTGACGAGCGCGCCGCGTGAAGGGATGACCTCCACGCAGCAGTCGTCACCCTTCAGCGAATACGTCTCCAGCCCCGCGATGCCCGGGAATGCTCGGCTCATGCGAGCCTAGATACCCCCATCGTGGGGGTCGCTGTCCATGAACGGATACGGCACCTTCGTCGGCGGCGCGAAGTTCTCCTTCACCGTCCGAGGACTCGTCCAGCGGATGAGGTTGAGCAGCGAGCCCGCCTTGTCGTTCGTCCCCGACGCACGCGAGCCACCGAAGGGCTGCTGTCCCACCACCGCGCCCGTGGGCTTGTCGTTGATGTAGATGTTGCCCGCCGCGTGCCGCAGCTCGCTCATCGCCGTGTCGATGGCCTTCCGGTCCCGCCCGAAGATGGCCCCCGTCAGCGCATACGTCGCGCTCTGGTCCACCTCGCGCAGCGTCTCCACGTACTTCGAATCCGGATACACGTGCACGCCCACCAGCGGCGCGAAGACCTCCTCGCGCATGATGCGGTGACGCGGGTCCTGCAACTGCACCAGCGTGGGCTTCACGAACCAGCCCTCCTTCCGGTCCGTCTCGCCACCCGCGACGATGCTCGCGTCCTTGTCCTGCTTCGCCAGCTCGATGTACGAGGAGACCTTCTTGAAGGACTTTTCGTCGATGACGGCGCCCATGAAGTTGCGGAAGTCCGTCACGTCGCCCATGCGGATGTCGCCGATGAGCGCCTGCAGCCGGGGCTTGAGCTTCGTCCAAAGCGACTCGGGCACGTACACGCGGCTGGCCGCCGAGCACTTCTGCCCCTGGTACTCGTAGCCACCGCGCACGATGGCCACCGCGAGCGCCTCCACGTCGTCCGCCGCGGACGCGTGCGCCACGATGAAGTCCTTGCCACCCGTCTCACCCACCAGCCGGGGGTACTGCTTGTACTTGCCGATGTTCTCCCCCACCGTCTTCCACATGGTGTTGAACGTCGGTGTGGAGCCGGTGAAGTGGATGCCGCCCAGATGGGGGCTGGCCAGCGTGGGGTTGCCCACCGTGGGCCCGTCGCCGTTGAGCATGTTGATGACGCCGTCGGGCAGGCCCGCCTCGCGCAGCATCTCCATGAAGTACCAGGCGCTCAGCGCCGATGTGGACGACGGCTTGAACAGCACCACGTTGCCCATCAGCGCGGGCGCGGTGCACAGGTTCATCGCGATGGACGTGAAGTTGAACGGCGCCACCGCGAACACGAAGCCGTCCAGCGGGCGGTAGTCCAACATGTTCCACGTCTGCGGCGACGACTCCGGCTGGATGGCGAGAATCTGCTCGGCGAAGTGGACGTTGTAGCGCAGGAAGTCGATGGCCTCACACGCGGCGTCGATCTCCGCCTGGTGGGCCGTCTTCGACTGACCCAGCATGGTGGACGCGTTGATGATGGGCCGGTAGCGCGTGGCGAGCAGCTCCGCGGCGCGCAGGAAGATGGCCGCGCGCGAGGAGAACGACATCCGCGCCCAGTCCTCCTTCACCGCGAGGCCCGCCTGGATGGCCTGCTCCACGTGGCTCGCGTCCGCCTCGTGCAGGGTGGCCAGCACGTGCGAGTGCCGGTGGGGCATGCGCACCGTGTCCGTCTTGCCGCTGCGCACCTGCTTGCCGCCGATGATGAGCGGGATGTCGATCTGCTCGCCGCTCATGCGCTTGAGCGTCGCCTGGAGCTCGCGGCGCTCGGGCGAACCGGGCGAGTAGGGGAGGATGGGCTCGTTGCGGGGAGCCGGGACGCGGGGGAAGGCGTTGATCACGCGAATGACCTCGGGACGGAGCGAAAAGGGCGGGGGAGCATAACCAACCGGCTCCTCCGGGGAAGCGTCGAAGCGGGCCGTCGTCAGCGCTCGGACACCCGCTGTCAACCCCTGACGCGCCCGGCTATTTCCCTCGGGAGCCCCTTGTCAGCCCACACCCAGGGAGGGGGGCACATTGACCGGGCGACATAGCGCGCGGTTACGATGGAGGCATGCGCATCCCGCCTCCGAGCCCCGCGATGCCGCCTCCTCCCGGCCTCCCCGCCCTGGAGGACGCGCTCCGCAGGGACCTGGAGCGGCTGGAGTACCCGAAGCGCTCCTGGGTGCTCCCGCGACACACCCGTGACGGCAAGGCCGTGCTGGATGTGCTCATCATCGGAGGCGGGCAGAGCGGCCTCACCGCGGCCTTCGGGCTCTTGCGCGAGAAGGTGACGAACCTGCTCGTGGTGGACGACGGCGAGCAGGACCTCGCGGGGCCGTGGAAGACGTTCGCGCGCATGCACACGCTGCGCACGCCCAAGCACCTCACCGGGCCGGACCACAACCTGCCCAACCTCAGCTTCCAGTCCTGGTTCGAGGCCCAGTACGGCGAGGCCGCCTGGGCGTCGTTGGAGCGCATCCCCAAGGAGCTGTGGGCGGACTTCCTCGGCTGGTACCGGCGCACGCTGAACATCCCCGTGCGCTGCCGCTCGCGCGCCGGAGCGCTGACCTGGAGCGCCGAGGACGACTGCTTCCACGTGCCGCTGGAGGACCTGCGCACCGGCGCCACCGAGGTCCTCTTCGTGCGCAAGGTGGTGCTCGCCACGGGCATCGACGGCTCGGGGCGCTGGGAAGTCCCATCCATCGTGGCGAACCTGCCGCGCGAACTGTACGCGCAGACACGCGAGGACATCGACTTCGAGGCCCTGCGCGGCCGCAAGGTGGGCGTGCTCGGCGCGGGGGCGTCCGCGTTCGACAACGCCTCCGTCGCGCTGGAGCACGGTGCCGGCGAGGTGCACCTGTTCTACCGGCGCAAGTCGCTGCCGTGCATCAACCCGTACCGCTGGGCGGAGTTCGTCGGCTTCCTCAAGCACCACGCGGACCTGCCGGACGCGGACAAGTGGCGCTTCATCCACCGCATCTTCGAGATGGGGCAGCTGCCCCCGGCGGACACGTACCGCCGCGCGTGCGCCTTCCCCCAGTTCCACCTGCACGCCCAGAGCCCGTGGCTGGACGCCGAGGTGGTGGACGGGCAGGCCCGCATCACCACCCCGCAGGGGCAGTACACCTTCGACAAGCTCATCGTCGGAAGCGGCACGGTGACGGACCTGTCGCTGCGGCCGGAGCTGGCGAACGTGCACACGGACATCGCGCTCTGGAAGGACCGCTTCACGCCGCCCGAGGGGCAGTCGCACGCGGACCTGCTGCGCCACCCGTACCTGGGGCCGGGCTTCGAGCTGCAGGAGAAGCAGCCGGGTCGCGCGCCGTACCTCCGCTCCATCTTCAACTACACCTTCGGGTGCCTGCTCTCGCTGGGCTTCGGCGGGGCGAGCATCTCCGGCATGAAGTACAGCCTGCCCAAGCTGACGGCGGGCGTGACGCGGCAGCTCTACCTGGATGACCGGGATGCGTTCTTCCGCTCCCTGGAATGCTTCGACGAGAGGGAATTCGAGCCATGAGCAGGGGTGAGTTCGGGCTGCGCAGTCGCCGCGTGCTGGCGGGCGGTGGGCTGCGCGAGGCGGTGGTGGTGGTGAAGGACGGCCGCGTGGAGAAGGTGGCCGGGCCCTCCGAGGCGCTCGGCGCGCTGTCGGTGACGGACGTGGGCCACCACGTGGTGATGCCCGGCGTGGTGGACTGCCACGCGCACATCAACGAGCCCGGCCGCACCGAGTGGGAGGGCTTCGAGACCGCCACGCGCGCCGCGGCGGCCGGAGGCATCACCACCGTGGTGGACATGCCGCTCAACTCGCTGCCGCCCACCACCACGCTCGACGCGCTGAAGCTCAAGGCGGACGCGGCCCGGGGCGCGAGCCAGGTGGACCATGGCTTCTGGGGCGGCGTGATTCCCGGCAATGCGGGCGAGCTGGAGGCGCTCATCGACGCGGGCATCGCGGGCTTCAAGTGCTTCCTGTGCCCCTCGGGTGTGGATGAGTTCCCTCCCGCGGACCGCGCGGTGCTCGACGTGGCCATGCCGATTCTCGCGCGGCGCGGTGTGCCGCTCATCGTGCACGCGGAGCTGGAGTCAGCGCTCCCGGAGGTCCGCGCAGAGGGGGCTCGCACGTACCGCGCCTATCTCGAGTCCCGGCCGCGCAGCTGGGAGCAGGACGCCATCCGGATGATGATGGAGCTGGCGCGAAAGCACCGCTGCCGCGTGCACATCGTCCACCTGTCCTCGGCGGACGCGCTGCCGCTGCTCATCGATGCGCGGCGCGAGGGGTTGGACGTGTCGGTGGAGACGTGTCCGCACTACCTGAGCTTCACCGCCGAGGAGATTGAGGACGGCGCGACCCACTTCAAGTGCGCGCCGCCCATCCGCGAGGCGGAGAACCGCGAGCGCCTGTGGGAGGGGCTCGCGCGCGGAGACATCGAGCTGGTGGTGTCGGACCACTCGCCCTGCACGCCCGCGCTCAAGCTGCTGGAGCGCGGCGACTTCGGCGCGGCGTGGGGTGGCATCGCGTCGCTGCAGCTCAGCCTGTCGGCGGTGTGGACCGAGGCGCGCAGGCGAGGCCTCGGTCTGGAGTCCCTCGTGCGCTGGATGTGCGAGGCGCCGGCCCGACTGGTGGGCCTGAGCGGTACGAAGGGCTCGCTCGTGCCGGGCGCGGACGCGGACCTCGTGGTGTTCGACCCCGAGACCACCTTCACCGTCGAGCCGTCACGGCTCCAGCACCGTCATCCCCTGACGCCGTACGCGGGCAGGACGCTCGCGGGCGTGGTGGAGCGCACGCTGCTGCGCGGAGAGACCATCTACGAGCGCGGGCAGCCCTTCCCGCGTCCCACGGGAAGCTGGGTGCGCCGGCCGTCCTCGGCGCGCATCGCCGCCTGACATCATTCCATCGGGAGAACACACGAAAATGCATGCACCCGAAGAGGGGAAGCTGCGCGTCGGCTTCACGGAGCTCATCGACCTGGCCGCCGAGAAGGTCGGCGGACAGGCCCTGCTGGCCAGTGACGAGTTCTTCGCCGGCAAGGAGAACCTGCTCAAGCCCGGTCGAGGCGTCTTCATCCCGGACAAGTATACCGAGCAGGGCAAGTGGATGGACGGCTGGGAGTCGCGCCGCAAGCGCGTGCCCGGCCACGACTGGTGCATCCTGAAGCTCGGCCTGCCCGGCGTGATTCGCGGCGTGGACATCGACACGAACCACTTCCTGGGCAACTTCCCCGAGTACGCCTCGGTGGACGCGCTGGAGGTCGAAGGCTCGCCGTCGCCCGAGTCGCTGGTGGACGCGGCGTGGACGCGCATCCTCCCGCAGCTCAAGCTGCAGGGTGGCTCGCGCAACCTCTTCGCCATCGCCGACGAGCGGCGCTGGACGCACCTGCGCCTCAACATCTACCCGGACGGCGGCGTGGCGCGCTTGCGCGTGCACGGCGAGGTGCGGCCGGACCTGGCGCGGCTGACGCGCGAGAAGGGCGCGGTGGACCTGGCGGCGGCGGAGAACGGCGGCACGGTGGTGGCGTGCAACGACGCGTTCTTCGGCACCAAGGACAACCTCATCCTGCCCGGCCGCGCGGCCAACATGGGCGAGGGCTGGGAGACGCGCCGCAAGCGCCTGCTGCCGGGCTTCGACTGGATTGTCGTGAAGCTGGCCGTGCCCGGCACCATCGAGCGCGTGGAGGTGGACACCGCCTTCTACAAGGGCAACTTCCCGGAGAGCGCGTCGCTCGAAGGCCTCTACCTGCGCGAGCCGCTGGTGGACTTCGCCAACGCGCACGACCTGGCGTGGACGGAGCTGCTGCCGCGCACGAAGCTCCAGGCGGACCACCGTCACCACTTCGAGGCCGAGCTGAAGGCGAAGGGCCCCTTCACCCACGTGCGCCTCAAAATCTTCCCCGACGGCGGAGTCAGCCGGCTGCTCGTCCACGGACGTCCGGCGTGAGCGCGCTCGAGCGACTCAACACGCTGCCCCCCGACGAGGCCCGCGCGGAGCTGAAGCGCTGCTGCGGTGCCTCGCGTTGGGCGGAGGCGATGACGAAGGCGCGGCCCTTCCGTGACGCCGAGCACCTGTTCTCCGAGGCCTCCCAGCAGTGGAGCCGCACGGGCCCGGAGGACTGGCGCGAGGCCTTCACGCACCACCCGCGCATCGGCGACGTGGCCTCGCTGCGCGCGAAGTTCGCCGCCACGGCGAGCTGGTCCTCGCAGGAGCAGGGCGGGGTGAGCGGCGCGGGAGAGGAGGTGCTCCAGGGCCTGGCCGATGGCAACCAGGCCTACGAGGAGCGCTTCGGCTTCATCTTCCTCGTGTGCGCGACGGGCAAGAGCGCCCAGGAGATGCTCGGCCTGCTGCGCGCGCGCCTGGGCAACGCCCCGGACGAGGAGCTGCGCATCGCCGCCGGTGAGCAGGCGAAAATCACCCGCATCCGATTGGAGAAGCTGCTGGCGTCATGAGCACCCTGTCCACCCATGTCCTCGACACGCACCGCGGCCGCCCGGCCTCCGGTGTTCCCATCACCCTGGAGCTGCAGGGGGCCCACGGCGACTGGAAGGAGCTGGCCCGGGGCGTCACCAACGACGACGGGCGCGTGCGCGACTTCCTGCCCGCGGGCGCCCGCGTGGAGACAGGCGTCTACCGGATGTCCTTCGACACGGGCGCGTACTTCCGCTCGCTCGGTGTGAAGGGCTTCTATCCGTCGGTGTCCGTCGTCTTCGAGCTGGGGGCGCCCGACGAGCACTACCACGTACCGCTGTTGCTCAGCCCCTTCGGCTACTCCACCTACCGGGGGAGCTGACCTCAGGCCTTGGTGACGACCTGCGCGGTGGGGGCCGCCGCCGACACGGGCGCGCTCCCCCGCTGCAGCAGCGCGTGGATTTCGGCGATGAGCAGCGCGGGCTTCACGGGCTTGACCAGGTAGGCATCCGGCACGGGCAGGCTCGCGTCGCTGTCCGAGCGGGGCGCGAAGCCGCTGACGAAGACGACGGGGATGTGCTGAAGCGAGGGCTCCTGACGGAAGCGGCGGCACAGCTCGTACCCGTCCATGCCCTCCATGTTCACGTCGGACAGGAGCAGGTCCGGCGGCTGGGCCAGGGCCTTCTCCAGGCCCTCCTCGCCGCTCGACGCCGCCGTGCAGTCGAAGTCCCCGGACAACAGCAGGCGCAGTGTCTCGCGCATCGTCCACGAGTTCTCGACGATGAGGACCTTGGGCTTCACGGTGCTCGGGCTCCTCCGGTGCCGGCGGCGCGCCGTGGGGCGACGACCGTCCGAAACCACGAGCATCACCGCACCGCGCCCGCCGTCGCAAGGGGTCTGCCCCCACCCCTGGACAGAGGTACAAGGCCGAGCGGGCGTCGGAGGCCTACTCCTCGGGCGGGGGATTCTCCAGGCCGCGCCGGGACACCTCCGAGTCGGGCTCCTCGTCGCCGCGGGCCTCGCGCTCGGGGACCTGCTCGTTTGTCCACTCCTCCCCGCGATCCACGCGGGCCTCCCAGTCCGTGTCACGCGTGGGGGTCACGTCCCCGGCGCCTTCGTCCGCGAGCCGACGGCTCACGTCGCGCGCGCCCTCATCCTGCGCGTCCTCCACCTCGCCGCGATTCCTCGGCTGGAAGTCCCCGCGCGTCGGCCGCGTGTCGTTGGGTCCTCGAGGAATGCCCGCCATGTTGCACCTGCCTGGGTGTGGGTGTCGCCTGCCCGACTCAACCTCCGAAGTCCCGATGCGCGGGACAAGTGCTGGCGGATATCAGGCCGCCTGCCTGGGCGGTGGGGGGCAGGGGTTTCTTCCGTGTCGTCGGAGCGTGTCCCGATACATGGAAACGTGATATTCCATCGACTTCTGGATTCTGCCGACCTTCCGGTCCCGCCTTCGTGAGCGACGAAGAGAAGACAACCGTCCTGGACGAGCGCAGCCGTCCTCCGAGCAGCACGTGGGGGGAGCGCATCCGCACGCCCGTCACCCTGCCGGGGGACGCCGCGGGCGTGCGACGCTCGTTGGAGCTCGGAATGGTGGTGACGGGCCGCTACCGGGTGGAGGGCCTCTTGGGCGAGGGCGGCATGGGCCGCATCTGGCTGGCGGAGGACCTGCACGAGCGGCGCAAGGTCGCGCTCAAGGAGATGCAGGTCCCCGCGGGGCTGACGGCGGCGAAGACGGAGGAGCTGGTGCTGATGTTCCGGCACGAGTTCTTCGCGATGAAGAAGCTGCAGCACCCCGGCACGCTGAAGGTGTTCGACTGGGGGATGACGGAGGCCGGCAACCGCTTCATCACCATGGAGGTGGTGGACGGGCAGGACCTGAGCACCCTGGCGCGCGAGTCCCCGCTGGACACGCGCACGCTGTACCGGGTGCTCCTCCAGATGGCGCAGGTGCTGGCGTTCATCCACTCGCGCCTGTACGTGCACTGCGACATCAAGGCGAGCAACGTGCGCATCACCCGCTCCGGCGCGGTGAAGCTGATGGACTTCGGGGTGATGCACCAGCTGGGCACCCCGAGCCCCGGCAAGCTCAAGGGCACGCTGGAGTACCTGGCCCCCGAGTGGCAGCGTGGCGCGAGCATCGACGGGCGCGCCGACCTCTACTCGCTGGGGGTGATGGCGTACTACCTGGTGACGGGGAAGCTGCCCTTCAAGCGCAACACGCCCGCGGCGCTGCTCGCCGAGCACCTGACGCGGCCGCCGCCCAAGCCATCCTCGCTGGGGCCGGTGGACCCGCAGCTGGAGGAGATCATCCTCCTGCTGTTGGCGAAGGACCCGCGCGAGCGCTTCCAGGACGCCGCCGAGCTGATGGAGGCGCTGTGCCACGCCAGCGGCGAGCCGATGCCGGAGGAGCCCCTGTCGGCGCGCTCCAGCTACCTGCACGTGCCGGAGGTGGTGGGGCGCGCGGCGGAGCTGGAGTCGCTGATGAACGGGCTGGCCGAGGCGGACTGGGGCCAGTCGCGCGCGGTGCTGCTGGGCGCTCCGGCGGGCGTGGGCAAGACGCGGCTGCTGCAGGAGTTCGAGCTGCAGGCGAAGCTGGCGGAGCTGCCGTTCGGACGGGGGCAGTGTCGCGCGGAGGGGCAGGCGCCGCTGACGCCCATCGCGCAGGCGCTGCGCGCGCTGATTCCGCACACGCCCACGGAGGTGATGGAGCGGCTGTCGCCGAGGCTCTCGAGGCTCCTGCCCGCGATGTCGGCGGAGGGCTCGGGCGTCGCGCAGGTGCCGGGCGAGGAGAAGCTGGGGTTCTTCGGCGCGCTGGCGGAGTGGGTGCAGGGGCTGGGCAAGCGGATGACGTTCGTCCTGTGCTTCGAGGACCTGCACTGGGCGGACACCGCGTCGCTGGAGGTGCTCAACGTGCTCATCCGCGCGCTGCACGGCACGCGCGGCATGGTGGTGTGCACGTTCCGCTCGGGGGAGCTGAGCCGGCTGAGCCTGGCGTTCCAGACGGTGGACGAGAAGCTCACCTGGCGCATGGATCTGGAGCCGCTGGCGGCCGAGCACGTGGGCACGTTGGTGGGGCTGGCGCTGCCGGGCCTGGAGGTGCCGGAGAGCTTCGTCGCGCGGCTGCACGAGACGACGGGGGGCAACGCGTTCTTCGCCACGGAGTGTCTGCGCGCGCTGGTGGAGGAGGGCGCGCTGACGCGCGTGGGTGGACGCTGGACGGCGGAGGAGGGGCTGGACACGCGGCCCTTGCCCGCGAGCATCCAGGCGGCGGTGCTCGAGCGCCTGTCCTCCGCGCCGGTGGAGCAGGTGTCGCTCTTGAGGCGGCTGGCGCCGGCGGGGCGCAGCCTGGAGCTGCCCATGGTGCGGGCGCTGGCGGACCTGCCGGAGTCGGAGCTGTTCGCGGTGCTGGATGGAATCGTGGAGCGGCAGTTCCTCCAGGAGGAGGAGGGCCGGTACGTCTTCACGCACGACACCGTGCACCAGGCCGTCTACGACAGCATGTCGGAGGACGAGCGGCGCGCGGCGCACGCGCGGGTGGCGCTGGCGCTGCAGACGCTCTACTCGCAGCGGCCGGACCTGACGCGCACGGTGGGGTGGCACTACCTGCGCTCGTCGGAGCCGGAGCTGGCGATCGGTCCGTTGCTGGACGCGGGGCGCGCGGCGATGGAGGCGCAGGCGTTGCTGGAGGCGACGCTGCTCTTGAAGGAGGCCTCCACGCTGCTGGAGTCCGCGCCGGACTTCCCGGGGCGCGACAGGCTGCTGTTGCGCATCTGGGTGACGCTGGTGGAGGTGGGCTACGCGAGTGACCCGCCCAGCTCGCTGGCCTTCGCGGAGAAGCTCTTCGCGCACTGGGCGTCGACGGTGGACCTGGAGGAGGGGCGGCGGGTTGCGCTCGCGCAGCTCGACGGGGCGTGCTCGGCGCCCGAGGACGAGCGGCCGGCACGCCTGAGGGAATTGTTCCGCGAGCGCGAGGCGGACGCGCAGGTGGCGCCGGCGGACATCTTCTGGAAGCAGGCGGAGCTGCGCATCCTCCAGGCGATGGCGCTGGCCATCGTCGGGCGCACGAAGGATTTGGACGCGTTGCTGGAGCGGGTGCGGCGCGAGCAGCCGGAGGTGTCGCCGTACCGGGCCGCGACGTTGTTGGCGCCGGCGGTGCTCAGCGCGTACACGGGCCGCTCGGCGGGGGTGGTGGAGGCGCAGTTCGAGCAGCTCACGCGGCTGCGCGGGCTGCGCGAGGTGATGGGCCGGCTGCCTCGGCGCCTGGCGTGGGCGTTGGGGATGGGCGGCTACATGATGAACATGAACCTGGCGCTGCGCGGCGAGCCGCTGGACGCGCAGGCGACGCGGGATGGCTACGCGGTGGCGGAGGCGCACGGCTTCACGGACGTGCGGGCCTTCCACCTGTTCACGGTGGTGACGCGCGCGGCGTTCACGGGGGATGCGGCGGCCTTCGTGCCGGCGTTCACGGAGAAGAGTGACCTGGTGCGCCGGCTGGGCAACCCCCGGTTGATGGAGCGCAACCTGGCCATCTTCACGCCGCCCTACTATCTGGAGCGCGGCGAGCACGAGCACGTGGCGGCGGTGGTGGCGCGCGGCGAGGCGCTGGCGCGGGTGCTGCCGGAGGACCGCTGGTTGCAGTGCCACGTGCAGACGTACCAGGCGTGCCGGGACGTGCTGTTCGAGGACGCGGCGGCGGTGCGCCAGTCGCTGCCCCGGGCGCTGGCGGCGGCGCGTGAGAGTGGCCTCCGGATGG
This sequence comes from Myxococcus sp. XM-1-1-1, assembly GCF_020037095.1. Classification (NCBI taxonomy): domain Bacteria; kingdom Pseudomonadati; phylum Myxococcota; class Myxococcia; order Myxococcales; family Myxococcaceae; genus Myxococcus; species Myxococcus sp. XM-1-1-1. The sequence goes on from NZ_JAIQDH010000009.1 coordinate 356,168, forward strand.
AGACGCTCTTGCGCGTCTACCAGTCGCGCTTCGAGCGCGAGCAGGGCCACCTGGAGGCGGCGCGCGAGGCGGCGCAGACGGCGCTGTCGCGGTCGATGGACCCGGTGCTGGCCAATCCCTGGGACGAGGTGCTGGCGCGCCGGGCGATGGCCGCGCTGCTGCCGGGCGAGGACGGGCTGACGCACCTCAAGCGCGCGCTCGCGCTGGCGGAGCTGACGGGCAACGTGTTGCAGGTGGGGCACGTGCGCCTGGCGCTCGCGGAGCGGGCGATGACGATGGACGCGGCGGTGGCGGAGTTGACGGCGGCGGAGACGGCCTTCACCGAGGCGCGGGCGTCGAACCTGCTGGCCCAGGCGACGTCGCTGCGTGGCGCGCTCCAGCGCAGCGCGGAGTCCCGACGGAGCGCTTGAGACGGCTCGCGTGAAGTGACCGCATCATGGACGGAACGCTCCGGCGACGTGCGGGCGCGCGAGCCCACGTGAAACGCAGCACCGCTGAGGGAGCACTGCGCGCTCTGGCAACGCACGGGACGCGATGCTCTCTTGGAGGGGTGTGGTGCCGCGCTGCGCGGGAGCCGGAAGGTACGCCGCCTCACGTCACGCGCAGGTGTCACGGCGAACAGCCGGCGCCAGGAGGGTAGAGTGCGCGGCATGGCCCTCCCGCCCCTGCGCTTCTGTTTCGACTATCTCTCCCCCTACGCCTACCTCGCGTGGACGCGCATGCCCGCCCTCGCCGCGCGCCATGGCCGCGTGCTGGAGCCCGTCCCCGTGCTGCTCGCGGGCGTGCTCAACGCCACCGGCAACATCGGCCCCGCCGAGGTCCCCGCCAAGCGCGGCTATATCTTCAAGCACACCTTCCGCATCGCCCACGAGCTGGGCGTGCCCTTCGGCCCCCCTCCCTCGCATCCCTTCGTCCCGCTGCTCCCGTTGCGCGTGACGGCCGCCGTGGATGACCTGGAGGCCCGCGCCCGATTGGTGTCGGCTCTCTACGCGGAGGCCTGGGGCGGCGGGAAGGGCGTGGAGTCGCCCGAGCAGGTCACCGTGGCCCTCCGCGCCGCGGGCCTGGATGCCCCCGCGCTGCTCGAGGCCGCCGGCCGCCAGGACATCAAGGACCGCCTGCGCCGCAACACCGAGGAGGCCATCGCCGCGGGCGCCTTCGGCGTGCCCACCGTGCTCGTGGGCGACGAGCTGTTCTTCGGCGTCGACTCGCTGGGGCACCTGGAGCGCTTCCTCGAGGGCAAGGATCCGCTCAAGGGCGTGGACCTGGAGCGCTGGCGCTCCCTGCCGTCGACCGCCTCCCGACGCTGAACGCGGGTGGTGCGAAAGCACCTGGAGTTTGGGCTAGGGTGCCCCGCTGGCCCAAGCCCCAGGGGCGGGCCACGTCTCCAGGTGCTCACCGAATGAACGTCCTCGCCGAGCTGGGCATCGTCGTCGCGGGTCTCGTGCTCGCCATCGTCCTCCTGGCGCTCAACTTCTGGCGCGCCGTGCTGTTCCTCTTCCCCCACACGGTCCGCGTGGAGCCCGAGGCGCCCGCCGACCAGATGGACCTGCCCCTGGAGCTGGCGCAGGTCTCCATCCACCTGCAGGCCCTGGGCTTCGTGGCGCTCGGCAGCCACGAGGAGAAGCCGCCGCTCCAGAAGGCCACGCGCTCCTACGACTGGGCCCACCCCACCGAGCGCGTCTTCGCCACCGTGTACCAGACGGCGGACGGCGAGCCCCGGCTCTACTTCCTCACCCCCCTGGCCCCGGAAGGCTTCGTCATCACCGCCGGTTATCGCCGGCCCGCCCTGGATGTGCCCGGCGTCTACCGGAGCGGTTCACTGGCGGACGCTCCGCCGGAGCGTCTGCTGCGCGCCCACCTGCGCCGCATGGAGGGCCTGACGCCCGCCAGCGACTTCTCGTGGGAAGGTCGGGTGGAGGCCGGACGTTCCTGGTATCGCGGGCTCGGCCGGAAGGAGATCCGCCGGCAGAACCTGCAAGGGCTGTTGTGGACGGTGATGGCGCTTGCCATCGTCGCCAGCGCCTTCCTGGGACGGCGCGCGGCCTGAAACCCCGCCAGGACCATCACTGCGCGCGTGCACCGCGCGCCCCTTGGGAGTAGGTAGACGAGCACCATGAAGAGCGTGTCCAAGACCGAGGAAATCTTCTTTCTTTCCGGCAAGCGCACCCCGTTCGGCACCTATGGCGGCAGCCTGAAGGACCTGAGCGCCACCGACCTGGCCGTGGAGTCCGCGAAGGCCGCTTTCGCCCAGTCGAAGGTGTCCCCGGAGCTGGTGCAGCACGTCGTGTACGGCAACGTGGTGCAGACGAGCGCGGATGCCATCTACCTGCCCCGCCACGTGGGCCTGAAGACGGGCGTGCCCGTCCCCGTGCCGGCCCTGGGGGTCAACCGCCTGTGCGGCTCCGGCTTCCAGGCGTTCGTCACCGCGGCGGAGCTGATGCTCACCGAGCAGGCGAGCTGCGTGCTGGCCGGCGGCACCGAGTCCATGAGCCAGGCGCCCCACGTCATCCGCGGCGCGCGCTGGGGCCTGCCGCTGGGCAAGGGCAGCCTGGAGGACATGCTGTGGACGGCGCTGACGGACAGCTACACCGGCCAGCCGATGGCGCTCACCGCCGAGCAGCTCGCGGTGGACTACGCGCTCACCCAGGACCAGGTGGACGAGTACGCGGTGCTCACGCAGAAGCGCTTCGCCGCCGCGCAGGAGGCGGGCCGCTTCCAGGATGAAATCGCGCCCATCACCCTCAAGGGGAAGAAGGGCGACGTCGTCGTCTCCAAGGACGAGCACAACCGCCCGGAGACCACGGTGGAGGGCCTGCGCAAGCTGCCCAAGGTCTTCAAGAAGGACGGCGTGGTGCACGCGGGCGCGGCCAGCGGCATCTGCGACGGCGCCGGCAGCATGGTGATGGCGACGGGCAGCTTCGTGCAGAAGCACGGCCTGAAGCCCATCGCCCGGCTGGTGAACTGGGGCGTGTCCGGGTGTGACCCGAAGGTGATGGGCATCGGCCCGGCGCCCGCCATCCGCCAATTGCTGGAGCGCGCGCAGGCGAAGCTCTCCGATGTGGACCTGTTCGAGGTGAACGAGGCCTTCGCGCCCCAGTACCTGGCGGTGGAGAAGGAGCTGGGGCTGCCGCGCGAGCAGACCAACGTCAACGGCGGCGCCATCGCGGTGGGCCACCCGCTGGGCGCGTCCGGCGCGCGCATCACCACGACGCTCGTCTATGAGCTCAAGCGTCGCGGTGGACGCTATGGTATCGGCTCCGCCTGCATCGGGGGCGGTCAGGGCATCGCCGTGTTGGTCGAGGCGCTCTGATGCCCGAACACGACTTCCAACCGGGACGCGAGATGACGAACGAGGTGGATGCGAAGACGGCCCGCGAGCGGGCCAAGGCTATCGCCGAGCAGCGTCGGGCGGAGCGCCGCAACCGCAAGCGCAAGTGCGTCGTGTGCGGCGTGGAGGAGAGCGACAAGACGCCCCTCACCGCCCACCCGGAGGGCATCGGCCCGGCCTGCAAGGACGAGGTCTCCTGCCAGAACCGCCGGGCCGCCGCCTCGCGCCCGTGACCCGACACGGGGCCTGGCGGGGCGTCCACCCGCGCGAGGCCCTCGCCCGCAGCGCCGCCACCCGTTGTCGACTGCGTGACGGTGGGAGCCCTGGCGCCACGCGGGGTCGGGGTGGGGCCGCCAGGACCGCTCAAGGCCGGTAAATCGGGCCCGTTTCTTGATAGCGGAATCGTCTCGGGGTAAACGTCCAGAATCTCAGCTTGAGACGAGGGTCGGAATGGGCGTTACGAGCTTCACGGGAGTCAAGGTGTTCTCCACCACGCTCGCGCGTGATCGCGAGAACATGGGTGAGAACATCACCAAGTGGCTCAAGGAGAATCTGGTCAACATCGAGGTGGTGGACAAGGTGGTGACCCAGTCCTCGGACAAGGAGTTCCACTGTCTGACCATCACGATTTTCTACCGCGCGAAGACGGCCTGATTCGGCGGTTCTCGACGCTGGACGTCGACGTACGAGGGCGCTCTCCCGGGACCGGGTGGGGCGCCCTTCGTCGTTTGGGGTTGCGAAGCCGGCGGGGTTCCACCACCTTTGGTCGACTTGTCGAGCCCGTAGTGGAGGAATGAATGCGACCGATGCGCAGCTTCGGCGGCCGGGGTGGCGGTGGTGGGGTCCCCGGCCTGGAGACCACGGCGTCCAAGCTGGCGGTGGGCCTGGTGGCGGGCTCCGTGCTCTTCCTGGTGCTGCGCTACCAGGGCGCGGGCAACAGCCTGCTCCTGCTGCTGTCGCCCAATACCGTCTTCGGCAACCTCTTCCTCTGGCAGCCCTTCACCTACGCCTTCATCGAGAGCGAGCCGTTCAGCATCCTCTTCGGCGCGCTGCTCTTGTGGTCCATCGGCGGGTGGCTGGAGAGCTACTGGGGCTCGAAGCGGCTGTTGATGGTGGCGGTGGGCTGCACGGCGCTCGCCGGCTTCGTGCTGGGCGTGGTGGGGCTCTTCATGCCGCTGCCGGCGGGCTACCAGGGCGGCTGGGTGATGGGCTCGGTGCTGTGGGTCGCCTACGGCCTGGTCATCGGCAAGGGGCAGACGAACTTCTGGGGCATCCCCCTGTCGGGCAACGCGTTCGCCGGCATCGGCGCGGGCTTCGTGGTGCTGCGCGTGCTGACGGCGGGCTTCTTGAGCCAGCTGCCGCATGTCGTCGCGCTGCTGCTGGTGTTCGCCTACGTCAAGGGCGCCAGCCCCAAGCGGTTCATGCTGCAGCTGCAGCACTGGCGGCTGCAGCGACAGCTGAAGGACCGCTCCAAGCACCTGCACGTGGTGGGCAGGAACAAGGACAAGCCGGACCGCGACCAGTACCTGAACTGAGCCGAAAGGCTCAGTGGGCCGCCTCCGGGTGGCCGTACTGCTTGAGCTTGCGGTAGAGCGTGGCCACGCCGATGTCGAGCTGCTCGGCGGTGCGCGCCCGGTTGCCCGCGTTCTGCGCCAGCACCGCGAGGATGTACTCCTTCTCCATGTCCTCAAGCCTGCGCGGGTTGCCGCTGGGCATGAGGCTGGGCGGCGCGGCGCGGACCTCCTCCGGCAGGTCCTCGCGCTCCACGCGGCTGCCCTCGCATAGGGCCACCGCGCGCTCCAGGGCGTTGCCCAGCTCGCGCACGTTGCCGGGCCACTCGTAGCGCAGGAGCTGGTCGGCCGCGTCCGGTGACAGGCCCGACACCTTGCGGCCCAGCCGCTCCGCGGCCTCGGCGAGCAGCAGCCGGGCCAGGGGCAGGATGTCCTCGCGTCGCTCGCGCAAGGGGGGGATGCGCAGCTCGATGACGCGCAGGCGGTAGTAGAGGTCCTGGCGGAAGCGACCGGACTTCACCTCCTCGCTCAAGTCGCGGTTGGTGGCGGCCACCACGCGCACGTCCACCTTGCGGCTGGTGTTCTCTCCCACGCGCCGCACCTCCTTCTCCTGCAGCGCGCGCAAGAGCTTGGCCTGCATGGAGGCCGGCACCTCGCCCACTTCATCCAGGAAGAGGGTGCCGCCGTGCGCGGCCTCGAAGAGGCCCGGCCTGTCGTGGGTCGCGCCGGTGAAGGCGCCCTTCACGTGGCCGAACAGCTCGCTCTCCAGGAGGCTCTCGGTGACGGCCGCGCAGTTGACGGCCACGAAGGCCTTGTGCGCGCGCGTGGACTCGTCGTGGATGAGGCGGGCGATTCTCTCCTTGCCCACGCCGCTCTCGCCGGTGACGAGCACCGTGGAGTCCACCTTCGCCGCGCGGCGGCCCAGGTTGATGACCCGCTGCATGGCCTCCGCGCGCGCCACCATGCCGGCCGGGTCTTCCGTCACGCCCACGCGCGCGAGCGACTGGCGCTTGGCGCGCAGCTTGCGCTCCGCCTGCTTCAGCGCGTCCGTCACCTGGGCGAGCACGCCCTCCATGCACTGCGTCTCGTAGAAGCGCAGCACCTCCTTGCACTCGGTGGTCCACTCCTCCGAGGGGCGGCCGACGATGTGGCACGCCGCGTCCCCCTGGCCCACGCAGCGCAGCTCCGTGCAGTAGATTTCCCGGCCGTTGACGTAGCTCATGTACCCGGACGCGAAGCCGGTGAGGCTCCAGCACACCGGGTGGTCCGCGCGGCCCAGGTGCAACAGGTGCTGCTCGGCCTCGTACGAGTCGCGCCACTGCGCCTCGGCGAAGGGCTCCGGGCCCTCCTCGGGCTTGCGCTCCATCCGCTCCACCCGCACCTGGCCCTGCAGCGTGTGCAGCCGCCCGCCCGCGCGGCGCCACAGGGACTCATCCGTCCAGGGCACCGCCCCCTTCATCGCCTCCGCCGTGCGCCAGCCGTGCGCGTAGCCCAGCCGCGTGAAGATGCCCCGCGCGGCCGTCATGCCCATCAGGTTCACCAGCTCCTTGCGGAGCAGTCCCAGCGCCACCGGGTCCATGAGCAGCACCCGCTGCCCCGCGAAGTGGATGAGCCCGCCCCCCGGTTCGAAGGACAAGAGCTCGCCCAGCCCCAGCTCGAATTGACCCGCCACGGTGTCCCGCTCCTTCCAAAGTGATGCCTCTCTCTATCGTTTTGAGATGTTTCCTGCACGACAGGTTGTGAGGTGGGAGTCATTTCAGGGGGTTGGAATCCCGGGGACGTTGGTCCTGGGGTTGCAGTAGAAGGCGCCATCATGGGAGGCGGCTTGGACAGGCGAGGAGTGCTGCAGGGCATGGCGGCGGCCGGGGTGGCGGGCGCCCTGGGCACGGGCTCCGCGAGCGGGCAGGCGAAGGCCCCCGCGCTCTTCGTCTCCCATGGCTCGCCGATGGTGGCGCTGGACACGGACGCGTACCCGCGGGCGCTCAAGAGCTTCGGTGAGGGCGTGTCCACGGCGAAGGCGCTCGTCGTCGTCTCCGCGCACTGGGAGACGCCCGGCGAGGTGCGCGTCACCGCCAGCGAGCGGCCGCCGCTCGTCTATGACTTCCACGGTTTTCCGAGCGCGCTGTACCAGCTTCGCTACGCGGCGCCGGGAGCGCCCGCGCTGGCCACGGACGTGGTGGGCCGGCTGAAGTCCGCGGGCCTCGAGGCCGTCGCGGACGGCGAGCGCGGGTTGGACCATGGCGCGTGGGTACCGCTGCTCCACACGTTTCCACGCGCGACGTTGCCGGTGGTGCAGGTGTCGATGCCGCTGGGCGCGCGCGCGGCGGACATCGCGAGGATGGGCGAGGTGCTGCGGCCGCTGCGTGAAGAAGGCGTGCTGCTGATGGGCAGTGGTGGCATCGTCCACAACCTGCGCCGGGTGAATTTCCGAGAGAAGGATGCGTCCCCGGAGCCGTGGGCGCAGTCGTTCGACACGTGGGTCGCGAACAAGTTGGAGGCGCGCGACTTCACGGGGCTTCAATCATGGTTGGATGCACCCAATGCGACGCTCGCGCATCCAAGGGCCGAGCATTTGTTGCCGCTGTACTTCGTCCTCGGAGCCGCCCTCCCCGAAGACCGCATCACCCCCGTGTTCGAGGGCTTCCATCACGGAACCTTGTCCATGCGCAGCTTCGCGCTGCGCGCCTGAACCCGCAGTTCATCATTCGAGGAGCACACCCCTATGAAGACGACCCTGAAGAGCGCGATTGCCCTGCTGGTGGCCCTGCCGTCCCTCGCCTTTGCCGCCACGTGGGACGTGGACCCGGCCCACTCCAGCGCGGGCTTCACCGTGAAGCACATGATGGTGTCGAACGTGACGGGCTCGTTCAACATCAAGCAGGGCGCGGTGAACCTGGACGACAAGGACATCACCAAGTCCACCGTGGAGGCCACGCTCGACGCGGCGACGGTGAACACGGGCAACGCCAAGCGTGACGAGCACCTGAAGGCGCCGGACTTCTTCGACACGGCGAAGTACCCCACCATCACCTTCAAGTCGACGAAGGTGGAGAAGGCGGGCGAGGGCAAGCTGAAGGTCACCGGCAACCTGACCATGCACGGCGTCACCAAGCCGGTCGTCCTGGACGTCACGGGCCCGTCGAAGGAGTCGAAGGACCCCTGGGGCAACACCCGCACGGGCGTGTCCGCCACGACGAAGCTGAACCGCAAGGACTTCGGCCTGACCTACAACACGGCGCTGGAGACGGGCGGCGTGGCGGTGGGTGAGGAAGTCACCGTGAACCTGGACCTGTCCCTGACGAAGAAGGCGGACGCCGCCGCCCCCGCGAAGAAGTAGTCCGCGGGTCGCTCGACAGCGACTGACGTGAATGAAGGGCCTCCACGGTGTGGGGGCCCTTCTTCGTTTCGTGCGTGGGCGCTTCGTGTCGGCGCGCGCGCGGAAATGAAAGAGGGGCCGCCACGGTGGTGGGGCCCCTCGGGTGTGGCTTTCGTGGAGGGCTTCAGCCCTCGGCGACGGCCTGCACGCTGGCGCGGTAGATGAAGATGCGCGCGGTGTTGGTGCGCTGGTCGGCGGGGACGACGAAGAAGCCCGGGGTGGTGCTCTTGAAGTCCTGGGAGAAGCCCGCGACCTGGCGGCCGTCGTTGAAGGTGACGCGAATCTTCTGGCCCTCGGCCTGGGGCTGACGCGCGCCGGCGGGGAGCATGAAGAAGATGGCCTTCACGCGCTTGCCGGGAATCTGCTCCGGGGCGAAGCCGCTCTGCTGCTCCAGGGAGATGACCTCGTCGAGCAGGTCCGCGTCGCGGATGGTGCCGCGCTTCACCTGGCCTTCCACGGTGTGGATGATGACGCGGTGTTCGCCCTCGATGAACGAGGTGATGGAGTCGGCGTGCAGGGGCACGGCGGCGGCGAAGAGCGGCTCCCTCACGGCGGCGAGCGGCTGCGGGCTCGAGGCCAGGGAGGGCGTGGCTCGCGCGGGAGGCGCGGGGTAGGGCGAGCGCAGGGCCGCGCTCATCGCCGCGGCGGCCACGGCGGTGGCGGGCGTCGGCGTGGGCTCGGGGGCCTCTTCCACCAGCTCGATTTCGGCGAGCTCCTGCTCTTGTTCCTGCTCGAACTCGACGGGGACCTCTTCCTCGATGGAGGCGGAGAGGTCCGTCACGGGGGCGCCGAACGCGTGGCCGTTCTGGGCCTGCCAGGAAGAGGCGGGCGCGGCGGGCTGCTCCTCGGCCCAGGAGACCTCCTCGGCCTGGATGGGCTCGGCTGGGAGCTGCTCGGTGGCGGAGAGCTCGACCATCGGCTCCACGTCGACCGGGGCCTCGCTCCACTCGGCCTGCGCGTTGGACGGCTCCTCGGTGGCGGTGTTGTTCCAGGTCGACGAGTCCTGGGCGGAGGACCACTCGGACTGGACGGCGTCGGCCGGGAGCTCTTCGGTGGTGGACCACTCGGGCTGAGCCGTGTGGGGCGCGTCGGTCGAGGACCACTCGGCCTGGACGGCGTCGGCAGGGAGCTCTTCGGTGGCGGACCACTCGGGCTGAGCCGTGGGGGGCTCGGTCGAAGCAGTGGGCTCTTCAGAGAGGACGGCGTCGGCGGGGAGCTCTTCGGTGGCGGACCACTCGGGCTGAGCGGTGGGGGACTCTGCGGCCGACGCGGACCAATCGGTCTGCACGGCGTCCGCCGCAATCTCCGGCGTCGCGGACCACTGGGACTGTTCGGAGGGGGCCGCCGTGGCGTTGGCGGACCACTCGGTCTGGACGGCGTCCGCGGGAAGCTCATCCGTCGTGGAGGCCCACTCCGGTTGCGCGGCAGTTGACGAGGCAGACCAGTCGGTCTGCACCGCGTCTGGGGCAATCTCCGGCGTGGAAGCCCACTCGGGCTGCGCCGCGTCCACGGGAATCTCTTCGGTGGCGGACCAGTGGGGCTGAGCGGCAGGAGCCTCCGTCGAGGCTGCGGACCAATCGGACTGCACGGCGTCCGCAGGGAGCTCTTCCGTGGCGGACCACTCGGGCTGCACCGCATCCGCGGGAAGCTCTTCGGCGGCGGCCCACTCGGGCTGCGCGGCAGGCGCCTCCGTCGAGGATGCGGACCAATCGGACTGCACGGCATCCGCGGGAAGCTCTTCGGTGGCGGCCCATTCGGGCTGCGGGGCGGTCGACGAGGCAGACCAGTCGGTCTGCACCGCGTCTGGAGCAAGCTCCGACGTGGCCTCCCACTCGGGCTGCGCGGCGGGAGTCTCCGTCGAGGTGGCGGACCACTCGGCTTGCACTGCATCCGCGGGAAGCTCTTCCGTGGCGGCCCATTCAGGCTGCGCCGCAGGGGGCTCCGCCGTGGACGAAGACCACTCGGCCTGCACCGCGTCCGCGGGAAGCTCTTCCGCGGCAGACCAGTCAGTCTGCGCGGCAGGCGTCTCCGTTGATGACGCAGTCCACTCCGTCTGAACGGCGTCCGGGGCAATCTCCGGCGTGGTCGCCCACTCGGGCTGCGCGGCAATTACATCTGTCGAGGAGGATGACTCTGCCTGCACGGCGTCCGGGGCAATTTCCGGCGTCGCCTCCCACTCGGGCTGCGGAGCGCTCGCCTCTGTCGCGGACCACTCGGCCTGCACGGCGTCGGCGGGAAGCTCTTCCGTGGCGGCCCACTCGGGCTGGGCGGCGGGAGTCTCCGTCGAGGAAGCGGACCACTCGGCCTGCACGGCGTCGGCGGGAAGCTCTTCCGTGGTGGCCCACTCGGACTGCGCGGTAGGCGTCTCCGTCGAGGACGAAGACCATTCGGCCTGCACCGCATCCGCAGAGAGTTCTTCGGCGGCGGCCCAGTCGGGCTGGGCGGCGGGCGTCTCTGTCGACGTGGCGGACCACTCGGACTGCACGGCGTCGGCGGGAAGCTCTTCCGTGGCGGACCACTCGGGCTGGGCGGCGGGCGTCTCCGTCGAGGTGGCGGCCCACTCGGCTTGCACCGCATCGGCGGGAAGCTCTTCCGTGGCGGACCACTCGGCCTGCACGGCGTCGGCGGGAAGTCCTTCGGCGGCGGTCCACTCGGGCTGAGCGGCAGGTGCCTCCGTCGTGGACGAAGACCACTCGGCCTGCACGGCGTCGGCGGGAAGCTCTTCGGTAGCAGCCCACTCCGGCTGAGTGGTAGGTGCCTCCGTCGTGGACGAAGACCACTCGGACTGCACGGCGTCGGCGGGAAGCTCTTCCGTGGCGGCCCACTCGGGCTGCGCGGCGGGAGTCTCCGTCGTGGACGAGGACCACTCGGCCTGCACCGCGTCGGCGGGAAGCTCTTCCGTGGTGGCCCACTCGGGCTGCGCGGCGGGAGTCTCCGT